>NZ_ABIC01000013.1 GCF_000172075.1 Shewanella benthica KT99
CGTAATTTACAACAAATGGCCGATTATTCAGGTAAGGGGCTTACCGCGAGTATCGGCAATCGACTGGTATTGCTATTCAAGTCCGTATTTCGCACTCAACATAGATATGAAGCCGGTGACGTTGACGAAATAATGTGGCGTCGGCGAATGCAACGACTAAGGCGCAATATTAAGCGCTGGCTTGAGTGCGGGGAAAATGTGCCCGCTTCACGCTACTCAGGCCGATGCCGGCATATTCTCAAATATGAGCAAGGTTTATGGGTTTTTCTCAATCACCCAGGGACACCTTTGACCAATAACGAAGCCGAGCGTTGTTTGCGTGGCAGCGTGATCATGCGCAAGATCTGCTATGGCACCAGTTCAGATAGGGGTGAGAAGTTTCGATCTCGGATCCTCTCAGTCGTTGAAACGTGCAAGAAGCGCAAGTTATCCCCGATAACAGTGATCAGCACTATCATTGCGGGCGTGGTGGGTAAATGCGACTACCCAGACGTATTTGGACTAACCTCAGCTTAGTCAATCCCCCTCTGGTGAATGCTTACGGTTCGATGAACTCCTTGTGGAGTAGCTTGGTAAACTCAGCTTCTGTGACTGGCTTGCTGAATATAAACCCCTGAATCTCCTCGCAATTAAGTGCTTTTAGGATGCTGAGTTGTGAGGCGTCTTCTACACCTTCGCTTACAACAGAGAGCCCCATGTTGTGGGCAATAGTAATAATCGAGTCGACCATCTTAAGATCACGATCAGACTTATCGATATCGTCCACAAAGGCTTTATCTATCTTCAACGTGTGAATAGGGAAACGTTTAAGGTAGGAGAGTGAAGAGTAACCCGTACCAAAATCGTCTAACGCCAGAGTTACTCCCATCTTAGATAGCTGTTGCATCACTTTTATAGCTTTCTCTGGCTCTTTAATGACGGTCCCTTCGGTGATTTCAAGCTCTAAATTCGCTGCAGGAAGCTGAGTTAGACGTAAAATTGACTCGATACGCTGCTGCAGATCGGGTAGAGCGAACTGATATGAAGATAAATTGACCGCTACGCGTCCATTGAAGATTCCTTGGCTCCGCCATTTTTGTGCCGCGAAGCAGGCTTTCTTCATGACTATGTCACCAATTTCTACGATCAGGCCATTCTCTTCGGCTAATGGAATAAATTCATTAGGTGGGATCAGTCCTTGCTCTGGGTGATTGAGCCTGACTAGCGCTTCCATGCCTGTCATCTTACCACTTTTAAGATCAATTTTAGGTTGATAGTAAACTTCAAACAGGTCTTCCTTGATAGCTTGTCTGATTAGGTTTTCCACTTCCAGTTGTCTAATTGCGTTACGGTTCAGTGATTCTGAGTAGAACTGATAGCGATTGCCACCCGCGGATTTGGCGTGGTACATGGCGATATCAGCTTTACGCAGTAGGGCTTGTTCATTTTGGTCATCTTCAGGGTAGAGCACTATACCAATACTCATGCCAACTACGACTTTATCTGAGGTCAATTCGAACGGTGTGACGAAGGCTTCGATAACACTATTAGCGATAACCGCACTCGAGCCTATATCTGGATTATCGTCGACGAGAATGGCGAATTCATCACCGCCGAGGCGGTAGATACTGGTGTGGTAGGGAACTGCAGCTTCGATGCGTCTAGCGACTTTTATTAATAATTCATCACCAACCTGGTGTCCGAGAGAGTCGTTAATTTTTTTGAAGTTATCAAGATCGAGTACCATGAGTGTGTGATGAGAGTCGCGTTTAACCAGATTACCTAAGGTGACCATCAAACTTGAACGGTTGGGAAGGTTAGTCAGCAGATCGTTGTTGGTCAGCTTTCTAAGCTCTTCTTCTTGCTGTTTACGACGGGAAATATCAGAAAATACGCCTACATAATGAGTAAGCTGTCCCTGTTCATCGTAGATAGCATCGACAGTGAGTTCCATCAAGAAGCTGGAACCATCTCCCTTAGCAGACTCGACATCGTTACTCCATCGACCTTGTTGATTCAATATAGTGCGGATCTGTTCAGAATAGCTATCGGGGTAAAGGTCGAAGTTAAATTGCTCGCCAATAAACTTATCTTTGGGTTTTAAACACAGCTCACAACAGGCTTCGTTGACTTCTACAAATCTAAACTCACTGTCTAGAATAAACATACCTTCTGAAATGTTGGCGATAGCTCGTTCAAAAAGCCGCAACTGTTCTTCGGCATGTTTAAAGTTGTTGATGTTCTTGATGGTACCCGTCATTCGAAGCGGATTATCTTTCTCATCACGCTCGACAATCTTTGCTCTATCTAAAATCCACACCCAGTCACCGGACTTTCCTTTCACACGATAGGCTGCTTCGAAGTGATCTGACTTGCCAGAGAAATGATCATTAAGCGCGGTACTGACACGCTTCTGATCCATGGGGTGAATATTACTTTTTTCACCTGTTTCACCTGCTCTCTGCCCATCTCGAGGAAAATCAAGTGACCCCCAGATATTAGAACGATATATCTGCCCTGTTTCGATATCCCAATCCCACATCTCATCACCACTCCCCCATAAAGAGAGTTTTAATCGTTCTTCAGATTTAGCAATCTGCTTTTGGACTTCCCGGCGTCTCAGTATAGTCTTTACAATGACTGCTGAAATGATCAGTGAAAGCATGAAATAGATAAATTCAGCTTGTTTAGAAAGCCACCATGGAGGAGTTATTATAACTTTAATGCTTTTCACATTGCCTGAAATTTTAACAAATGGGTCGATAGCATATACGTTGAAAGTATATTCTCCTGGAGAGAGGTTTGTATATGTCGCAGTATTTATTCCTTGTGAAGATATCCATGTATCTGACAGGCCTTCCATTTGATAATTAAATTCTATTTCTGCACTCGGCTTTCCCGGTGAACTAAATTTAAATGTAAAAGGGTAATCTGAATGATCAAGTTCAATTTTTCTTGATAACGATATAGGTTTTTTTAATTCGCCATTGATCATTTTTCTGGGCAGATTAAAAACTAAAAGTTCTTCTATTGAAACTTTGGGCGGCGAACTGTTTTCAAGATAGTTGAATATGTTTTCTGGTTTTAATGAACTCAGACCATTTATCCCGCCTAAAATCAGATTGCCATTAAAAAACACAGAAGATTGAGTGTTATATTCATTCTGAATCCCTGTGTTTCTATTTAATATAGTAATCTGTTCATCGTGGATGAGGATTACCTCATTTATCGAAGATGCAAAAAGTAAATCATTCCAAGTTGACATGGAAAATATTGCTTTGTTGTTTGAATATATTTCAGATACTTTTCTCGTGTTTATATTGTAACTAAATATCGACTTCGTAGTCCCAAAAAATATATCGTTCTTGTATTCTCTTGCACTAAACACTATATCGCTAGTGAATATTTCAAGTATGGAGTTGTTTTTTATTTTAAAAAGTCCACCTTGACTAGCTATTAGGATTCCATCAGTTGTAGGAATTATGTCAAATATAGGGTTTCCTTTGTCAACTTCAATGAGACTTATTGTTTTATTTTCTGAAACGTTGACGGTTAAAATATATCCATTGGTAGTCCCTGCTAAAAAGTCGTTGCCATCATTGGTGCTACGTAAAACTGCAAAACTTTCATTACTAATTTTCGTTTTTATTTTAGACTTAAGATCTAACGAATACAGACCTTCAGCACTACCTATAAACAGTTTTCCTTTAAGTGTAATTGCAGACTTTGCTCCTGTTATTCCACTATCATATTTACCTATAAGCTTTAAATTAATATCGTAAATAGAAATTAAATTTGAATCGCTCGCGACGGTTAAGGTTTCTTGCCTTTGACTATTCAAAGACCATACATTATGCTTTTCTATCGATAAATAGTTAACAATGTTTGATAAATCTCTTATTTCAATAAAACCCATATTTATAGATGAAATGTATAGACTACTAGCTCCAGATAAAATCAAAGGTCTTTCTAATGTGTATTCGACCCCTTGGAGTTTACCGATACTACTATGTGAAAAGTCGGGGTGTATTTCGAAGAGTTCATTCTCATAAAAACCATATAACTCCCCCTTAGACTTAAATATAGTGTCGTACCTAAATGAACTTACCTGATAAGGTACATCATTATTTATAGTGTAAATCCCATTTTCGGTGTGACTTAGAAGAGTCCCTTTGTAATCTATTATTTTTTTGGATTTTGTCGAGATGATACTTGCATCAGTTTTATACTTTATAATTGTCCCATTGTAATTTCTAATAATAAAAGTGTCATCAATACGTATCACTGACTTTATCCCATCGAAGGAAATATCTTCGAATGATGATGTAACTATGCTGTTGTCTTTATTTAGTACGAAAACTTTATTGTTAGTTCCTATTATTATGCTGTTTCCAGAATCGATCATTGACCAAATAGGTAAGTCATTTATAGGTAGGTTTTCACCAATTTTAACAAATGTTGAGGTGTTCTTATCCAGCTTGACTAACCCGCTGTCTGTGCCTACGAGTAAATCACCATTATTTATTATTAAGCTCCTGATAAAAGAACTTGGAAGACCTGTCTGAGTTCCATCGGAAAAATAATGTTTAAAACTACTTCCGTTGAACCTATTTAGTCCATTAACAGTTCCAATCCAAAGATAACCATCGTTATCTTCAACTATAGAAGTGACTGTAGCTTGAGATAATCCTTCCGCGACGCTATAGGTATCAGTGTTAAGGAGAATTGAAGCTTGCTTCTGTTCTAGAGGGATTTCACTGCTTGATTCAGATGATTGATCAATAGCATGCGCCTGGCCGAAAAGACAGAGTGCCAGTAGGAGAGTGGTGATTGTTTTCATCATCGCGTTTGGCATCATTTTCAGTTTGATTATTAGCCAGTAATGCTTAGGCAACAGGGATTTAACCTCACTTTTTCAGAAAGTGAAGACTTTGTCAAAATTTGAAGGGAAATTGTTTAGTGATAATCATTATTGATCAATGTTTGGTTGTTGTTTTATGCCTAATAATCTCCTTAGTTTAACCATAAAATCTAGAGTATCTTTCAAATTAAGGTTATTTGACTAAAATTGGCGTATTTTTGTGATTTATCTAATTTGTTGGAATAATCCGGCATCGTTTGCCGGAGAGGCGGGATTCGTTCACGGCTCTGAATGTGAAAGTTCAATTTCTGTCACAAGTCAAAGCCGAGTCGAATGACTTTAGCTTTGGGTTTACTTCTTAGTTTAGCTTGCATCTAAGCGGCTAATTGTAAGAGATTAGTAGCTGAATTTATTCGCTTGAAGCTTAAAACTGCGCAGATCTGTGATCATGTTGTCTGAGCTTAGGCGCTCCTCATGTCTGTGATTGTCGCCTGTGGTGAACAGCACTAAGCGATCACAGAGTTTGTTACGCATTTTTTGCATCATAAACTTGATCACATCGGCGCGAGTCAGCTTTTCAATCTCTTTCACGACTAACTCTCGTTGATTAAAGTCATAATCCTTATTGCCTATGCTAGACCAATAGCGTTGGCCTCGAGTCTTAAGGTTAGCATCGTGTTCCATGACTTGGTTGATAAGGCCTTGTTTAGTGAGTTCCCACTGTTGATTAGTGATCTGCATAACCGCGTAGTTAAAGTCGGCAATAAACTCGTCAATGGCTTCTAAGAGCTGCAGAGGGCTAGATGTTGGTGACTGGATATAAAATACGATCCCTGGATAGCGATTAAGTGGTAAGTAGCCCGTGCCTACCATATAGCCCAGTTGTCTCTTGGTTCTGAGTTCGTGAAAGAAAGTCGAAGACATGGTGTGGTTCAATAAACTGAACAGGGCCATGGTCTCAGGATTCGATTGAGATGCTTGATAGTAGATGATGATGCTGCTGTCTTGGTGAGACGCGGTAATTTCACGTAGAAGCGTTCCCTTACCCGACAGGTCAACCAGCTCACGATCAGATTCGCCACTGGGTGATGAGACTAGGGAGAGGATATGATCTAATCGCTTGCCTAATGCCTTAACTTCTTCGACCAGCCAATCGCCGTAGACTAAGCCCTCGAGGTGGATTTTCTCATAGAATTTTCTGACGTGTTCATGTAGATCTTCTAAGGTTATCTCTTCTAATTCTTCAGCCATGCGTGATGGCTCATAACTGCGCTTTTGCAGTGTCACCGTTAAGCTGGTGAAGATCTGTGAGATAGGCTTAGCTTTGGTTTGGTTATACCAATTTCTCAAAATCTGACGTTTAATTGAATTAAATCGATTCTGAGTAAAGTTTCTTTCTCTGGCTTTATTGATCAATAGCGATAATAGCGCTTCCTGTTTACCGGTAAAACCTGTCAGATGTAAGGTGATACCACCTTGGTGAGAATAGATGTTGTAACTGAGCCCGGCCACTTCGGCTTGATAGGTATATTCAACCAGATAGTCGAGCAACATCTCGACGTAGAGCCTAGTTAGCGCGGCATTCCTGGGAGACGATGCGGCATGTTCAGAATCAAGAGATAGGTACATATGGCCCTTAGGAACATTAAACTCATCATCTTTGCGGTGCCAGATCCGATAGCCTTTCTCTTGGGAAACGATGACTGGGATCTTATTCTGACTCTTTTCGGGGCGAGCAATGGAGTCCGATATGATAAATGGATTCGCGGTCGGTAGCTTGAGCTCGGGTCTGATTTGAATATGACTCCAGGATTTGAGCCTTTCATCTGCAATGGGTTTTATCTGATATGGCGTATGGTACCAGGCAGCTTGCCGCTCGGTATCTAATTCTGCTGCGATGATCTGGATGCGCATATTCGATGGTGTCATTAGTTGCAGTAAATCTAAGGTTTCGCTAACGTTAAGACTGTCCATCTTATAATCACCATAAACCAAATCCTCCACATCATAATGGTGCATATTGATGCTGAGGTGGCTGGCCAGATCTAATGGTCGAATCTGCTCTTGATACCTAAATGCCAAATTGAGCAGATTTGCCCGCTCTTGATAGCGCCAGTCTTCCAAACCTTGGGTTTTAATCAGTTCAATATATTCAAAAACGCAGCGAATGACCGTATCCAGGTGAGTGAGTCCTTTCTCAGTAAGCTGAATACTGATGTTGTAATCTTTAAAGTTATAGCCATTGACTCCCCCCCCAGCAGATAGGTTGATAGCAAAACCTTGTTCTTTTAGGTAGGACAGTAGGCTGCCATTACCTTCGTAACCGAGTAAATGGCTGATAAAGGTCAGTGGCTTGTGTTTATAGAAAGCATCTATGGCCGGCAAATTGAACGTGATCGCCACTCGCTTCTGTTCTTTGAGCGGGATGATATGCAGCTGGGTTGTCAGTTGCTCTTGCCGATAAATAGGTACCGCTGGATAGTGCTTCTCAAGTTGGTGATTATTTACTTTGCTGAAATATTGCTCTGCCAGTAATTCAAGTTTAGCTAGCGATCTGGGCCCAACCAAACATAGCGTCATGATATTCGCGCTATAATGGCTGCGATAAAATGCGACTAGCTCCTCTCTGAGGATGGATTCTTCGCCGCAGAGTGTTTTCAAGTTGCCCACAGAAAATTTTGAGAATGGATGCTCAGGATTGACCGTCTCTTTCTGCACTTGATAGGTTCGACGAATGTCATCCTTAAGTTTTAAACTAAATTCAGACTCGATGGCATGTCGCTCACGATCGACGAGTGCTTCGTTAAACAAGGGGGCGATAAAAAATTGGCTGAACCTATCTAACGATTCCTCAAAAACATCGGCATTAATACTGAAGAAAAAATTGGTGTGCTCAGTGCCTGTCCAGGCGTTATTGTTGCCGCCATGCTGATTGATAAATGCGTGATACTCGCCTGAGTCAGGGAATTTTTCTGTGCCCAAGAAAAGCATATGCTCGAGGAAATGTGCCATGCCAGCCCGCTCAACAGGATCATCGAAGTGACCCACATTGACCACCATAGAGGCTGCGGCTTGGCTCGCTTCCATATCTTCAACCAAGAGCACGGCGAGACCATTGTCGAGTACTAAATGCTGATAGCGACGGAGATCGTTTGGACTTTTGATGATTTGCAAGGATTCTGACAAGTAGAAGGCTCCATCTGATTTACCAATAGGCTCATATACACAAGTTAACTATGAGGTATCATTAAATAAATACTAGCTATTTTATCGGAAATAAAAAGCGAGTATTGCATATTGTTCCCCTTATCCTGCTTTAGCAAGTCTCTATAGGGGTTAAATATTCTCCATTTATAGTCTCGAATTTGAAAGAGATACAGATCCTAAGTCTATTCGACTAATTAATAACTTAAATAGGGTTTGTGCCGCTGACTTTTGCGGCTACAATTGGCATATAACGAGAAAAATGAGTAGCGAGAGTGGTATGCAGCTATTTTTAATGCGTCATGGTGAAGCGAGTTATCAAGCTCACTCAGACAGAGAACGGATCCTGACCGATACGGGTCGGTATCACACCTCTTTAATGAGTAACTGGCTGGCCAAATCTGTGCTTGAGTTCGATCTGGTGCTTGTCAGCCCCTATTTGAGAGCACAGCAAAGTTGGCAGGAAGTCAGTAAACACTTCCCCGAGCCTAGAAAGTGGCTAGTGCTCGATGAATTGGTTCCATCGGGAAACCCTAGCACTGCTGCGGATCTCACCTTGGCATACGCCGAGCAATATAAAGCCGACAAAGTGTTAGTGATTGCTCACATGCCCTTGTTGGGTTATATGGTGAGTGAATTGATTGCCGGTACCGAGCCGCCTTTTTTTGCTACCTCAGGGGTGGCATTGATAGATAAGCATTGCGAGTGCGCAACTCTGGTATGGCAACATGCGCACCACAGCATCAGTTAAATGCAATGAGTAAGATATATTTAGCAACAGTAGGGTTATCCAGTAAGAAAACAGTAGTTCTATTGACTGTTTTCTTTGTTTGAATTTAAATCTGCTCGCTGCTCGCACCTCGCACCTCGCACCTTTTCTACCTTCTATAGGGCTGATCTCCAATATCGATAAGCACCAGTAAGGCCGCATCGCCTCCCCATTCTTTGGGCGCCTTATGGAAAGCCTTCACATGTGGATGCTGGGCTAACCACATGGGAATATTCTGTTTTAGGATACCCGTACCGTGGCCGTGCATGACACAGCAGCAATGAGACTGCTGCTTAATACAGGCTTGAATTAACGCCGCAAGCTCAAGCTTTGCTTCCGACTGACGCATACCATGCAGATCCAAGAGTAGGTCAGGTTGATAATCTCCCCGGCGAAGTCGTTTTAGCTCGAAGCTATCAATATCATCTCGTGACCAACGCATCGGGCCTTCACTGGGCAGGTGAGGTTGATAGGTATCTGAGAAATAGCTGTCGGCATGGAGCTGCTGGGTTTTCTCCTCGATCACCTTCTTATCTTTGGGCTCGGCTCTGAAGTGACGCTTATCTTGCGTGAAGGGTTCAATGCCTTTAGTCATAGATGAAAATAGATCTTGGTCTTCAGAGGTGTCTTTATTCTTCATGTGTCTATTTTGTAACCTTAAAATCGTTTAAGCCGCTGTAGATGCTAATAATACCATTCCATATAAGTATCTGGTCAGTTCAGAGACTCTCAGTTTTTCAATCCCAAGCGATTTCTCGAGATGCTGAATGCTGCATCTCGAGGTCGTTTAGGTATAAACCAATATAAAAGCTAAATTATATAGATGATCGGCGTTATTCATACTGCTATTTTATTGAATCCGATGCCTTATGAATAGAGTTCAGTTACAATGAAACGGAATAAATATGTTGGAGTGAGTTTTGGATAAGATTTTTGTAGATGAAGCCGTAACTGAGCTACGTACCATAGGTGATATGTTGCGTTGGGGCGTGAGCCGTTTTAATGATGCCAATATTTATTATGGTCATGGGACCGATAATGCCTGGGATGAAGCCATAGCCTTAGTTTTTCATGCCCTTCATCTGCCAGAAGCGCTAGGTCAGCAAGTTATCCACGCTAATCTCACCTGCAGTGAGAAGCATAAAATCGTCGAGCTCATTATTCGTCGTGTAAGAGAACGCCTGCCGGTTCCTTACTTGACCAACAAGGCCATGTTTGCCGGGCTTGAGTTTTTTGTCGATGAACGTGTGCTGGTACCGCGCTCTCCCATTGCCGAGATGATTGCTAATCGTTTCAGCCCTTGGTTGTATCATAAGCAAGTTAACCGCGTACTTGACCTATGTACAGGCAGCGCTTGTATCGCTATCGCATGTGCCTATGAATTTGACGAAGCAGAAGTGGATGCACTAGACATCAGTGCCGATGCCCTCGATGTCGCGCAAATTAATATAGAGAGTCTAGGCGTGCTGGATAGGGTCTTTCCTATCGAATCAGATATCTTCTCTGCGATACCAAAAGGTCCACACTACGATCTGATCGTGTCTAATCCGCCTTATGTGGACGCCGAAGATATCGGTGACATGCCCGATGAATATCAGCACGAGCCTGCGATCGGTCTGGCATCGGGACGTGACGGGCTCGATCTGACCAAACGTATTCTGGCCAATGCAGCCGACTACATGACGACAGATGGTTTACTGGTCGTCGAAGTCGGTAACTCTATGGTGCACCTGCTGGAGCAGTTCCCCAATGTGCCGTTCACTTGGGTGACATTCGAAAATGGCGGTGATGGTGTGTTTGTCTTGACCCGTGATCAGCTAGTCGAAAATGAATCATTGTTTGCCATCTTCAAAGACAAGTAAACATCGCGGCTCAACAAGTCTCGATGTGCGCTGGTGATAAAAAAGGCTAACGCATAATTATACCATTCCGAGCAAGTATCTGAACTGACCAGATACTTATATGGAATGGTATTAGTCTTTATTTAAGCTTGTCACTTGTTGCTCATTTAAGCTAATCTCGGCTGGTGTACAAATTCAGAGTATTTTAAAACTAGTCAGAGGTTAATAGAGCGGATGTCGGGAAACAGTATTGGACAAAATTTTGTCGTGACAACATTTGGTGAGAGCCATGGTGTCGCATTAGGTTGCATTATCGATGGCGTTCCACCGGGACTCGAGCTCAATGAAGCCGATATGCAACATGACCTTGACCGACGTCGTCCCGGGACTTCTCGCTATACCACAGCAAGACGTGAGGCCGATGAGGTGCGTATCTTATCTGGCGTATTCGAGGGTAAAACCACAGGTACCTCGATCGGTCTTATGATTGAAAATACCGACCAGCGCAGTAAAGATTACTCCGATATTAAAGATCTGTTCCGTCCGGGACATGCCGATTACACCTACCAGCAAAAGTATGGTTTACGTGATTACCGCGGCGGTGGACGTGCATCAGCACGGGAAACAGCCATGCGTGTGGCTGCAGGCGCCGTGGCTAAAAAATACCTGAAACAAGTTCATGGTATCGAGATCACTGGTTACTTGTCTCAACTTGGTCCTATCAAGGCCGAAACCATAGATTTTAGTCAGATTGAGCAAAACGCCTTCTTCTTCCCCGATGCATCAAAACTTGATGCACTCGATGAGTACATGCGAGCCCTGAAGAAGAGTGGCGACTCTATCGGCGCCAAGGTATCTGTGGTTGCTACCGGTGTCCCTGTTGGTTTAGGTGAGCCTGTATTCGATAGGCTCGATGCCGAGATCGCCCATGCCTTAATGGGGATCAACGCGGTTAAAGGTGTCGAGATTGGCGATGGTTTCGAGGTGGTGGAGCAGAAAGGCTCGGAGCATAGAGATTTGATGTCCCCCGCAGGCTTTGCTTCAAACCATGCCGGCGGCATTCTAGGTGGAATTTCATCGGGTCAACCGATTATTGCTCATATCGCCATGAAGCCGACGTCGAGCATCAGCATCCCGGGGGAGAGCATCAATGCTCAAGGTGAGAAGGCTGAAGTCGTGACTAAAGGCCGCCATGATCCTTGTGTAGGCATTCGCGCCGTACCGATTGCCGAGGCCATGCTTGCCATCGTATTGATGGATCACCTACTTAGGCACCGGGCGCAAAATATGCATGTGCACAGCAGCACACCTCAGATAGGTATGCGTTAATTAACCTTGATGTGTGCTAAATGAATTCGAGGTGCCTTTTTTGTTTTCTCATAACTACTTATTTTGTTGTTAGCAGCTTAAAATCTATAGCTGCTTTATATAAGAAGCGACATCATGGATCAGACATCCCAAGTCAGTACAAAACTGCGCTGGATCAGCGCCTGTTATTTCTTCTTCTTTGCCATCTTAGGCGTGATGGTGCCATATCTCGGGGTTTTCTTCGAAAATAGAGGCTTTAATCCCCAGGAAATAGGCTCTCTGCTAGCCATTTTAATGGCCACCCGCATCATAGCACCCAATGTTTGGGCCATGGTGGCCGATAGGACAGGCATGCGTGCCCAGCTCGTCAAGTGGGGAGCCGCTGCCGCAGCGGTAAGTTATCTCACCTTCTTCTATGATGGCAGTTTTACCTATCTTGCCATCAGTCTGTGTGTCTATACCTTCTTCTGGAATGCTATCTTGGCACAGCTCGAGGTGATCACCTTAGAAACTTTAGGCGAGAATACCTCCCGCTATGGTGCCATTCGCAGTTTTGGCAGTCTGGGTTATTTGGTCTTTGTGGTCGGAGTGGGCTTTGGCATTTCCCTTTGGGGCACTGAAATTTTGCCCTATGTTGGTATGGTGTTATTCATCGGGTTACTGCTCAGTGCGCTGCCTTTACCCTCGGATCGTGCCGTGGTGAAGAGGAAAGGCGATACGCCTAAGCTCGCCTTAGATAAAGGTATTGTCTGGTTTTTAATCTCGGCGATATTACTGCAGATGAGTGCGGGGCCATTTTATGGATTCTTCGTGCTCTATCTTAAGCAAGCTGGATACACAGAAGCCGTCGCGGGTATGTATGTGGCACTGGGTGTACTGGCCGAAATATTGATGTTTATGATAGCGCCAAGGCTATTGGGGCGGTTTGGAGTAAAACGGCTATTAGTGGTCAGTTTAGGTTTTACCGGGATCCGCTGGTTGTTAATGGCATACTTGGTCGATAGTGTTATCTGGCTAGGCTTGAGCCAACTGCTGCATGCCTTTACCTTTGGCTTAGTCCATGCGGCCTCGATTCAATTCGTTCATAGCCGCTTCGATGCGAGTCACAGAAGTAAAGGGCAAGCCTTATATGCCAGTCTCAGTTTCGGCGTCGGTGGGGCTCTGGGTACTTGGCTGTGCGGCATGATCTGGGGAGACGGCTCGGGGGCTTATTTAGCCTGGATTGGCGCGGCGATTTGTGCATTTATCGCCATGTTGGCCGCTTGCTTTATACCTAAGCATGTTTATCAGACACCATAAAGGACAGTAAATGGCAATTCGATTTCGTCTGGGGTTAATCATTAACCCTTTCGCAGGTCTTGGGGGCAGCGTTGCACTCAAGGGCAGTGATGGTGTGGCTGAAGAGGCGTTAGCGCGTGGGGCTAAGCCTAAGGCGCATTTGCGTATGCAACAGGCACTCGAGGTGATCTTACCCTATCAAGATAAGATCGAAGTGATCACCGCCTCCGGCGACATGGGTGAAAACTTGGCTAAAGAGATGGGCTTCGATGTCTGTGTCGTGCATCAGGTTTGCGGCAAGAGTGAAGCAAGTGATACTCAGGCTGTGGTTAAATACCTGTTAGATGAAGCGTTAGATTTGCTGCTGTTTGCCGGAGGAGATGGTACTGCGCGGGACGTCTATTGTGTGGCCGATGAAAACATGCCGGTTCTCGGTGTACCCGCAGGGGTCAAGATCCACTCAGGCGTATACGGCATCACGCCACATGCATCTGGCATGGTGGTTAAGATGTTACTCGATGGTGAGCTGGTTAGCCTGATGAGCGCAGATGTGATGGATATCGATGAGGTGGCTTTTCGACAAGGCACCGTCAGAGCCAAGCGCTATGGTGAAATGCTGGTACCCGCCGAGCCTAGGTATATTCAGGCGGTCAAGATGGGCGGAATAGAAATCGATGAATTGGTGCTTACCGATATCGCCGCCGAAGTCGTAGAGAACATGGAAGATGAGCTTTATATCATAGGCTCTGGTAGTACTGTCGCCGCCGTGATGTCTGAGTTGCAGCTTGAAAACACCTTGTTGGGTGTCGATTTGGTGCAGAACCGTCGAGTGATTGGTGCCGACCTAGGTGCCAGACAATTATTGGATATGACTAAAGATCAGCCAGTTAAGTTAGTGATCACCCTGATAGGCGGGCAAGGGCATATTCTGGGTCGAGGTAACCAACAGCTGTCCAGCGAGCTGATTAAACGTGTTGGCAAGGACAATATCATCATCTTGTCGACAAAAACTAAGTTAAAAGCACTTGAAGGACGGCCCTTAATTGTGGATAGTGGCGACCCTGAATTAGACAAAGACCTGTGTGGCTATTATCGAGTCATTACTGGCTACCATGATTACGTCATGTATCAGGTTGCTAATCCCGACCTGAATGGAGCTAGTTGAGTCATCACCGGCTAGTATAATGACGTCATGGTTCAGGTTGCTAATCCCGACTTGAATGGAGCTAGTTGAGTCATCACCGGCTAGTATAATGACGTCATGGTTCAGGTTGCTAATCCCGACCTGAATGGAGCTAGTTGAGTCATCACCGGCTAGTAATATTAAGTTATGAATTGATAAAGAAAGAGCGGAGTTAGCATGTTAGAGCAGTATGAAACATCATTATATGAGTGGATAGACGATATCGTCGCGAAAGGGGATGAAGATGCCCTCTTTGCCAGTGGTTACCTTCAGGGGCATTTTGTGGTGGCGCTCTCTCAGTTAGAAGTAGAGACTGTGCAAGGCATCGCGGCTCTCGGTGAAAAGATGGATGTGTGTCTGCAGCTGGCTAAGAAAGAGCTGGATGATACGGATTATGCTTTGGTTGCCTCAGCTTGGCAGCAGCTAAATGAAAAACTCAGCGCGTGACAACTTGTGCTGACAGCGTAGACAGAACCAGCCTGGTTAAAATTGGTTTAGTCAATCCCAAAAGCCCGACCAATGTGGGCGGTGTGATGAGAGCTGCAGGTTGCTATCAGGCCAATGAGATCTTATACACGGGCAAACGTTATGCGCTCGCCGCTAAACACAGGGGCGAGCAGTACAATACCGATACCAAGAGGGCGGGGCAACATATTCCCCTGACGGCAACTGATGATCTTTTATCGGCCCGTACAGACGGTGTAAAACTGGTGTGCGTCGATCTCGTCGAAGGCGCGATTCCTTTACCAGAATTTGTTCACCCCGATAAAGCCATCTATGTGTTTGGCCCGGAAGATGGCACCATAGAACAAGCCCTCATCGATGCAGCCGATGCTGTGGTTTATGTGCCTACCATAGGTTGTATGAATCTGGCGTCGTCGGTCAATGTCTTACTCTATGACCGTTTAGCCAAGACTAATATGCAGATCGCCGATGATGCGCTTATCAGGCAAAGCCGTGATAACAATAATCGGGTTAGAGTCAAACAAAAGTAACCACGACCAATGTAAACTTATTCACGATATACAATCCATTAGCAATGGATTGTATTATGAAACGCTTAATTTGCTCCATGGTGTTATTGATATTGGGTAGTGCCGCATGCAGTACTCAGCCCCTCAAACTCAGTACAGATAGTGCCGATACCAGAGATGATGGCCTGGTTAAAGTCGAAAATTCAAAACTCGATATGTCCTTCGTCAGGCCAAACGTTAACTGGTCACAATACACTCAACTCTATTTTGAACCTGTCAAAGTCACTAATGACCATGCCCCCGATTATAAACCTCCCAGAATCGATCGGATTAGCGATGGGATGAATGCGAGCTATGAGCTGCGAGAGCAAGATCTGCAGAAGATGGCCGATGAATTCCACTTAATGATCCAGAAGGTCTTTAATAATGAGCAGCCTTATACTCTGGTCGACAAACCAGGGGAGGGGACACTTGTCATCGAGGCGGCAGTTACCGATATCAGGCTCAGTGCGCCTCGTGAAGACACGCGCAGAAGTTATAGTTCAATGGGTAAAACCTATAGTCAAAACTCAGGCTCTATGGTGCTGCTGGCGAGTATAAAAGACGGGGGAACCGGTGAAGTATTGGCAAAGGCTGCGGATAGAGGCCAGGGCTTCGATCAGTGGCGACAGAATACTGCGGTGTTTAACTGGGGTGATGTCAGAACCGTGTATCGCAGTTGGGCTAACTCTCTTAAAAATGCGCTAATACAGGCAGGAGCCGAAACGCAGAAATAACAAGAATTGCATAATAGATCAGCTTAATATGAACAAAGCCAGAGGCCTTAACGCCTCTGGCTTTTGTTTATCCAGACTAAAGTGCCTTACCTTTAATCAGTTTACGCATCCACATTCGATTGGGGTTAAGCAGGGCTAACGTAGCCATATCCAGTGGTATTATCTCCCCGCACAGTTGAGAAGCTAGGGCTTCGGCAGCCAGTGGTCCTGTGGTAATTCCCCTCGAACCCAATCCACCCAAAATAAACAGGCCATGATGAATGGGGGCCGGATTATCCTTCCAGAACTTGATGCTGGCCTTAGTATGTTGATGCAGCTGGTAATTTTCTAGCATTACATGGGTATCGGGGGCGCAGCCCAGCATAGGCGCATGATCCCGAGTGACCATACGCACGCCGACTCTGGCACTGTGTCCTGTGATATCTATATCGTCGACCCATGCCTTGTTTTCGAAACTGTGCTGCATCTTTTTAAGGTTATCTAGCTGCTCGTTAGGACAGTAATCCAGATGCTCTGGGTCTTTAACGTAACTTGCACCTGTGCAATGAAGCTGGTCATTGCTCGGTGTCAGGTAGCCGTGGGAGCACAGAACCGTAGTGAGCTTTGCCAACTCATTGCGGGCAGGAATATGACTGACTTGACCCCTGAATCCGGTTGCCGGCAGGAGTTTACTCTGTTCGAACTGAGTTAATCCACGGCCATTAGCCAGGACTAAGGTGCTGAAGGGACCATGCTTAACTTCATTCACTGATCCATTTTTTGAATGAGCGTCAGCGTTCTGATACAGGTACCACTGACCTTGGCTTTGCTCGATACGGGTGATGTTACAGTTAAATAAGGCGCTGACATCGGCAATTTGGCTCGCTTTATCGAAAGCGGCTTGGGTAAAGTCTGGCGGACTTATCCAGCCACCTAATGGATAAAACACACCTTCCTGGTCTATATCTATGCTGGCGAGGTTGCTGGCTTCTTGTGCAGATACCCTGTGGGCTATCTCCTTCGGCCAGGCCTGAGCCGAGATGATGCGGTTGATTCTGCCACGGCTGCGTTCATCGTGGCCAGTATGCAATACACCGCAAAGTTCATTGGCGATGTTAAAGCCTTCATCGATCAGGGTGGTTAATCGCCTTCGGGTAAAGAGTAAACCTTGCTGAAAATATTGGCTAAGGGTGCCATTATCCGGGGTGAGCAGGGGATAAATTGCGCCTTGCTTGTTGCCTGAAGCTTGTTGGCTGAAGGCCTCATCCTGACAAAAAAGCCGCACGCTTTTATTTCGCTCCGCAAGGGATAGCGCAAGATGAGTACTGGCAATCCCACCACCTATAACAGCAATTTCTCCCTCTTTTGCCGGTAACTGAGGATAGTGCTGAAACCCATTGGCCTGAGCTTGTCTTAACGCCTGTCGCTCTTGCTGGGATATCTCGTCATTTAACTGAGCCGATGCAGGGGAGGGAGAGGTTTTTTCCGCTGCTCTAGCGTCTAATAAACAGTCTTTTAAAGAAGCGTCTGTTGAAGAAATGTCCGTTAGCGTAAAGCCTGCTACTTGGGCTAAGTTAACCTGTTGCTGGCTCATGTATAAGCTTGATAGCATGGCGGCGTTACTGCTGAGTTTGGCCATCTGCCATAATGTTTGCTCATCCAGTGAATGTTGATCTGACGTGTGCAGCCAGGCATGGATATAAGATGCCTGGTATGCAGGCGCCACGGTGTTGCTTAAACTTGAATGTATATCACCGAGATACAGGTCGATGAGGCAACGTCCTTGATTTAAAATCAGTCTCTGGCAACCCGGTATTGCCACTAGCTTGGCATCGATAAGCTGTTTAATGGCCACTTGCTTGTCTAAACATGAACCAGAGTCTAAATCGGTATGGGCCGGTTCTTGACACGCTTGGCCCTTTTGGTATTGAGTTTGAAGTGCGACGAGTTGCAGATTTATGCGCTCAATGGCTGAGTAATCAGCTTCGAAAACCTTCACATAAAATCGAGTATCTGCCATGGACTTTTGTTGTAATATGATGACAGATAGCAGTTGCTGTACATCACAGAGTCCTATTTGCCCTAATGATAATTTTTTTTTGTCAGGATACATTCTAGCTATTTGCTCATGAAATGAGTCGAAATGACTACAAATACGGCTATTTACCATCTTTTCTTCACGTTCTTGGGTCAAGGAATTTACTCTGTGTCTTACTTTAGGCATTATTTTACCCGTGTTTATGGAGAGCTGACCACTTTATTGTGCTAAAAGCGATATTATTACCGTAGCAAATTTAGTACTGAAAGTACTAAATGTACTAAATGGAAAGAAATAATGAAAAGAGTCGTGATCACCGGACTTGGCGTAGTTTCAAGTATTGGTAACAATAAGCAAGAAGTCACTGAGTCACTGAAAGCTGGCCGCAGTGGTATTACCCACTCTGCTCAGTTTGAAGAAATGAAACTTCGCAGCCGTGTTTGGGGCGAAATCACCTTAGATCCGAAAGAACATATCGACCGTAAAGCACTTCGTTTTATGGGTAAAGCCGCAGCCTATGCCTATGTTGCCATGGCTGAAGCCATTAAAGATGCCGGTCTAACTGAAGAGCAGTATTCAGATCCTCGTGTGGGCATCATAGCCGGTACTGGTGGGGCTTCGTCGGCTAACCAGGTACAAGCCGCGGATATATTACGTGAGAAGGGCATTAGGCGTGTCGGTCCGTATATCGTGCCGCGTATCATGTCTAGCACCGCGAGCGCTTGCTTAGCGACACCGTTCAAGATTAAGGGCATGAACTATTCAATCAGTTCTGCCTGTGCAACCAGTGCTCACTGTATTGGCCATGCCGCTGAACTTATCCAGATGGGTAAGCAAGATATGGTCTTCGCCGGTGGCTCTGAAGAGGTTGATTGGACTTTGACCATGGGCTTCGACGCCATGGGTGCACTGTCGACTAAATATAATGACACGCCTGAAAAAGCATCTCGTACCTATGATGCAGACCGTGATGGTTTCGTTATCTCAGGTGGCGGCGGAATCGTGGTTGTCGAAGAGCTTGAACATGCGTTAGCACGTGGCGCGAAAATCTACGCCGAAATTATCGGTTACGGCGCATCATCTGATGGCTATGACATGGTTGCTCCATCAGGAGAAGGTGCCGTTCGTTGTATGCAGATGGCGCTCGCCGATGTCGATACGCCTATCGATTACATCAACACCCACGGTACATCTACGCCTGTCGGTGACATGCGTGAGCTTGAAGCTCTGCGTGAAACCTTCGGTGATAACTTGCCACCCTTCGCATCGACCAAGTCTCTGACGGGTCATGCACTCGGGGCTGCGGGTGCTCACGAAGCTATCTACAGCCTGATCATGATGGAACATGGCTTCATCGCGCCTAGTATCAATATCGATAACCTGGACGAGAAAGCCGCAGGTATGCCAGTAGTGACTGAATACCGTGAAGCTGACCTCACCACAGTGATGAGTAACAGTTTTGGTTTCGGTGGCACTAATGCGACCTTGGTCATGAGAAAGTATAAGTAACCTTCATCTGAACGTTACGTAAAGTGTGAGGTACTTTCTCTAAAGTACCAAACATAAAAAGGGAGCTTAGGCTCCCTTTTTTGTGTCTGGAACACTTATGTCAATTTTGCATGGATAGCTATAAATTGACTTTGTGTCTGGCATTCTCGTAGAGATAGTTATGTTAATTTGGCATGGATAGCTATAAATTGACTTTCTGTCTGACATTCTCGTCATGGGAGTCGGGACTTGTTGGATAACTAGTTAGTCGCAGTATCTGCTGTGATTTCATTGAGCTTTATTGTCTAGAGACTACAAGGTATAAAACCTTAGATGTCTGAGTTGTCGCTTCAGTTATCATTAACAATTGCGAATAATTTACGTTAACGATATTCATTAGCAAAATATATGGGTAACATCCCCCCCATTAAATTTCTAACAACAAGTTGTGATCATGGATCCAAAGATTGAATTATTAGCACCAGGCGGAGATGTTGATGCGATTAAAGCGGCGATTATTGCCGGAGCCGACGCTGTTTATTGCGGCTTAGATACCTTCAATGCTCGTAACCGTGCTGCTAATATTTCCTTTGAGGAACTTGTTGGTATCATACGTCTAGCACACCAGTATCAGTGTCAGATATTTCTTACGCTGAACATTGTTATTTTAGAAAATGAGTTTAAGTCACTGGTAAAGCTACTAAGTAAGTTGGTTAACACCAGATTAGACGGTGTGATTGTGCAAGATATTGGCATGTTCCATTTGCTCACAAAGCATTTCCCTACATTAGACATTCACGCATCGACTCAGCTAACTACCCATAATGTGGGTCAAATCCCTTTCTTGAAGAAGTTAGGCGCATCACGAGTTAATTTATCGAGAGAGCTTAATTTACGTGAAATAGCCGCATTAACTGAGGCTGGTCGTGAAAACGATATCACCACTGAAGTGTTTGTGCATGGATCCTTATGTATTGCCTTCTCAGGGTTATGCTATTCCACATCAGCCAGTGTGGGTAACTCAGGTAACCGCGGCCGTTGTAGTCAAGCTTGCCGTGAAGAGTATCAAACCACTGAGACAGGTAATAACTTTCCGCTCAATATCAAAGATAACTCGGCGTTTTTCGATCTACCGGCATTGATAGAAGCCGGTGTTCACTCGTTTAAGGTGGAAGGTCGTATAAAGGGCGCAAGTTACGTCCATACAGTAATAGACAGCTTTCGTAAGCAGATCGATGGTTTTCTCGCTACTGGAGAGCTGCTTGAAGATGGTGAGCGCCTCTATAAGGTATTTAACCGCGATCTGACCAACTCTTTTCTAAAGGGGGATTTAAATCAGTCGATGTTTATCGATAATCCCCGTGATAACTCGAAAAATCACCTTAAAGATAAGCTCACTCACAATGGCTTAAAGTCTATTTCGGTAGTACAAATTCATGATGCAGAGCAAGCATTACAGGTAGAAAAAAGCCAAATTCAAGCATCTGTCGACGATAAAATTAAACATCTCAGCATAGAAAAACTGCCACTGACATTGTCTTTCTCGGGTCAATTGGGCCAGCCGTTATCCATTACCGTGAGCACTCAAGACTTTATTATTGGCCAAACCCAGTTAGAGCATAAAACCTTTACGGTGCAGTCTCCTAGCCTGCTGACTATCAGTGATGATGCCAGCATTGATGCCAGTGCGATTGAGAAGCGATTTAAGAGTTTAAATAATGCAGAGTTCGATCTGCAGCAGCTAGTCACTGATGATTTAGCCGCTGGCCTTAGCATTCCTTTTAAGGAGCTGACTAGCTTAAAGAAGCAAGTGCTATTGCAACTTAACCATGAAACCCCAGTGTTACCAGCCGTTGAATTACCTAAACTGGCGAGGCATCCCAAGCCTGAAACACACAGGCCTAAACTGTCTATCTTGATCTGTGATGAGGCTGATATCGCCCTTGCCGATGTCACCGATGCCGACATTTACTTTAAGTTACCCGATGCCTATAAGCGCGGCTGTACTAAATATGTCGATTTTTTCAAACAAAACCCGCGTCTAATTCCTTGGTTCTCATCAGTGCTAATTGGTAAAGATTTTGATGCAGCGCTGAATATTTTAGAGCAAGTCAAACCTGAGCTTATTGTCACCAATAATACCGGTATCGCCAATCGCGCCTTTGAGCTGGGGATTAAATGGATTGCGGGTCCGTTTTTAAACACCACTAACTCTTATGCATTATTGGCCATGCAAGAGCAGTTTGATTGTCACGGCGCCTTTATTTCTAACGAAATCAATCATAATCAAATTAAACATATTGCACGACCTGAAAACTTCAAAATGCTATACAGCATCTATCATCCTATTTTGCTTATGGCGAGCAGACAATGCTTCTTCCAGCAAAGTGTGGGTTGTGAAAAACCGCGTATCGACAATGGCTGTATGCTGTCTTGCGATAAATCTACCAGCATCACCAATCTTAAAGGTGATGAGTTTGCTATCGATAAGCAAAAAGCAGGCTATCCCAGTATTTATAATCAAGACCAATTCTTAAATACCGAGATTATTGAGGATCTGGCTCATCTCTTTGATGGTTTTATGATTGATTTAACCAATATTGGCGCCGGAAATAAGCCATCACCCGACAAGGTGCTGCTCATCCAACAGTTTGAGCAGCTCCTCAGTGGCCAATCTAATGCGGTGACAAGCCTAGACAAGATGGTGCCACAATCGACGGTATTGCAATACCACAATGGCTTGTAACTTGTGGAATAACAAGTTTGAAGTATCTATTTAGGTGGGTTCATTGGGCTTTATTGTTATTTAATTTGTTTGCTAAGTACCATAGCGTTATTGGTGTTTATTGCCTGCAGCAGGTGCTGTAAATGGATTTACGAATGTTACGACCACAAGGATGTGAATGAGTGACCTCATATGTAGGTGCTTCTGTGGGACGCTGCAAGTACAGTCCCTGTAAGCTCTACCAAAACATCCATGTTTTGGAAGCCCACAGCCGCATCTACATCGGCTCATTCGTTTCTTCGATTGAGGTTTCTAAGTCTTCTCTAACGCGTTTCTGGACAAAAATGAGTTAACTTGTCGGATCACAAGTTACAAATATCTTCTTTGAATCGGTTCATTTAGCGGTTTTGGTGTTTGGTTAGTTTTCTGGTCACCAATACAGTATTGTTATCAAATGCCTGCCCGGCGAGGGATGTGCGAACACTTCTGTGACACGCTGTGAACACATCCATGTGCGCTCTACGGTTTCCAACAACTTCCATGTTTAAAGGCCAGTTCGGCATCCTAGCCTCTCGTTCGGAGAGTATCACTTCGTGATACCTCACCCTGAAACCGAAGGTCACAGCCGCGTTCAAAGCCAACTAACCAAGAGCCAACTAACCAAGACACCCAGAGCCAACTAACCAAGACACTCAGGATTGTCAGATGAAGATCCCTTGACTAAGCTTAAGTGAGAGTTGTTGAGAGGATTTGTTATGCCAACACCAAGAAAATCATTAGTAAGTTTGGAGGATACGTTATTCTACCACTGCGTATCTCGTTGTGTTAGAAAGGCTTTTTTGTGTGGAGTCGATCATTATACTGGTCAATCCTATGAGCATAGACGGGTTTGGGTTGAAAGTCGACTACTGGAGCTGGCATCTGTGTTTGCCATTGATATCTGTGCTTACGTCGTGATGAGTAATCATTTACATCTAGTGTTACGTATTGATGTGGAGCTAGCTAAGCATTGGTCAGATATAGAAGTGGTCACTCAATGGCAAAAGCTGTTTAAAGGCGACAGCCTTAATCACGACTTTGTTAAAGGTGAAGCACTTGAATCCTATCAACAAATTATCATCAACACTCGAGTAAAAGAGTACCGCTCAAGGTTGATGAATATCTCTTGGTTTATGCGGGCACTCAACGAACCTATCGCTCGTAGAGCCAATGCTGAGGACAAGTGTAAAGGCCGTTTCTGGGAGGGACGATTTAAGTCCCAGGCTTTACTTGATGAAGCTGCAGTACTTGCCTGTATGGCCTATGTAGATTTGAACCCTATCCGCGCTAAGATGGCTAAGACACCGGAAACCTCAGACTTTACTAGCATTAAACTGCGTATTAAGGCTGCGATTAAAGGTGAGCAGCCCAATACGCTACTGCCTTTTGTTGGTAACGAACATAAAGCAATGCCTAAAGGACTTATGTTTAGTGCTAAAGATTATCTGCAACTTGTTGATGATACAGGGAGGATAGTCAGAGCAGACAAGCGAGGCTCTATGAGTCAAGAGTCTGCTAAGATATTAAATAGACTTAATATCCCGCAAGAAAACTGGATAAAACTGACCACAGAGTTTACTAAGATTTTCAAAGGGCCCGTGGGCAACACCCAAGAGTTAACAGCGTATTGTGAACATCTTGAGCGCAAGCGTCGGCAAGGTGCAGCCAACTGCCATCGATGGCTAGATAACGGTTAATCAAGACCCTGAGATACCCATTTCAAATTATTATATTCAAGCATAACCAAACCGACGTTTGGGATTTTTGATGCTTGATTTTCAATAGAATAGTCTAAATTTCACTCATGACAGAATATTTGAGTATTGTTTAGGGTAGTAAGTGGGGGGATTGATAAATTGTGGAGTTTATCTGGCTGTGTTCGGCACTGGCGATCTTCCTTAGAATAAGAATGGGTGTCTTGGTTGTACTTGACCGAGTTAATCATGATCTATTAATGACTCAGCTGAGGAGCAAGGTACAGGATAAGCGCTTGTTGGCACTTATCGGTAAATACCTTCGTGCAGGTGTGATGGTCAATGACCAATTTGAAGCCAGTTTTGAAGGTGTGCCTCAAGGCGGTCCACTCTCGCCACTACTATCTAACATTATGTTGGATAGTCTGGATAAAGAGCTGGAAAGCCGAGGGCATAAATTCGCCCGCTACGCGGACGACTTTATCATCTTGGTTAAGTCTATTCGAGCGGGAGAGCGGGTACTCAAGAGCGTTACTCATTACCTTGCCATTAAGCTAAAACTGGTTGTTAATGAACAGAAAAGCCAAGTGGTTAAGGTCGGTCAAAGCAAGTTCCTCGGGTTTACATTTAACCGAGGAAAGATCCAATGGCATGCTAAGACGTTGCACATTTTCAAACAAAAGATGAGACGACTGACGAACCGAAATTGGGGCGTGAGTATGGGTTATCAGCTGTTTAAAGTGCGGCAATACATGCAAGGCTGGATCAACTACTTTGGCATAGCCAACGCTTACCAAGGATGTGTCGACTTAGACCATTGGATCCGTCGTCGAGTACGTATGTGCTACTGGCGTCAGTGGCGAAAGCCAAGGACTAAGGTACAAAATTTACTTAGACGTGGCGTCAGGATCCAATCAGCCGTTGCTTGTGGGATCACAAGTAAAGGGCCATGGCGAAGCTCGAAAACACCAGGGATACAGCAAGCGCTGAGTAATGATTACCTTAAGAAAGCGGGTTTATGTTCACTAAGAGATGGATGGATCGCAGTTCATTACCCTAACCAGAAAGTCTAGGTTAGGCGCTCTAAATGAACCGCCCTGTGCGGAGCCGCATGCAGGGTGGTGTGGGGGCTGGAGGCTAGATACCTCCGGCTACCCGATTAGGCCAATTGTAAATCTAGTCTTTCAGCGTAATGATGTAAAACCAATAAAACTAAATGCAACCTGAATGATGAATCTGCAGATTCAGAAAGACCTGGGTGTGAACCTTCTGGGTGCAATCGTTTCCAGAAACCCTCAACAAAACCAGTGCCATTATTTAAAAACTCATTGTAACTTGAGGAAAAAAATCCGGTGCGAGCTAGATCTTCTTTTCGTTGCTGTGTGGATGTTCCCGGGCCTGCGGATAATAATATATGACATTGATTAAAAAAATCTTCAACAAATGAACGAAGCTGAGCATTAGCAGCAGCCCAATCGCCACGACCATGAGCAGCAATAGCTTGTTCATAATGACCAACAGCCACAACAAGCCCCCTACGATTTAAAATATCTAGAAGCTTGTTTTCCGATTGAACAAGTGGTATAGCTGATGGTAGTGATTTACGGACAGATGAATCTGAAAGTTCATAGCCGTCTTTTGCTAGTGTATTTTCAAGTTCTGTAGTATTCGTTTGATGTGTTCGATTACGTAATAGATATTCTATTACATCCACCAAAAGCGGAGCTCCTGACTGCGTTTTAATATTACCATTTGCGATTAAATGCTTAGTAATCGAAGTTTCTTTTTCTTTCAGGTACTGACCTGATATAGCATCTTCCATTTCAAATTCGATTGAAAATCTTTCAACTTGATCCTTAGTTCTGAAGTTAAGTGTGTTCACCAATATTATTATACTTCTTTTTGAAAACATGCCGAACTCTCCGTATTGGCCTAACGCCCGTAACAAGGGCAAACGATTGAGCGTAGCGATTGAGGATTGTCCCATTGGTTACGCTTGTTATGTTTATTTTTAAATTAAGGAGAAAATTTTATGACCACACCATTATTAGAATCATTAGCTGAATGGGAAGATTCAGCTAAGAGCCTTAACCCCTTAGAGAGAGCACAATCTTTAATTGATTTGCTTAACTCAAAGATCGACTTTCAATCTCTTTCTGTAAGCGCTGATACAAGGAAATTAGTCCTGAGAGAGATTGCTCCCCGATAGGCTTATCATTGCTTGTATCATTATTAACTACTTTGCTAAGTTTAGTTACTTCACCAACAAGTATATTGTTAAGTGCGACTAACTCTGAATCAGTTAGTTCGGAAGGATTGGGGTTATTCATAATAGTTAATTCCTTTTAAGAGTGATTGACAGAAAATCGTAACACACAGCTAGTGTTGTATAAACATAACGCCCGTAACAAGGGCAAACGATTGAGCGTAGCGATTGAGGATTGTCCCATTGGTTACGCTTGTTATGTTTATTTTTAAATTAAGGAGAAAATTTTATGACCACACCATTATTAGAATCATTAGCTGAATGGGAAGATTCAGCTAAGAGCCTTAACCCCTTAGAGAGAGCACAATCTTTAATTGATTTGCTTAACTCAAAGATCGACTTTCAATCTCTTTCTGTAAGCGCTGATACAAGGAAATTAGTCCTGAGAGAGATTGCTCCCCGATAGGCTTATCATTGCTTGTATCATTATTAACTACTTTGCTAAGTTTAGTTACTTCACCAACAAGTATATTGTTAAGTGCGACTAACTCTGAATCAGTTAGTTCGGAAGGATTGGGGTTATTCATAATAGTTAATTCCTTTTAAGAGTGATTGACAGAAAATCGTAACACACAGCTAGTGTTGTATAAACATAACAGCTTATTAGCGTGAATTCCGATAAACACTCCGCAGACTGTCTGTTAATCTAACCGAAATAGTGCCGCTTATTCACAATGATTTTAGTAAGTTACCAGTAAGGTTTCTGTGAGACAATCGTCATTTTGTCTGAAAAAACCGAGAATTTAGATAATCGAGAATCAATTTGGGTCGTTATGTAAATCTCATAAACTATAAATTAAATATTTTTCAATACCATAGGTATTTCTCGCTTGGTAAACCGAGAATATCTAGGTTTACATAACGAGAAGAAAAATCTATTTTTTGCAAAACAGAGATTCATAGCTGTTCAATAATCCAGCTATGGAACCGTTACTTTCTTGTAAGTCAGTTGGTGTAGATGCGACCGCGAGCTTCGGCAGCAACATTTATCAAGCAACATTTATCAAGCCACCCACGATAAATAGGAGGTCGTTCCTCCAAATATCAACACTAACAGTTTAAGTGCTCGAAAGCCTGTAATGTCATGATTTATATTGAATTTAAATGTCAATCTGGTGAGTTTTATGCAGCTAGGATAAGTGGACACCCATAAGATTTTGGTACTTTAACTTAGTAGGCTCTTATTGCTGAGATCTAGTAATCCATTCTCGAAACGATGCTTATAATGCGCCACGGCAGTTACGTTCTATTTGATGCATTTTTCAATACATTTCTTATGGAAAATTCTGATTGCCAAAAAATGACTGAGTAATTGTACTAATAAGCAATGGGGCATTTCTGAGTTAGCTACATATCAATGAAACTCAAATGAAGGTGCGACCTCCAAACAAACCCGCCACATGAAGCTAAGGCGAAGCAAAGACAAAAATGTAACCAGCTTCATTCTCAAGCTGCGCTCATATTGTTAGAATGTGCCAACCAACGCATTCACCTCACTTTTTGGAACCCATGATGAAGATTATTGCCGATGAAAACATGCCTTATGTACAAGAGCTATTTGGCGATTTGGGGACGATTGAAACCGTTAATGGCAGGGAGCTGGCACCTGAGCAGGCCAAAGATGCCGATGTGCTCTTGGTACGCTCCGTGACTCAGGTCAATGGGTCTTTACTTGCGTTGAACAACAACTTGAAGTTTGTCGGCAGTGCCACTATTGGCACAGATCATATCGATACCGATTACCTTGCTACACGGGGCGTTCCCTTTAGTAACGCGCCAGGCTGCAATGCAACGGCAGTGGGAGAGTTTGCTTTTATCGCCATGCTGGAACTCGCTAATCGTTGCGGTGGTCAGCTTAAAGACAAGACTGTGGGTATCGTAGGGGCGGGTAACACAGGCTCGGCGGTGGCTAAGTGTCTTCAGGCCTATGGCGTGACTGTGCTGCTGCACGACCCGGTTATTCAAGATAGCGATCCCCGTGACTTTATCTCATTAGATGAACTGATTGCTCGCTGTGATGTGATCAGTCTTCATGTGCCTATCACTAAGACTGGCGAACATAAGACCTGGTATCTGTTCGATGAGGCCAGGCTCAATAGCTTAAAACAAGGCACCTGGTTGCTTAACTGCTGCCGCGGTGAGGTGATAGATAATCGCGCGCTGATTAAGGTCAAGCTGAAAAGGCCGGATATCAAGCTGGTACTCGATGTGTGGGAAGGGGAGCCTAATCCTATGCATGAGCTCATCCCTCTGGTCGAATTGGCGACGCCTCATATTGCAGGTTACAGCCTGGAAGGTAAGGCTCGCGGCACTTTTATGCTGTATCAGCAGCTGATGCAGGTACTGGGCAAAGATGCCGATAAGTCCATGACTGCGCTATTACCGTCTCTATGGAGTGTTCAGTTGGATATCGAGTCGATACCCAATCAAAAATCCCTGCTGCAACTTGCCCGTTTTATCTATGACCTTCGTGATGACGATGAATTATTTAGAAAAACCATCCTTGATGATTCATCAAAACCCCCCCAAGTTAATTCACTTAATAACAATGGCTTTGACCTTATGAGAAAAAATCACCTGCATAGACGTGAATTTAGTGCCTTAAGGCTAGTAAACACTGGGCATTCTGATGTAAATTGGCTGACTAATTTAGGTTTTTCAGGAATCGGACAGTAATTATGTCGCAAGAATTCAATGTTGTCGTATTAGGTGCATCGGGCACAGTGGGTCAAACCATAGTAGAGATCCTCGAAGAGCGCAATTTTCCCGTTGCGAAATTATTTCCTCTAGCCAGTAGTCGTAGCGCTGGTGGTACGGTCAGCTTTAACGGTAAACAGGTAGAAATTCTTGACGTAGACGACTTCGATTGGTCTCAGGCGCAGATAGGCTTCTTCTCTGCCGGTGGCGATGTTTCTGAAAAGTGGGCGCCTATCGCCGCAGAGAACGGCTGTGTTGTCATCGATAACACCTCTCATTTCAGATACGATAACGATGTCCCTTTGGTTATCCCTGAGGTTAACCCGGAAGCGATTGCCGATTTCCGTAACCGTAATATCATCGCTAACCCAAACTGCTCGACGATTCAGATGTTGGTTGCGCTTAAACCTATCTATGATGCATTTGGTATTTCACGTATCAATGTCGCCACATACCAGTCGGTATCGGGCTCAGGTAAAGAGGCTATCTCAGAGCTTGCAGGTCAATGTTCGAAATTACTTCAAGGTCTTCCTGTAGAGCCTAAGGTTTATTCAAAACAGATCGCCTTCAACGTGTTACCGCAAATCGATGAGTTTATGGAAAACGGTTACACCAAGGAAGAGATGAAGATGGTCTGGGAAACTCAGAAGATCTTCGGTGATGACAAGATTGTCGTCAATCCTACTGCGGTTCGAGTGCCGGTATTTTTCGGTCACTCGGAAGCGATACATCTGGAGACCATCCAACCCGCCGAAGCTGAAGATGTTAAGGCTGTGTTGCGTGAGGCTCCCGGGATTGAATTATTTGAATCCAATGAAGAGTATCCTACGGCTGTGACAGAAGCTGCTGGCACGGATCCTGTCTATGTGGGACGTGTACGCAAAGACATCTCTCATTCGCACGGCATAAACCTTTGGGTTGTATCTGATAATATTAGAAAAGGTGCGGCACTCAACAGTGTTCAAATAGCCGAGGTGTTGATTCGCGATTATTATTAATTTCGAATTTTATAATAGGTTAAATGCCTAGTTTGATGAAAAAGTCTGCAATGTGCAGGCTTTTTTTGTTTTTGCAGTTGTTTTTGAATTGTGAACAGTAGCAGACCTGGGATTTCTGGTTTATAGTAATCTCAATAAATACAATTACCTAAAGCTTCGCTGCTTGAATTGCAGCATCACTGCGCTTGAAAGGGAAGAATTGATGAACTTTCGCACTTCGTATCTTGTCGGTCTGATGGCCTCAGCTCTACTGGTTTTTTCTGTAACTCCGCTGGTCCAAACGGCTTTTGCTGCTGAGCCGCTGAAGATCACGGGCCCCGATGGTGAGGTGAGGCAAACTAACCGTCAGTATGGCCCGACTCGGTCTTCCGATACTTTCTGGAGCATCGCTCAAAAGGTTCGCCCTGATAACAGTGTCACCATCTATCAAGTCATGGCGGCCATCTATGATGCCAACCCTCATGCCTTTTTTAATGCCAATTTTAATAGTCTAGAAAAAGGCATGATACTGCTCATTCCGTCAAAAGACTTGATGTTGGCCATTCCTAATAGCATGGCGAAAGCGCGAGCCGAGAGAGATGATAAAGGCTGGAAGAAAACGACTCAGCCTAAAGTTGTGCAAGCAACACAAGCAACTACGAGCACGCCAGCCAGACCCGTCACCTTACCTATTACCCCCGCCGATACGAGCGCGGCTCAGAAACCTGAAGCAAACCAGGATTTAACCGAGCTAACGGCTAATCTCGACGCGGCGGAAGCTAAAAACCTGCAACTCACAGATGAGCTAGCTAGGGCTCAGGATCAGTTGGATTTAGGTGAGTCAGATACAGAAATATTAAAGAATAAGATTGCCGAACTCAATGAGCAGGTTGCGATTTTAGAAGAGCAACTGCAAGCCAGTAAGTTGCAAGGTGCAGGCCTTACTGAAGAGGTTAAATCTCTACAAGAGCAGGTTAATACGCCTCAGGCTGCTGAGCCTGAGGAAGATACTGACCTGTGGCGTAATCTGATGAGCAACCCTCTGATGTTAATCGCGGCTATCTCCATTCCAGCATTACTGTTATTGCTGCTGTTGTGGTTATTCTTAAGACGTCGCCGTGATGAAGGCGCAGGTACAGACGAACAAACTGCTAAAGAAACAGAAGCTGAAGATACATCGGCGCCGAACGCCCCAGCCGAGGCAGAAGTAACACAGGCACCAGCAGGTGAAGATCTTGAAGCCATGGCAGTTCATCTCGATAGCCAAGATGATGATTCCATCGATTCACTGATGAACATAGATACGGCAGAGTTGCAGCCGGAAGTGGATCTTGCCGCGGATATGTTTGTTGACCTAGGTGAAACTTCGAGTGAGGAGGAGCCTGTCGAAGAGGAAGGTCAGTCTCTGGATGACCTTTGGGCCGAGGCGATGGGGGAGCAAGATGAAGAGGAAGCTAAAGCGGGTGCTGATGACCTAGATTCTCTATTAGCGGGTTTCAATGAGCCTGCCGATGCAGCAAGTACCCAGATAGAGACTGCGGCTGAGAGTCAGAGCGAAACCCAGAGTGAGCTTGTCGCGGAAGATGATGTAGATTCACTGTTAGCTGGCTTCGATGACGCGGCCGATGCAGCAAGTACCCAGATAGAGACTGCGGCTGAGAGTCAGACCGAAACCCAGAGTGATCTTGTCGCGGAAGATGATGTAGATTCGCTGTTAGCGGGTTTCGATGCAGCTGCCGATGTCCCGAGCGATGATGCTACTAATCTTGCAGAAGAGATTGCTGCCGAATTAGAGCAAGATGTCACTATGACCGCCGAGGAAGATACACCCGGTGAAGAGCTTGTTGAAAAAGAAAGTGCTGACAAAGAGGGCGAAGAAGATTTAGACGCCTTGCTGGCTGGGTTCGATGCGCCTGCACAGGACACTCGCGGCGAGACCACTGTTGAGGAAGTCGATCTTAGCGAGGCGATTTCTGCCGAGCTCGAAGGTGAAGTCGAGACGAGCAACCCAGATAGCGAAGATGATCTTGAATCCTTACTTGCCGAGTTCGATATTGCCGATGCTGGTATCGTCGACCGGCTCGATAAAGCAGAAATACCGGACGATAGCTTGCTAGAGCCAAGCCCTGAACGTGAGCCTAGCGGCGACGATGCGCTGGACTCATTGTTAGCCGATCTTGAGGCTGTCGATCCTAAAGCGGGTCAAGATCCAGTGGCCAGTAAACCTGCCGGGGGCATGTTTGCCGATCTCAAAGGCGGTAAGAAAGCCGACAACAGCTTGGATTGGGAGTCGAGTGCCGATGTGCAAGAGCCTGTCATTGCACCCGCGAGTAATGATGAGCTGCTAAGCCCATCATCGGAAGCTAAAGTAGCAGATAGCGAAATCTCCTTGAACCAAGGTGATGAAGAAAAGCTGACTGTCGACGAGGCTCTTGCCGCTCTCGATGCTAAAGAGGTGTCTAAATCTCCTGTGGTCGCAGTGCCCGAGCATGACCTTAGCAGCTTCCAGAAGGACAATGGTTTCATCGATATCGATCGTCTCCTCAATGAGGCCGATGAAGAGGTGGTGGACATGGACCAATATAAAGAGCTCGATATCGATATGGGAGAGCTGGACAGCCTGATGGGTAATCCTGCCATGGTGGACGTCGATGATGAAGAGAACTCGGTCAATGCTAAGTTAGATCTCGCCAGAGCCTATATAGAGATCGATGATAACGACAGTGCTAAAGCCTTGATTAAAGAGGTGCTGCTCGATGGTAATGACAGGCAGAAAGAGGAAGCTAACGGTTTAATCAATTCCTTAGATTAAATTTGTCCCCCTGCTGAAAATAACGGCGCATCAAGCGCCGTTTTTCTTATCTGTAATTCAAGTGTGTGCTAAAATCCGCGCCCAAATAGGTCAAACAACTTCTCTGGGTTTTCTTCATAACGAGCTAACCCCCATGATTGATTGCATGAGTGGTGACAGAGATTGGTTCAAAGAGGGTGTATGCGAGTAGCGTTAGGTATCGAATATGATGGCAGCAAGTATTATGGCTGGCAACGTCAGCTCGAAGTCGACACGGTTCAGGCTCAATTAGAGCGAGCCCTGTCAAAAGTAGCCAATCAGCCCATTAGCGTTCACTGCGCCGGTAGAACCGACTCTGGTGTTCATGGTACGGGACAAGTGGTCCACTTCGAGACTACGGCTATTCGTAAAGAGAGTGCCTGGACCTTAGGTGTGAATGTCAATTTGCCCGACGATATCGCGGTCAAATGGGTGAAGCTGGTTGATGACGATTTTCATGCTCGCTTCTCTGCGACGGCCAGACGTTATCGTTACATCATCTATAACTATCATTTAAGACCCGGGATCTTACGTTCGGGTGTGAGTCATTATCGAGGTCAACTCGACGAGGACAAGATGCATCATGCGGCGCAGCATTTTGTCGGTGAGCATGACTTTACCAGTTTCAGGGCGCTGCACTGTCAGTCTAAAACCCCGTTTCGACATGTCCATGAGGTCAATGTGACCCGTCAGGGCATGTACTTATGTGTGGATATCAAGGCGAATGCCTTCTTGCATCATATGGTGCGAAATATCGTAGGTTCATTGATTGAAATTGGTTTAGGTCACCAGAATGAAGACTGGATTGTCAGTCTGTTAGCACTCAAGGACAGAAGCAAGGCGGCCCCTACGGCGAAGCCGAATGGGTTATATATGGTCGATGTGACCTATCCGGATAAATATGAACTGCCACAACTAGCACTCGGTCCGCTATTTATGTTGGATTGATGGCGCTGCAAGGCATCTATACCCAAACCACTTCAAAATACAGGATTCAGCATGTCGAGAAGTGACAGAGTTCAAGGCATGAAAGAGTAGTACTAGTTATTATAATTCAATATTTCATAACGCAGAAAAATGTTGCTTCTCGCCTTGCCCTGCGGGAGCTCCCGTAGAATAACTGCACTGCGTTAGTGCTATCGACAAGGGAGTAACCATTCTCTCAATCACTGCCTTGTTCAGCTATCCTACGGGGGCTCTGAAACGAGCACCTTGAGGTAGCTTGGGTATATATCGGCACCACTGTGTGGTGGAATTTTTAATTAATTATCAAGAGCCAATAACCATGTTTAACGCTCCCGCTCAAGATGCCAGTTTAGATACCTGGTTAGATTACTTGCTTGCTATACACCCCACTGAGATAGAGATGGGGCTTGGGCGAGTATCACAAGTGGCCGATCGACTCGGGCTTAGGGATCTCGGCACCACTAAGGTGATCACCGTTGCCGGCACCAATGGCAAGGGAACCACCTGTGCCATGGTCGAACAGGTGTTACTCCTGGCAGGGGAAAGCGTTGGCGTTTATAGCTCGCCCCATATGCTCAAATACAATGAGCGGGTTCGTATCGATGGCAAAGATGTCGATGACGGGCTTTTTATTCAAGCATTCGACGCCATCAATCAGGCTCGTGGTGATGTTTCCCTGAGCTACTTCGAGTTCGCCACCTTGGCTGGCTTATATATCTTTAAAGCGGCTAAGTTAGATACTGTGTTATTGGAAGTTGGACTCGGTGGCCGCTTAGATGCCATCAATATCATCGATGCCGACATTGCCGTTATCACCTCAATCGATCTCGATCACCAAGAGTATCTTGGCGATACCCGAGAGTCTGTCGGCATGGAAAAAGCGGGCATCTTGCGCGCCAATAAACCCGCGATAATCGGTGAACCCGATTTACCCCCTTGTGTGGTCGAATATGCCAATGACTTAGGTGCTGTATTGCATCGTGTCGATCACGAATTTAGCTACAGCAGTGATGCCGGTTTCTGGCAGTTTAGCGGCTTGAAAACCATGAGTCATATTCCCATGCCTTCGCTGCCATTGCCCAATGCGGCAACGGCGCTAGCCTTGCTTGAGCTGGGTTGGCCTAGGCTCAGTGATGACATCATACGTGCAGGCATACAAGGGGCCAGACTCACAGGTAGGCTCGAAGTGGTCAGCGAGCAGCCTCTGGTCTTGCTCGACGTTGCCCATAATCCTCATGCCGCACGTTATCTGGCTAAACAGCTTGAAAAGCATCAAGCTAAGCGCTTATTTGCCTTATGTGGCATGTTAAAAGATAAGGATTGTCGTCAAGTTATCGAGACTCTGGCACCTTTGGTCGATGTGTGGGCATTTACCAGCCTGAAAACTGAGCGTGGCGCCTCAGGAGAGGCCCTCAAAAAAGTATTTGTCGAACACGTTCAACATACAGATGGCACATCGGCCGATGCTAAGCACTTCGATTCAGTAGAGTCGGCTTGGCGCGCAATTGCTGCAGAAATATGCCAAGGAGATGTAGTAATTGTATTTGGCTCCTTTTACACTGTGGCAGAGTTTAAAAATATCGAACTGGGTGGTCGTGATTAATCATGGATACAAAGGATAAAGAGCAAGATAACAAGTCGTCGGGTTATTTTCAGAACCGCTTAGTGGGCGTCATCGTCTTCGTTGCATTAGGGGTCATTTTCCTCCCCGATGTTCTCGATGGTAAGAAGGTGCAACAAGAAGAACAATTTTTTGAGATCCCCCTGCGGCCTCAAGTGGCCGAGATGACCTTGTCAGATGAGGCGATACAAGCGGTCGATCTTAGTGACCAGGAGCGAGCATTTCAGTCTGAAGCGCAGACCGCTATATCTGATTCAGCAAAGTGGCAAGTGGTCGAGACCGAGCCCAAATCGCAGCCACAGACGGCGAGCGAAAATGTGCAGCCACAGAGCAAGCCCAAGAGTAAACCTAAAGTTAAACCCGCTGTGAAGCCGGCTAATAAACCTGTTTTTGAGCCTGTTGCACCGACGAGTTCAGCCTATACATTGCAACTGGGCAGTTTCAATAATGCCGCCAATGTTAGAGGCCTCATCAGCAAGCTTAGGGTCGGAGGTTTCAATGCCTATACCTTGCCGACTCATCCCGTCGATGGCAAGCTGACTAAGGTGTTTGTCGGGCCTGAATTCTCCAAATCTAAGCTGCAGTCGCTGCAACCTAATATCGAGAAGTTGACCAAGCTTAAAGGACGAATAGTCTCTTATCGGCCAACAGCCTTTTAAGCTAAAATGGTGATTAGAGGTCGAAACAATAAATTATCCCATTTGGGGGTGAGAATGTGCTCGGTCTCTGTTAAAATCCCGCCGTCTTAACCCTATGTCGGATGATCATTAAATGGTTTGGATCGATTACGCCATTCTCACTGTTATCGGAGTCTCGACTCTAATCAGCTTGCTTCGTGGTTTCGCTAAAGAAGCCATGTCCTTAGTCGTCTGGTTTGCAGCCTTCTTTGTCGCGAGTCAGTTTTATCAAGACCTCGCGGTTTACCTCACCCAAATGCAAGATGAAATGCTTCGTAATGGCGTCGCAGTTGCTATTCTATTTATAGCGACACTTATCATCGGCGCGCTGATTAATTATCTCATCGGTCAGTTGGTCGATAAAACTGGCTTATCCGGGACCGACAGAGTCTTGGGCCTGTGTTTTGGGGCCTTGAGAGGCGCCTTAATTGTCAGCGCGTTACTGTTTTTCCTGGATGCGTTTACGGGCGCACCCAATACGGATTGGTGGCAGAACTCAACACTCGTGCCCGAATTCGGCGTTGTTATCCAGTGGTTTTTTGACTACATAGAAAACACGTCAAGCTTTGTACCCCAAATATAAAATGCATTAAAGCATTAGTAGGTTTAGCTTAAATCGATACTGACTTTTGCGACTAAAAATTATAATTATCAGAACATCTTACAATGAGGAATCTCACCCATGTGTGGTATCGTCGGAATAGTTGGCCGGTCATCGGTTAATCAGCCTATCTATGATGCACTAACCGTACTCCAGCATCGCGGACAAGATGCTGCAGGTATCGTGACTGTTGATGGGAATGCGTTTAGATTACGTAAGGCCAATGGTCTGGTTAAAGACGTATTTGAAGTGAAACATATGCAACGCCTGCAAGGTAACATAGGTATCGGTCATGTCCGTTACCCCACCGCAGGCAGCTCGAGTGCATCTGAGGCGCAACCTTTCTACGTAAACTCGCCATTTGGTATTTCATTAGCCCATAACGGCAACTTGACCAATACCGTAGAGTTACACAAGCGTCTGCGCAAGCAGCGCCGTCATGTGAACACCACCTCTGACTCTGAAGTCTTGTTAAACCTGTTGGCCGATGAGCTTCAGCAGTGTACCAACGAGAGTTTAAGCGCCGATGAAGTGTTCGATGCGGTTGCTAATGTGCACACCTTGATTCGTGGTGCCTACGCCGTCGTTGCCTTGATCATAGGTCAAGGCATGGTCGCTTTTCGTGACCCATTCGGTATTCGTCCTCTGGTACTGGGTAAGCAAGAGACCGAGAACGGCGTCGAATATATGGTTGCCTCCGAGAGTGTGGCGCTCGATTCGGTTGGCTTCACACTGATGCGAGATATCGCGCCGGGCGAAGCCGTGTATATTACTCAAGATGGTGAGCTATACACACGTCAGTGCGCTAAAGATCCCGTCTACGCACCTTGTTTATTCGAATTCGTTTACTTCGCACGTCCCGACTCAACCATAGATAAAGTCTCTGTCTACGGTAGTCGGGTGAACATGGGCGCTAAGCTAGGTGAGAAGATTAAGCGTGAATGGGAAGATCATGATATAGATGTGATTATCCCCATTCCGGAAACGTCATGTGACACTGCGTTAGAGATAGCGCGTCACTTGGATCTTCCATATCGCCAAGGTTTCGTTAAAAACCGTTATATTGGCCGTACTTTTATCATGCCTGGTCAGCAGGAGCGTAAGAAGTCGGTACGTCGTAAACTCAATGCCATAGGTGTCGAGTTTAAGGGCAAGAATGTCTTGTTGGTCGATGACTCTGTGGTACGTGGTACGACTTCAGAGCAGATCATTCAGATGGCTCGTGAAGCCGGCGCTAACAAGGTGTATTTTGCTTCTGCAGCACCGGAAATTCGCTTTCCTAACGTCTATGGGATCGATATGCCAACGGCGAGTGAGTTGATTGCTCATGGTCGTGATGTCGAAGAGATCAGTAAGATGATTGGTGCCGATGGCATGATCTTCCAGGATCTTGACGATCTGATTGATGCGGTTCGCATGGAAAACCCTGAGATTAAGCGTTTCGAGACCTCGGTATTCGATGGCAATTACATCACTAACGATGTGGATCAGAATTATCTGGATCACATCACTCAGTTACGTAATGATGATGCTAAAGCTAATCGCAACCAAGATATCGGCACTAACTTAGAGCTTCATAACGTTTGTCATCCATAAACACTCGCTTAACTGCGAGTGTCTTCTTAGGGAAGGCGAGTTAACGTGTAGAAAGCCGACATATCAAGTTTGAGTGTCGGTTTTTTTATGGTTCAAATTTGGGGGGAATGAAGATGGCACAGGAAAATAGATATCCAATCGGCATCACGGGTCAGCAATGGGGCGAGGCGGAAAAGGCACTCTGGTTAACTAAGCAGACGATTAAGCGCTCCTATCAAGCAGAGGTGGCCGCGAAAATTGCGCCACTTGCCGAGCACTTTCAAGTCGAGCAGTATGGCGCCTTGTCTTATCACCCCAGCGAATACCCCCTGTTTGTGGTCAAGTCTAGGCAGTGGAGTGAAGATAAGCCGACTGTGTTAGTCACGGGCGGGGTTCACGGCTATGAAACAAGTGGCGTACAAGGGGCGATACGTTTCTTGGAAACCAAGGCTAAGGCGTACGAGGACAGGTTTAATATCCTGGTAGCCCCTTGCGTCAGCCCCTGGGGATATGAAACCATCAACCGCTGGAATCCCAATGCCCTAGACCCTAATCGCTCATTCTATCGAGACAGTCCTGCCGAAGAGTCGGCGGCCTTGATGGCGTATATTGCAGATTTAGGCATTGATATCACCGTGCATATCGATCTACATGAAACCACAGATACAGATAACTCAGCGTTCAGGCCTGCCTTAGCGGCCAGAGATGCGGTGGAGCATAGCAATTGGAATATCCCCGATGGTTTTTATCTGGTGGGCAACACTGAGCTGCCGGCCGAGGCGTTTCAAACTGCAATTATCGAGTCGGTGGAGAAGGTTACCCACATAGCCCCAGCCGATGATGTTGGTAAGCTTATCGGTGTCGCCCTGTCTCAGTTTGGCGTAATCAACTATGCCACTAAGGCTCTGGGACTGTGTATTGGCTTTAGTGACAGCATCTATGCCACCACGACAGAAGTGTACCCGGATAGCCCTAAGGTCGATGATGAAAATTGTATTTTAGCGCAGGTAGCGGCAATCACAGCTGGATTGGATTATATCTTGCCACTTTCTTAATCGTTAAATGATAATCATTCTCAAGTGAATTTACACAATAACCAGGTTTTGTTGGCTATAGTTGGGAGTTATTACCCGCTGTGATTGCAGCTAGTGTCGCTTTAGGCTAAAGTTACTGGTAATTTGTACAGTAGTTTGAGTTCCCGTTATGATTCTTTATATTGCAGAAAAACCTTCCCTCGGCCGAGCCATCGCCGATGTGCTGCCTAAGCCCCATAAAAAGGGTGACGGTCATATCATGGCGGCGAACGGTGATTGTGTTTCCTGGTGTATCGGTCATCTGTTGGAGCAGGCCGAGCCCGATAGTTACGATGCCGCATACAAGTCGTGGAAGTTTGAACATCTGCCTATCATTCCCGAAAAGTGGAAGATGAAGCCTAAACCTAAGACCCGCAGTCAATTGACCGTGCTTAGGGGCTTAGTCAAAAAAGCCACTCAACTGGTTAATGCCGGCGATCCTGACCGGGAGGGCCAGCTGTTAGTCGACGAGGTGATCTCTCATTTTGGCGTCAAGGGCGATAAGCTTAACCAGACACTGCGTCTGCTGATCAGCGATCTCAACCCCAAAGCGGTGAAACGTGCACTGGGTCAGATGCGCAGTAACCGCGAATTTATTCCCCTGTCTACTTCTGCCTTAGCCCGTTCTCGTGCCGATTGGCTCTATGGTATGAACATGACCAGGGCCTACACTCTACAAGGGCGTAAGGTAGGTTATCAGGGCGTGTTATCAGTAGGGCGAGTGCAGACTCCCTTGCTAGGTTTAGTGGTTCGCCGGGATGAAGAGATAGCTAAGTTTGTTTCTAAGTCTTTCTATGAGGTTCTGGCCAAGCTGACGACAGAGAAAAATGAGGCGTTTACCGTTAAGTGGCAGCCCAGTGAAGCCTGCCAACCTTATATGGATGAAGAAGGCAGAGTCTTGTCTAAAGGGCTGGCGCAGAATGTTGCCGGTCGCATCAGTGATAAACCGGCACAAGTCACTCAGGTTATTGCCAAAGATAAGCAGCAAAATGCGCCTCTACCTTATAGTCTGTCTTCGCTGCAGATCGATGCAGCCAAGCGATATGGCATGAGCGCCAAAGAGGTGCTCGACACCTGTCAGACGCTTTATGAGCGACACAAGTTGATCACTTATCCCAGATCCGACAGTCGTTACTTGCCGGCGGAGCAGTTTGCCCAAGCCCCTCAAGTCATAGCTGCGGTGCTATCAGGGGCTGGTGAGTTAGTCGAAAAAAGTGATAAGCCAGATCCTAAGATTAAATCTAAGGCCTGGAACGACAGCAAGGTCGATGCTCACCATGCCATTATACCCACAGAAAAAAGAGCCAATCTCTCCAGTCTGAGTGCTCGGGAAAAACAGATTTACCTGCAAGTGGCGCGTCAATATCTTGCCCAGTTCTATCCGCCTTACCTCTATAGCGAAACTGAAGTTCATGTGTTGATCGAGGGCGGTCACTTCAAGACCAAGGCAAAGCAGGAAAGGGCGCAGGGGTGGAAGCAGCTATTTACGCGAAATAAGTCTGGTAACGCAAATAGCGCGAGCACTGGCCAGGAAGACGATGATGAGTCACAGCAGAAGTTGCCAGCGCTGAAGAAGGGTCAGTCTTTGCATTCCGGGACTGGCGAGCTAATCGAGAAACAGACCCAGCCAGCAAAACATTTTACCGATGCCACTCTGCTTGGCGCGATGACAGGGATTAATCGCTATGTAACGGATCCCGAGATCCGCAAGATATTGAAAGATACGGATGGACTGGGCACCGAAGCGACCCGAGCCGGCATCATAGAATTACTGTTTAAGCGCACCTTCCTCAGCAGGCAAGGAAAAACCATTATCTCCACCGAGGTCGGCAGGGGGCTGATCAACAGTCTACCTTTGAGTGCCACTACGCCGGATATGACCGCGTTGTGGGAGAGTAATCTCGATGCCATCAGTCGCAAGGAAGCTAACTATCAAAGTTTTATGACGCCACTCATCGACTCGCTTAGCCACTTGATCACTCAGGCTGGCTCGCAGCTGCCGACAGCCTTAAAAGGGGTCAAAGCGCCTAAGAGCAGCTTTAACAAGCGTCGCTACACGAAGAAGAAAGCCAAGAGTTAATCATAGGTATTAATCAATTACAGGATGAAGGTGGATACCTGAGAGCTGAGATCGTTGGCACGCTCTTTCAGTTTCTTGGCTTGTGATAAGTCAGCCATCGCCGCTAGGGTTATCTCATCGGTGACATCTTTAATCGCGACGGTATTTTGGGTTATTTCATCTCTCGGTATCGATTACTGACTGAGTCGTAAGTGAAGCCCGCATCACTCAGTTTCTTCTCAAGCTGATCACCGGGAATATCCAGATCATAAAAAAGAGCCTGCTTATCTTCACAGGTGAGACGCAAGTGCTCATTGACTATGCCGATCAAGATATCACTGCTTAAGTTTGTTAAATGGTAATCCATCGCTCTTCATCCCGTTAGTATGTGACCTTTCTTCTTTAGGTTTAGTCTAGTTAAGCTAGGCTTGCCATTCACCGTTCAGCAAAAGCTTTTAAACATCGAGAAAACGCCTGGGTATACAGCGTGTCTCCTACGGCACTCAGCAGGCTAAATCTTAATCCAGGACATCGGCGCACTTTTGGATGATTCAGTGAGTTTGCCTCTAATCGAGCTAAGCCACTACTTGCTCTTTACCATAAAGATCCAAAAACCATTGAGATTCGCTTCGATGTTTATCTTGCTTTCGATGAGTCGGTATCTCAATGGAGGCGTGAAATGTTGCGTTGTCGTCAATCCCTGCACACACGCAACTTATTGACTCGAAATTATGGCTTCGATGATCGAATATTACCCGTAAATGCCGAAATAGCGGCTGAGCTATAAATTGACCGCTCTTCTCTCCATTCACGCAAGATTGTTTATAGACTGACTAGCTGTCATTATTTGTGGATTGAATGTTTAACTGACAATCAAACTTTAAAGAGGTCACATGCTAGAAAATATAAACCGCTTTTTCCCTATCTTTGCACTACTCGGTGCTACAACGGCTTATTTTATGCCGCAGTGGTTTATCGAGCTTAAATTCTTAATCGTGCCTCTGCTGATCATTATCATGCTTTCTATGGGCTTAACCCTTAGCTTAGATGATTTTTCTAGGGCGCTTAAGCAGAAGCGCGCCGTGTTGGTTGGTCTCATTCTGCAATTTAGTATCATGCCTACCAGTGCACTGCTTATCAGTTTAGCCCTAGGCTTAGATCGTGACCTGATCATAGGTATGGTGCTGGTAGGTAGCGTGGCTGGTGGCACTGCTTCAAACGTGGTCTGTTATCTGGCAAAAGGCGATGTGGCATTGTCGATCACCATGACCGCACTTTCCACCTTGGCAGGCGTGTTACTCACCCCATTGATTATTAACCTGCTCTTGGGGCAGATGATAGATATTCCACTGTCGGCAATGCTGATAAGCTTGGTCAAAATTGTGCTTATGCCAGTGGCGGTTGGTGTGTTAATTAACCACTTCTTTCGCTCTGTGATCAGTAAAATTACGCCGCTACTGCCTCTGGTGTCGATACTGGCCATTGTTATGGCAATCACCATTATCGTGGCATTGAATGCGGCTCAGTTCGATAAGGTAGGCCCAATTATCTTAGTCGCTGTAGTGTTACATAACAGCCTAGGACTCATACTGGGTTATACCTGTTGTCGTTTATTAGGGTTCAGCCACAAGGTCTGCAAGACCATCTCTATCGAGGTTGGTCTGCAAAACTCCGGCCTGGCCACGGCGTTATGTATCAAGTTTTTCAGTCCCGCATCGGCGCTACCTGCTGCGATATTTTCTATCTGGCATAACTTGTCTGGCGCCTTATTAGCGGGGTATTGGTCGAGGGAACAGCAGAAAAATCTTAAACAGGATTATGTGGCTGATAAATAGAGCCAGAACAGTATTCACGCTTATATTTTGTTTTAAAGGAGTTCGTTAATGGCACACGATCATAGCGCAGCGGGACACTCTCATGGCTCGGGGAATCAAAGGGCAGTTGGTATCGCGGCGATTCTAACTGGCGGCTTTATGATTGCCGAAGTAGTGGGTGGCGTATTGTCGGGGTCGCTGGCCCTGATAGCCGATGCGGGTCATATGCTGACAGATTTCGTCGCCTTGAGCTTGGCCTGGTTTGCCTTTCATTTAGCCAAGCGTCCCGCGTCTTGGCAAACTACTTATGGCTTCGATCGTTTTTCGGTATTGGCAGCCTTGGTCAATGGCCTGTCTCTTTTTCTGATCGCCGCATGGATCTGTTTTGAAGCCTTTAAGCGACTTAACGAGCCGGTAGAAGTCCTCGGTGGGACTATGCTTTTGATTGCTGTCGCTGGTCTAATTGTTAATATTCTCGCTTTTTGGATCTTGACCCGAGGCGAGAAGGATAACCTGAATATCAAGGCGGCAATCTTACATGTTGCAGGAGACTTACTTGGATCTGTCGGCGCAATCATTGCCTCATTAGTCATTATCTATACTGGCTGGACGCCCATAGATCCTATTCTCTCAGTGTTTGTTGCGATCATCATTTTACGTTCAGCCTGGCACGTAGTGCGTGAGAGTGGACATATTCTGTTGGAAGGTGCGCCACGGGGATTCGACCGACGTAAGCTTATCGAAGACTTGGAAGCTGAACTCTCAGACGTGATTAAGGTTCACCACGTTCATGCCTGGTCTATCACTCAGGAGCGACCCATGATCACCCTCGAAGTTGATGTCAACGAAGATGCAGACATAGGCCAGATAAAAATGGCGGTAAAAAAATTACTGCAGCAGCGCTTCGCAATAGCGCACTCAACCGTTGAAATAAATCAGTACTGTCAGCAGCAGGAGTCTGATCTCAAGGACTAACACAGTAACCATGCTGAAGAATGTTTTATATGGGATCTTGGCATGATTGGCTATGTATTACCGGCCGTGATTTAGTGACTGCTATTAAGAGACTGTTATTAAGTAACTGTTATTAAGTAACTGTTATTCAGTGGCAGGGCTTAAGGAGAGGGACTGCACAAGATGAGTCGATACCTTAGTGGTTGATAATACTGAAAAGATGACATTCATTATGCCGGGACAAGCCGATGTTTTAGTAGGGCGTCAGGCATTTCGCTCAGCGTTGGATGGTCTTGGGGATATTCTCCCACCAGGTTTTGAAATCACTGGTTTGCGTCAAATAGAGGGGGAGAGTGAAGTCGTCTCCATTGTTGAGTGGAAGTCCAATAACGTGGCAAGCTCTCAGCTTGCGGTCTTATTCAAGTTCGATGGAAATAAAATTTTTGAGGAGCGATGGTTCGTCGACATTGAGCAATGGAAAGGGGCTTTTTGAGTTAGCTTCGAATGAGGTTCACTTGGTTAGTTCACTAACACGAAAATAGCCTAATAAACGCTATGAAGCGTCTAGCGCGTACTCAATAACTTGGTGATCTGCTACACTGCTTTTGGTTATTTTTTTAATTTAAGATCAATTTGTTATGCAGCGCCCACCACTACGTCAAGCCAAAACCATCGATAACGTTTTTAATAGTGCCTATTGGCACCTTGGCCAGCAAGATTTTACCATTAATGAAATTCGCACCAAGCTTGAGCGTAAAACAGAAAACCAAGAATGGATTGAGACAGTACTCGCCAAACTCATAGAAAACGGTTACTTAAAAAATGACTATGACTTTGCAGTACGCTTTTGCGAGCTGTCCTTTAGTCATGAACTCGGTGCAGGCGCGATAAAACGTAAGTTGCAACGGCGCGGCGTACCCGTTACCGAGATAGATACTGCGATAGAGCGAGTGACGGACGAGCAAAACGTCGATGCCTTTGCGATGGCTACATCTAGGCTGCTAAGCCGATTCGTTAACTTTTATGGCACCAACAGAGAAAAAGTCTATGCCCAGATGACCACAAGAGGTTTTTCTCGTGTAGAAATTGATCACGCATTATCACAACATCCACAACGTGAAACACTGCGCAGTAAATTAGCCGTAAAAGCAGACAAAGCCGACTTAACAACTGAAATAATCAAACTGTTCAACAAAGGCAAAGGCGAAACCCTCATCCTGCAGGAACTAAAACAGCGACTGATTGATGTGAGCGACTTTGAAGATACCCTGTATCAATTAACACTTACAGAAAATGTCGATTTTTATCAAAGCTGCAAAAATGAGCTGGCTAAAAAGCGCTATGACCTATCGGACTATAAAGAAAAGTCGAAAGCGTATGCGTATTTATCCCGTAAAGGGTTCGGCAGTGATGAAATAAAAGAGGCCATGAATCCGGATGATGACATCTAGGAAGAAATCACTGAGACACCAGATTGGTCACTTGAAATATTCTAAAAAGTGATAGATTCGTGATGTCACTACACCTCTAGGCACTAAAAATGATGGCAAATAAACTTAACATTGCCGCGTCTCACCTAACGCGATACGCTCTCTGATATGAATGACATATTACTAATAATTATCACTATCGCTGCAGGATTTTTAGGCTTCGGCGCGCTAATCCTTGGAGCTCTTGGTCTTTATTCCGTTGCCGAGCAAAAAGGTGTCCTAGGCATATCAATATATATCGCTTGCTGGTTGTTTCTAGGACCCTTAATAGCGACGGTATCGGTAATTGTGGGTCTATATCTATTGTTTCAACTCGTAAAAGGTTCTAGAGCAAGTGCCACCTAGCGCCAACTTAATGGAGTTAATGGTGCCAGCCAGAGTCAATGGTAGTTTGAAGGTCGCTCCTTAGTTTGTAACCTACCGCCTAGCAGGCGAGGCATGTGCACTCTTACTTTGACAAGGGTCTGCGAAACGGTGAATATGGCGTAGCCATGAGTTTATGAACGAGAAGCATGGATGCCGAACTGGCCTTTAGATAGGATATCACTCAAGCACATCCATGTCATCGAAGCTCGCAGCCGCATCTGCACTGGCTGTTCTACAAGAATGGGGTCTCTTCAATTTGAGCTTGATTGCTAGCATGCTGTAACTCATTTTGCCCAAAGCGCGTTAGTGACGAATGAAACTTGAGGTAGTTTTACCTTATTCGCTCCGACCCCTTTATCATACCCACTGCCAAATAAGAATTCAATGATTAACCTATTGCGGCCAGAAAGCTGATTTAGCACCAGAGATATCTCTGATGTGGACAAGACGGTAGGTAATTGGCGTTGTTTACTGGCATAGCGAAACCCTAAATCGCCAAGATCTTGCTTTAGATGTTTTTGATACAAATACACCAATGCATTAAGCGCTACTTTTTGAGTGTTGATAGCGACATTGCGATTGATAGCGAGAAAGGTTAAAAACTGTGCCACCTCATCAGTTCCCATAGTTTCTGGATGATGTTTGTGATGAAAATTGATAAATGCCTTCATCTAATACAGATAGGATTTTTCAGTTCTAATACTGTATCCCCGCATACGCATTTCATCTCGTACTCGATTAAGAAATGGACTGTTGTTTATCATAACAATACTCACTTAGCTGTATATATATGGCGCTGTTCTGATAGGTTGTTGCTCAACTTGATAGTGCCTCATTTAACCAATCCCTGATGGTTAACAGTGATTCATCAGCTAAAATACGCCACCACGCAAGATATTTTCCTAAGTATTGAGTTCCCACACCATAAAATCGATTGAGCCATCCTTTTAGTCGCGCAATGTAGTTGTTTGGCTATGTTCCATAATATTGTTGTCCCCCATACGCGGCTTTCAATATCTGCAGATTATCTAGTTTTGCGTTACTTTCCTTAAACCAAGCCAGATAATGTGACAAATACTTTGTGGCAACCCCCTTCATTTGCCCATTAACCCAACTCTTAAAGTGAGCGATTGCACCATTTACAGTCTGGATATGGTAAATCTTATCTATCACTCTTACTTTATTATTTATCAATCGCTTATGATCGCAGTTCTTTTGCTTTGCTATCGCTACATATGCCCAAGAGCCATCACTGCAAAGTACCGAATCTGCTGCAATGTTTTTAGACAAATTAGCCGCTATTTCTGCAGTCGTATCAGCAGATAAAATAGGGGTGATCATGTGTTTACTGCGATCTATGGATAATAGGATAGCGATCTGGCCTTCTTTAGTTCGTTTATCAATATCGCCGCCTCTCTCAGTGTTAACTTGAGCTGCATACAGCGAGTATAGTCAGCCCAAAGGTGGCATTTATGTAGCCTAGCTAACGGTGTCTTAGTCTTGTTATTGAAGGTCTTGTAACAGGTATTACATCGGTATCTTTGTATTGCTCCAGCCTTCCCCCATTTTTTGAACTGAGGAGAGTGGCAATGTGGGCACTGGGATAACGCATCGAAAAGTGGTTGAATGAGCTCATCGGTGGGGATTTTAGCGTTTAATGCCTGAATTGACTGGTGAACGACTTCTCTTTGAGCCGGTGTCATCGATAAAAATGTTTTTGTTATCTGGTTAAGCTTACTCACAAATAATTTTGTTTTCATTTTCTTTAACCTCAATCAATTACGCTCAATGATAAGGGTAGACAACATTTCGCTACAACAGCGCCTATCTTTTGTATCGATGTCTGTGGACTATGGTGTAAAGGCAAAGCCAGTAGTAATGCACTTCATCCATCTCCTTAGAAAGATCTTCGCGGCTGAAGCCGCTCCCACATTAAAATCTGGTCAATAAAGAAACAAAGAAGTCGTAGCGAATTAGGGCTTCCGAATAAACTAAGATACTTTTCTCATCGGAGTCACCCGCATTAGCGCAAGTAATCTAGCGCATTTCTGTTCAAAAGTGATTGACTAACCCATAAAACTAAAATGTGATCACCAAGGGATTTTGGTACTTAGTAAACTAACCAAGTACCAAACCCGCCCTATGAACCCAACCCAAAAAGCTATTTAAAACTTGCTAGCAGGCAAGTTCCCTCATGACTATCTTAGAGACACCCCACGATTGAGGGCTATCAGCTTATCTAGAATATGCTCTCCATCCATGCGGATGCCGTTGTGCTCATACTCAGACGTTAACCAATACTTGAGCTCGCCTACTTGCTTGGCGGTTTCCAGGCTGTAGTTCATTTCGACAAACATATCTTCGCTGTAGATGGCTGCTGCGACGGGCACCTGGTTGTTCGCTAGGGTGTCTAAGTCGTATAGCGGTGACCAATCAGACTTTTCCGCGAGTAAGTTGGCGGCATGTTTGAGCGGTTTAAGGTTAGTGAACTGCTCGAAAAACCAGGGGTAGACCATCTCACCGGTAAACAGGAAGGGCTTGCCTGCTTCATAGTTAAATTCATCATATTGGCCGCGAACGCGCTGAGCCGACCAATTTGAGGCGCTTTGCTGGCAGTAAATACTCTCGTGAAGCAAAGCAAAGATTGGATTAGTGTTGAAATCGAGTTGTTGGCAGAATTGTGCCAGAAACAGCGGGTTAACTTCTGTGCCTGACTCAGTTTCGATCAACGCCTGTTCAAGCAGGTAGTAAACCGATTCGGGACCTTGCTCCATGCCTATGTTAATGCCGAGTAGCTGTAGCATCTCTACGGTGAGTCGTTCACCCGTGGCGATACGGACCACATGGTTACTGATGTGCTCGGCTAGCTGAGTGATAAGTGTCTGGGCATCGCTGAAGCGCTTAAAGAAGTCTTGGTTTTTCGCTAACACTCGCTTGTAGGTGGCTTGGTATACTTCATCTGCGTGGCGGGTCAGTGATGGCATGCCGCCGGTGATATAAGCTTCCTTTAATCCTTGTGGTGCATCATTTAAGTATTTAAGTACACAAAAACCACCGAAACTTTGGCCTAAGATGCTCCATTTTTCATCTGGACAAAGTTGAGCCCGTATCGCTTCGGCATCACGGATGATATTATCGGCGCGAAAATGTGTCAGGTATTGGGCTTGCTCTTCTGCGTCCATATGATTCAGGCTCAGATAACTCACCGGGGTAGAGAGGCCAGTGCCACGTTGATCGAGTAATAAGACTCTGAACTCTTTCAGTGCGCGCTTAATCCAGCCTCCATTGGCGGCGGGGCGAATGGCCCCGAAACCTGGACCACCTTGAAAAAATACCAGGTATGGAAGCTGTTTGTCTTGGTTCTCAGGGGAAACTAGCTCACGAGCGAATACTTTGATCTGCTCGCCTTTGGGCTTGGCATAATCTAAAGGGAGTGAGAAGCTGTGCTTTATGGCTGTTAATCCTGCAAACGTTAAGTCAGATTTCATGGAGGCCTTGTACAATAGAGTTAGAAATTGATGCTCATTATATCTCTCACTGTAATGGTGAGCAGAACGTCATTATTGGCAAATTGTATACAAAATCAGTGCGGATACAAAGTTTAAAAGTCATTGTGATGATTAGGCTGGCTTCATATAAATTGATCTAGAACAATTTATATGCATGCCCGAGAGAGAAAAGAGTGAACTTGGCTTAACCTTAACTTAATATGTAAAGGTACTTGTAGAGAATGCCAATCTCTTGTATTAACGCCTCTTATTAAAGAGTCATGTAACATCCCCGAAATAGATAGTTAGCCTAGGCGGAAACCTATGAAGTACCAGATTATCCCAGTCACCCCATTTCAGCAAAATTGCAGCCTTATCTGGTGCGACAAAACCAAGGCCGCAGCCGTCGTTGATCCTGGCGGAGATATGGACCGAATCTTGGTTGAGGTGGACAAACTTGGAGTTAAGCTGGAAAAAGTACTCTTGACCCATGGTCATATCGATCACGTCGGTGCGGCTAAGAAACTATCTGAGCATGTTGGCATACCTATCATAGGTCCGCATAAGGCCGATAGTTTCTGGTTAGAGAATCTAGCAGAGCAGAGCAAGCATTTTGGATTTGTGCATTGTGAGCCATTCGCGCCGACGCAATATCTTGAAAGTGGTGATACCGTGACTTTAGGCTCTTTGACGTTAGAGGTGCTGCATTGTCCGGGGCACACTCCGGGCCACATCGTGTTTTTCTCGGCCAGTAGCTGTACTGCATGGGTGGGCGATGTGTTGTTTCATGGCTCAATTGGTCGCACCGACTTTCCTCAGTCAAATCATCAAGACTTGATCCATTCAATTACCAAAACCCTTTGGCCATTGGGCCGTAATGTGGAGTTTATTCCTGGTCATGGTCCCATCTCGACTTTCGGCACTGAGCGAGATCAAAATCCTTTCGTGGCAGATCAGCTGTTTGGCTAAGCTATTTTTTAAATGGCTTGCTTCCAATCTTGATAGCTTGATTGAGAGGCTTTTAGCAAAGGGTGACTCGCTCTAGTCACTAAAAATTCAGTTGCACTCGATTCAATGGCTCCTATAGTAAGGGGCCTTTTTTGTTTGTCCTTGGCTGATTCTTATGGCCGGTGTGTCTTTTAACTGAAATATTTTGCAATGTATTGGCTATTCACTCCATTAAACATCTCTGTTAGCTTAGATTTTCTGTATCGATAACAATAGAGACACATGGATATGTCCCATCATATCGAAGATATTCTCTCCCACTGGCAGTCTGAGCCAACCGATGACTGGGTGCTGGCCGTCATTACTCGAGTGCAAGGGTCTTCTTATCGAAAACCCGGTGCCATGATGCTTTTTCACCCCTAGGGTCGGGTGATTGGTATGCTCAGTGGTGGCTGCTTAGAAGGCGATTTGAGGCGTCATGCGCAGATGGCGATACAGGAAAGACAAGCCATGCTGGTGCAATATGATGCCAGCGATGAAACCGATGCTCGCTATCACTTAGGTTGCGGCGGCATCGTAGATCTCATGTTAGTGCCACTGAGCCGAGATAACCATTATCTGCATTTCCACCAGTTTGCCGAGCAATTACATAAAGGCGAGCCCTTCTTTTATCAATTGACTCTGCCCAGAAGAGATACCGATCTGGCTAATGTCAGCGCTAAAATTGTCGAGTATTGCGATGCCGCATTTTCTGTCAATGACTTTACGCGAGCTGGGATTTTACAAACCGATAGAAACGAGCTGGTAGTGCCCATGAGGCCCAGGTTTAGGATTGCCATATTTGGTGGTGGTTTAGATGCCCAGCCTATGGTGTCGATGGCGCTTACTCTCGGCTGGCAGGTAGATCTTATCGATGAAAGAGCCAGTTATGCCAGAAATTATGATTTTCCCGGCGCCAAAATTTTTAAGCATTCGATAGACGATTTACCTGCAAACTTCGCTGATAATTTAGATGGCATCATTATCATGCAGCACAACCTTGAGTTAGATGCCAAGGCATTAGTATTTGCCAGCCAGGCTTCAGACAAGATTAAGTATGTGGCGTTATTGGGGCCTGCTCATCGGCGAGATAAAGTATTAGAAAAAGCTGGCTTGGCCTTAGCTGATTTCAGCTGTCAGTTTGCCGCACCCGCAGGTATCGCCTTGGGAGGGGAGCTTCCCGAGTCTGTGGCCTTGAGCATCTTGTCTCAGTGTCATGGTGTATTTCATGAAGCAGAGCCGGTCTCTCTCGATAAGGTGATGCTATGAAGGCTCAGACTATGGCTCCTCCATTAAAATAGAGATGGAGAGTGCTTCTTTCGATATTGATACCCGAGATGACTTGAAAGATTGGCTAGCAGCTTGCTCATCGCGTACAGCACTGACAACACAAAATTCTAAATAATGATTATAATCAGAATAATTTGATCACCATTTTAATAAGAATAAGTTAATAACTCATTCAATAAGAAAGTATGCCTATCTGCCGATGTGATTGGCAAACAAGAAGTGTGTAATGTCTGATACCGTTCTGACACTGAAAATTAATGGCAAGCTGTTCCAGTTGGACGCCGATCCTAAGATGCCAGTCTTGTGGGCCGTGCGTGACATGCTGGGCTTGACAGGTACTAAATATGGTTGTGGTGCAGGCCTTTGCGGCGCTTGTACCATTCACGTTGACGGTAAGCCTGCTCGAGCTTGCTTAACCAGTTTGAGCCAGGTGCAAGGCAAAGAGCTGACTACCATAGAAGGCCTCGAGGCGGATAAGCTCAAGGAAGCCTGGACTGAGCATAAGGTACCCCAGTGTGGTTATTGTCAACCCGGGCAGTTGATGTCGGCGGCGGCGCTATTAAGTCAAAACAACAAGCCCAGCGACAGTGATATCGATGAAGCCATGGCGGGGAACATTTGTCGTTGTGGCACTTATACCCGCATTAAATTAGCCATTAAATCGGCTTCCGGGCAGATAAAGGCTCAGGAGGTGACGGCATGAGTTCATTCACAGCAACGCAGAATTTTAGCCGTCGTGATGTACTTAAGCTTTTCGGTGCCACTGGAGGCGGCCTGGCATTGGGCGCCAGCGGCCTAGGTTGGAGCCCTATGGTGATGGCTCAAAGTGCCGAGTCACGCCTCAATTTATTTATCGCTATCGGTGAAGATAACAAGGTGTATTTGACCTGTCACCGCTCTGAGATGGGCCAAGGGATCCGTACCGGCATCGCTCAGGTACTGGCGGATGAGCTAGGTGCCGATTGGGATAATGTGGTTGTGGTTCAGGGATTAGCCGATAAGCGTTACGGCAGTCAAAATACCGATGGTTCCCGCAGCATACGTAAGGGTTTCGATAAGATGCGCGAGATGGGAGCCATGGCCAGAACCATGCTCGAACAAGCTGCTGCAGATAAATAGCGGGTCGCGATAGCGGAAGTCTCGACGAGTAACAACCGAGTGAGTCATGCTAAATCGGGCAAGAGTGCCAGCTTTGGCGAGCTTGCCATGGCAGCATCGAAAGTGAAATTGCCAGATGTGGAAACCTTGAGCCTTAAATCTCCCAAAGAGTACACACATATAGGTGCGTCCCACGCTATTGTTGATATGCAGGACATGCTCACGGGTAAGGCACTATATGGTTATGACGTGCAGGTCGACGGCATGCTGTGTGCGAGCATCACCCGCCCGCCCGCCCGTGTTTGGCAGTGAAGTGGCTAAGTTTGATGATAGCGCAGCCAGAAAAGTGGCTGGGGTTGTAGACGTTATGCAGCTGTCGGCGACGAAAGGCGCGCCCATGTTTCATCCCTTAGGTGGCGTCGCGGTTATTGCCACCAATAGCTGGAGCGCTCTCGAGGGACGCAAAGTATTAAAAATTGAATGGACAGATTCGAGCAATGATAGCCATGACTCTCAAGCGTATCTAAATATGTTAAAAGAGCGGGTCAGTCAGCCCGGAAAGCTGATGCGCCAGCAAGGAAAAGAGGTCACAGACTGGCCTAAAGATAGCACCATCAGCGCCTTGTATACCGTGCCTTATCTTGCTCATGCACCGATGGAAGCACCATCGGCCACGGCCAGTGTCACCGCATCGGGCTGTGAAGTGTGGGCATCGACTCAGACGCCCCAAAGCGTACAGCAGAACGTGGCCGCAGCCTTAGGGCTTAAAGAGGAGCAAGTAAAGGTGAATGTCACCTTGATTGGCGGCGGTTTTGGGCGTAAGTCTAAGCCTGATTGCTGCGTCGAGGCGGCCTTGCTGTCTAAGAAAGCAGGCAAGCCTATCAAGGTATGCTGGAGCCGGGAAGATGAGATACAAAATGGCTATCTGCATGCGATCAGTGCTCAGCTTTATCAGGCAAAACTTGGCACCGATAATATGCCTTTGGCGATACTGCAGCGCTCCGGTTTTCCGAGTATAGGCTCAACCTTCTCTGAAGGTGTAGATTATCCCGCGGGCTGGGAGCTGGACTTAGGTTTTGTCGATGTGCCGTTAGTGGTCAAGAGTCTCAGATGTGAAGCCGTTAAGGCTGAGGCTCATACCCGCATCGGCTGGATGCGCTCAGTGTGTAACATTCAGCATGCCTTCGGCATCGGCAGCTTCGTCGATGAGTTGGCGGTGAAAGCCAAGAAGCCCAGCACTGTGATGTGGAAAGCGCTATTAGGTGATGTGCGTCAAGAGACCTTTGCCAATCAAGCATTCAAATACGGTAACTATGGCGAAGATCTTGCCCGTCACCCGGTGGACATTGCCAGATATCGCGGCGTCATCGATGCAGTAGAGCAGGCCATGGAAAAAGCAGGCACAGCGGGTCACAATCAAGGCTGGGGCTTTGCGGTTCACAGAAGTTTCACCGCCTTCGTGGCAACGGCTCTATTAGTCGAAGTCTCCGAGGATAAGCAGCTGAAAGTGCTCAAGGCGATATCAGCCATCGATGCCGGCACTGTGGTCAATCCTGACAGAGTTAAGTCTCAGACAGAAGGCGCGGTGATGTTTGGCTTGAGTCTGGCCATGATGGGGGAGATAGACTTTAAGGAAGGCAAGGTGGTGCAGTCAAACTTTCATGACTACCCCATGCTGAGAATGTCTCAATGTCCTGCAATCCAGACTATCATTATCGAATCTGATGCGCCGCCAGCGGGTGTGGGCGAACCTGGCGTTCCACCGGTCGCGCCTAGTCTGACTAACGCCATCTTCGCGGCCTCAGGAATGAGAATACGTGACTTACCCGTGAGCAAGCGGCTTAAAGTGTAAGCATGAACAGCTTTTCTTAATCTAGTTGCAAATATAAACAGTGTCAGCCGTGCAGGCTGACACTCTTTTTTGTCATTGCGTTTTATTAATGATGTAGCGACTAAATTTTAGTCTTATTACTACAAATTTAATTTTAGTCATGAGTAACAGCCTGCGGTAAAATTGCCCTAATGTGCACTTTATGGCTGATTAGTGCGATATGAGCCCAATTAAGCAGCAGTTAATACAAGATTTATGTCCTAGATCCTATTTTTATTTTACAAAAAGGTGTAATTTAACCAACAAATTGGTCAATCAAAAATATGAATTGGCTTTCTTCCTATGTAATGAGGGGTCAATACATGGAAAATCGTTGGCAAGTCGCCATTTCGGCGGGTCTACTTGCGGCTGTTTGGGGCGGTGTCGCCGATACATTCAGCTTAGTCACTTGGATAGGCTTTCTAGCCTGCAGCACCTATTTCGCTCAACCTAAAGTAGGTTTCCAAGGCGTACTCATGACTTGGGCTACTAACCTGTCGGGTGTGTTCTGGGCCTGGATTGTGATCAGCAGCAGTGGTTATTTTGAGTCGCCTTTTGTGGGGTATATACTCACTGGGATTGTCACATCGGCCATGTGTCTTCAAGCAAGCTATCATAAACTCGCCTTCATTCCCGGCGCCTTTATCGGTTGCTGTGTTACTTTCGCTCTGGCTGGTGATATTGCTAATATTCTGCCAGCATTAATACTGGGTGCACTGCTTGGCTACTCCATGGTGTTATTAACCGGACAACTCGTTAGCTTGACTCAGAGATGGCGCGCGTTCACGGGGTCGTCAACTGCAAATAAAGTCACCGCTCAAACGACCACTAACGATTAACCGCGTTAGATAGGGTTGCCGATGAGGTGAGAACCCTTGCTGGGCAAACTCAGCAGGCGACGGTGGAGATTCAGTCAATGATTGAAGGCTTGCAATCAGGTTCGACTAAATTGACTCGGGTGACGGAGGAGATAGTCGAGCAGGCCGATCAGGGCCGAGGCGCTATCGTCTCAGTGGGGGAAGATGTGGACTCTATGGCGGCATCGATTAATGATGTTTTCGATATGAGTTCACAAATTGCCGCTTCTGCCGAGGAGCAGAGTGTCTCTGCACGCGATATAGCAACGCAACTCAATGACATACGTGATCAGTCGGAAACGATAAAGCAAACGGCGCAGCGTTCGGTGTCATTGGCTGCTGAGCTGCGCAATTCATCTATCGAGTTAGAGGGGATTTTGCAGCAGTATCGCACCAGCTAATCTTTTATTGTTAAAAAAGGTGCTAGTTCCTAGAAGCTAGCACCCGGTTCTTCAAACATTAAAGCACTAAAGTGCTGCTGCAACCTCGGTGCCTTGCTTAATCGCCCGTTTCGCATCCAGCTCTGAGGCGATATCGGCGCCGCCAATCAGGGTGACGTTCACCTTGTGTGCCTCAAGCTTAGCCTGCAGCGCCCTATGTGAGTCTTGCCCGGCGCAGATGATGATGTTATCCACCTCGAGCAGTTGCTCTTCACCATCGATAGAGATATGCAGTCCCTCATGGTCAATCTTGTGGTACTGCACCCCTTTGAGCATCTTCACGCCCTTGTTTTTCAGCACGGTTCTGTGGATCCAGCCTGTACTCTTACCTAGGCCAGCGCCCACTTTCGATGTTTTGCGTTGCAGTAAAAAGATCTCTCGTGGCGAGGGCTCACATTGTGGCTCGATTAGACCGCCCGGTGTCGAGCCGCTAAGATCCACTCCCCACTCTTTCATATAGGCGTCTTTATCTAAGCTGGTGGACGGCCCTTGATGGGAGAGATATTCACCCACATCGAATCCGATGCCGCCGGCGCCTATGATGGCCACGCGCTTGCCTACCGGTTTTTTATCTCTTAGCACGTCTAAGTAGTTCAGTACCTTGTCGCTATTAATTCCTGGAATGTCCAGTTGGCGAGGGATGATCCCGGTTGCCAGTAACACCTCATTGAATCCAATCAAGTCCTCTTCACTGGCTCTGGTATTGAGTCTGACATTGACGCCGGTGAGCTCGAGTTGTTTTTTAAAGTACCTGATGGTTTCGCTGAACTCCTCTTTACCCGGTACTTGCATGGCGATATTGAACTGACCGCCAATTTTATCGTCGGCCTCGAACAGGGTAACCTTATGACCACGTCTGGCTGCGGTTGTTGCTGCGGCGAGACCCGCAGGCCCCGCGCCAACCACGGCGATCTCCTTACTGTGCTCGGTGGGTTTTATAATAAGCTCGGTCTCATGGCAGGCCTGAGGATTCACCAGACAAGACACCAGTTTCATCTGGAAGATATGATCTAAACAGGCCTGATTACAGCCGATACAGGTATTGATCTCATCGGATTTTCCCGCTTGAGCCTTGAGCATAAAGTCAGGGTCGGCAAGCATAGGCCGGGCCATGGAGACGATATCGGCATTTCCCTGGGCTAAGATCTCTTCGGCCACTTCCGGAGTATTGATGCGGTTGGTGGTACAAAGCGGAATGCTGACCTCTTGCTTCATGCGTTTGGTCAGCTCGACGAAGGCGCCTCTGGGCACGCTGGTGGCTATGGTGGGAACCCTAGCCTCATGCCAGCCAACACCCGTGTTGATAATCGTCGCGCCAACTTTCTCGATACCCTTAGCCAGCTCGACCACCTCTTGCCAGGTGCTGCCACCTTCGACTAAGTCGAGCATGGAGAGCCTGAAGATGATGATAAACGCGTCACCGACGGCTTCACGGGTTCTGCGAACTATCTCTAACGCCAGTCGGGTGCGATTTTCATAGCTGCCACCCCAACGATCGGTTCTGTGATTGGTGCGCTTACAGATGAATTGATTGATGAAGTAACCTTCAGAACCCATGATCTCGACGCCATCGTAACCCGCTTTCTGGGAGTTAAGTGCGCAGTTGACGAAGTCCTGGATCTGTTTCTCTATGCCGGCTTCATCTAGTTCTCTGGGAACAAATGGGTTGATGGGGGCCTGCAGCGGTGAGCAACTCACCAGCTTAGGCTGATAGGCGTAACGTCCGGTATGCAAGATTTGCAAACAGATCACGCCATCTTCTTTATGCACGGCTTGGGTGATTAACTTGTGTTTCTCGATATCTTCATCTGTGGCTATCATGGTGGCATTGGGCATGCCGCCGCCTTCGATATTGGGGGCGAAACCACCGGTGACTATCATACCAATGCCGCCAGCGGCCCGCGCGGCGTAATAGGCTGCCATGCGCTCGAACCCGTTGGGGGCTTCCTCTAAGTTAGTGTGCATCGAGCCCATCAAGCTACGATTCTTAATGGTACGAAAACCTAAATCTAGTGGTGCCATTAAATGTGGATAGGAGTTGTTCATCTCTGTGCCTTTTTATTATTTATTCTTGGTTAAAGATAGAGCGAATGATAGGATTGGCCAATGACTAAAGATTACAAATTGATGACTGTTGTTTGCATGGTGACTTCTTATGAAACTAGGTGATATTTCTGTTTCTTATATCGAGATCATGCTCAAGGCGATGGCGCACCTTGGGGTCGAGGTCGATGAAATATTGGATAAATATTCTATCGATTCAACATCTTTATCTTCCCCCGATGCTAGGGTGAGTATCCCTAAATTTATGCGTCTGGGTCACGATTGTATACAAGCCAGTGGGTTACCTTGGCTTGGGCTGGTCATGGGAGAGGTTACCACTGTGACCAATTTGGGTATTGCAGGCTTATTGGCCTTGTCTGCCCAAGATCTCAGGCAAGCCTGCCAGCAGATAGCCACCTTCGAGCTGCTCAATAAATATAATTCCAGAGGTCAATCGCAATTCTTTGTGAGTCAGGCGTTTGGTATGGATCAGGATAAGTGCCGGGCGCTGAGTCGAGAGTACGGCGTGGAGGAAGGCCAAGGGGTGTTGATGTTTTATTCCATCAAGCCCTATAACGATTACAACTATTTCGTGGTCGATTCCGTCTTGTCTGGTTGGTGCCAGATAATTAAAGATTTGAGTGGCTGTGATGATGGGATTGAGAAGGTTTGCTTCGAATTTCCAGCGCCGGTTTATGCAAAAAAATACCATGAACTGTTTAATTGCCCGGTACTGTTTGAACAAGCGAGTAACTATATCGTCATCAAAGCCGAAGCATTAGCTTGGTCTTGTATCAATCGAAGTGCGCCAACCTTTGAGTTACTCAGAAGAGGCGCAGATGAAGAGCTGGAAAAAGTGCGTTTGGGATTGAGTTTTCATGAGAAGGTCAGCCGAGTGATAGGCCCTCTGCTTGACGGGAGCACACCGACACTGGAACAAGTCTCGCAGCAGCTGAGCATGGCTCCCTGGACCGTCAGGCGCAAACTCGTGGAGGAGGGGGGCAGTTTTCAACAAACCTTGAATGATACTCGCCGAACCTTAGCCATAAGCTATGTACAGGATACGGCGTTAACTTTAGGTGAAATTGCTTACCTGTTAGGTTTTGGCTCACCTACTGCTTTTCAGCGAGCCTTTAAACGTTGGACGGGCGAAGCGCCGGGGCGCTTCAGAACGACCAATACAAGTGCAAGTAAATAGCAAGCTGCTAAGCGCTCCGTTTTCTCGCTTCTTCTGTGGCACAATTGTCATCTTTTAGCTTACGCCTAAGAATTTTCCCCACGGGCGACATGGGCAGTTCACTCCTGAATTCAAATTGACGTGGGATCTTGTAGCCGGTGAGCTTGCTCTTACAAAACGCCCTGATCTCTTCTCCTGTCAGGGAGGCATTGTCTTGTATGACAACATAGAGCTTGATCGCCTCACCAGTCTTAGCATCTTCAACACCGATAGCGGCGCAGTTAACCACATCAGGGTGAGTCGCGACCACGCTTTCAATTTCGTTGGGAAAGACGTTAAAGCCAGAGACTATGATCATGTCTTTGACCCGGTCGACTATGCTAACGAAACCATCTGCATCGATAATGGCGATATCACCGGTGAGCAGCCATTGCCCATCTTGGGTGAAGGACTCTCGAGTGGCCTTGGGACGATTCCAGTAGCCTTTCATCACCTGAGGGCCTTTGACGCAGAGCTCGCCGCGCTCTCCAATCGCCACTTCGTCACCGAGTGCATCTATGCACTTGAGCGCCGTGTGTTGCAGCGCCTGCCCTACGGTACCTAATCGCTCTAAACCGTTAATCGGGTTCATGCATACGGCGGGTGAACATTCGGTCAGACCATAAGCCTCGGAGATGCCAACACCTGTGAGTGCTTTCCAGCGCTTGGCGGTGTCGTCCATCAGGGCTGTGCCACCGGAGAGGGTGAATTTCAGCTCACTAAAGTCGAGCAGCTTAAAACTCGGGCTCTCCATCAGGGAAACGAATAGGGTGTTAAGCCCCATCAGGCCGTTTATCTTAAAAGGTTTCATCGCCTTGATGAAGGTCTCAGTGTCTCTGGGATTGGCGATAAGTATGCTGTGCTGACCCAGTCTGAAAAATGCCATCAGGTGCACGGTAAACGAGTAGATATGGTACAGGGGAAGGGGGGCGACCATGATCGCCTGGCCCTCTCCAAGCAGAGGCTTGCCATGTTCATCATGCTGATGTGTCACCACGCCAGCTTGGAGCATATTGGCGATAATATTGGTATTGGTGAGCTCGGCGCTCTTAGCAACACCTGTGGTGCCGCCTGTGTACTGCAGAACTATGGTGTCGTCTGGCTTATCGAGGTGGGCTGGGGTAAACCCCTTGCCCAGATGCTGTTTGAGCACTTTTCTAAATGATACCGCCTGAGGAAGATGGTAATTGGGGACCATCTTCTTGATATGCTTGACGGTGGAGTTGATCAATACGCGTTTCACCGCGGGCAGCATATCGGCGAGGCTGGTGGTGATGATCAATTCGAGACTGGTCTCTTTCTGGATATTCTCAACCGACTTGGCGAAAATATCCATGCACAGAAGGGCTTTGACACCCGAATCGTTAAACTGATGGATCATCTCAGGTTCGGTATACAAGGGATTGGTATTGACGATGCGCAGTCCCGCCCGCAAGGCACCAAATACGGCAATGGGGTATTGCAGGGTATTGAGCATCTGAATGGCGATAGCATCACCCGGGACGAGTGAGGTTTGATGTTGCAGGTAATGGGCAAATGCGGCGCTGTAATGGTTAATCTCTTGATAGCTAAGAGTGTGCCCCAAGCTGGTAAATGCCGGTTTATCTGCGTACTTGATAAAGGCCTCTTCGATGGCGTCAATAGCCGAGCCGTATTGTTCTAAGTCGATGGAATCAGAGATCCCAGGGGCGCGTTTACCATTCCAAAACGATGCTTCCATACTTGCCTCAATGCTTGTTCGCGTTGCTGTTTTCTAGTGAGACTAGTTAACACTTCGCGTATTTTAGTTTTTATTAGCGATTATTTAGCCGTTGCCTCTCGACTATTACTTACTTTTTAGAGAATGATAAGTGAACGATAATGACTAAAGATGACAAATTAGTATCCTTAGCTTGCAAGCTCAGCTATAGCTGAGCAAAAACTCTATTGCTGTTCAATGTTCAATGGTGAATGGTGAGTGATGAAGTGGGGGGTTATGAGGGGAACAAAAAAGCCCATTGCAGCGTAGAGCGGCAATGGGCGTTTAAATTTTGTCGTAATAAGTCGGCTCGATAAGAGCTACCGATAGCGCTAGCTAAACGAGCTCCAGATCGGGGCGTGATCCGATGGTTTCTCTATAGCGCGCAGATCGTAATCCACATCGGATTCTACCAGACGTTCATTGAGTGACTTAGTCGCCAGTACCACATCGATGCGCAGGCCGCGGTTATCCACGAAACCCTTGCTACGGTAATCGAACCAGGAGTAACGCTCGGTGCGCTGGGGATGCAGCTCGCGGAAGGTATCGAGTAATCCCCAATCCATCAGGGTCTTCAGCCATTCACGTTCTTCCACCTGGAAGCTACACTTACCGGTTCTTAGCCAACGTTTAGCGTTCGGTTCACCTATGCCTATGTCGAGATCCACAGGTGAGATGTTGATGTCACCGATAATGGCGATATCTTCATCTGGCGTATGGTTCTCGTTCAGGTAGGTCATCAGGTCTTTATAGAACTGACGCTTAGCCGGGTACTTGGTCTCGTGGCTGACGTTGTCACCCTGAGGAAAGTAGCCATTGAGTACCGTTAAAGGGCGGCCATTTTCCTGGGTGAAGGTTGCTATGATCATACGGCGCTGGGCATCTTCACTATCCGTTGGGAAGCCTTTTTGCACCTTGACAGGTTCGAGCTTAGATAACATGGCAACGCCGTAATGGGCCTTGCCACCGTGGTAGTGTACCTTGTAACCCATGGCTTCGACATCGGCAGCCGGAAACACATCATCGTGTGCCTTGGTTTCCTGCAGACCTATGATATCAGGCTGGTGGGCGTCAATTAACGCCTGAAGTTGATGCAGTCTGGCACGAATACCATTGATATTAAAAGAAACTATTTTCATCTATTCAGAGTCCTTCTCTACACGTATGTTATGGCAATACGCGCTTAAATGGCTTAACGATCACCTTGTCATACACGCCAGCGGCAATATAAGGGTCCACATCGGCCCAGGCTTGCGCGTCTTCTAACGAGGGAAAATCGGCAACCACCAGTGAACCGGTAAAGCCCGCTTGCCCCGGGTTTTCGTTGTCGATAGCCGGGTGAGGACCTGCCACTAGCAGACGCCCTTCATCGGCCAATTCTTGTAGGCGTGCCAGATGCTCCGGGCGAGCGGCAAGGCGTTGCTCTAAACTGTTTTCAACATCTTGTGATGAGATCATATACCACATGGTTTTAGTTCCTTTTATTAGGCTAGCTAAACGCCCATACCTGATGTCCTGTGACTCATTATCAGTGCCGGGCTACTTCTTAGTTAACTCTTTCTTATGCTCTTCAGGCATATGTTTAAATAGATAAAATACGGTAACTACGGTGTTCAATAGGGTAAGCGCGGTTAAGCCAAATACTTTGAAATTAACCCAAGTTTCCTGAGACAAGCTGAAGGCCACATAAATATTGATCAGGCCGCAGGCGATGAAGAAGGTCACCCAATACCAGGTGACATGGGCCCAAATTCTGTCTTCGACGATTAATTCTTTGCCTAGCATGCTCTTTAGGATCGGCTTATTGATGAACTGGCTGACTGCCAGAGCGATAGCAAAAAGTGCGTAAACGACGGTTACTTTCCATTTGATGAAGGTGTCATCATGAAACACTAAGGTGAGGGTACCGAAAAAGGTCACCATCACGAAGGTCACCAGATGCATCTTCTCTATCTTCTTGTACAGGGCATAGGTGATGATCAATTGCAGCGCTGTTGCGGCGATCAAGGCACCACTGGCTACATAGATGTCGAATAATTTATAGACAGCAAAAAAGATGACTAGAGGCAGAAAATCGAGCAGTTGTTTCATAGGAATATTATCTAAATGGCGATTCAAAAATGAGAGCCCGAGTTTAACACGGGCGGCGGGTTAAACAAGTAGCATTAGCGGCTTGGCCTAGCTGGGATAAAGCATAGATGATGTAGATGAAATGAGGCTGAAGTCGGTAATGTCTATTGCATCTAAGGTGATTTTTAACACCCTCAAGCGGTTCCCATCTTCCTCATTGAGTGGCTGTGACTCACTCGCATTCGGTTCTGATGAAGAGTTAGCCTTAGATGACGCTGTGAAGTTAGTTAGTTGCTGCTAGTAAGGGGCGCCAGCTCTTAGGCAAGGGTTTTCATTGAGTCGATAAAACGCATTAAACATAAGTATAATCAACGCATTTGAATGAGTTTAAAGCATAAGAGGCGGTTGCGAATTAAGCAAGTTGGAAAAAGTATAGATTTCAGGCTCAATTCATAGTGAAAGTTTATAAGGTTAAGCCCCTTGGTGATTTGTTTCCGTTTTGTTACCGACAAATCTATAATGCGGTATTAATGCAGGGTGAGAATAACAAGATAGTTAACAGATTGGAGTTTTACAAAATATGAAGAGACAGTTGAACGCTGTTAAAAAGGCCGTGGCCTTGTCGATAGGTTTGTTGAGTGTTGCAGCGCATGCAAGTGACACCTTAACCGCAGAAGAGGTGATAGGCTTACAGCAAGTCGCTCAGGCGCAAGTTAGCCCATCGGGTGATCATGTGGCCTTTACCCGTAATGTTCCCAGAGAGCTATACAAGGAAGAGAATGGCTTGCACTGGGCTGAGCTGTATCTTGTCGATGACAAGGGGGTCGAGCGTCCTTATATCACGGGCCAAGTGACGGTGAATAACATTCAGTGGTCTGCCGATGGCAGCCTGATCTATTTCCTTGCCAAGATGGGCGAAGATAAGCACACCTCGCTGTACCAGATCCCCTTTAACGGTGGTCAGGCGCAAAAGACCTTAGGACTGAAAGAGACGGATCTTGCTAGCTATGCCTTAAGTCATGACGGTAAGCAGATCGCCATCATTGCCAAGCCTGCTAAAGATAAAAGCGTTAAAGATCTTGAAAAACTCGGTTTTATGGCCGAAGTTTACGAAGAGAATCTTGAGAATAATCAGCTGTTCGTTATCGATCTGGCGGTAACCGATAAGCCACTCACGCCGATTGCCTGGAACATCGAAGATTATGTCTCGGATGTGCAGTGGTCAGCTAATGGCTCGCAGCTGTTAGTGAAAACTCAGCTAACGGCCTTGATCGATGATAAGTACATGAAGTCACAGTGGCATATCGTCAATGTAGTGAGCCAGAAGGTGGTTACCTCATTTATTACTCAAGGTAAGTTAGGGGGTGCCGAGTTTTCTCATGATGGTCAGTATGTCGCCATTCTAGGTGCAGAAGATATGCACGACCCAGCTGCTGGCCGTCTATATCTTGCGGAAACTAAAACGGGCAAGATCAGCGAGTGGCTGCCAAATCACTTAGGTCATGTGAGTGATTTTGAGTGGAAAAATGATAAAAACGAGCTCTATTTTATCACTAATATCGACACCGACTCTGTGCTTGGCTTAATCAAGCCTGGCAGCAATGATTACGAGGTGGTGGTTAAAGCGGGTAAGTTTATCGCTTCACAGCTGAGCATCTCAGATTCTGATAAGACGATTGCACTAAGGGCCAATACGGCTCAGCATCCGAACGAAGTCTACATGCTCAGAGGCAGTAAGCATAAGGCGACGCGCTTGAGTAACTCGAACACTTGGCTCGATGAGAAGCGTCTCGCTAAACAAGAATCTATCTCCTTCAAGGCTAAAGATGGCGTCGAGATCGCTGGTGTACTTATCTACCCACTCGACTATAAAAAGGGGCAGCGTTATCCGCTTATCATGTCCGTTCACGGCGGCCCTGAAAGTCATGATAAAGACGGTTGGTTGACTAATTACTCACGTCCTGGTCAGCTGGGTGCGACCCAAGGGTACGCCGTCTTCTATCCGAACTACCGTGGTAGCACAGGCAAGGGCGTCGATTATTCTAAGCTTGGTCAGAATGATTATGCGGGTAAAGAGTTCGATGACTTAGTCGAGTTTAAAGACCATTTAGTTAATATGGGCTTAGTCGATAGCAAGAAGGTCGGTATTACCGGTGGTTCATACGGTGGTTATGCCTCGGCTTGGGCGGCGACTAAACTGACTAAGCATTTCGCTGCCAGCGTGATGTTTGTCGGTGTGACCAACCAGCTATCTAAGTTTGGTACGACGGACATCTCAAACGAGATGCATCTGGTTCACGCACGCTCTTACCCTTGGGATAAGTGGCAGTGGTACCTGGAACGCAGCCCAATCTATTGGGCGGGTCAGTCTGAAACGCCACTGCTTATTATGCATGGTAAGGATGACCCTAGGGTTCACCCGGCTCAGTCCATGGAGCTATACCGCTACATGAAAGTGCAGGGCAAGGTTGTACGTCTGGTGTATTACCCGGGTGAAGGCCATGGTAACCGCAAGGCTGCCGCTCAGTACGACTATCACCTGCGCATGATGCGTTGGATGGACCATTACCTGAAGAATAACGGTAAAGAGATGCCAGCGAATGAGTTAGATCATAAAGCTAATCTCGAGGCGGTTAAGAAGGACGCTTAATAGCATCATTGCTTACCGCTAACAACAAAAACGCCTGAGCATGCTCGGCGTTTTTTTGTTTATTCATCGCTGTGATTATGGAACAGAGTCATTAACGCCTTATCAGGTAACGAATATGTGGACCATTTTGTTCGATGCTGAGCACGGTATAGCCATGGTTTTTCGCATCCGGTGGAATATTATTGATAGATTGCCCACAATCGGTCACCACCTCAAGTATCTCGCCCTTTTTAAGTGACTCCATCGCTTCAAGCGTTGCGACGGCTGGATAGGGACAAGACTCGCCAAATATCTCTAAATTATAATCGGGAATAATGTTAGCGGTATCTAGTTGTGGATCAGTTTGAGCTGTCATACAGGCTCCTTGGCCAATGCTGTATTAGCTTTGGTTAAATTAGTTTCAATTGTATTAAAGTGCTCGTTTGGGGGTTGGTGCCCCTTGTTGCGGGCGCGTCGGGCGAAAAAACGCTTCTCCCAGAAAAGCACAAAGGCGAAACTGATGGCTAACATCAAATAGGTCAGCAGCAGGCCACCAATATTACCAAATTGGTTAAGCATATTTATCTTGTCCCAGCTCGTTGCCAAAGGCTCGGCGATATCCTCCCACAGATAGGCTAATATCGTTGCACCTATTATGTTACCTGCGCCCACCCACCAGAAGTGAACTTGCCCCTCAACGGCGCGGTACATCCAGCCGGTCTCACAACCGCCAGCGATCACTATGCCAAAGCCAAATAGTAGCCCGCCAATGATGGCGTTAGGACCAGCCCATAAGATCTTAGGAGACATACCCAGTTGCAGGTAGCTGTAAATCCCTATGGTACTGACTGCCATGCCGATAATAATCGCCTTGGCCATATGGGTTCGGCCGGTGATCCACATATCGCGAAAGGCTGAGGTGAAACAGATCTGAGCACGCTCAATCAATAGACCAAAGGCGAGTCCAAACAGCAGGGCAAAGCCCAGACGTGGAGAATCAAACATCAGAAACATTGCGCTGGCAAGAGCACCGAAGAAGACAAGCATACCTAAAACAAAGTGACGTCGAGTGCGGCTAGTATTTTGACTAAGTTTGCTTGGTTTTGAGACCTTTTTCAGCTTAATAGGGGTCCTGAAAAATGGCATTAAGCTCACTCTGGCGCCAAAATAGGAACCAATAGCGGTGGCAATAAGAAAGAACCAGGCATGCAGTGAAAACTGTGGAATACCGGTAAACAGTGCACCTAAGTTACAGCCCATCGCAAGCCGCGCTCCAAAACCCGCAATAATGCCGCCAATTAGTGCCTGCATTATCCTTATTCGATTTTTTGGCATGCGCAGTTTGACATTATTAGCCCAAAGCGCTGCGGAAAAACAGCCTGAAAACATCCCCATAATCATCATACCACCTACGCGGTCCAGCGGTGTCCCCTCGAGTTTTATTAACTGAAAGTACTGCCACTTCTCAGGCTCAAAACCGAGCATCTGCAATAGGTGACCGCCCCAGCGGGTGAACTCCCCGGTGACAGCCCAAGTGGAGCCTGTTAGTCCAAAAAAGTAGACTGATAAAACTCCCATGGCGATCACCGCCGGAGTGGGTGACCAAAACCGGATCAGGTATTGCTCTTTAAATGTGTGCCACATAGTTAATCTCAAAATTGTTAGACCTGCAAACAGGCGTTATTGAGTCGCTGTTACCGAGTGATTGAAGTAGAAATATCTTGAATGATCGAGGGGATCTAGGCTGAGATTTTCTGAGTTTGGGTTAATGGTTAATACTGTGATCTGTTAAATACAAATGACTCACAATTTACGTGCTAGAGTATATGCATTAAATCAATGGGGTAGATGTGATTGAGGTCACGTTGATTCGATTCTAGACGTGCTGTCGCTAGCCGTTTCTTCTATGTGTGATCGGCATATCGCTTATGAAGGCAGGTTGGGATAAAAAAATAAATATAATAGGAGTTGGTACCATTTCTCAATGACACATAGAAAAAGCGCCAACTTTTTACTGCTGGCGCTACGTTATACGACTAGTAATTAATTCGTCCTAAGTACAGTATGAAGGCTAGGTCGCCGCCTTCATATTACGGGTAAACTCACCGAGTTTAGCTAACAGTGCGGTTTCATCATCTTTATTAGCCGCGATGATCTTCACTACCGCCGAGCCTGAGATAATACCGGCAGCGCCCGCTTCTATGGCCGCTGTGACTTGCGCAGGCTCTGCGATACCGAACCCCAGCAGTGGCGGCGCACCGTTAAACTCTTTGAGGCGAGATAAGATCTCACCGATGGGCATACCGGCTTTCGATTCTGTACCCGTGACGCCGGCGCGTGAAAGCAAGTAAGTGTAGCCTTCGCCTTTCTCACTCACCATTTTTAGCGTGTCACGATCGGCATTGGGTGGTGCGATAAAGATAGGGGCAACATTGTGGGCCTTGGCCGAAGCGATAAAGGGCTCGGCTTCCTCTACCGGCACATCGGCGATAAGCACAGAGTCCACGCCGGCAGCCTGGGCCTTAGCGTAGAAGTTATCGATAGTTTTGGTATAAACCAAGTTAGCATAGAGCAAGAGGCCGATGGGCAGTTCTGGGTATTTGGCGCGAATTACCGTGAGCATCTCAAAACACTGAGTCGGCGTGGTGCCGGACTCGAGTGAGCGCAGGTTGGCGGCCTGGATGACCGGGCCATCGGCCAATGGATCTGAGAAGGGGAACCCCAGCTCAAGGGCATCGGCACCATTTTCGACTAAACAGTCGATGATCTTCAGTGATAGCTCTGGGCTTGGATCGCCTAAGGTCACGAATGGCACAAACGCGCCCTGATTTTTTTGTTTCAATGCGGCAAATACTGCCTGGTAACGGCCTGCTTGTTTAGATTCGGTCATCGCCGCTCTCCTCTCTTTGCTGCGCTTTCTCGCTTTCATTTTGTTGCGCTTTCTCTCGCTGTTCCAGAATATCAGCGACGGTGAAGATATCTTTATCACCTCGGCCCGATAGGTTCACCACTAAGATGGTTTCCTTGGTGGCTTTTTCTGCCAGCTTGAGTGCATACGCTATGGCGTGTGATGACTCCAGCGCCGGGATAATCCCTTCACAACGAGCCAGTAGCTGGAAGGCGTCCAGCGCCTCATCATCGGTTGCTGACTCATAAGTCGCGCGGCCAGTAGCGGCAAGGTGAGCATGCTGAGGACCCACAGATGGAAAGTCGAGCCCCGCCGAGATTGAATATGACTCCTGGATCTGACCTTCGCTGTCTTGCATCAAGGGCGCTTTCATGCCGAAGAAGATGCCTGTCTTGCCGTGTTTAAGTGGCGCGCCATGCATGGAGGTATGGAGGCCAAGACCCGCAGGCTCGACACCGATAAGTTGTACACTTTCTTCGTCGATAAAGTCGGCGAACATGCCGATGGCATTTGATCCACCCCCGACACAGGCGATAACCGCGTCGGGCAGACAGCCTTCACGTTCAAATAGCTGCCTCTTGGTCTCTTCGCCAATCATGCGCTGAAATTCACGCACAATAGTGGGGAAGGGATGTGGACCGGCAGCGGTGCCCAGTAGATAGTGGGCCTTTTCATAGCTACCTGACCAGTCGCGCATGGCTTCGTTACAGGCATCTTTAAGGGTCGCTGAGCCTGAGGTGACCGGAATGACTTCCGCGCCCATCAGCTTCATTCTAAAGACGTTAGGAGATTGGCGTTCCATGTCTTTGGCGCCCATGTACACCTTACACTTAAGGCCTAACAGGGCGCAGGCAAGAGCGGTTGCAACGCCGTGTTGTCCCGCGCCAGTTTCGGCGATGATCTCTTTCTTGCCCATGCGCTTGGCAAGCAGGGCCTGACCCAAAACCTGGTTGGTCTTGTGGGCACCGCCGTGAAGCAGATCTTCACGCTTGAGGTAGATTTTTACCAGGGGATTGGGACTCAAGTTACGGGTCAAGGTCAGCGCCGTTGGGCGACCGGCATAGTTTTTCAACAGGTCGCTGAATTCGGCTTGAAAGGCCTCATCTTCTTGTGCTTCAATAAACGCCGTTTCGAGCTGTTTCAGTGCCGGCACCAATATCTGCGGTACGTACATACCGCCATATTCGCCGAAGTAAGGGTCGAGTTTGGTCATAGTGTTATCCTTAAATAGATCTGCTGCGCATCTCTATCGATGCCACTGCGTGGCGTAAATTAACTGTGGTCAAAGGCTTAGCGCCTTTTATCAATTTAGTACAGTCTAAGAGCTGCAAAGGTTGATTGGATCAGTTGATGATCTTTCACCCCGGGTGCGCTCTCTAGACCTGAGTTGAAATCCAGGCCGTAAAATCCTTGTTTGCTCGCGTCATTGGCATTGTCTGCATCTAAGCCGCCGGCGAGCATGGCGTCTTGTTTATTCGGCAGGGACCGTTGCCAGTCGAAGCTAAGGCCGGTGCCACCAAATTGTTCGCCTTTTGCTTTGCTGCGTTTGCTGTCGAACAAGATGCGATCGGCATTCGTTGGGACTGCAAGCTCACTGTCGGTTTGCTCTGAATCAAGATTAACCGCCACGGCTTTCCAGATTTTTGCTTGGCTGCCCGCGGCTGCTAAGGCGCTACGCACTTGGGCGATATCATACTCAGATTCACTGCCGTGAAGCTGAACCGCAAACAGCTCGAGGGACGACGCGAGTTCGGCGATCACTGCTGCCGACTCGTTAACAAAGACGCCGACAAAATTGAGCTGCTTACCCGAGGCTCTATGAGCCGTTAGCAGAGACTTAGCCTTGTCTGGCGTGATATAGCGAGGAGACTTTTCGGCGAAGATGAGTCCGCCATAGATGGCGCCAGCATCGGCGACGGCATTGGCATCTTCAACCGATGTGAGGCCGCAGACCTTGTTGTGGCCGAGCGTCAATGTACGACAAGCCAGGTCTAAGTCATCCGCTGCCATCAATGAGCTGCCGACCAGGAAGCCATCGACCAGTGGACTCAGGCGGCGAACTTGTGCCTGATTGTAGATCCCTGACTCGCTGATCACCACGCGATCCGCCGGGATACGTGGTGCGAGTTTCTCTGTGGTGGCCAAGTCGGTAGACAAGTCACGCAGGTTGCGGTTATTGATGCCTATGATGTTGGCATCGAGTGCGATGGCGCGCTCGAGCTCGGCTTCATTGCTCACCTCTGTGAGTATGTCGAGCTGGTACTTGGCAGCCTCAAAGGCTAGCGCGCGGTATTGGTCATCATCGAGTACAGACAACATCAATAGAATGGCATCTGCGCCTTGGTGAGCGGCGAGCTTAACTTGATAGTTGTCGACGAAGAAGTCTTTACAGAGAATCGGCTGCTTAACCCGGGCACGAACCTTAGGGATATAGTCCATGTCGCCCTGAAAAAATTGCTCGTCGGTGAGCACTGAGATCCCCGCAGCATAGTCATTGTAGACATCGGCAATGGCCTCGACATCGAAATCTGCGCGGATAAGGCCTTTGGATGGGCTGGCTTTCTTGCACTCGAAGATAAAACCGGCATTGGGAGCGCGTAATGCCCCGAATAAGCTGCGATCCGATATTTGGGGCTTAAGGCTAGCTTCCGGGAAGCGCAGTTTCAGTGCTTCTATATGCGCAGCCTTAGTCGCGACGATTCTGGTCAATACGTTACTGGTTTCAGCAGGGCTCTGTTGGCTGTCACCGCTTTCTCTACTGTTAGTGTTAATATCTGCTATTGAACTGCTCACGCTATGACTCCTCATCCTGTGTTTCATCTGGTTTGGCTGCTGCACTGGCGCTGGCAAGCTGCTCGAGTAAACCGTAGGCCTTACCACTGGCTAGGGTCTCGAGTGCCAAGGCTGTGCCCGATTTGACTGAGTCACACACGCCTGAGATGTAAAGCACGCAACCTGCGTTGGCGGCAACCGCGTGACTGTGGGCGGCTTGGCCATGCCCTTGCAGTATGGCGCGAGTGAATTTTGCGTTCTGTTCGGGTGTGCCACCTTCGAGATCCTTAAGCTCAGCCGGGGTTATGCCTAACTCATCCGGGGTGAGCCGATATTGTTTTATCTCGCCGTCAACCAGCTCACAGACTAAGGTGTCACCGTGGATGGCCACTTCGTCCAAGCCACTGCCATGGACCACCATGGCGCGCTTCATGCCTAATGCCTTCAATACCTCGGCGATGGGCTTAACCAGTTCACTGCTGTATACACCGAGCAAGATGAAATCAGGATGAGATGGATTGATCAGTGGACCGAGTACATTAAACAGGGTGCGGGTCTTCAGTGCCTGACGCACAGGTACCGCGTGACGCACGCCACCATGATAATGAGGGGCAAACAGGAAGCACAGGCCGAATTCATCGAGACAATCTCGCGCGGTTTCCGGCGCCATGGTCAAGTCGATACCGAACTGGGCAAGTAGATCCGATGACCCGGACTTGCTCGAGACACTACGATTACCATGTTTGGCCACCTTGGCCCCCGCTGCCGCGGCCACGAAGGCTGCGGTAGTGGAGATATTGATGGTGTTGTGGCCATCGCCGCCGGTACCGACGATATCGACGATGCCTTGAGCACGTGTCGCATCACTCGGGGATGGAAATGGTCTCGCCGCTGCGCGCAGGGCATCGGCCGCGCCTGAGATCTCCTCGATAGTCTCGCCGCGCATCTTCATGGCGATAAGCATGCCGGCCATGGCGACTGGGCTCATCTCACCTTGAATAATGGCGTCAACCAGAGATTTTGCCTCGGCGCGGGTTGCACTTTGGCCTGCATAGAGCTTATCTAACAGAGGTTGAAGCTGGCTCATTGTGCATCTCCTGTTTTTGTTGAGGCACTGGCACCTTCATCGGTTAAGTAGTTCAGGGTTTGCGTTAACAGTTGGCTGCCGAGTGTGGTTAAAATTGACTCAGGGTGAAATTGAAAACCGACTGCTTTATGACGCTTATGGGAGATAGCCATAGGCATCTCTTCGGTTGTGGCTATCACCTCGAGGCAATCGGGCACTTGAGTAGCCACTAAACTGTGATAGCGGGCGACAGGCAGCGGCGAGGGCAGGCCGGCAAAGATCCCGACTGCATCGTGGAAGGTCGGGCTGGCCTTGCCGTGAACCACCTGTGGGGCGCGCTCTACTTTTCCGCCGTAGTGCTCAACCATGGCTTGATGACCGAGACAAATGCCCAACATAGGCACCTTACCGGCAAGTTTGCCGATAAGCGCCATCAGGCAGCCCGCTTCATGGGGCGCGCCGGGTCCGGGCGAGAGTACCAGGGTCGCCTTGTCTGCTTCGTTTAGCAGTTTTTCTGCGATAAAGTCTGCGCTAAGATCGTTACGATAGATAACCACCTCGAAGCCTAAGCTTCTGAATTGATCCACCAGGTTGTAGGTGAACGAATCGAAATTATCTAACAGGTAAATTTTCATAGTCCGCCTCCAATTTTTATTGCGCTTATCACCGCCTGCGCCTTTTGACGGGTTTCGTCGGCTTCGGCCTGTGGATCTGAGTCAAATACCACGCCAGCTCCAGCCTGGATATGGGCGATGCCCTCTTTTACGAAGGCAGAGCGGATGACGATACAGGTATCCATGTCGCCAAGGCCATTGAGGTAACCAGCCGCGCCGCCATAGCTGCCGCGCCTACTTTTCTCGACACCGCGAATGAGTTGCGATGCGCTGACCTTAGGTGCGCCGGTCAATGTGCCCATGTTCATGCAGGCCTGGTAGGCGTGCAGGGCATCGAGATCGGTACGTAGTTGACCTGTGACGCGACTGACTAAGTGCATCACATGGGAGTATCGGTCTACTTTCAATAACTCAGGGATCTTGCGGGTGCCGCTTTGGCTGATACGCGCCACATCATTACGGGCCAGGTCAACCAACATCAAGTGCTCGGACAGCTCCTTCTTATCCAGACGCAGCTCGAGTTCGATACGGCTATCGAGATCGGCATCTATCTGGCCATCGGCTGTCTTGCCCCGTTGACGGGTGCCGGCAATGGGGTAAATCTCCACCTGATTGGATTGGGTCTCATATTTGAGCGCGCTCTCGGGGGATGCGCCAAACAGGGTAAAATCATCGCCCCTGAAATAGAACATATACGGGCTAGGGTTCGTCAGTCGGAGGGCGCGGTAAGCCCCGAGTGTGTTGGGACATGGCAAGCTGAAACTGCGTGACGGCACCACCTGAAAGATATCACCGGCGACAATATGACACTTAAGCGCATTGACCGTGTCTTTAAACGTCTCATCCGAGATATCCACCGAGACTTCGGCGGTGACCGGGATGAATTCGGCAGCGGCCGCGACCCGTTCAATTTGCGCCTTGACTGAATCGACGCGGTTGGCGAGTACCTTGGCATATTCAGCCTTGAGCGTAGGCTCAGAGATAAAGTTATGGGTGACGATATTGGCGGTTTCTTGCTGACGGTCGACTGTGATGAGGGTTTCGGCCAGGTAAAACAGATAGTCCGGGCAAGTGTTTGCACCATAGGGCACCTGGGGCAGGGGCTCGACGGTATCGATAAGATCGTAGGCCAGTACGCCACCTAAGAAGAGATCTTCAAATGCCGGACTGGTGCCGCAATCAATCTCTTTAACTAAAGCGCGCAGACCATCTAAGGGAGAAGTGGATTTGAGTCTGGCATCTTCATCTAGCTGCGCGGTTTGTTTGGCTAATGTCAGCTTGAGTCTATTTTTTTCTAAGTTTGAACGGGCACTATGAAAGAAGGTTTGAATCGGTGACAGCAGAGATTGGCCATTGTCGGTCAAGGCGGTGAAGGTCAGTTGATAACCTTCACAACGTATCATTAGGGCGGCATCGGTGAGGATCAGGCTCTTAATATTATCCTTGCTCTCAATTTCTGCAGATTCTAGCAACATGGTGTGAGGCGCATCTTGGGTGAGATGCTGATATAAACTTAAAGGATCATCCGGGTAGGAGATCCGCTCCTTACTCGTGGTGACTTGAGCTAGTTTCATCTGTTGTCTCTCTTCTGTGTTCAATTCTTTATATAAGCGCTTAAATATCGGCTTGTTTCTAATTGGTTATTTTTACTTTACTCAAAATCGGGTACAAAAAAGCCCGCATCTTGTGCGGGCTGCTTGTTGAATCTTGTCTCTTTTACATGAGCACAGAATTTCACACCACCCGCTAAGTTGGGAAGTGCCACCACCAATTGATGTTTTGTGCTTGAAAAAGTGTCTTCATCTGGAAATTGTTTCTCTTGTTAGAGTGAGAACATGTAAAAGTTAAATGCCATCAGTTACTAGATAAAAGTGCATTCGATAGCTATATAAAAGCATTAGCGAGTCAATGATGTCAATTGAATATTTCTATATCTGATCTTATTTATGTTTATTCCCCTTTTGCTAACAAACTCAAGTAGAATAAGTCCATGACAGATGAAATATTATTAATCGATCTCCATAGCCACACCAAGGCTTCAGATGGTCAACTCAGCCCCAGCGAACTGATTGAAAGAGCGATTGTAAATGGTGTGCAGATGTTTGCGATCACCGACCACGATACCACCGCAGGATTAGCCGAAGCTCACGCCTATAATCAAAATCATGAGTCCCCTTTAACCTTAATCAATGGTGTCGAAATCTCGACGCGCTGGCATAATCACGATATTCATATTGTGGGCCTCAATGTGAGCTTACGAGATGAAGGCTTCGAAGCTTTTCTGGCAAACCAGAGAGACTTGCGTGAACTCAGAGCCAAAGAGATAGGCATAAGGCTAGCTAAAGCTGGCATTGAAGGGGCCTATGACGGGGCGAAAGCCTTGGCTGGGGGCGCCGCATTGAGCCGAGGGCATTATGCACGTTGGCTGGCCAATAATGAATATGCTACCAGCATGGCAAATGTATTTAAGAAATACCTGGCGCGCGGTAAAACGGGCTACGTGCCTAATAACTGGTCAGATATGGCCACGGCTATCGACAAGATACACCAGGCTGGCGGTGTCGCAATTTTAGCTCATCCCAGTGGCTATAAGTTGTCGGCTAAATGGGTGAAACGTCTGGTGCGGGAATTTAAAGAGGCCGGTGGTGATGCCATGGAAGTGGTTGGCAGTCGTCAGACCATAGAAGATCGTAATAACTTAATCGCATTAAGCCTGCAAAATGAGTTAGCCGCCTCTCTTGGCAGTGATTTTCATTTTACTGGCAGTTTTATTGAGCTTGGCAAGAGTATGTTTCAGCCCAAGGGTGTTAATTGGGTGTGGCAGATGGACGGTTGGAATGGTGCGCGAATTGTCTCTCAAGCCTAGGCGCATTTGTCCCCGGCTTTCTCGAGCACTTTTTCGAGAACTTGCTTGAGAGCTTTTCTTAGAACCTAGCCGAGCTAAACCCCACAGATTTGAAGTATTGGAAATAGAGTATATGAGTCAGTTTTTTTACGTACACGAAGAAAATCCCCAGCCGCGTTTGATTAATCAGGCGGTCAATGCCCTCAAGAATGGCGGAGTCATAGTTTACCCCACAGATTCGGGTTATGCCTTGGGTTGCATGCTGGGTAACAAAGATGCCATGAGCCGTATGGCGCGTATTCGTCAGATTGATAACGATCATAATTTCTCCCTCATGTGTCGCGATCAGTCTGAATTATCGACCTATGCCAAGGTCGATAATCAGGCATATCGCGTGCTCAAACATCATACGCCGGGACCTTACACCTTTATTTTTAAGGCCAGTAAAGAGGTACCCAAGCGTCTGCAGAACCCTAAGAAAAAGACCATTGGTATCCGGGTGCCGGATAATGTTATCGCGCTAGCCCTGCTTGAAGCCTTGGATGCGCCTTTGATGTCGACCAGTTTGATTCTACCTGGTGAAGAGTTTACCGAGTCAGATCCTGAGCATATTCGCGATATTCTGGAACATCAGGTCGATGCGATCATACATGGCGGCTACCTAGGTGAGAAGCCAACGACAGTGATCGACATGTCAGATGGCGATATGGTAGTGATCCGTGAAGGCGCCGGAGATATCAGCCCCTTTATCTAGCTTCCAATTAGTTAACTCCCTTCAGTCGACGCCCGCTATGGGCGTTTCACTCTCGTCATATCCGCCAGCCATATCGGCTAATTATCTGTGCAACTCATGGTGAACAAGGTATAATCGCGCGCTGGTTCGTTTGCTCGCCTTTATTTAAGGGCTCAATGGGCCGCCTAAGGTTTTGTTTTATGCGGTTATGACTGGCTGTAAACAAGAGTATAATCAAAGTGTTAGACTGGTTTAAGCTGAGGAGTGCGATGCAAGGGTCTCAAAAAAGTTTGCCCTTGGCGATTGTCAGAGGCGAGCCGATAAATCAGCTTCCCACCGATCTTTTTATTCCGCCAGAAGCACTGGAAGTGTTTCTTGAGTCGTTTGAAGGCCCGTTAGATTTACTCTTATATCTGATCCGTAAGCAGAAACTCGATGTTGTAGAGCTGCCAATATGGCCTGTGACTAAGCAATATCTTGAGTATATTGAGCTACTGCAAGGCGCAAAAGTCGAGCTTGCCGCCGATTATTTAGTCATGGCAGCCACCCTTGCTGAGATTAAGTCTCGTTTATTACTGCCTAGACCCGTGACCGAAGTTGAAGAGGAGGAAGATCCTCGTGCTCGGCTAATACGTCAGCTTAAGGCCTATGAGGTGATTAGAGAGGCGCAGCAGCAACTCGATGATTTGCCCAGACTCGAGCGAGATGTGTTTCAGGCTAAGGTCACACCCGCAGCGGATATCAAGCCTGTGCTAGTGCCCCCTCAAGTGTCCCTGACTGAGATCGCCTTGGCATTTGGTGCCGTCATGAAGCGAATCGAGGCGACAGAGCATCACCATGTCAGGCGTGAAGTCTTGTCGACGCGTGAACGAATGACACAGATCTTGGCCAAGCTAGATGGTGAGGAATACTTACCATTTGAAGCACTTTTTGATGCCAAAGAAGGGCGCAGTGGTGTGGTAGTCAGTTTTTTAGCCTTGATGGAACTGGTTAAAGAGTTATTGGTCGAGCTGGTGCAGAGTGACCCATTTTCAACCATACATGTTAGGGCGTATTGATTGTCTAGCCAGAAGAAGCAAAAACTGCAGATAAATCCCGACCAACTTAAGCAGTTGATCGAGGCGAGCCTGTTCGTTTTAGGAAAAATGGTCAGCATAAAGAGCCTGAAAGAGACTGTGCTAGTGAGCTTCAGTGTCACTCGGGTTAAGATTAAAGCTGCGATAGAAGAGTTACAACAAGATTATCAGGGGCGAGGTGTTGAGCTAGTCAGCGTCGCCGGCGGCTATCGATTTCAAACTATCGAAGCTTTAAGTCCTTATCTGCAGCCCTTGTGGCAGGAGAAGGCAGCAAAATATTCACGGGCAACCTTAGAAACTTTGGCCGTAATTGCATACCGTCAACCTGTGACTCGAGGTGATATCGAGTTTGTCAGGGGCGTAGCAGTCAGTAGTCACACCATAAAAAGTTTGACTGACAGACAATGGATTAAAACGGTGGGGCATAAAGAAGTACCGGGTAGACCGGCGTTGTATGCGACTACCACCGATTTTTTAGCCTATTTTGGCTTAGAACGTCTAGCGGACTTACCGCCGCTAACCGATACTGAGTCCTTAGAGGCCCTCTTTTCAAATGTGAATTCAAGCTCGGATTCAAATGAAGAGACTGGGTCTGAAAATACATTAAACACAGAAGAGTCTACTAATGAGTGAAAAGTTGCAGAAAGTCTTGGCCCGTGCAGGCCATGGCTCCCGTCGTGAGATGGAGGCATGGATTGCTGCAGGTCGAATTAGTATAGATGGTGAGATAGCAAATCTTGGTGATCGCATCGAAGCCGATGTAAAGATCCGTATCGATGGTCGAGCCATTTCGATTAAATCGGCAGAAGATCTTATCTGTCGCGTGATTGCCTATCATAAGCCTGAGGGCGAGATTTGTAGTCGCAAAGACCCGGAAGGTCGTCCTACGGTGTTCGACCGTCTGCCCAAGACACGTGATTCACGTTGGGTGGCTGTCGGTCGTCTCGATATCAACACCTCAGGTCTGTTGCTGTTTACCTCAGATGGTGAGTTGGCAAACCGCTTGATGCATCCATCTAATGAAGTCGAACGTGAGTACGCAGTGCGTACCTTCGGTGAAGTCACCGATGCTTGTATTCAACGCCTGAGAACCGGCGTTACCTTAGAAGATGGCCCGGCGAGTTTTGATAAAGTGAAAGCGGCTGGCGGCGAAGGCATGAACAAGTGGTGGCATGTGTCACTTGCCGAAGGCCGTAACCGTGAAGTTCGCCGTTTATGGGAATCTCAAGAGGTACAGGTGAGCCGTCTTATCCGTATTCGTTACGGCAAGATTGAGTTACCTAAGTCTCTGCCTCGTGGCGGTTGGGTTGAGTTGACCATGGAAGAGGTGAATTACCTGAGAAAAACGGCAGGCTTGAAGGAAGAGACTCGTACCGTTCTAGGTACCGATAAGCACAGCGTCGCTCGCTCGAAAGTGAAGGGTTCTAAGATCCGTCGTGCAGTGCGCAAGCATAAAGCGGTAGCAAGTAAGCCAGGGCGTAAGAGAACCTAGTTAAAAAGGGTTAAATAAGTGACTAGATTACTAGGATTTAGTGCCTAGGAACCTATCTAGTATGAATTAGAAAAGGCTGCTGATGCAGCCTTTTCTGTGTCTGGACTTTGTCTTGTCTTGTCCTAGGAACTAGATTCTAGAACCTAGGTACTTCCTATCTTACTGTGCGTTCAGCTGCTGACCGTTAACATCTGCAGAATCATCACCCATAAGATAAAGATAAGTCGCCATGATATCTTCCGGCTCTTTGAGTGTGCTTGGGTTTTCAGCCGGGTAGGCATTAGCGCGCATTCCAGTGCGAGTCGCACCAGGGTTTATGCTATTGACTCTCAAGCTGGAGCCTTCATATTCATCGGCGATAGATTGCATCATGCCTTCGGTGGCAAATTTAGAGATGGCGTATTCGCCCCAGAATGCGCGGCCCTGACGTCCGACGGCGCTAGAGGTAAACACCAGTGATGCCTTAGGTGCCTTCTTCATGATAGGTAATAGTGCCCTGGTCATCATGATTTCGGCGATGACATTGACCTGCATGACCTCTTTCACCGAATCCATTGAAATATGTTCAAATGGGCCTAAAACACCTAGCAGGCTCGCGTTATGCAGGGCCCCATCCAGGTGACCAAACTGCTCTTCGATGGTCTCAGCCATATCGACATAGTTTTGCTCGGTAGCCCCTTTTAAGTCCAAAGGAATAATCGCTGGCTTAGGATAACCTGCTTGTACTATCCGGTCATATACGGCTTCTAATTTCTTCACTGTCTTGCCAAGAAGAATAACGGTGGCGCCATGCTTAGCGAAACTGATGGCTGCGGCGCGTCCAATCCCGTCGCCAGCGCCTGTTATGAGTATAGTTTTATTAATAAGTAGATCTTTTTCAGCTTGATATTCCAACATGAGTCAATATTTCCTGTTGGCGGAAAACCCCGCCACCTCTAGAGTCACTGATGTGATAAACACTGGTTTTAAACAAATGATTAATTATCGTGGGTGTATTCGTTGATCGTATGTAACAAAAATGTAGCTAAGTCAATATTTTTACGTTAACTTGAGCTTGGGTAAGGACGGGTAAAAGTCCTACTTTGGTCACACGGTATTGCCTATTGTGACCAATTTTTTTGGGGAAAACAAAAATTATTACAATAAGATTTGGGGAACAAAGATGAAAAGACTCTTTTTGGGTGTTGTGATTGCATCTGCGCTAGGACTCACGGCCTGTAGTGAAGATAGTGTCGATGAGTTAAAAGATAAGGTTGAGCCTCTGATCCCTGAGTCTCATATGGTATTTGATCCAGCCAATGGTAAAGTGCCTTTGCCAAATGATTTACTCTTTAACGGCACTATAGATGGCACGATTAATATCCCTGGCGAAGCGGCCGATGGCTCCAGTGATTATACCGATCCTTCGATGGCTCTTGGCGCATTAGATGGTTGGTCGACCACGGCGCCTATCTCTATCACAGTTGAGCCGGCAACCGATCATGATGGTACTGTTCTAAGTTTAGATGTGGCATCCGTTTTTCAACCCGGTGCGGTGAGAGTATTTGAGGCCACTGTTGGCGGCGAACTATCATCCGATCCAGAATGTAAAGCCAGCCCATCAGCTTCCGCCTGTAAAGTAGGGGATGAGCTACAATTCGGTGTAGACTTTGTCTCGAAGGGCTCAGGTAACACCATAGCCATTGTTCCATTGAAGCCCCTTAAAGCCAGTCAATCATATATTTATGTGACGACAGATTTAATACTAGATTCTGCGGGTCGCTCCATCGCGCCGTCGAGCACATATGGTCTACTTAAACTCGATATCGATACTCATCCACTCGAGACCGAAGATCAACTGATACTACAAACATTGGTCAATAGCTATGAGAAAGGCATAGCGGCCGAGCATGGTGTGGATCTTGAAACGATCAGTTATTCGGGTCTGTTTACCACTCAGTCAGTCTCAGATGTCTATGAAACACTGAAACTCTTGATGGCTCAGCCTGGATCGCCTTATGCGCCAAAATTCTCAGTTGCACCTGCTCCTCTTGGCTATACCCTAGCCACTGCAGCCGGGCTAACAGAAGCCGATGGTTTGGCTTTTGTCTTGGCTGATATGGCCAATGTATTTACTGCTGAATTAACCTTGCCTATCTTCGGTGATTGTTCTTCTGCGGGCTGTTTAGACGAAAACATGCAGCCTACGATAAATGGTAGCTGGAAAGCGTTCGGTGATAGCCCAGTTTCCGTGCTACTGGCACTTCAAGCTGGCACCATGAGTCAGCAAAATTACGGCATGCAAGCCATGGCCTATGACATTGACCCAGCTGCGGGCATTGCTAACCCAGCGCTTTTAGCGGGCAAAACCTGGTTACTCGACGATGGTACAGCGGCCGATAAAGCCAAGCATTTGACCAAGTTTAATCCTATTCCGGCCATTAAAGGCTACGAGAAGGTGCCGGTATTTATTACCTTGCCCGACGCGGCTAAGCTAGCAGCCTTCAACGAGTCTCAAGGTCTTCCCTTTGTGGCGCCTACTGCTGGTTGGCCGACGAATATCGCACTGCATGGTTTGGGCGGCGGCAAAGAGACTGCGATGACTTTCGCCGGCACCTATGCGGCTATGGGTATCGCGACGATTGCAATCGATCATCCATTGCACGGTGCACGTTCATTCGATGCTGATGGAGATGGTGTCTACGAAGTGTCGGCGTCAGCACCTGAGTTCGGTGTTGCAATAGGAAAACCCCAAGCCTTTGTCAATGGTAATCCATTGGCCTTCATCAATATTGCCAGCACATTAACTGTGCGTGATAATTTCCGTCAGAGTGTTGTCGATCATCTGGGTGTGCGTCTGGCACTGACAGGCCTATCTATGCAGCTGGCTCAGATGGAGTTACCGCAGATATTTGATATTGGCAAGATCAGCTCACAAGGTTTAAGTCTTGGTGCTATCGTCAATACCAACTTTTCAGCCTATGCCAGCACAGGCTTAGTTCACCCCGAAACGGGTACTGCACTGCCAAACGTTTATGCGTTGAATGCATCTTCATTGGTTGCGCCCTCGGGTGGTTTAGCCGGAACATTCATTGGCTCGCCAACTTTTGCGCCCATGTTGTTCGAAAATATCGTCACGACAGATGCCTTCCAAGCATTGGTTGATGAAGCCAATACCGCTGGCTATGAACCTGGTACGCCAGAATATGCAGCGCTTGTTCAAGCCGTCTATAAAGGTTTCATACCTGCCTTTGCCTTTGCGGTTCAGACCGCAGTGGACAGCGCCGATCCGATAAACCATGCTGCTATGCTTAAAGCAACGGGTCTTCCGGTACACTTGGTTGAGATAGTGGGTGACGGCACCGATGAGAATAAGCCAGATCAGGTATTGCCAAACAGTGTCGAAGGATTTCCTACTGCGGGTACTGAGCCACTTATCACCGCCTTGGGTCTAGAGTGTATCGATACTACAACGGCAGGTTCTGGGGCTGTTCGCTTCGTTGAGGGGCATCATAGCTCCCTTACTGATACTTCCGGCACTGCTGCAACGGTAGAGATGCAGCAAGAAGTTGCCGGGTTTGCGCTGACTGCGGGGAAAGGCTTTGCGACTATCTTAGTTGATAATAGCGATGTTCTTCTGCCTTGTGGCTAGAATTACTCTAACGAGTAAACATTAACTGAACCCAGCATTTGCTGGGTTTTTATTGGCTGATTTACCCGATAGCACATTTGTTATTGAGCTTATTCTGCTAGAATAAGCTCAATTTTGCATTCAAGATAAATAAGCTGGAGCATACTTTGGATTTTTTGTACGAATATGGATTGTTTTTTGCCAAAGCGATCACAGTAGTGATATCGATAATGGCTGTCATCCTTGTGGTGCTTGCTTCTGCGATAAAGCAAAAAGGAGAGAAGGGAGAGTTATTGCTGATAAACCTTTCTGAAAATCTTAAAAACCTTAAGCATGATCTTAAAGAGGAGTTGCTGACTAAGAAGCAGTTCAAAGCCTATAAGAAACAGCTGAAAGCCGACGAGAAGATCAAAGAGAAAGCCGAGAAAGAACAAGATGAACAGACATTAGACCCTAGAGTGTTTGTGGTCGATTTTAAGGGCAGCATAGATGCCAGTGAAGTAGCTTCTCTACGTGAAGAGATCAGCGCCATCCTAACTATCGCTGAAACGGACGATGAAGTTATTGTCAATGTTGAGAGTGGTGGCGGCATGGTTCATGGCTATGGTTTAGCATCGAGTCAGCTGGACCGTCTGCGTCAGGCCGGTATTCATTTGACTATTTGTGTTGACAAAGTGGCGGCTAGTGGCGGTTACATGATGGCGTGTGTGGCGAATAAGATCTATGCGGCTCCATTTGCGATTGTTGGCTCGATTGGCGTTGTAGCGCAGATACCTAACTTCAATAAACTGCTCAAGAAGCACGACATCGATTATGAACAGCATACGGCAGGGGATTTTAAGCGAACCTTGACCCTATTTGGTGAGAACACCGACGAGGGCCGGGCGAAGTTTCAGGCTGAGCTTGAAGACACTCATGTGTTATTTAAACAGTTTATCGCTAAATATCGTCCTGAATTAGATCTTGATAAAGTCGCCACGGGTGAACATTGGTATGGTCAACAGGCCATCAAACTGGGCCTTGTCGACGCCATATCGACTAGTGATGATGTGGTGATGAAACTCGCAAGAGAGAGAACCGTGATCAAGGTGCGCTATCAGTTGAAGAAAAAGTTTGCCGATAAAATTGCTCATGGGATATCACTGTCATTTAACGCAATATTCAATAAACTCGCCGAGAAAAATCAACGACTAGGCTAATCGTTTGAGATGTGATACACCGGAAAAGCCTGCATATGCAGGCTTTTTTATGGGTAGCTTTTGGATGAATAGATTGGGCTAATATTGGGGGGATGAAGTTAGACCAATCGGTATTAGCTGTTTAGCTCAGGCTAGCCTAATGTGTGAGTCTTAACTCTTGTCTGTGCTCATGTTGATGACTCTCGGCGCACTGGGTACATCTCTGCTCTACGGGATTGATGTCTAAGCGTTCGGCTTCTATCTCATTCTCACAATCGGAGCAGAGACCGTATAGGCCAATATCCAGCTGACATACTGCGGCATCGACTTGGGTTATTTGGCTAAATAATGGGTGTTCACATAAGCCTGCCTGGGTTAATAGAACTATCAGTTCGCATCGCGAACTCGATTGAGTATCTAGGCTGATGTTTTTACTCTGGGCAAGTTTACCTATCTCTATCCTTAGATTAGATTCTAGCTGTGACAATTCATGTCTGGTATGGGATCTGCTCACGAGTATATGCCTGAAAAGTTATTTCGGAGATTAAGTCTAAACTGGTGAGGTTTTTTGACTATGACTGAGATCAATTCTAGGTCATATTTAGTGCTTCCATCAGTAAGAACTAAGCTGGAACTGGGAAATTTTGTCTACTTTTTATCAGAGGTATGATCAGGCGGGAGAGACTCTTACTGATTGCTACGTACTTTAGACTTATGCGAGTGCTCTCAGTAAAGAGAGAATTTCCGGCGTTTTTTTCAATACTCTCACTTGGGTAAACAGTTCATCGGCTTCACTGTATTGTTTTGCGATGAATTTAAGCCACTGTTTTATTCGAGCAGGATAATATTTCTCTTTCTCGCTGACGATTTCGTCGTCCGAGTATTGTAATAGTAGCCGTAAGACTTCAGGCCATGGCATTTTAGTTTGGCATCCCTTGATCACTTGGGCTAGATTAGGTACGGCCAATGCGCCTCGGCCTATCATGACATCATCACACTGACTGACTTGTTGGCACTCGAGATAATCTTCACGGCTCCACACCTCACCATTTGCGATCACAGGTATTGAGATAGCCTGTTTTATTTGGCGAATATATTCCCAGTGAGCAGGGGGCTTGTAACCTTCTTCCTTGGTTCTGGCGTGCACGGTCAGTTCTGTGGCTCCTGCGGCTTCAATCGCTTGAGCTATTTCGACGCAGCGACTCTTATCATCCCAACCAAGGCGTATCTTTGCGGTTGCCGGGAGTGGTTCGGGCACGGCCTCACGGACGGCTTTGACTATGCGGTAGATGGTCTCAGGCTCTTTTAGCAGCGCCGCTCCGCCATTGTTGCGATTGACCATGGGAGCTGGACAGCCAAAATTAAGGTCGACACCAAGGGAGCCAAGTTCGACGGCGCGCAGGGCATTTTCCGCCATCCACTGTGGGTGTTGGCCGAGCAACTGTAATCTGACCGGGGTGCCGGACCTAGTCTTACTCTCATTAGCCAATTCGGCGCATAGGCGATAGAAGACTCTTTCCGGCAGGAGTTGATCCACCACGCGAATAAACTCACTGATCACCAGATCGTATCCACCGACACCGGTCAGGAGTGCTCGCATAGACGCATCGGCGACGCCTTCCATTGGGGCGAGTATTACACGCATTTTGTCGCTCTTGTCAGATTCATTGTTATTAGGTTCACTGGATCAGTTTATTTATTGGCTAGCATGGTTAAGGAGTGTTGAAATATCTGTCCTACAACTAGCGCGGCCAGCATTTTAGCTTATGATGAGGTAGGATTCAAAACTTGTTTTTATTGTTTAACTTCAATAGCCTTATCGATTGAATTTATTGCATTATTTATTATTGTTAGACTTGAAGTTTACTAAAATATGCGGCATAAATGTGATCTTGTTAAAATTTTTGAAATAAGTTTGAGCTACATCAGGTCTACTTATGCAAGCCAGCTGACATGCAGTGTAGTTGGTAACCTAAACTACTTTATTGATTTTAAAGGAATACATTATGAATTTAGTTAAAAAAACTGCTGTTGCTGCTGCCCTTGGTACTATTGTTATGGGTTCGGCATTTGCCGGTGAAGCTCAGGCCAACCCATTTGGTTTTAGCCAGATGGAAGCGGGTTACCAGCTTGTCGATGGCGAAGGTAAATGTGGCGGTGACATGAAGAAGGGCAAAGAAGGCAAGTGTGGCGATGACATGAAGAAGGGCAAAGAAGGCAAATGTGGCGGCGACATGAAGACAGCCCATGAAGGCAAGTGTGGCGGTGACATGAAGAAAGCCAATGAAGGCAAGTGTGGCGGTGACATGAAGAAGGGTAAAGAGGGAAAATGTGGTGAAGGCAAGTGTGGCGGTGACATGAAGAAAGCCAATGAAGGCAAGTGTGGCGGCGACATGCAGAAAGCTAAAGAAGGTAAGTGTGGCGGTGACATGTAAGTCAATTTTATCTGTTGAGGCTTAGCCTTTACGATAGTGAATAGATATTTAAGGCCGGTGTATACTGGCCTTAATTGTTTTTATCCAAGTATAAAACTGAAATTTTCTATAGTCAGCAAAGTTTTTTTGGAGTGAATATGACAGAGCGAGCCAAGGTGGGATTAGGCTTGAGGCGTGAGATGTTGGATGAATTTTGCGACTCTATTGCAGATGCTATCGATTTTTTCGAGGTTGCCCCGGAGAACTGGATGACATTAGGAGGAAAGTATGGTCGACAACTTAGGCAACTTACTGAGAGTAAGCCTTTTTTCTGTCATGGTTTATCTTTGTCTATCGGTGGGCCTGCACCCTTAGATATGGAGTTCATTAAGAATGTGAAAGCCTTTTTGGACGAGCACAATATCGAGATTTACTCTGAACATCTTAGCTACTGTTCGGGGGCGGGACACATGTATGATCTTATGCCAATCCCGTTTACCGAGGAGGCGGTCAAGCATGTTGTCAAGCGTGTAAAGCAAGTTGAAGATGTTATAGAGAGGCCGCTTATCCTGGAGAATGTTTCTTTTTACACGGCGCCAGGTGCCGAGATGAGTGAGCTCGAATTTGTCACTGCTGTGCTCGGTGAAGCTGATTGTAAAATGCTTCTCGATGTGAATAACATCTATGTGAACTCAATTAATCATCAGTACGATGCCGATGAGTTCTTAAGAGCCATGCCGACGGAGCGTGTCGCCTATCTCCATATAGCTGGCCATTTTGAAGAAGCAAAAGATATCCTAGTTGACACCCATGGAGCCGATATTGTATCGCCTGTATGGCAGTTACTTCAAACCTGTTATCAAGTACACGGAGTACATCCTACCTTGCTAGAGAGGGATTTTAATATTCCTGAGACACAGGTGTTGCTTAAGGAAATAGATAAAATTCATCGATACCAAGAGACAGGTTTGTCTCAGTTTTCAAGGAGCGTATGATGAAATTTGATGTGATTCAACAGTCATTTATCGATTATATCAAGCAACCTTCACGCCCATTACCTAAGGGCACAGAAGCCCGGCGGATGAAGATATATCGGGATCTGTTTTTCAATAATATCAATGGATTTGTCACCAGTGCATTCCCCGTGTTGCACAGTTTATACTCTGAAGAAGACTGGTTGACACTGATCCAAGATTTTTTTGTGACTCATGATTGTCAGACACCGATATTTATTGAAATAGCTCATGAATTTGTCATTTTTCTTCAGTCTGAATATCAGTTAACAGACCGTGATCCTGTATTTATTATCGAACTGGCTCATTATGAATATATGGAGTTGGTCGTGGCCGTCGCTAAAGATAATCCCTTGCACCAAGATATCAAAGGGCCGATAGCGCAAGTGGCATTGTGTTTGTCTGATACGGCTAAAGTGTTGCAATATAGCTTCGATGTTCAGCGAGTAAGTGAAGATTATCGACCCGATACCCCCACCGAGAGTCCGCAGCAATTTTGCTTATATCGCGATGGGCAAGAGGTCGTGATTTTTTTGCAACTCAACCCCTTAACAGCACAAGTACTGGGTTACCTGTCCCAACATGAAACTGTCAGTTTCGACCATCTGCTGACTTGGCTAAAACAGACTTACCCACAGATGGCTGATGACGTATTAACTCAAGGTTGTGGGCAGATGTTAGCTGATCTCGCTGCCAAGGGGGTGGTGAAACAATACTTGGCTTAATGGACTTGAATGAGGTGATTTGGCTTGGTTCATTAAGCTAGAGTAGCTGATTGACATTAATAGCTATCATTATTCTTAATAAAATCATAATCGAAGCTACTTAAGTCGGTAAAAGATTAAATACTGCTTCCTAAACTATGGACAAATCTCTATAATATTGCCAAAAATTGATCTAGATCAATAAAATTACCCGAGTGATTGAGCGAGGAAGTTATGAGTCAGCCATTTAAAGATCCATTTAACATCATCTATTTCATTGGTTTCATCTTAGTCATGATGATCCCAACGTTGCCTGCGACCTTAGCTTGGTTGAAAATTTCCGGACTAATTTAATACCATTCCATATAAGTATCTGGTCAGTTCAGAGACTCTCAGCTTTTTCAATTCAAGGCCCATTGATGAGGAAATGGTTATTCCCTTTTAAGTCAATGTAACACCGAAGTGAAAACACTGAGAGCCTCACGCAGTGCGGCTGATGTTTAAAGCAAAGGGCAAAGCCCTTTATGCTACGTTGAATGTTCTCGATATACGACTGCATGGTCTATTTTGTTCCATACAAAATAAGACATTTCCTCCTTCCATGGAGGTCAGATGCAGGAGGTACGAGCCCATGGACGGGTGAAGGTAGAATAATGCAGGAGCCATTATCGAGAGCAACGCAGGAGCTTGTTGCCGAGAATAACTATTAGCTTCAAACATTCGCCTTGCCTACAGTGCTTTGAACTCCCGCTGAATGATCAGATACTTACTCGGAATGGTATAATTAGCGTAATACAAGTCTAGATACCCGGCACTTGTTTGGGTAAACTAACCACTCTTTGGAGTGGTTTTTTTTGGACTTTTTTGATTTTAACAAAACTAGTTAAGTAAATATTTGAGTAAGTAGAGTAAGGGAAATAATGGCTTTTAAACGTGGTTTTTATTTGATTTGTGGATTATGCAGTTTGGCGCTTGGCTTGCTGGGGATCCCGCTTCCAATACTACCTACCGTACCTTTTATCTTACTCGCCGCCTTCTGTTTCGCTCGCTCTAGCGATCGGCTACACAATTGGCTGATGACTCATCCCTGGTTTTCAGAAGCGTTGCATGATTGGGCGCAGAACAGAGGGATCCGTAAAGGGCTAAAGAAGAAGGCCTATATTGTCAGTGGACTCAGTTTTGCCGTTAGCATAGCCATAGTGCCATTAATATGGGTAAAACTGATGCTGCTTTGCTTCGCCCTCGGCCTAGGTTTTTTTCTCAAGCAGATCCCCGAACTAGACGATTAATACCAGACACTCTTTTACACGTCATCTTTATACAGAAAACTCAGTATCGGCTTTTTCTTTAGAATATATCGCTAAATTGTGACCCAATGCGTAATTATTGTCCTAATTAGTCGGGGAGATTGTTGCAAGTATGCCCAAAGACACATAAGCTGTTAGCCGGCTTTTTTAAAGCTGGCGAGATTTGCCGGCCAAACTAAAAGATGATGGTCATGAACAAAGACAGCTTAGCATTGATAAAACAGAGCATAAAAACAATTCCAGATTACCCGAAAGCCGGGATCTTTTTCAGAGATGTGACAAGTTTGCTTGAAGAGCCTGTAGCTTACAGAGCAAGCATAGAACTCCTGGCTGAGGAGTACAAAGATCAAGGGTTTACCAAAATAGTGGGTACAGAAGCTCGTGGCTTCCTGTTCGGGGCGCCTTTAGCCTTGGCATTAGGTGTCGGTTTTATACCTGTACGTAAGCCGGGTAAATTACCACGTGAGACGATTTCTCAGAGCTATGATCTCGAATATGGTCAAGATGTTCTGGAACTGCATGTCGATGCAATCTCAGCTGACGATAAAGTGTTAGTGGTCGATGATTTACTTGCAACGGGCGGTACGATCGAAGCGACTGTCAAGTTGATCCGTAAACTAGGTGGTCAAGTTAACCATGCTGCGTTTGTTATCTCTCTGCCCGATCTCGGTGGTGAGAAGCGTCTCGAAGCCATGGATCTTAAACTGGTTACCTTGTGTGAATTTGATGGTGAATAATCCAGCGTACAATATATTCCAGAAGTAGCTGGTCAAGTTAACCATGTTGCTTCTGGTTTATCTTGATATTCCAGAGGTAGCAGGTCAAGTTAATCATCTTGGTTCTGGTTATAAAATGCTCCTCAGTAGCGCCTTTTAACATGGCATGTTATGGTGCAGATTACTCAGGAGCGTGCTCCCGAATTTACTCAACGACACTTTGGGGAGTTCCATGTCATATCAGGTGTTGGCCAGAAAATGGCGCCCTGCCACATTTGAACAAATGGTTGGTCAGTCTCACGTTTTACTTGCATTAACCAATGCGCTCACTCAGCAAAGATTACATCATGCTTACCTGTTTTCCGGCACTCGAGGTGTGGGTAAAACCAGCTTAGCTCGGCTATTCGCTAAAGGGTTAAACTGTGAACAGGGGATCACAGCCTCTCCATGTGGTCAATGTTCCAGCTGTGTTGAAATAGCCGAAGGGCGTTTTGTGGATCTTATCGAAGTCGATGCGGCTTCGCGAACTAAAGTCGATGATACTAGGGAACTGCTCGATAATGTGCAGTACCGTCCTAGTCGAGGCCGATTCAAGGTGTATCTCATCGATGAGGTGCACATGCTATCGCGCAGCAGTTTCAATGCATTGTTAAAGACGCTCGAAGAGCCACCTGAGCATGTAAAGTTTCTACTAGCGACCACAGATCCTCAGCGTCTGCCTGTGACGGTTCTGTCTCGTTGTCTGCAATTTAATTTAAAAAGCCTGACTCAGGATGAAATTTCAGCGCAACTGTCCTATGTGCTTACTCAAGAGCAGCTCACCTTCGATCACGCTGCATTGACACTGTTGGCTAAAGCGGCCAATGGCAGTATGCGAGATGCCCTGAGTCTTACGGACCAGGCCATTGCTTTTGGTGCCGGTACTGTACAGCTGACTCAGGTACAGACCATGCTTGGCAGTATCGATGAGAAACATGTACTTTCCTTGTTTAACGCCTTAGTTCAAGGGGATATCGAGAATTTGATGCGGATGATCGGCCAGATTTTATCCTTTGGCGCCGACCCAGAGGAAGTGCTCAGAAGCCTACTGGAATTATTACATCAAATAACCTTAAGTCAGTTTGCCCCCGCAGCGGCTCAGCTTTCCATTTATAGTGAGCAGATTAAGGCTTTCGCAGAGCAACTCAGTCCCGAACAAGTACAACTTTATTATCAGTTATTGTTAACGGGGAGAAAAGATCTTCCCCATGCGCCAGACCCAAAATCTGGATTAGAGATGGCGCTGCTTAGGGCCGTCTCCTTCGTGCCTGAAACGCCGGTGACCCGTTGGGTCGTGGATAAACCTGCTAAAGTGATCATCCCAGAACGCGTAACCGGACAGGATAATCCTCAACAGCCGGAAGCTAAAGACAAACCTGTTAGTCAAGATAATTCAAATGGCCAGCCAACTGAAGTTCAAAAAGAGCCCGTCTCTGAGCCAGTTCCTGAGCTTGTTTCTAAGCCTGAGGCCGCCGTAATTCCTCAAGCTGAGCCAGATGATGAGACCGATGATTTACTTGCGCTTAATAGCGAACAAGCCCTCATTTTAAGTCAGGCATCGAGCCAGGGGGTGGAGCCGAGTAGTCTAAACACTGCCGAGCCTGATAGCCAAGCCGAGACCACTCATTTAGACGATAAAGCAGTAAGGTTAAGTCCGCCTGAAGACCCTAGTAAGGTCAATCCGCCTGGCAGCAATCAATCTGAATTATCTCAGCCTGAGTTGAGCCCTGAGCAGCTAGCCCAAGATGCAGACTTCGATGCTCAATATGGTTTTCAACAAGATGAACAAGAGCTAGGGGATTACCAGACGCCCGTAGCCGATGATGTACAGCCTATTCAGCAGACTGTGACTCCTTCGCCTCAGTCAGATGTAGGCTCTGGCCTTACTGGCCAAGGGCCTGATTTTCAAGCTGGAACTGAGTTGGAAGACGATATATTAGCCGCCGTCTTAGCGGCGCGAGACTCACTGCTCACCGATCTGGCCAAAACGCCTGAGGAGAGTGCTGGAAAAAAGCCTGAAGTTCAGCGCAAGGATTTTGCCCCTCCTAAGCGCCAACCTCAAGCCGAGAATGATGATGCAGCACCGTCTTCGTTAGGCGGTCAGGCTATAGTTGAAGTTAAGTCAGACGCTAAAGCTGCACTTCAGTCTCAGCCTGTTTTAGCTACAGCCATTGAAGACAGGCCTCCCTGGGAGGAATCTGTCGAAGTCGCGGCTACTGAGAATACCACCTCTTCAGGTGGCGATGAGCAAGGCACAGATACTCATCCAATGGTATCTAGTCAAGTAGAAGCCCAGGTACCTGTACAAGATCAGGTACAAACTGAAATACAAGCTCAGTCATTTGACCCGCTTCCCCCGCTGGGTGAAGGCGAGGTGACAGGCAATGAGGTCGATCTCAACTGGTATCGATTGATGTCTGCTATCGATGTCGGCGGCAGGGTGCGTCAATTAGCGGTGAACTCAGTGTGCCATGAGTTTACCGAGCCCTTGTCTCTGTTATTAAAACCTATCCAGAAGCACTTGGCTGCTGAGATAGCTATAGTGCAGTTAGAGGAAGCATTAGGCAAGGTGTTAGGCGCCGAGATTAAGGTCAGTATATCTGTTGGAGTCGATGGCGACAGAGAGACACCACTGGAAGTGCGTCAGCGTTTTCATCGGGAGATCCAAGCACAGGCGCGCCAAGGCTTGTTAACCGACACCAATGTCCAATGGCTAATGAGCCAAATGGGAGCAGAGCTTGAAAACGATAGCTTAAGTTATGCACCTGAGCTATTGAGTTTAAAAGGAAATACCATTGAGCTTATCGATAAGTCGAACTTTAAGGCGTTACCTCAGTCATAAGTTTGTACGGCTTTGATTGATTATCGACATTATTTAAGTAAGATGAGCCCACTTTATTCGACCCTTAATTGAAGAGAAATAGATATGTTTGGAAAAGGCGGTATGGGTAACCTGATGAAGCAGGCGCAACAGATGCAAGACAAAATGGCCAAAGCGCAAGAAGAGATCGCGCGTATGGAAGTGACCGGTGAAGCCGGTGCGGGTCTGGTGAAAATTACCATGACAGGTTCTCACAGTGTACGTAAAGTGGATATCGATCCTAGCCTGTTAGAAGATGATAAAGAGATGCTAGAAGATCTTATCGCTGCAGCATGCAATGATGCAGCACGCCGTGTCGAAGAGAGCCAAAAAGAGAGAATGGCTGAAGTGACAGGTGGCATGCAGTTACCACCAGGCATGAAGATGCCGTTCTAATAAATAGTTTTTGTAAACAACTGCTTATCCTAGTTTGATTCTGTGGGGTCTAACAGGGGGCAAAATTAGCCCGAGTATATCTTGGGCTTTTTTATATTCTTAATTTGGTATTACTCATTATTTTTCACAAGATACCTAAATTTAACTTCATTTCTATGTACTCTTTAGTGCATTGGGACGCTATAGCCTTGTTCGGTGATGAAACCGATAGCTTCTTCTTTAAACTCTTTGGCATAAGTGCGGTACTGTCTTTTCGTATTCACCTCGATTAGACCAGAATAGATCTTATTATTCATAAGCATGAAAATATTCCGTGTCTTTTTTTCATTATTATTTTTTTGTGATGGCTCCATAAGATTAGAATGAAAAATTCGTGTCTACTGTATTGAACAGTAAGGCAATGTTGTGGCGACACCTAAAATGAAGACATTAATAAAGAATTTTGTAGAGAAAGAAAATGAACATAATTAGAAGATTGTTACAAGCTATGGGCTTCAAGAGCATCAGTGCACAATTATTAATGCTAAATATCATTCTAGCTCTGTTCGGATTTAGTGCCATGGCGATTATATACAATGACATGCAAGCCGATGCTGCGACCATTAATATTGCAGGTCGACAGCGTATGTTGTCACAACTGGTAGCCAAAGAAGTTCTGTTGTTGCAGTTTGGCGTAGGGCGGGATACAGGGGTGAAAAAGGCGATTGAATTGTTTGAGTCTTCGATGAACATGTTACTTAATGGTGATACAAAGCGTGGTATTTCTGCTCCCATGACCCCAGAGATCAAGAGCCGACTCGGGAAGGTTAATAAACTGTGGAGTAAATATCGTGAGGGGATTCAAGCGTTGCTGCTGCTAGGAGATAAAGATCAGCATAATGAAAAACGGAGTCATTTAATTGGTGAGCTCCATCAACGTGCACCTATTTTGCTAAAGGAAATGAATCAAGTTGTCCTTATGATGGAAACAGCCAGTAATGCCAGTGCGACTAGCAAGATGCAGCTTATCCTTGGCTTGATTTTCTTGTTGATGCTGCTCTCTGGAATTCTGTATCTTTATGTGCACAAGTACCTGCTGACTCCCTTACTGCCACTACGAGAAGGATTGCAGAAGATTGCCAAAGGAGATCTTACCAAGCGGTTACCTGCGGATGATAATGATGATGATGAAATGGGGGCTCTCTACCGCGATTATAACGAGGCACGAAACGATTTTTCTGATATGTTGATAAATGTGGTTAGAACAAGCGAGCAGTTAAGTGTTTCCAGCTTACAACTAAAAGGGGCCGCGACCGAAAATGCCATCAGCATGGATCAACAATATCAGGAGATCGAGCTGATCTCGACGGCTATGAATGAGATCACCGCCACAATTCAAGAAGTAGCGGGTAGTAGTGCCCATGCCTCAGACTACACTGAGCGTGCCGAACAGGAGGCTAACCGTGGACGTGAGGTGATGGGCGGAGCAGCCACAACCATTGATAAACTCAATCAGCAGGTTCAAGCGGTGGGGGCTGTGATTCATACCTTAGATGCCGATAGTCAGGAGATTAGTACCGTGCTAGATGTAATATCCAGCATTGCAGATCAGACGAATCTGTTGGCTTTAAACGCAGCCATAGAAGCTGCACGGGCCGGAGAGGCTGGTCGTGGTTTTGCGGTAGTTGCCGATGAAGTGCGTGGGCTTGCAGCACGGACAGCCAAATCGACCAGTGAAATTCAGCAGATGGTTGAGAAACTTCAAAGCCAAGTACAACAAGCGGTGCAGGCTATTAGCGCTGGCCAGAAGCAGGCATCTATAGGCGTCAAGCACGTACAAGAGGCTGATGATGCCCTAGAGCGAATCGTCGAAGCTGTTGTTGCAATCAATGAGATGAATGCTCATATTGCAACGGCCTCAAGAGAACAGAGTTGTGTCGCTGAGGAGATGAATCAGCGTATCGTACATGTGGCCGACGCATCGCAGAAAACTCGTGACAATGCCTCGAATAATCAGGAACTGGCGGACAATCTCTCACAGATGGGAGAACAGTTACGCAATTATACAGTCGGTTTCCGTGTCTAACCTTACCCTCTTAGTGATCTTTAAGGTTTATACACTCTATGAACTTGAAGCCAATTATCTTACTTCGTTTTTAGAGTGTGTATGCAGGTATCGAGAGGGCTAATAGGCTGCAGGCTTTTGCTATAAGTGGCGTACTTTACGAGCAAGTAGAGGTTATAGATGTTTAACTAAGGGACAAATAGGGGCCAAAACCTTAGGGTTCTATGATAATATCCAGCGCTAAATTTGATGAGAGATGCTTAGCAATGCCTATTTATAACTTATCAGCACATATCAGCACATATCAGCACATATCAGTGCTCTTTATGCTTCAGACATGAAGATGCCGTTTTAATTTGAGTATTATTAGATAATGAAATTTAGTCCCCTGGTTGATGAGTTGATCCAAACTTTGAAATGTTTACCTGGCGTTGGACCTAAATCCGCTCAACGTATGGCATTTCAGTTATTAGAACGGGATCGAAAAGCGGGGCAATCCCTGAGTCAGGCACTGTCAAAGGCGATGAGTGATGTGGGGCATTGTCAATCCTGCCGCACCTTCACCGAAGAGGTTCATTGTCCGATTTGTGCCAGTCACAAACGCGGGCTATCTCAGGTGATTTGTGTGGTTGAAACCCCTGCCGACGTGCTTGCTATCGAAGCCGGTGGACATTTTTCTGGGCGTTACTTTGTTCTGCTTGGCCACCTGTCACCTTTAGACGGTGTTGGGCCTGATGAGCTAGGGTTAGCTTTGTTGGAAGAACATTTAGCCTCTGGTGAGGTGGCCGAGTTGATTTTAGCGACCAATCCTACGGTGGAAGGGGATGCGACGGCGCACTTTATTGCCGATATAGCTAAGAGTCATAACGTTATCGTGAGTCGTATCGCTCACGGAGTCCCTGTCGGCGGTGAGCTTGAGTATGTCGATAGTACCACGTTAGCGCTTTCTTTTAATGGTCGTCTTCCGCTGTAATTTTTATGCTATTCCCCGTCTTAGGTTTTCAGATCCAGATAAATCCAGTATTTGTTGCGACAATACTGGTTTTTTTTAGCCATTTAAACGCCAGTTACCTCTTTCCCCTTGAAATGCAAAATTCCAGCCCCATCTCTATTTTCATAAAACACTTTGCGTCATATAAAGCTTAACTCCATAAAGAGTTAGGTTTGGTGAAATACAATAAAGGAACAATCCATGTCACAACAAGAAACTCATGGCTTTCAAACTGAAGTCAAACAACTATTAAACTTGATGATTAACTCTTTATATTCCAATAAAGAGATTTTCTTGCGTGAATTGGTCTCTAACGCTGCCGACGCTGCAGACAAGTTGCGTTATGAAGCGTTGACTAATGATGCCCTCTACGAAGGCGATGGTGAGCTAAGAGTGCGTATCAGTGCCGATGCAGATAAAGGCACTATCACTATCAGCGATAATGGCATAGGCATGACCCGCGACAGTGTGATTGAGAACCTAGGCACTATCGCTAAGTCGGGTACTGCGGAATTTTTCAATACCCTATCCGGTGATGATACTAAGGATTCACAACTCATAGGTCAGTTTGGTGTGGGTTTCTACTCCTCATTCATCGTTGCCGATAAGGTTACTGTGCGTACACGTGCCGCTGGTCACAGCGCCGATGAAGGTGTGTTGTGGGAATCGGCGGGAGAAGGTGATTTTACCGTAGAAAACATCACTAAAGAGACTCGTGGAACTGAAATCGTCTTGCACCTTCGCAAAGACGAGCAAGATTTTGCTCAAGAATATCGTCTGCGTTCGATCATCACTAAGTATTCAGATCATATCTCAGTCCCTGTGGAAATGTTCGAAGAGGGTACGCCTGCGATTGAAGCGTCAGAAGATCAAGAAGCTGTGGCCGCAGTAGAAGGTTCTTGGAAGCCGATGAATAAGGCAACTGCCCTTTGGACCCGTAACAAGAGCGATATCTCCAAAGAGGAGTATGAGGAGTTTTATAAACATATCTCTCACGATTTTACTGGGCCTCTTTCATGGAGCCATAACCGGGTCGAAGGCAAGCAGGAATACACCAGCTTACTGTATATTCCATCGAAAGCGCCTTGGGATATGTGGAACCGTGACCGTAAGCATGGTCTGAAACTGTTCGTCCAGCGCGTGTTCGTGATGGATGATGCCGAGCAGTTTATGCCGAGTTACCTGCGTTTCATGCAGGGAATAATAGACTCAAACGATCTACCCTTGAACGTGTCTCGTGAAATTTTACAAGAAAACAAGGTGACGACAGCACTGAGAACCGCGGTGACTAAGCGCGCACTCGGCATGCTGGAGAAGCTGGCTAAGAATGATGCTGAGAAGTATCAGACATTCTGGGCTGAATTTGGTCAGGTGCTAAAAGAAGGCCCAGCCGAAGATATGGTAAACAAGGAGCGTGTAGCCGGCTTGTTACGCTTCGCATCGACTCATACCCAAGAAGCGACACCGACGGTTTCTCTCGCCGATTACATCGGCCGTATGCAGGAAGGTCAAAGTAAGATCTACTACATAGTCGCAGATAGCCATGACGCGGCTGCCAATAGCCCGCATCTTGAGTTGCTACGCAAGAAAGGTATCGAGGTCCTCTTGATGTCTGAGCGCATCGATGAGTGGTTGGTCAATCACCTTACAGATTTCGACGGTAAGCAGCTGCACTCGGTGACTCGTGGTGATCTTGAACTTGGTGATCTCGAAGATGCTGCTGAAAAAGAAGCTCAGGAGAAGTTAGAAACTGAGTCGGAAGGTTTGGTGAAACGTGTTAAAGATTCACTGGGTGACAAGGTGTCTGCAGTGAAAGTGACCACTCGTCTTACCGATACCCCAGCGTGTGTCGTCGCGAGTGAAGGTGATATGTCGACTCAGATGATTAAATTGATGGAGGCTGCCGGACAAGCTGCACCGGAAAGTAAGCCTATATTTGAGATTAATCCTGAGCATCCTCTGGTTGCGCGTCTTAATGATGAGCAAGATGAAGCCGTATTTGCTCAATGGGTCGAGTTATTATTGCAACAGGCCCAGCTATCAGAGAAAGGTAGCCTGGTAGATCCATCAGCCTTCATCAAGCTGATGAACCAGATGTTGTTGGCTAAACTTAATTAATCAGCCCTAATCATTGAGAAGGCAGAGCATCTAGTACTCGGGTAGTATTAGGGGTCTGCCTTTTTTATATCTGCGGCATTTATCACGCGTTTCCTTGAAGGTCAGCATTATGGAGACGAGAATGAGTGCCCGTATAAACAGATAAAAGGATTGTTATGGAAACTGTTCTAGATATAACCAAAGAGAATATTCAGCAAATCGTCGATGCGTCGGCAGAGCAAGTTGTTGTGCTCTGTTTCTGGTCTAATCAAAGTCCGGAAAGTATCACTTTAAGTCAGACATTGGTCTCCATGGCCCAGCAACAAGCTGGCCGTTTTGTGTTAGCAAAAATTGATTGTGACAGCGAGAAGGAGATCGCCAATTATTTTCAAATTAAGGACATCCCCACGACCTTAGTGCTCAGCGAAGGCAAGCCAATAGATGGTTTTTCGGGTACGCAAGATGAGAGGCAGATCACCGAGATGTTAGATAAGCATCTTCCGGCCCAGTGGCAGCTTAAGCTAAACCAAGCCAAGGCTTTGCTCGTGGATGAAGATGTTCAAGCGGCGCTTCACTTGTTAAGGGATGCTTATAGCGAATCGCCAAATGCTGAAATCGCCTTAGTGTACGCCGATGCTGAGCTGATGGCAGGCGATCTTACCTTAGTGGTGGAGTTGTTAGGCTGTGTGGGCCTGGCAGATCAGGACGGCTACTATCAAACTCTGAAAGCTAAATTAGCGCTGGCACTGGATGCTGCCGATACCCCTGAGATCCGTCAATTACAGCTGGCTTGTGATAGTGAGCCTGATAATGTCTCTCTATTGCTAGACTTAGTTAAGGGGCTTCATCAGGCAAAAAGAGATGAAGAAGCACTGGCACTCCTATTTGCTCCTCTATCTAAAGATATTTCGATTGAGAATGGTGATGTTAAAAAGCTGTTTCTGGAAATTTTGACTGCATTAGGTCAGGGACATCAGCTGGCAAATCAGTATCGCCGTAAGTTATACAGTTTATTGTATTGATATTGAGTTCAAATTCAGTACTAAAATCAAACATAATAAACCGATCCTATGTGGTCTGATTAGACATGATTGTCTATCAGGCCAATGTCTAATGATTAATACCATTCCATATAAGTATCTGGTCAGTTCAGAGGCTCTCAGTTTTTTCAATTCAAGGCACATTGATGAGGAAATGGTTATTCCCTTTTAAGTCAATGTAACACAGAAGTGGAAACACTGAGAGCCTCACGCAGTACGGCCGATGTTTAAAGCAAAGGGCAAAGCCCTTTATGCTACGTTGAATGTTCTCGATATACGACTGCATGGTCTATTTTGTTCCATACAAAATAAGACATTTCCTCCTTCCATGGAGGTCAGATGCAGGAGGTAGAGCAACGCAGGAGCCTGTTGCCGAGAATAACTATTAGCTTCAAACATTCGCCTTGCCTACAGCGCTTTGAACTCCCGCTGAATGATCAGATACTTACTCGG
>NZ_ABIC01000012.1 GCF_000172075.1 Shewanella benthica KT99
GGCGACCCCAAGCAGAAACGAGTATAATTCGTTTAATCTGTGGTGCCAGGAGTAGATATGAAGTTTGTCGATGAAGCTGTGATCAGAGTTGAAGCTGGTGATGGTGGTAGTGGTTGCGTTAGTTTCAGACGCGAAAAATATGTACCCGATGGTGGTCCAGATGGCGGCGATGGTGGTGATGGTGGTGATGTTTATCTGCAAGCAGATGAAAGCTTCAACACATTAATCGATTTCCAGTTTGAGCGTTTTCATCGCGCCGAGCGCGGGAAAAATGGTCGCGGACGTAACTGTACCGGTCATGGTGGTGAAGACTTGATACTTCAAGTACCAGTTGGAACCCGAGCTATCGATGAAGAGACTCAGGAGTCTCTCGGTGATCTGACTGCTCACGGCAAGAAAATGTTAGTGGCCAAAGGTGGTTTCCACGGTCTGGGTAATACTCGCTTCAAGAGTAGTACTAACCGAGCGCCGAGGCAGAAGACTCTGGGCACACCTGGCGAAGTACGTAGTCTCAAACTTGAGCTTCTGTTACTGGCCGATGTGGGTCTATTAGGCATGCCTAATGCGGGCAAGTCGACTTTTATTCGTTCTGTATCTAAAGCGACACCTAAGGTGGCCGACTATCCGTTTACCACGCTGGTGCCTAACTTAGGGGTTGTTAATCCCAGACATGGTCAGAGCTTCGTGATTGCCGATATTCCTGGTCTGATCGAAGGTGCAGCCGATGGTGCTGGACTTGGTGTTCGTTTCTTGAAACACTTAGAACGTTGTCGTGTGCTGCTTCACCTTATTGACATCGAGCCTATCGATGGCAGTGATCCTGTTGAGTCGGCGCGTGCCATTGTTGGTGAACTCAAGAAACACTCTCCTAAGCTTGCCGCTAAACCTAGATGGTTGGTGATCAATAAGATAGATCTGCTGCTCGAAGAAGAGCTTAAAGAACGTGTTGCCCACATAGTGAAAGAGCTTAAGTGGGAGGGTGAAGTCTTCACAATCTCGGCTTATAACCGTGAAGGTACACAAGAGTTAAGCCTCAAGCTTATCGATTTCATTGACGCCCTTCCTCCAGAAGAGGTCGTCGATAAAGACCAAGAAGTTGAATTTAAGTGGGATAACTATCATAAAGATAGTGATGAACTAAATGAAAACTTCGTTAGTGATGACTTAGATGATGATGATGATGATTTCGATGACGATGACTACGATGTTAAAGTGATCTATCAAAGGTAAGTCTTACTGGTTTTAGTGTAAATCGGAGCCCCATTCTGAGTTTATATTCTTCGGGATTCATGTGTACGCAGATACTCAAAATGAAATAACCCGGCAAGTTGTCCGGGTTGCTCAACTTCTACTAGCCTATGGCGCTGATTCTGAACTGGTTGAAGAGATCAGTCAGCGCTTGGGCTATGCATTGGGTCTCGCCAGTGTCGAAATTTCTATCTCTTCAAACTCCCTGGTATTAACCAGTCTCGTTCATGGCCGCTGTATCACTACTACTCGGCGCACCCGTGAGCATGGTATTAACATGACCATTATCTGTGAACTGCAGAGAATCTGCTTACTCACTGAGAAAGGCGTATATGGCCTTAATGAAGTCAGGAAACGGGTTTCCCGGATCCAGCCTCGAACCTACCCCAAACGTTACCTAGTGCCTATGATTGGCTTGTCATGTGCGAGCTTCTGTCATCTGTTCGGTGGTGATCTTGCCGCATCGATACTGACCTTTTGTGCGTCTTCGGTGGGCATGTTCGTCAGGCTTTATATTGCCAAACATCATTTCAATTTATTGATAAACTTTGCCGTAACGGCTTTCGTGATAACGTTAATTTCCCAGCTTGGCTATCAAATTCCTTTTACTGAAACCCCAAAATTGCCAATGGCTGCGAGTGTGCTTATGTTAGTACCAGGATTTCCCATGATAAATTCAATTTCCGATATGGTTAAGGGTCATCTTAATGTCGGTATTTCAAGATGGGGACACGCGACACTGTTGACCGTCTCGTCTGTGATTGGTATTACCATGGCGATGCAGCTCGGTGGGTTATTTATCTGATGGAACAAATCATTGCACTCGTTTTTTCTTTGCTTAATGATGCGCTGTTTTCGGCAATACCGGCTGTAGGTTTTGCCATGGTCTTTAATGTTCCCAAACGATTCCTTCCCTATTGTGCGTTAGCGGGAGCGATAGGCCACAGTAGCAGAACCTTATTGCTCTATATCGGTTTGCCCATCGAGTGGGCAACATTTTCGGCTGCTGCTCTTGTGGGACTTATTACCATTGGCTTTGCCAAACGTCATCTGGCACCGCCTCTCATGTACGCGGTCGCAGCGATTATTCCTATGGTCCCTGGAACCTATGCCTTCAATACCGTTATCGCTCTGGTTCAGCTGACGGCACAATCAGAGAACAGTCCAGAGCTCACGTTTCAGGTGATCAGTAATGGCCTAAAAACGGTGTTTATTCTTGGTGCTTTATCGGTAGGCCTAGCCATGCCCGGTTTGCTCTACTTTAGAAGTCGATCCATTATTTAATTTTACTGGGTCACAGATCTCCCGGAGATAACTATGAAAATCGCCATGATAGCTGCTATGGCTAATAATCGTGTCATTGGAAAAGATAATAAGATGCCTTGGCATCTTCCTGAAGACCTCAAGCACTTCAAGGCCATGACTTTAGGTAAGCCCATCGTTATGGGGCGTAAGACCTATGAATCCATAGGTCGCGCTCTTCCGGGAAGACTCAATATAGTCATTAGCCGTCAACAAGGCTTGAGCATCGCAGGAGTGACCTGTGTGACCTCATTTGAAAGCGCAGTTGCAGCGGCTGGAGAATGTGAAGAGCTGGTGGTGATAGGTGGTGGACAACTTTATGCCGCTCTTTTAAGTCAAGCCGATAAACTCTATCTCACTGAGATCAATTTAGATGTCGATGGCGATACTCATTTTCCCCGGTGGGATGATGGATCTTGGCAGCGGATCAGCCAAGAAACATCAATAAATGATAAAGGTGTAGAATATAGCTTTATCAACTTGGTGAGGAAATGTTAAATTAGCGTCGGTATTATGTTTCAAGTTTAGGGTGGGGCATATAAAATTTTGCTAGTTTGATGCTCTACAGTATAAAAGTAAATAATAAGAGGGAGTATCAGATGCGTCTGTTACCTATAAGCATTGCTGCAATTATCGCCGTATCGTCATTGTCTATGCCAGTGCAAGCCAATTCAGATCAACTCGCTGCGAATATCTGTCATTATGTCCAAACAAATGATAAGAATCGTTTACGCAAAAAGTTAAAAGAAAATCGCATAAAGCTGCGTAATATCTATTCGGGTGTGACATGTGATGGAAACAGTTTATTGCGAACCGCAATGAACAGTGGTTCAGATAAAGTGGGCACTTTCATCGCTAAACGCCTCTCAGTATCAGAACTTACCGCTGCCGAAGCTGATGGTAATACCATTACAGATTGGGCCGAGGCTAATGGCCACGGTGCGAGTGCAATCACTGCAGTGATAAAAAAGAGAACCGCAGGTGGTTAATCAGTTTTCATTGTAGAATTGATAAAAAATAGTAGAACTTAATAAAAATGCCGGATACTCATGTATCCGGCATTTTTATTGGTATTTTTAAAACTTAAAACTTAAAACCTAGGATCTAGGATCTAGGATCTAGGATCTAGGATTTAGGAACTAGACTTTGAATTCTCTAACTGATGCTTGCAGTTCTTCAGCAAGTTGAGCCACTTGATGACTTGATTGAGCCGTCTGTTCGGCCCCCGTCGATGTCTCTTCCGAGATGGCGGCGATATGCTCGAGTTTCTCTGACACCTGTTGGCTGACCAAGTTCTGCTCTTGTGCTGCATTGGCAATATGAGTACCCGAGTCATGTGCCTTGTGAACGGCTTCACTGATACTTTCTAATGCCAGATTAGCCTGCTCGGTTTTCTCTACACAGGAGTTTGCCTGAGCGCGCCCTAGCTCCATGACGGCAACGGCTTCTTGAGCGCCTTCTTGCAGGACTTGAATCATCTGCTGGATTTCTTGGGTTGAGTCCTGTGTTCTCGATGCTAGGCTGCGTACTTCATCGGCAACGACGGCAAAGCCTCGTCCCTGCTCACCTGCACGTGCAGCCTCAATGGCCGCATTGAGTGCTAATAGGTTGGTCTGGTCGGCGATGCCACGGATCACATCGAGAATCGAGCTGATAGATGTACTATCGGTATGCAACTTATTGATGACAACTGCCGCTTTGGCAACATCATCGGCTAAAGCTAAGATCGTCTGTTTATTCTCGTCGGCAATGGCGCGCATATGTTGCGCTTCGTCATCGGCTTGTTTAATTTGAATTAGCGCATCATCGGCGCTTCGATTGACCTGCTCGGCACTCGAACTCAACTGAGTCGTCGCCGTGGCAACTTGATCGACTTGGCTCTTCTGCTCCTGGATACCCGCGGTGGTCTGGGCCGTAATTGCTGAGGTTTCTTCTGCGGCGGCTGCAAGTTGATTCGAGCGGTCAAGTATCCCCAGGATAAGGTCTCTTAAGCTATCCACCAGGCGATTACAGTTTTTGGAAAGCTCGGCAAACTCATCGTGGCCCGAATCATCTAATTTGTGAGTCAGATCTCCGGAAGCTAAAATCTTGAGTGCGTTGTTTACTTTATCCAGTGAGCGTTTTAAAGGTGTGATCACTGCGATACTGACAATAATTGAGACAATAATCGCAATGAGGACCAAGACTATAGTATTGATACTGGCAGAGTCAATATCACTGATTGCCTTGTTACTGACCTCTTTAGAGACAGATTCTACAGCATCGGTTAAGGCTCTCATATTCTGATTAAGGTTTTGAGTGTTATCTTCTACCCGTTTTAACATCTGGTTTGTAGAAGATTCAAAGTTCAATTGACGTCCCTTTAAGGCCTGAATTGAGTCTTTGCCTTCAAGCATTGAGAACACTTTTTTTGCTTCATTATTGATATCGGTAAGTAACGTTTCATCAATTTTGTCTCTCCAGTGAGTCTCGATATACTCAAGCTTATAGCCAATATCTCTTATGTAGTAGTCTAACTCACTGGTGATGGTTTCGTGCTGTTGCTGACTACGGCTATTCACCAAGTCAAAACTGGTACTGATAATGCCACTTAGGTTATTATCAATATCTCCTGCCATTGCAGCAATTTGTTGCTCAACGGGATCTTCACTTATTTCAAGATCGATAAGATCCAGCAAAAGAGAGGTTGTATCGTCGGCCATTTCTTCAAGTATTTCTAATTTAGAGGCTAATTTCTCTTGGGTGACCAGGGTACTCTCTTTGGTTTGGATCATCTTGACGGCATCGGATTCAAAGCTAAGATAGCTTTGACGCAAATTTGAGAGAACCCTAGTAAAATCAGCTTGTTTATGTGAACTTACGATGTTAGATAATGTAGCTAACTCGTTGATAAATGTTTGACGATATTTTGAAAGCTTGGCCTCGATAGCCGGAATTTGACCCGAATTGTTACTATGGTAAGCGGTTAGGAGCTGTGTCTCTTGCAGGGAAAGGCTCTCTACAAGGTGGCTACTGGATTCGAGTGCTGGCAGGCTGAGCTCTTGTAGTACCTGGGTACTTGTTTTGAGTTTACTATTGGTGAATAAAGAAGCTCCACCTAAAGCGATGAGTAACAGGGTGACAATACTAAACCCGCCGATGACTCGGGTAGCGACATTCATTTTCATAGGGTACTCCGATTATTATATTTTCTTGTAACAATTAAGTTACTAATTCCCTAGTAAAAAGGTTTTTTAAATTCAAGGGCTGACAGAAGATAAGTGTTTTCATTCTTGTTATATCGGCCAACTTATCGGCTAGTTTAACTCTTTTTTAACTTATTTTGGGTAATTATTTGATCTGACTCCATATGCCATAACGTCAGATGCTCCCCCCAGCAACAGCCCGTATCCAGAGCATAAATGTTCTCGCTTGCCACTTTCCCCATCACGGTGGCCCAATGGCCGAAGACTAAGGTGTGCGTCTGCTTGATTAACCCATCACAGTTAAACCAAGGTGTCAGCTTGGGATCTGAGCATTCACTGGGAGATAGCTTACAATCAAAATCCAGGCCACCGTCAAGGTGTAGAAAACGCATGCGAGTCAGGGCATTGATACAATATATGTTTTGTTGTAACTCTGAGACATTAGGGTCCCAGGCATTAGCGTCTATGGTGTACATTTTTGCTATCAAGGCTGGAATATAATCTTGGGCAGTTAAAGCATTACTGACGCGTTGAACCTGGCTTCTTAGGGTCTGAATATCCCACTGGGGAGGGACGCCCGCATGACTCATCACGATATTATGCTCGGGGAGCTCCTGTACCAAAGGTTGCAATCTTAACCAGCCAATCAATGAACCTAAATCGGACGCATTCAGTAGTGCTTCGAGCTGGTCTTTGGGGTTTACACGTTTAATTTTTGCCACAACCGCCATCAGGTGGAGATCATGGTTGCCCAATACCACCTTAGCCGAACCATCAAGCTGCTTGAAGTATCTTAGGGTGGGAAGTGAATCCGGTCCCCTGGCAATGAGATCGCCGGCTGCCCACAGCACATCTCTGGAAGGGTTGAAGTCAACTTTAGCAAGTACTAGCTCTAGCTCTGCAAAACAACCCTGAATATCGCCGACAAAATAGTTAGCCATCTAGTACAGCGCCTTTAAATTAGTGAAGTAAACCTGGAACGGATAATCTAAATGGATGAATTGTTGCTTGAAACTGTTCCCCTTCATCGGTCACCATGGTATATGTGCCTTGCATGACACCTAGCGGTGTTGCCAGCACAGTACCACTGGTATATTGGTATGCGGTGTCAGGCTCTATTCTCGGGGTTTCACCAACGACACCGGCGCCCTGGACTTCACTCTTATGGTCATTTGCATCGGTAATATGCCAGTGACGGCTTTCTAATGTGACCGCGGCTTGTCCCAGGTTGATGATGGTGATGGTATATCTAAAAAGGTATCTCTCCTCTTTGGGAGATGATTGCTCTTCAATATATTCAGTTGTGACTTCAACCTTGATGGTCGACCCGAGCTTAGACATAAGTTACCTTTAATGACAAAAAAAAGGAGGGCAAGCCCTCCGATTCTATTTCTATGTTTTCTTGTGTTCATTCACAATCGAGACTTCCGAGAGAATCAACTAAGTTTGCTTTTCAGCCTTCTTGTCTAAGAGCATGTTCGCCATTGCAACATATTGCTCAACTGAGATCTGTTCTGGTCTCAATGATGAATCTATGTTGAGACTCAAGAACTCTTCATCAGAAATTATATGCTTTAAGTTGTTACGTAAGGTCTTGCGACGCATGCTGAAAGCCGTCGTGGTCATATGCCTGAGAAAATCGACATCTTTACATGGCCAAGGTTTCTGTTTGTAAGGGACTAGTCGTACCACGGCAGAATCAACCTTAGGCGCTGGCGTAAAAGACTCTGGTGGTACTTCGAGTACCGGCATAACCTGACAGTGATACTGAGCCATCACGGTCAAGCGGCCATAGGCCTTAGTCCCGGGAGTGGCTGACAGCCTTAATACGACCTCTTTTTGTAGCATAAAATGCATGTTCTTGATGTGTTCGGCAAATTGGAACAGATGAAACATCAAGGGGGTAGAGATGTTATAAGGCAAGTTACCGAAAATTTTAAGTTCCTTGCCTTCCTCTATCAGTTGGCTGAAATCAAAATTTAAGGCATCTCCCTGATGGATTTCTAATTTATGTTTCAGAGTCGGGTGCTTTTGTAATCGTGCAACCAGATCTCTATCTAGCTCAACCACAGTCAACTTATCTATGGATTCGGCAACGGGCTCTGTTAGCGCACCGAGACCCGGACCAATTTCGACCATGACATGATCATTGTCTGGTGCGATAGCGCCAACGATACGGTTAATGACATTATGATCCGTCAGAAAGTTCTGCCCGAAACGTTTTCTGGCTGTATGGCCTAAATGTACTCTATTACTCATTTTCTATTCGATTATCCAGCTTTTACTGCCAAATCTATGGCTTTATTTAGTGCGCAGACGAAGCTTCCTATGTCTGCAGTACCCGTTCCGGCGAGATCCAGCGCTGTGCCATGGTCGACGGAGGTACGAATGTAGGGGAGTCCTAAGGTAATGTTGACCGAACTACCAAACCCCTGAGATTTAAGTACCGGAAGGCCTTGATCGTGATACATGGCGAGTATCACATCTGCATCTTCGAGATACTTAGGTTGGAAAATGGTGTCTGCAGGCAGAGGGCCTACGATACTTATTCCTAGTTTACGTAACTCTTCGAGTGCCGGGATGATGGTATCGAGTTCTTCACGGCCCAGATGACCATCTTCTCCTGCATGGGGATTGAGTCCACATACATATATCTTGGGTTGCTCTATGGCAAACTTGTCGATGAGATCTCTATGCAATATTTTTATTATCTGGTGTAGACGGTCACGAGTGATCGCTTTAGAGACGTAGGCCAAGGGGATATGTGTAGTCACCAGTGCCACACGCAAATCCGGAGCCGATAACATCATGACCACATCCTGACAATTTGCTTGATTAGCAAAAAACTCGGTATGGCCGCTGAATGGGATCCCAGCCTGGTTAATGATCCCTTTATGCACTGGACCCGTCACCACGGCGTCGAACTCGCCATTCATATTCTTCTCACCGGCATAGCGTAATGTGTCGATGACATAAGCGCTATTTTGATCGTCGAGTTTACCACATTCACTGGCAACAGCCAGGGAGAATGGCACGATAGTCAAGGTGCCGGCTTCTTGCGCTTTAGGCGCCTGGTTTGGCTGATAGGGCCGAAGTTGCAGTGGCAAGCCGAGATTCTTGGCTCTCGATGTTAATAAATCAGGATCAGCACAAACAACTAGCTCAGCAGGCCAAGCCTGCTGAGCTAGTTGAATAACTAAATCTGGACCAATACCTGCGGGTTCACCCGCAGTTATGGCAATACGTTTAGTCGTCAATACGTTTAACCTCTATTAAAATCAGCTTCAAAAACTTCGATATAAGCTTCTGCCCTCATCTCGTCTAACCAAGCCTGTAATTCTTCGTTAAATTTACGACGGAAGATGAGTTGGTGTGCTTTATTGGTATTAAATTTATCCGTTGCATCTGTTGTACGACGTTCTTCTAACTGGACGATGTGCCAGCCATGGCTAGAGCGGAAGGGCTCACTGATCTCATTGACCTTAAGTTCGTTTAGCGCCTGAGAAAATGCCGGAACATAAACGCTTGGATCGGCCCAACCTAGTTCACCGCCTTTGGCCCCAGAACCCGGATCTTCTGAATATTGGCGAGCAAGGGCTGCAAAGTCGGCATCACCTGCACGGATCTGCTTGACAAATTTATCTAGCATGGCCTTAGCCCGTTCTTCTGAAAGAATAGGCGAAGGCTTGACTAGGATGTGACGAGAGCGAACTTCATCAACTTCTTTGGTCTGTAGGCCTCGAGCGTCTATTACCTTGATGATATGGAAGCCTGCCCCGCTTCTGATAGGGCCTATTATATCGCCTTTTTTTGCGTTGGATAACACTTCAGCGAAAAGAGTTGGCATCTCGTTGATGTTCATATAGTCCCAGATACCCCCTTCGAGGGCTTTTGGGCCGGCGGAAGCGGCGATAGCCATACGGCGGAAATCTCCACTATCTTTAACACGATCCAATACTGTATTGGCTCGGTTACTGGCTTTTTCCAGTTGCTCACTAGTGGGATTATTGGGGATCTCAATCAGAATATGGCCAATTTGGAATTCTATCTGTTTCAGTCCTTGCTCTTCTATCATGTTAACCAGGTTGCTGATCTCTTGTGGTGATACCTGAATGCGGCGCTGTACTTGAATGCGCTGTATTTCACCTAAGGTGATCTCTTCCCTTAATTGCTCACGATATTGGCCCCAATTCATGCCTTCGTTGCTAATTTTTTGTCTCATCTGTTCGACGGTGAGCTTCTGCTCCTTGGCGATATTACCTATGGTCTGATCCAGCTGAAGGTCACCGATGTGAAGGCCTATCCTGTCGGCCATCTGCATCTGCAGGCGTGTCATGATTAAACGCTCGATAACTTGGGTTCGTAAAGCTTGATCCGAAGGCAGAGATTGACCCGCCGCTGTGGCATTAGCCTTAACCGTTTTCACCATGTTGGTGATTTCACTCTCCAGGACGATGCCTTCATTTATCTGCACCGATACCCGGTCTAATGTCGTGTTTTCAGCTAGAGCCATGTGGCTCATGGCCAAGCTCAGAATCGCAATAATCAAATGTTTACAGGGTTTCATCCACAAAAATCCTTGGCATATTAATATCAGCTGTAGCGTAAATTAGTGCTGACTGGAAAATCTATTCCATGATTGGACTATAAGTCTTTCTCATGGTTCATAACAATATCATATAATTGTTTAACTAGTTTTTAAGGTATAAAGGTTTTCTATAGTTAAACAATCCATCATCTAGCATACCCGTTACACCTAATGGGCCGGAACCACCGAGTCCCTTAATGACGAAGTTAAGATAAATTCCTGTCTCAAATAGCTCTCTGTCATCCACAAGCGGGTTAAAATCATCTTCATAATTGGTCTTGATGCGGTAATGATAACTTAAACGTATGGCCCAGCAACATGATTCGTATTGGAAGCCGGCATAGGTCTCTATATTGCGACTCTCATTGAGATCATAGTACCAGTTTCCTACCAAATATAGATTATTACTCACAGGCCAAGCGCCCCGCATACCAGCCTGATATATGTCGACAGACTCATTGGTATTGGTGTTGAGCAGATCCGGCACATAGCGATAACTCAGTTGCAGTAACTTGTTCGCCCCAGGACGAAAATCTATGGTAACTTCACTCTTCTTATTTTCACTCTGCTTAGTATCATACTGAATTGCGCCACTCATATACCAATCTTGATAAAGCTGAGTACTCAATTCTGCCGCTAAAACTGAGTTAGAGGTATTTTCCTGGGTGAAAGTTTGAGTCGACATTGCCGATTCCTTGATGCCGACGCGGCTATCTTGAAAGTAGAATATTTGTCCCAGACTAAATTTAAATTTCTCCACATTATGTTGGTCAAATAAACGAGTGGTTAAACCTAAGGTCATCTGGTTCGCATCGGCGATTCTATCTAGGCCCGAGAAATGTCTCTCTCTAAACAGGCCGTAATAATCTTCCTGCAGTTGCGCGGTATCATAGATGCCGATATTAGATTGATCTTCATAACTTACGTAGAGATATTGGAACTGTGGCTCTAAGGTTTGGCGATAATTTTCATTGAAATAATCTGTAAAACGCTCAAAGTTCACCTTGCCATGGATACGTACCTGAGGCAGAGTGCGGCTGACTCGATCGTCTAGCTCATCGTTTTGGGGATTACCTCGGTGATCTTGCCAATAATAGGTTTGCAGTAACTTGATTTCACTGGTGAATGATCCCGCGGGCCCCTGGATTGGCAATGAAATACTCGGTTCAATATGGAGACGTGTGGCGGTGGAAAATTCATTTTCTTGGTGCTTGAAGTTGGTGATTTCACTCATCAAATCAAAATCTAATCCACTCCAGAGTGATGGTGCTCGATAGTTAAAGTTCAATTGCGGCATAACCTGATACGGGATCTCATCTTCTCCCAATACCTTGATGTCCTGCACTCTGGCGCTAAAGTCCCAATTTTTTTCGAAATAGCTGATCTCACCTACGCGTGACAGCTGGTTATCGGTTGCAGAGTGGATATCCGAATTCATGTCGTTGAAATAGTTGTTATCGGAAACTTGGGTGAAATTGGCTAATACTCGCCAATTTTCGTTGATCGCGCCCTTGTGCTGCCAATGATAGAGATAACGATCTGCGTTGTTGCTCAACATTTTATCCTTGCCCAAATATTCGACATTGATCTGGCCTTGCTGTGAATCACCGGCTAAATATCTAAAGTCAGTCTTTAGAAACAGGCCTCGAGCCGACATGTAATGAGGCGTAAAAGTCAGATCGTATTCGGGGGCTATGTTCCAATAATAGGGCGTCGCAACCTCGACACCATTGGTGGTGCTGGTGCTAAATGTCGGAAAAAGAAAACCGGATTTACGTTTATCCGATACTGGGATCGTCATGTAGGGGATATAAAGTACGGGTATACCACCAATTTTTAGCTTGGCATTCCAAAGCTCTCCCCACTCTTCTTTACTGTTGATCTTGATTGTCTCGGCTTCGAGCAGCCAGGAGGAGTCTCCCGGAGGGCAGGTGGTGAAATTTGTCTTAGTGAGGTGCAAGTTGTTATCGGGCGTTATTTCGAGATTTTCGGCATCACCATGGATCTGTTGACCATGAAGCCAGTACTGTGCGCCGGTAAGGATGGCACTATTATCTCGCATCTGAGCCACAAGTGAATCAGCCGTGATGGTGAACAGCTGATCTTGGAAGACTAAATTTCCATTCGCATTCAGACGCTCACTCTCTTGATCGAGTATAACCTCATCTGCGGCTATATGGCGGCCGCCTTGGCTGAATGAGACATTGCCATTAAATTTGGCTTGCTTGCCCATCTGAGCTTCCGAGCGATCTGAGACTATGTGTATCTCTTGCAGCGCTAATTCAGAGGCGTCGGGATCTAAGTTGGCCATTCTAGGCACCGGAGGCTCTACCAGACATTGTATGCTGGCATCGGGCGCGGAGGTGGTTTCTTCAGCCAAGACTAATTGGGGAAGTAGGCTTAATGCCAAAAAATATCGGATATGCATCTTAAGTCGTTTATTATGATTTCTTAGTCTGGACAAATATTGGTGAGAAAAGTTGCACTTTTATCAGGCAACTCAGCTAAATATCAACAATGAGCTTTTTAGCTAATTCCATTTTGCTTTATAATAAAGCAATTTTTACGTAAGAGCCATGAGGTGCCCTTGTCAGATCTTAGATTTCTTCAGTTAAATACATGGCTAAACCAAGTTTTCGCGACGCAATTACACCCATCTCTTATCTCCGGAGATGCGAGTTTTAGGCGCTACTTTAGGGTGTTTCATGATGAGAAGAGCTACATAATAATGGATTCGCCACCTGAGCTTATCCCTGTGACTCCATTTATAAAGTTAGCCAAAGCCTATGGTGATCTTGGTGTTAATGTTCCCCAAGTTATTGAATCAAATGTTGAAGAAGGTTTTCTTCTCCTGAGTGACTTAGGGGATGTTCAGCTTATTTCTCGGTTAAACGATGACAGTGTCGCAGCATATTACTCTCGTGCATTAACGCTTTTAGACAAGTTTGCTGCCTTCAAGGAAAACGCTGAAGTAGACTTACCCTCGTATGATTCAGACTTCGTTCACAGGGAGTTAGATATTTTTACCGATTGGTTGATAAAACATCATCTGAAGTTAGTTATCGATACAGATACCCGAAAGATGCTTGAGCAGGCCTTTGGTTTGTTAGTGGTAAACGCCGAAGAACAGCCGAAAGTGGGTATGCATAGAGATTATCACAGCCGCAACTTGATGCTTACTGCCGATGAATTTGGCATTGAGCAGCTGAGTGTGATTGATTTTCAAGATGCCGTTATAGGTCCGGTGACATATGATGCAGTGTCACTATTACGCGATTGTTATATTCGTTGGCCCGATGCGCTGGTAGAGGGCTTGATGGAAAAGCACTATGCTAATCAGCAACAAGCCGGTTTAGTCGACAGTTCGGTAACCTTAGAGACATACCGCAGATGGTTCGACCTGATGGGGATACAGAGGCATATTAAGGCGGCTGGTATCTTTGCCCGCTTGAACTACAGAGATGCCAAGCCTGCCTACATGGCTGATATTCCCATGACTCTGACCTATATTAGGGACATTTCGGCACGTTATCCTGAGCTAGAGGATTTTAGCGCTTGGGTGGCTACTACTTTAATACCCGCATTTGAGGACAAACAATGAAGGCGATGATACTTGCGGCTGGGCGAGGTGAGAGGTTGAGGCCGCTAACTGACTTTCTGCCTAAGCCCTTGGTACGTGTCTGTGGTAAACCTTTGATCGTTTATCATATAGAGAGACTCGCTGCCGCTGGGTTTGATGAGATAGTGATTAACCACGCTTGGCTGGGGGAGAAGTTAGTAGAGCAGCTTGGTGATGGCAATCGCTGGTGCATTCGATTGCATTATAGTGCGGAGATGTGTGCATTAGAGACTGGCGGAGGCATCAAGCATGCCTTGCCTCTGCTGGGTGATGAAGCATTTTTGGTGATAAACGGCGATGTATTTATGGATGAACTGCCTGAAGATATTGAGGCTGCTCTGGCGCAGATAAATGCCGGTAAATTGGCTCACCTCTGGTTAGTGGACAATCCGAGTCAGCATCCTCTGGGTGACTTTCCTTTGCATCATGGCTTGGTTGCTGCGCATAAAACGGCTGCAGAGCCGGCGCTGACTTTTTCCGGACTGGGTCTATACCATCCTGCGCTATTCGATGACACTCCCGAAGCTGGCTTCCCATTGGCCCCCTTATTGCGGAAGAAGATGTCATCGTCTCTGGTATCGGGTAGTCATTACTCTGGCTATTGGTGCGATGTTGGCACCATAGAGCGACTCGAGGCTCTGGAGCGTCGACTACAAGCAAACTAGAGTGATTTTTGTATTTTATATTTGTCACTGTGATAATTTTATTTTTGATAGCTAAGGTTTTTAGATGCGTATTTGGGGTAAGTTTTTTGGTTTCGCCATAGGTTTTATGTTTGGTCGAATCATTGGGGGCCTGATTGGTCTCTGGTTAGGCCATTTATTTGATAAAAAGAGCGCTCAGTTGAGTGGCATCATAGGCAAAGGTGCCAATAGGCAGACGCTTTTCTTTAATACGACATTTGCTGTGATGGGGCATGTAGCGAAAGCATCGGGTCAGGTGACCGAGAATGATATTCGTATCGCGACCATGTTGATGGATCAGATGCAGCTCAAAGGTGAGGCAAGGAAGGAGGCTCAGAGAGCATTCAGCGAAGGTAAAGCCAGCGATTTCGATATCAAGGCTTGTTTAAAAACCTTTAGAATTATCTCCATGGGGCGTAAAGAGTTATTGCAGATGTTTCTGGAGATTCAGATCCAGACGGCATTGTCTGACGGCGAGATCGACCCCAAGGAACACGCGGTTTTACTGACCATAGCCCAGGAGATAGGCTATAGCCGAAGCCAGTTAGGCGAATTGCTCAAGCGTTGGCAAGCCGAGTTTAACTTCCATAAAGGAGGCAATGGCAGTCAAACGAGTATCGAAGATGCTTATGATCTCTTGGGCATGGCCGAATCATCATCGGACCAAGAGGTCAAACGTGCTTATCGTAAGCTGATGAACGAACACCACCCGGATAAGCTAGTCGCTAAAGGCCTGCCTAAAGAAATGATGGAGCTGGCTAATCGTAAGGCGCAAGATATACAACTTGCGTACGATCGCGTTAAGTCAGACAGAGGTATGCGTTAGCTAATACCGTGTTACTTTAGAATTAGGAAATAACAAAAAAGGGAAGCAAGATGAAAAAGTATACTCAGTTACTGCTCACGGCTTGGGTTGGCACTGGTGCCTTGTTTACAGCACCTGCATCGGCCGAAGTTTTTGTTGCCCCTTTTGCTGGTTATAGTTTTGCAGCCAGCGAGTTCGATGTGACTCAGACGGATACTAGTGAGCAGGGGAAAGTCAAAATTGCTGAATCGGCAAATTATGGCTTGATGCTGGGCGTCACCACAGATGATCCTGGTAATATCTATTTCCTCTATAGTAGTCAGAGTACAGATCTCCGCAGTGGCGGTAATTTTAGTGCGGATTCAGTCATAGATCTGACTGTCGATTACTTTCATCTTGGTGGATCGCTTTTCTTTCCCAATGGTAACTTGAAACCATATGTTACCGTGAGTATGGGCGTGACGAATATGCGTCCTAGTGGCGACTATTCCAATGAGTCACGTTTCTCCATGGGGTTTGGTGCCGGGCTTGAGTATGAAGTGACTCCTACCGTTTCACTGTTTGCCGATGCCAGGGGCTATGCTACTTTCATCAACAGTGATAACGCACTTTTTTGTAATGGCGGTCAGTGCATATGGAATATCAATGCCGATATCATGTGGCAAGGACAAGTTAACGCAGGCGTTAAGCTCACTTTCTAACCGACGTTTGCTGTCAAGAATAGAGTGAAGGACTGATGATGAAGATAGTTGTACTGGATGCTTATACCTTAAATCCAGGTGATCTAAGCTGGCAAGGGATAGCGCAATTCGGTGACTTGACCTGTTATGACAGAACCGAGCCCGAGCAAGTACTTTCCCGGGCAAAGGATGCAGAGATCTTGTTCACCAACAAGACCATTATCGATAAGAATACGCTGACTCTATTGCCTAAACTGAGGTATATAGGTGTCTTGGCTACAGGGACCAATGTTGTCAATCTGCATGCCGCAATAAATCAGGGCGTAGTGGTCACCAATGTACCCGCTTATGGCCCGGATGCTGTCGCTCAGATGGTTTTCGCCCATATTTTGCATCATACCCAGAGAATTGCTCTTCATCATGAGGCTGTCGTTGACGGCCTATGGTCTGACTGTGATGATTTTTGTTTCACCCTGTCTCCTTTACAGTCTCTAAAAGATAAGACTATCGGCTTGATGGGTTATGGCACCATAGGTCAGCGGGTGGCTAATATAGCCTTGGCGTTTGGCATGAAGGTCATGGTTAACACCCGCAGTCTGCTAACCGATCTTCCTGCCGGCATAGAGTGGAGTGAACTGGAGCCGCTGATCTCCACAGTCGATATCCTCTCACTACACTGCCCGTTAACCGAGACTACCGATAAGATCATTAACAGCAGAGCCCTTAAGCAGATGCGTACCAGTGCCATCTTAATCAATACCGCTCGAGGTGGGTTAATCGATGAAGCTGCTTTAAAGCAGGCCTTGGCCGATGGAGAAATAGCGGCTGCCGGCGTCGATGTGCTATCTACCGAGCCACCGGAGAAAACGAATCCACTGCTCAGCGCTAAAAACATCAGCATCAGCCCGCATAATTCATGGGCGACGCTTGAAGCCAGACGAAACTTACTCAATATCGCGAGTCGAAACCTGGAGTGTTTCTTATCCGGAGTTCATGAGGCTCGAGACAAATTTAACAACCAGGTAAATTAAAGCGAGTCCAAAGCGCGGGTCACCCAAAACGATTTCCCATGAACTGGGGCCCGAATTTTTATCAAATATTCAAGGTTCGCAGCGACTTTAGTCTTAGTTTTACTTACCACTTTCTCTCCTGTATGGACGAGTCTAGGTCTACTTGGCTGCCACAATGCATATAGGTAAAGGCCGAATCTCCGGCGGTTTATGAGTCTGGTGCTACCTTTTATCGCGTAGATATAAAGAGATTGATGATGCTGCAGCCTGTAATATGAAATAGCTGGCATTGATAACGAAATGTTGAGAGAATGTTTCTCGCTGTAACCTTGTATTAACCAATGATAATGACGACCTAAATGTTGCGGATACTGGATGATATTTAGGTATAGGAGAGAGTCGTGTTTCTGGATTACTTTGCATTGGGTGTGATTTTTTTCGTCGCTATATTCCTATTCTACGGAATCATAGTCATTCATGATATTCCCTACGAGATTGCCAAAGAGCGTAATCATCCACAGCAAGATGCACTGCATGTTGCCGGTTGGGTGAGCTTGTTTACCTTACATGCCATTTGGCCTTTCTTGTGGATTTGGGCAACCTTATATCGAGAAGACAGGGGTTGGGGCTTTAACAATGTGGTGCAACGAGAGCTGGCATTAGAGGATGAGGTGAAATAACTTAATAAGACAGTTGCTCAATTAGAGATTCGACTGCTGTCGATAGAATAAGGCTCAACTAAGCCTAATGAATAAGCTGTTGTAGTGGCTGCAACGAATGGCAAGGAGGTATAAGATGGATCTGTTACTTATTCTTACCTACACCGCTATCTGTATCGCGATATTTAAGATTTTTAACATCCCACTCAACAAGTGGACTGTGCCTACGGCTATTCTTGGTGGTATCTTTATCGTTGGCGCGCTCGTGCTCTTGATGAACTATAACCATCCTTACACACCTTTTGCGAAAGAATACTTCGTCACAACGCCAATCAACCCGGCGGTTAAAGGTGTCGTCATCAGTGTCGAAGTTAAACCTAATACTCCGATAAAGAAGGGGGAGGTGTTATTTAGACTCGATCCGACTCCTTTTGCCGCTATCGTGAAACAGAAACGTGCCGCATTACTTGCCGCTGAGTAAGAAGTGCCGCAACTGGAGGCTGCATGGAAAGCGGCAACGGCCAGGGTTACACGCGCCGTTGCCGATAAAGATAGGACTAAGTCGGCCTACGATCGTTATGCTAAGGGCAAGAAACGGGGCGGTGTAAACTCGCCATTTACCGAACTTGAGCTAGATAACAAACGTCAGTTCTATCTCTCTTCTGAAGCTCAGCTAACGGCAGTGAGAGCCGAGGAGCTAAGAGTGCGTCTCGCCTTCGAATCTAATATAGATGGCGTCAATACCAAGGTTGCAGGTATTCAGGGTGAGTTGGAGAAAGCCCAGTTCGATCTCGATATGACAGTCGTCAGGGCGCCAACCGATGGCATGGTGACTCAGATGGCCTTGCGTCCCGGTATCTACGTGCCTATGCCACTTCGCCCCTTGATGAGCTTTATCCCGGATGAGCAGAGGATGTTTGCCGGTGCTTTTTGGCAAAACTCGCTGTTGAGATTGAAAGAGGGGGATGAGGCCGAGGTGATTTTAGATGGTGCTCCGGGGCAGGTATTTAAGGGCAAGGTTGCTAAGATATTACCCGCAATGGCAGAAGGTGAGATTCAATCATCCGGCACACTCATCTCTTCGCGTCACCTGATGCAGCGTGGCCGTGTCATCGTCTTGATAGAGCTTGATGATCATGAGATAAGAGATAGGTTCCCCGCAGGAGTTTCGGGACAAGTGGCTATCTATACCGATCACTTCTCCCATGTGGCCATCATGCGTAAGGTGTTATTGAGAATGCAGGGGTGGTTGAACTACGTGTTCCATTAAGCATGGAAGAATAAATAGGTATTTTAGTAAAATAAAGGGATCGAGTGTCCCTTTATTTATTTCACAGTCACGTAAATAATTTATTATGGAGACACAGAAATTCAACAGCGAGCCAGCCGATATTTTAGGTCAGATAAAATCCACGTCTCAGCAAGGCATCTAGGTCTTGTGTGATTCCACCCCTTCGATGATGGCAGCTCAAAATGGATATTGTACTATCTTGACCTGGATGGCGGAGAGGAAGTCTGATGTCTTCCTGGTGGCCACCGCTAATGATATCTCGGCAATCTATAGTGGCAAAGCGACCGAGACAGAGGTCGAACAGGCACTCTTGATCCTAGGCGTTAATGAAGACACGGCCATTGTCTGTGCTGATGCGTGAGAAGTTGCAGGCATTAAGAGACTGGGCTACGGGCCGAACCGTGAATGTCCACAGGTAGTGCCTAGACACGATTATGGCTTGAAATGGGGCAGTTTAAACTTAAGTAGCTTGTCTCGATGAGTTCATATTCTGTTCTTATGGGATACTCAGTTACAGGCAGCAATATAGTTAAATTTGAGGTGGTGTAAGCCAATATGCGATATTTTCTGAAAATGACCTTGCTACTTATATCGAGTCATCTCCCTCTGTGCTTTGCCGACGAGTTAGCTCAAATACTTAAATATCATGGGATTTGACCTGTCTGCTGAAGGAGAAGCAATCAATATTTACGTATTAGAATTGGCTGCCGCAGGCGTTTTTGATCAAGCTGGTATTGAAGTTAAATTTATCTGTGCCGCGCCAGATCAACTTGTTGGTTTTCGGGTTGATAATATCTATCTGTATGGTCTGGATTTGAGCCGTATCACTGCCAATAGGGACGCCCACACTAGTGCTTAATGGATCATCAGTTTGGGAGGATGCCAGAGGCTACTGCAAAGGCTGTTTACGTAGCAGAGATGAGCGATTTAATTGGCTTGAGTTTTCTGATGCCAAGAAGACTGATGTGATCCGTCTGTGTAAGCAGAGAATACGGCGTAGAAAGCGGGTCATTCTCAAAGCTAGAAAAGCCCAGCTCACTCAAGAGCAGGCTCAAATTAATCCCGTTTTAGACTTTGGGTCTGATGAAAAGGCCGAAGCTAACTTAGCGCTAGATGATTTTGCATTAGATTGAGTCGCACGCTCTAATGACTTGTTCTGCTTGATTTAACAGCTGGCCAGTACAAGGTAAAACAGGTATGGCCTTCAGTGCTTTCGACTGTCACCTTACCCTCATGTCTGTCCATGATACGTTTGATTATCGCTAATCCTAAGCCGTGTCCTTTATTACCATTTTGCACCGATTGACTGCGGTAGAAAGGTTCAAATATCTTACCTTGATCTTCAATTGGGATCCCTTGCCCGTCATCTGTGATTGATAGAGATACTTGTTGCTCGCTCTGCTTAATTTCGACCTTAATTGATTGACGGCCAAATCGTTGTGCGTTGGTGATCAAGTTTTGTATGGCTCTCTCTATCAGAAGGGAATCGCCAATAATATAAACGGGTTTGCTTGGCTTGATAAATTCGACCGGGGCACTGATCGAGGAGGTGAGTTTCTCAATGGTCTGCGCTGTTAACACTTCGAGAGCACAATGCTCAAATTGAATGTCCTTCTGTTGAGACTCTAAGCTGGCATAGGTGAGTAACTCTTGCAGTAAGTTCTCCATCTCTTTGACATCTTGCTTCATCTCATCGAGAAATTCATTCCTGCGTGCTGGATCTGAGTTGGGTTGGCAATATTGTGGCATTAGCGCTAAAGCAAATTTAAGTCTGGCCAGAGGCGTACGGATCTCATGGGAGACGGCATTGGATAAATGCTTTTGATTTTCGATCAGTGTGCTGATCTGTCGCGACATCTTGTTAAACGTCATGGCTAATGGTAATACCTGAGAACGTGGAGAAAGCTCTATTTGGGTATCCCATTTGGCTTGACCAAATTCACGGGTAGCACTCTTTAGCGTCTTGAGATCTCTCGACAGGGGCCAGACCCATATCAAGGATACAAAGGCCAGAGACAGATAGAAGAAGAGGGTAAATAAGCCTCTTAATCGGGCTCGGGGATCGATCTCTATGGGACCTGCAATCAATACCTGTTGACCCACTTTAATGAAGTGAAATTGGTGATCATCACCTTGGGATGTGATGAGTAAGTGGTCAGCAGTTAACTCACTCTCTGGCGATAGAGCGATCTGACTGGCATCGACTAATTTGAGTGGATATTCGGCGTTGCGATCGAGTTGATTCAGGTATTTTTCACGGTCTTGCTGAGGGAATTTTGCCAGTAGCTGAGCAAATGCAACCAGTGGTGCATCCATTGCACCACTGTCTTCGACACTGTTCTGCCAAATACTGTCGAGTGTCCAGCCTATCCCTAAGAAGCTAAGGCTTACCAGTAGGTACAGGCTAATGAAGAGTCGTTTCAACTTTTAGTTCCGTAAAAATTAGCAGTCGCTAGCTAGTCCAAGCTTCTGGGGCAAACAAATAGCCTTGGCCCCAGACTGTCTTGATCCTAAATGGAGTGTCAATATTATCCCCTAATTTCTTTCTTAAGCGAGAGATACGCACATCTATTTTTCTGTCTTTACCATCGAAATCGATATTGAGTAGGTATTGATAGATATACTGGCGGCTCAATACTTGCCCGGCTTGAGAGGCCAGTAGCCATAAGAGTTCGAATTCATGGCTAGTCAAGTCGACCTCGATATCGCCCAAGCGAATCGCTTGCGTATGAGGGTCTATGCTGAGCTTACCGAAACTTAAACCGTGAGATTCTACTTTTGGTGGCTTAGCGGTGCGGCGTAGTAGATTGTTAATCCTAGCGATAAGCAGAGCCGGATCCACAGGTTTAACCACGTAATCATCGGCGCCAAGCTCTAAGCCTTTGATCTGATCTTCATTGGAGCTAAGTGCGCTCATCAGTAAGATAGGACCGGCAAAGTAATCGGGTAGTTTCTCACACAGGGTTAGGCCGTCCATTCCTGGTAGCATAATATCTAGCAAGATGATATCGGGCTTATAGTTGATCAACCGAGTTAATACAGTATCTCCTCGGCGTTCTACTTCAACATGCATTCCATGCGACTTTAAATAATCCACAATCAAATTGGCAAGACGAATATCATCCTCTACCAGTAATACTCTATGGGTAGATTGGGGGGCGGTCATTAGAATAAACTCCATGGGTTGCGGTAGCGTCGTCGCACTTTTGGCTCTGCGGCCGGTGTGACTTTGAGTTTGACTCCAGCTAGTGTTTGGTGTGTTTCTTTATCAATCATCACAAATTGAATATCGTCAGTTGCACTGATGGTCAATGTTAATGAATGAGTTTCCGCTGACTCGGCACACCACTTTGCCATCTCTTTATAGTCAGACAAGATACAGATGGGTCTAAAAAATTCATTTTTCCACTCTAGCACTAAGGTGAGTTCGCATACATTTTCATCTGCAGATGTGATGCAAAACTCAGGGGAAAGTGTGAGTATGGAACCTAGTTCTTCATCCTCATCTGCGGCAATGGCAGAGCCACTCAGTAGTGAGAGAGTAAGAACTCCAATGGGTAACAATCTAAATAATAACACTAATACCTGATTCAACACGTGTATTAAAACCTATAGGCAGTGCCGACAAAAAAGGTACTGGTATAATCTTTATTAAGCAGGGGACTAGCAACTATTTCATCGGCGATTTGTGTATACCTTGCCAGAAAAAGCAGTTGCCAATGTTTCGCTAATACATAATGGCTGGTCAATTCTATGCTTGTATTGATGGCCGATTCTGCCTGGTAATTTTGACTCCAGTAAGCATTTTCAGAGGGCCTGATAGCGTAATAGTAGTCAACGACCTCTTCACTTTTCCAATCGAGTACTAGCGCCAGTTCAAATTTCCATTCTTCTATCGACAGGTTGTAGAGCCACTTTAATTTGGCTTCTGTGCCTTGGTGAACATTGAGCAGGTCGTGGGCCAGAGACAGGTTGAGTATCCCTATGCGAGTGTATATATAGGCTTCAACCCCACCAAGATAGGTAAAATGGCGAGTCTCGAGTTCATTCGCTGTGGGGACGCTTTGCTCTTCTCCCATAAGGGTTACTCGAGTCTCGCTAAAAAGAGCACTTGGCTCGAAGTTATTGCTCCCTGTAAGAAATATGTTAGAGGGATCCCAGCGATGGAAAAAGGCGCTGTCTGTACTGAAACTGGTGGTCAGATTTATGGTGTATTTTTCATCTTCGACTAATGTATAGCCAATATTACCATTGTCGAAATACCAATAATCGCCGTAATAAGCGAAGGTCGGCACTAAGTAGATAGGTATATCGTCATAATCTTTAAGAGGATTACTTCGGGAGCCGTAACCGAGTGCCAGGCCTATATCCCATCTGCCTATTTCGATACACTGGTATTCGCTTCCGTAGGAGTCGACGGGGTCGGCCCATGCGAAAATAGGAAAGAGAATACAGGTCAGCAGCAGCACTCTTAGGTTTTTCATCTTGCTCGTTTATATACTCATCACAGAATTAACATATTGAATAACAGAGTATCACCTGTGGTAGCTTTAGGGTGGTTTTTAACTTCATTTGATGCAAAGTGATACAGTTTAGGGGGCATTGTTTCCTCTTCGCACAACTTATGTTTGATGTTGTGAATCATGCCGTTGATCCGTGTTGCTTTGGTGTTCTTTATTGGTATTTTTTTTGGTCGTTTCTCGCTTGATGTCTGGGCTTTTTGCATATCTTGAGCAATTGGACTTGTTGCTCATTTAAGCGGGCATCTCTAGGCAGGGCCAAGCCGACAGTTCTCTTAAGCTCGATATCCTGAAGGGGTCTAAAGGTAATATTTCTCTGTTCAAGCAAAAGCGGGAAGAGCTGGCACTAAGGCGATCCCCAGCCCTGCTGCGACTAAGCCAACTGCGTATTCGACGGTCTGAATTCTTGCTCGGACCTGTACTTGTATCCCTTCCAGATCCATCAATTGTTGCAGACTCGATAGCGCTTGGCAGGGAGCACGGTGAATAAAGGCTTGTTGATCTAAATCCTGTAGGCGTATTTGTGTCTGTAGACTCAAACTGAATGAGGAAGGAATGGCCAGTAGATAGTCATCATGCCAGATAGGATAAAAGTCTTCGCCCCTAGTCAAATCGCTGGTGGTAATAATCCTCGCTTGGGCATCTTCGTTGGCTTCCACAAGTGTTAACTCCATATCGGCACAGGCATGGGTAAAATCTTTCAGCAGTCCACTCATCCTATGGACCCCTAACGAGCGGATCAATCCGAGTCTAAAGGGAGTCTGTTGTTGAGCTTGTTTGAATAGAGATTCGATGTCCTGAGATTCATTGAGCAGTTTCTGCGCCAAGGGATAAAGCCTAAGCCCCGAGTCTGTCGGACTGACACCTCTTCCATGGCGATGGTAGAGTTGAGTCTCTAGCCGGGTCTCTAATTGCGATATCGCGGCTGAGATAGAGGGCTGGGAGACAAAACATTCTTTGGCGGCACCGCTGATGCTGCCTCTCTCTACCACGGCGACAAAATAACTGAGCGATCTTAGATTCAAGTTAACCTCTAGGTCAGATATAGGTATGTCCTATAGATGCTAAAGAAAAAGAATATTTCTCCTAATGGTCAATTATGCCTATGCTAAGAAAATTAGGAAATGGTTATTTTGTAGACTCTACATTCTCTATTTCCCGCAATCAGTAATAAACCAAAGGACAATATCATGGCAAGAGTGCATTTCGATTGGACCGATCCCTTGCAGTTTAACGCCTTACTCTCGGAAGAGGAGCGCATGATCCGCGACAGTGTTCACGATTATGCTCAGGACAAACTCATGCCCAGGGTGTTGATGGCCAACAGAAATGAGCATTTCGATCGGGAGATCATGAATGAGTTAGGCGAACTCGGCTTACTGGGAGCCACCTTGCCTGAAAAATATGCTTGTTCAAATATTAATTATGTCAGCTATGGCCTGGTGGCTCGCGAGATTGAGCGAGTGGACAGTGGTTATCGTTCAGCCATGAGTGTGCAGTCCTCCTTAGTCATGTACCCTATCTATGCTTATGGAAGTGAAGAGCAGAGGCTCAAGTACTTACCTAAATTGGCTAAAGGGGAATGGATTGGCTGTTTCGGTTTGACTGAGCCCGATGTTGGCTCAGATTCTGGTGCTATGAAGACTCGCGTCGAGCGTATCGATGGCGGCTATCGCCTCAATGGTGCCAAGATGTGGATCACTAACTCACCCATTGCCGATGTGTTTATTGTCTGGGGTAAGCTCGAAGGAACAATCCGTGGTTTCATTCTGGAAAAAGGCATGAAGGGCTTGAGTGCGCCTAAGATTGAAGGCAAATTCTCCCTTAGAGCCTCCATCACCGGCGAAATTGTGATGGATAATGTCGAAGTACCTGAGTCTGCGTTATTACCCAATGTCGAGGGGTTGAAGGGGCCCTTCGGTTGCTTGAACAAGGCACGTTATGGCATCGCCTGGGGCGTACTTGGCGCCGCTGAGTTCTGTTGGCATGCTGCACGCCAATACACCTTGGACAGGATCCAGTTTAACCGCCCCTTGGCGGCCAATCAGCTGATCCAGAAGAAATTGGCGGACATGCAGACCGAGATCACCTTAGGCTTATTTGCTTGCTTACAGGCGGGACGTCTGATGGATCAAGATGCCTTACCGGTAGAGGCTATCTCACTGATAAAGCGCAACTCCTGTGGCAAGGCGTTAGATATCGCCCGACTGTCTCGGGATATGCACGGTGGTAATGGTATATCAGATGAGTTCCATGTCATACGCCACCTCATGAATCTGGAGGCGGTGAATACCTATGAGGGCACTCACGACATACATGCACTTATCTTAGGTCGAGCGCAGACCGGCATTCAGGCATTTGGATAAGACGCAATAACAAGGAGCCTAAGGCTCCTTTTTTGTCTCTGGTATTGGAATTGGTATTGGTATCATATAGGTAAGCATTATGGAAGATAGAGCCCAGGTATTGGATCGTCGTTTCCTCGAGCGAGTGCAGCAGCAGGAGTTTAGTGATATCGGCGCAGGTTGGGACCACCAGAAACTAGGTTTAACCGACAGCGATTTTATCGGCATGTTCGAGTCTCAGCTTAAGAGCCGTTTATTGGATCTCGAGTCGAGGAAAATGAAGGGGCGCAATCAGGGCTTCTATACCATAGGTAGCTCAGGCCATGAGGGGAATGCCGCCTATGGACTGGCTTTTAAACCCACAGATATGGCATTCCTGCATTACCGCAGCTGTGCCTTCATGTTGGAGCGAGGCAGACAGGTCCCAGGTGAGACCTTGCTATACGATATCTTGCTGTCATTTGCAGCATCCAGTGACGATCCTACCTCGGGTGGCCGTCATAAGGTGCTTGGCAGTAAGCGTCTCAATATCCCGCCGCAGACCTCGACCATTGCCTCTCACCTTCCCAAAGCCGTTGGGGCTGCCTTGAGCATTCCGTTAACAGAGCGCCTGTCATTGGCAGCGAACATGCCTACAGACAGCCTAGTCTTGTGCAACTTCGGCGATGCTTCGGCCAATCATGCCAGTGCCCTGAGTGCGATAAATTCGGCTTGTTGGGCCGCGTACCAACAAGTGCCCATGCCCCTGGTGTTTATCTGTGAAGACAATGGTATCGGCATATCCACACCGACTCCCAAGGGCTGGATCTCGGCTAACTTCAGTCAGAGACCGGGACTTAAGTATTTTTCTTGTGACGGTAGAGACATTCTCGACTGTTACAAGATCAGCAAGGCGGCGGCCGACTTTGCTCGTATGCATCGAAAACCTGTGTTTTTACATGTTCGCACCGTTCGCTTGATGGGCCATGCCGGCAGTGATGCCGAGATAGCTTATATGAAGAAACAGCAGATCTTCGATAATGAATCTCAAGACCCCTTGTTGGTCACGGCTCAGCAACTTATTGACGCGGGAGTGATGAATAGCGAGCAGATCGTCTCTGTTTATCTCAGCCTCAAGGCGCGTATTCAGGCCATTTCGCGTATCGTGGTGACAAAGCCAAAACTCAGAGACGTGACTCAGGCTATGGCAGCCATTGTGCCGCCAAAACGTAGGCTAGAATTTGTCCCTTACTTGGATGAGGAGCGCAGAAGCACCTTATTGAAGGCGGATAAACAATCTCTGCTCAAGCCTCTGCATATGGGCAAGATGATCAATCTGGCGTTGACAGAGTTGATGGCCAGATACAGTAATATTGTGGTCTGTGGTGAGGATGTGGGTAAAAAAGGCGGTGTGTACCATGTGACTTCACGTCTGGTTGAGCGCTTCAGTCCTAATCGAGTGATCAATACCTTGTTGGATGAGACCTCTATCTTGGGCCTAGCTATTGGTATGGCTCATAACGGTATCTTACCGATCCCTGAGATCCAGTTTTTGGCTTATGTACACAATGCCGAAGACCAGATAAGAGGCGAGGCGGCGACCTTGCCTTTCTTCTCCGCTGGTCAATTTACCAATCCTATGGTGATCCGCATCGCGGGCCTGGCCTATCAGAAAGGCTTCGGTGGCCATTTTCATAACGACAACTCCTTCGCCGTGTTCAGGGACATCCCCGGACTCATCATCGCCTGCCCGTCAAATGGCCGAGATGCGGTCGAGATGCTGAGGGAGTGCGTCCGCTTAGCCCGAGAAGAGCAGAGGCTGGTGATCTTCCTCGAACCTATCGCCCTGTATATGACCAAAGATCTGCACAGTAAAGATGATGGTCTCTGGTCCAGCCATTATCTGCCGGAACAAGAAGCGGAGCCACTTGGGTTAGGGGAGATAGCTCAGCATGGTGAAGGGAGAGATCTGTGTATCATCAGTTATGCCAACGGTTACTATCTGAGTCGTCAGGCAGAGAAGTTGTTAGCTGCCACGGGTCTTAAGGTGCGTGTACTCGACATTCGTTGGCTGGCGCCGCTGAATATTGAGGCAATTATTGATAGTGCCAATGAGTGTGATCACATTCTGATTGTCGATGAGTGTAGAAAAACTGGCTCCATCAGTGAGGCGTTAATCACAGGTTTCCATGAGGCACTCGGCAATGAATGCCCACCATTGGCCAGATTGACTGCCGAGGATTGCTTTATCCCGCTAGCCGATGCGGCAACGTTACCCCTACCGAGCACAGATACCATAGTCGAGGCTGCTTTGGCCTTGATGGGTAGAGAGCTTAATCATCAGTTGCTTAAAGAGGCCCTGTAACATGACTATCAATATGGAAAAGCAAGTGGCGGCAAACGTTCAAGCCGAGCAGTCGGTGAATAAACCACGAGAGAGAGTCGTTGTCGTAGCACCTGGCCGCGGTTGCTATAGCAAGGATGAATTGGGATACCTGCACCGTTTTCACTCCGATAAACAGGCATTTATTGCAGCAATAGATCAATACCGAGCGGAGCTGAAGCAGACGGGGATAGCTAAAATCGATGGCGCGGCTAAATATTCCTTTAAACAACATACGCCTGGGGAAAATGCCTCAGCCCTCATCTATGCCTGCTCTGTATGTGACTTTATGGATATAGATACCGAGCGCTATGAGGTGGTGGCGGTAACCGGGAATTCCATGGGCTGGTATATTGCCTTGGCCTGCGCCGGCGCCCTCGATGCAGATGCCGCCATCGAGGTGATCAATACCATGGGGTCCATGATGCAAGATGGCCTCATTGGCGGCCAACTCATCTATCCCGAGATAGATGCTCAGTGGCGACGCGACAGTGAAACATCTTCACTTATTGACAGGGCAATCGAGACCATCTGTGATGAAGATGGATGTGAGCTATTTACCTCTATCTATCTTGGAGGCTATCGGGTGCTTGCGGGAAATGAAGCAGGGCTGAAACGAGCCGAGGAGATTTTGCCTCAGGTGGATGAACGCTATCCTATGCGTTTATATAATCATGGTGCTTTTCATTCACCCTTGTTGGAGCAAGTGTCCCAGAAAGGCTTTGCCTCTCTGGGACACTTGCTGTTTTCTAAGCCCAAAATCCCCCTGATCGATGGAGAAGGCAGAATTTGGACTCCCTATGGTACAGATTGTTCTAAGTTGAGGGCGTACACCTTAGGGGCTCAGGTCACTAAGCCCTATGATTTTACCAAGGCCGTGCAGGTGGCGGTGAAAGAGTTTGCCCCGGATAAGGTTATCGTGCTTGGTCCGGGTAACACCTTAGGCGGGCCCACAGCGCAGGCGTTAATCAATATCAATTGGTTTGATTGGACGAGTAAAGGTGAGTTTGCGGCAGCTCAGCAAACATCGCCTAAGATGCTAGCCATGGGCAATGAGGAACAGCGAAGCCAGGTATTAGCCCAGTGTTAGTCTGGAGGCCGTTCGGAGTTAGCCTCCGCTGTCATTATTTTTTTATTAGCTAGAAACCAAGAGTATTAATCAACCAAGAATAGCAAATGTCAAAGATGCATAAAAACCATTAAATGTCATATTGGATGAAATATCTAAACTTTATTGTTTATAAAGGCGAGTGCGGTTTCATTGAGTACTTGTTTAGAGACATAGTTGGTGCCAGCTGGGTGTTTGATGAGGAAGCCCCTGGCAGTGACTATTATCTCAGAGACATCACCCCATAATATCTGGCTGTTAACATAGAAGGAGTGGCTGCCGATCCCTTGTTCATCTAAGGTTAGGGTCACTTCATTTTCGGCCGCTTTACTCATCATCTGTCGCCAGAGCCACCAAGTCTTTTTAAACTTCACATTTCCCCATTCCAATGTTCCTAGTCCGATAACAAACCAGGAAGCATAGGCATTCATGCCTGTAAGTAATAGGGCGACACCGACGAAAAAGAAGCCTAGTGCTTTAGTGTAGGCGCGCCACGTGGTGTCAATAGTGACTGATTCATCGAAGCATTCACTAAAATGGGCTTTATCGAGACTATATTTAGTCGTGTAGCTAAATGGGGAGGTCATGAGACTAAGCTATTATCAAATTTAGTCAGAGTCTAACGCACTTCAGCTCAAATCTCTTGGTCTATCTGTGGTGGCCTTCTAGTTAATAGCCTGAAATTGATGTAACTTGTCTGAACATTAACTATTAATTCGCTAATACCAATAGGTATAAGTCAGTGCTATCAAGAGGTGCTTTATGGCTCAAATTCCCAGTGATTATGTTAACTACAAATCAACACCAGTATTCACCATCAATAATATTCCTAAAATGTTCCTGCATTTGCATAATACTAAAGCCGGCGTTTATGGACAGATCAATGTGATTAGCGGCGAGTTAAAGTTTTATGGTTTTACTGAGCGACGAGGCGAAATAGAGCAGACCCTGGTTATTCCTGCCGGAGGCATTGCTGTATCTCCTCCAAAGTATTGGCATAAGGTGGAGTTTCTTACCGATGACACCTCATTTAGGGTCAAATTTTTTGCTCAGAAGGAATCGTCAATAGTGAAAGAAAATCAATCGGAACGGGATTGATATGGCATCTATATGCTATACCATTCCGAGTAAGTATCTGAACATTCAGCGGGAGTTCAAAGCGCTGTAGGCAAGGTCTATATTGCTCCTGCATTATTCTACCTTCACCCGTCCATGGGCTCGTACCTCTTGCATCTGACCTCCATGGTCTTAAGCGTTCCATACGCTTTCAAGACATTTCCCATATCCCTATGGGTCAGGGAAATGTCTTATTTTGTATGGAACAAAATAGACCATGCAGTCGTATATCGAGGACATTCAACCTAGCATAAAGGGCTTTGCCCTTTGCTTTAAACATCAGCCGCACAGCGTGAGGCTCTCAGTGTTTCCACTTCTGCGTTACATTGACTTAAAAGGGAATAACCATTTCCTCATCAATGTGTCTTGAATTGAAAAAACTGAGAGTCTCTGAACTGACCAGATACTTATATGGAATGGTATTAATCCTTAGACGAGTGTCTCAAATTAGCGGGACATCTCGAGGCAACCTCCAGTTAACAAACCTTAACATGACATTTACACCTAGGCCGGATACATTGGATGCTTGTCGATAATAGATTAAGGAGAAGATATGTTAATGGGGAGCATAGCCGAACTGTTCTTCTGGTTTTTCTGGGATTTTTTACTTTCTTTCGTTTTATACACGACGGGTGCACTGGTGCTAAGAGTCGTGTCATTTGGGCGAATTCAGAAGCCTCTTTTCGCTCCTGGTGTGTTTAGCAGTGAAAAAAGGTTAGCCAGAAATGATTTTTTCTCGGCTTATATCTCAGGGTTTTTCTTCTATCTCGTCTTGTTGGCATTAGCTATTTGGTTAAAGTGATGTGTTTTACATAGGTCTCTTCTGTAATCTTGCCTAAGATTTGGCCGTATCTTTTTGCTCGGATATGGCCATATTATCTAGTTCCTGCTATTAAGCTTCATCATATCGATTCCTTTGTGACGGGATATCACTCAGGTACTGCACGAATTCGACTTCATAGCCGTTGGGATCTAGTAATACACATTTCTTCTAAATTCATCGATGCTTGTGTCTATGTCTGATTGTAGTTAAGGCTTGGCTATACTGGTGCAGTATATACAAGCTGTAATCTATACCTTGTCTAAGATCTTTTTCTCGCGGGTCTGCTGCTAATACGTCTTCATGTGAATGATTAAGTGTTTTGTAATGTAAAGACTAAAGTAAATAAAAATATTTACTTTATGTTTGGGTCGGTAATAATGTAAGGGTGAAGAAAGGTTTAGAAGATGATGGTGATGTGATCTTTGAAGATAAGAAGGCGGCTCGTGGTCGTCAGACTCGATTTTGGTCGCTGACTGCTAAGAGTAATCGCCACTTCTCCGATCGCCATGAAGAGCTCTCGGTTCAGTTGATAGATTCCGCTATCACCGTATTTGGTGATAGCGGACTAGAAAAGTTAATTTTACATAGAGAGCAAGTGTCTTAATTTCTGCCGCTCTGAGCTTAACTTGTTTCAAACGATATTAAGCGATGAGGTACCGTCACCCGTGAAGAGCATATCATCGAGGGAGCCAGACGCTGCGCCTATAGAGTGATACCATTAACTCAGGCTAAGTAGACAAGGTTTTGGGTGATAATCATGCAATCAAAACGTGCAAGGCTCGATAGGTTTATTAGTGTTAAAACAGGCATTAACCGAAAAAATGTTAGGCTATTATTGGCCAAAGGTTTGGTTGAAGTTGATGGTGATATTGCGCGGAATATTGATCAAATAATCGATGAGTTTTCTGATGTCAGCTTAGAGGGCGAAGTGCTGCAATCGAACAGCCCAAGTTATGTCATGCTGCATAAACCTGTTGGGGTGGTGAGTGCAACTGTGGATGACAAGCACAAAACAGTCATTGATTTGCTTACTGATAAAAGTAAGCATGACTTACATATAGTGGGGCGATTAGATCTTAACACTTCAGGTTTACTGTTACTCACAAACGATGGTCGTTGGTCGAAAAAGCTAATGTCACCGCATCATAAGGTCGGTAAATTGTATCGGGTAACCCTGCAAAACCCCATTGATGATTCTTACGTTAAAGCGTTTGCCGAAGGTATATACTTCGAGTTCGAAGATATCATCACCAAGCCTGCTCAGTTAGCACTTGTTGATAGCCACACCGCGCTAGTGACTTTAGTCGAAGGGCGCTATCACCAAATTAAAAGAATGTTTGGTCGTTTTCGCAATCCGGTTATAGGCTTACATCGAATTTCAGTAGGGAAGATCCTACTGGACTCTCAATTGACGCCAGGAATGAGTCGATCGTTAACCGCGCAAGAAATCTCGCTATAGTGACGTATCACTTATATTTTAATGTTAATTCGCTGTTAACTGTTCTCGTCACGCTTCCCAAAATGTCGATATGTTGTAACTATGAATAGTTATTCATAACACTTTATTATTATGCTGAGCAACTCTTTAAAAAAATATCAGAGCTCGATTGTTAGACGTCAACTAGCTTGGCCTATAGGCGTCAATTAAGTTGGCCGCTTTTGCCGTTTATTTTCATGGCTTCTTTTCTTCGATAACTCTCTCCTTCAAGTTGATAAATCTCTACGTGATGCACCAGTCGATCAATCACGGCTACTGTCATCATATTGTCTCCAAATATACTGTCCCACTCACTAAACACCTGGTTCGTTGTGATCACTAGGCTGTTGCGCTCATAACGATGTGCAATGAGCTCAAATAGAACCTGACTTTCACTATCACTCTTTTTGACATAACCGATGTCGTCCAAAATGAGTAGCTCATATTTATCGAGTTTTTTAAGTGCATCTTCCAGACCTAAACCTTCTCGGGCTTTCTGTAAGTGCTGCACCATCGCCGTGCCTGTCGTGAATTTCACACGAACAGATTGCTCAATAAGCGCATAACCCAGCGCGGCTGCTATGTGGGTTTTACCTAGGCCGCTCGCACCGAATAATAAAATATTATGCCCTTGTCTCAACCAGCTCTACTCACTGGCCTTACGTTTAACTTGAACTGCGCTAATGCCGACCACTTCACTGAAATCGTATTGAGACAACTGTTTCCCTATCGGTAACTGGCTTTCTTTGAGTAAGCGTTTTAGGCGTACTTCCTGTCGATGTGTCGCCTCTATTTCACATAATTGAGCGAGAAATAGCTCGGGTTCCCACTGCTCCTTCACCGCTTTCAGGGCAATGTCGGGCCACGCCTTTGCTATCGCTGGCAGTCGTAACTCTTTTAATAATAGGGGTAAACTGAGAGTGCTAGCCATGTTGCCCTCCTAGAAGAACATCATAACTTGAGACGCTATGCTGCTGACTATCGATGATAGGGACAACTATCGTATCGGGGCCAAAAACCGCCTTTAGGGATAAGAGCATCCCTGATTTGCGATGTTTTAAAAGCATTACGTTTCTTAGCCAATGCATGGATAACATGATGATAATCTATTGAGCGACCACGAGTTGCGCCTTGAGTATGCATTCGCGCTAAGGTTAATGTGAGTTCATGCCCATAGAAAAGCACTACACGGTCATCAAAAATGTGTGCCAGCGAGGGTTATATTTAGCTCGTTGGCCCAAGTGTAGTCAGAAATGCCCATTGCCCCCGGCGTATGTTTCTGCCTGAAAATGACGTCTTGCTCAGGCCCATGTATGACGATTCGGCGTTGTAAAGTGCGTAGCTGTGAGCGCTCCAATTGCCCCGGTGCGATTTCCTCTAGTTTTTCGAATAATGTAATGGGCTGCAGTGAGGGTTCTTTTTCAAGCAACGGCACAACATGCTGCTCGAAAAGACCATTAAGAGGATCTTTTCTGGTCGCGTATTGACGTGGTAATTTGCTGGTGTTGTGTTGGCCAGCATCAATTCGTCTAGCTGAACGGGAAGAAAACCCCGCCTTTGCCGCAGCAGATGATTGAGTCTGTTTCGGTTTATTACGATAAGACATATATAGGTTAACCTGTAGTTGGTTTATGGGTTTTCCAGGCATATAAATCTCTCAAGAATTATGTATGCCTAAAGATGACCAAAACCGGACAAGCTAATTGTCGCGAACTGGCCAAGTTAATTGTCGCCTAATAGATGTCACTTTGATAATGCTTTTTAAGCCAACCCACTGATATTTATTATTTAACCAACTTTTATTAACCAGCACTTGCTGACAACGTCTTGTTTCAATTCGTCCGTGACCGCTGTCTATGGTCGTATGTTCATCAAAATTATCGGCTGTAAAACCTTCACGCTGGCACTTGTGCCACCAAGCTTCTAATTCACCCTGTAGACCAGAATGATGACCTTTAAGCGCTAGAATATAATCAGCCTTTTGCTTAACGATTAGCTTTACTATCTCTTTTTGACATCCCATAGCATCGAGCGTGATGATGCTGTTTTCTATATCTAGCATCGCCAGAAGCTCAGGAATGGCAGTAATTTCATTGGTTTTCATGCTTATGTACCTCACTCAGTACGAATGTACCGGCGCATGAATTATTGCCAGATTTAACCGCCTATTAGGGATTTCTTTTTCCATTTTTCTTCGGTTAAACCGATAACAGAACTCACTAAGGTATTCTTGAAGGTATTTTCCCGAAACTCCATGAAATGTGCCGAGTAAAAAGGCTTTTAAGTTACCTATTGCAATATGAACCCAAGGCAACCATTCATCGACCAACTCACTCGGTGTAACCCTAGCTTCATGCTGTTGAGTGTTATCTATGATATTCAAAGCGGCTAGTCCGTCAATATGAACTTCTTGCTGTGCATTTAAGTGCCTAGCAACAAAATCGTTAACGGCTTCATGACAAACACTGTCGACGGCCTGCATAGCGATAAATCCCGCGCGTTTCACTTTGCTTTCAACAGCAATTAACACAGGCGTTTTCCCTGCGGCTCCACGTCCGCGTTTACCCTTTCTCTTTCCCCCAACGAAGGCATCATCAATTTCAATGAGACCTGAAAGCCTATATAGACTGTCTCTATGACCCATTGCCGTTCGCCAATTAACCTCAATGAGTTTACTGAGCCTCAATGCTGAAATGCTGCCTTTATCTGAGCCGAGAAAGTAGATGGCCCAAAACCACTTCGCTAAGGGAAGGTGGTTTAAACAATCAATTTCAGAACCAAACTGGCGTTGCCATTCAAAAAAACTAGCTTCAGGCGTTTTCATCGTCAATATCACTTCTAGTCGTGATTTATACAATAAGAATAGACTGAAACTGACTCATATGCAGAGGCATGTAATTTTTTTAAGGGAACCCATTTAAGTTACCGCTTTTAATTAGCTTTAGTGGTAAATAGGGATGGAAAATGGCTACCCTGCAGGCCGTCATTTCCATCCCGAATTTAATTAACTCGTTTTTTAGTCTGCTATTGTAGGCGGTGAGCCATCTTCTACAGCGAATCTTCCTGTCGAGTCTTGTGCAACTTGTCACGCCGAAGGTAAGACCTATGGTATCGACACTATGCATATGGGAGGCGCCCACTAACCTAAAATTATAAAAGTTTGACCCGCTATGAGATCCCTGCATCTCATAGTACTTGAACCACTTGGGAGCCTTTGGGCTCCCTTTTTTATTGGCCAATTTATTTATACCTCACTCTGCTATTTATTTAACAAAAATTCAAGCAATGTTCAATTTTGTGATCAAAGTCGATAATTGAGGCCTGAAGCCATAAAATATCAGTAATAACTAAAGTAATAACCCGGCAAATATGTGATCGTAATCTCGATTTACCCTCTAGATGTGACCTTGATGCTGCTTGCTTGTTGCTTCTGCTCAATATTGATTTTTATTTTACTAATCAATTGAAAGTAAAGTGTAATTGTTACTCTTGTGTAAAGATAACACCTCTATAGATATAAAGAGGATGCATTTGCTTGCCCTGAGTGCTTGCTCTAGAATCCGCGGCGCTAAGATTAACCAAAGTTAATCTAGCGTGACGCACAGCCGTTGCTACTTATTCTATTGATTACTTCCTGTAGGGGAACTCGATGTCGACACAACTTGCTAACCCAGCACCCTTAGGCTTGATGGGGTTCGGTATGACCACCATACTATTAAATATCCATAACGCAGGCTTCTTCCCGATTGACTCTATGATCTTGGCCATGGGTATTTTTTATGGTGGTATCGCTCAGGTCATCGCAGGAATGATGTGTTTCAAGCGCGGTGATACTTTCGGTACTACGGCTTTCATCTCTTATGGTATGTTCTGGTTAACGTTAGTCGGCCTGTTGATTATGCCCAAATTTGGCCTGGCAGAGCCTAGCCCTGCCGGATTTATGGCTTGGTATCTGCTACTTTGGGGCGTCTTCACTGCTTTCATGTTTGTCGGTTCACTGCGTTACCCTAGGGCTAAACAGGTGGTATTTGGATCGCTCACTATCTTGTTCGGCTTGTTAGCTGCAAGAGATTTTACCGGCAGTGAGTTAATTGGCACCATAGCTGGAATTGAAGGGATCTTCTGTGGTGCTAGTGCCATCTACTTCGCCATGGCTCAGCTACTCAACGCCGAGTACGGTCGCACTATTTTGCCTGTAGGTGAAATCAAAAAATCTTCATAGATTGCTATTTTTAGTAGTAAAAATAAAAAAGGGGCGCTAGCCCCTTTTCTGTCAATCAGTTCGGCCTCTCAGCTTGTTAACTTCTCTGTAATTTCAATAACCACTTGCCGTACAGGAAGATACCTACGGCGGAAATAGTGCCAATGGCAGCTATGATATACCAGGCCATGCCGATATTGTGGGTATTGTAGAGTAGAGTCGTTAGTTCTTGAGCTGGCTCTCCAGTGTAGGCTACGAGTGTTGTGAAGGCTTCACCCTGTGGGATAGCACTCACATCTCTGGCACTCATGCCACGCTCTGCGAGAAGGTCTAATGAGAAGATCTCCTTCGATGCATACATCTCATAGAGTTTAGGGCCGAAGAAACCTTCGAGTGTCCAGCCTATGCCTTGGGGCAGCATGACAAAGCCCAGGTACATGGCCTTTTTGCCTTCCGGGGCTATATTACCCATAAACTCATTCTTCTTCGGGCTGATCATCATCTCACCGAAGGAGAACATGACGATGGCAAATACCATCATCCAGGCCGTGTTAGTGGCGCCAATAACGACGAAAGCCAAGATACTCAGCAGGCAGCCAGCCAACATTGCCGTGGTGATACGATATTTAGCCGTGAGAGCGGCAACCAGGAAACATGAGGTCATTATCATGCCAGCGTTAAGGTTGAGCATGCCTTCAGGCATGACCTTAGTCCCGGTGTTATCGAGTCCCAGCCAGAATTGTAATATCCCGTTTGATGTCCCTTCTGGGCCAAACAATGAGGTCACGATAACGCTGGTATCTACCCACTCGGCAATATGGATCGGTAACACATCAAACAGTGAGTTAAATAGGAACCAGAAAGCTGCAAATACTAGCATGTAGTAGATAACGATTGGCTTTTTCAGCTCATGCCAGGCATCTTTCCAGAGCACTTCTTGATGTATCTCACCGGATTTAATCTTACGGTTACGCTCTAAGCGTGCCTCTTTGCCCGGCTCTTTATAGGCAAGCAAGAAAAGGAAGTTAAACGAGATAATAGCCGCACAGGCGTAGAACACATTATCCCAGGATAGCTGGCGCATATGCACGGCTACCAAGGGGCCTAAGAAGCCGCCAATATTCACCACCTGATAGAATATGCCCCAAGCCATCGAGGTGTTCTGCCTCCCCGTTGAGAGGACTAAGGTCCCCTGGATCCCAGGTTTAAATATCCCGGTACCGGCGGCGAGTAATATGGCACCGAAAAGGAAACCATAGAAACTGGGGAAGAAGGCCATCACTAAATAACCGCAAATTTTAATTATCGTTGATGCAAAAATGGTTTCCTTGTAGCCGACTCGGTCTGAAATTCCACCGGTAAATACCGGGACAAAGGTCTGCATCATGGCCCATATACCGATAATCACCCCATAGTCGCCGAGGCTGATCCCTAGGCCGCCTTCAGATACCGGTGCTTTTGCATAAAGGCCCGCACTGGCCTTAACACCGTAGTAGGCAATACGTTCAACGAGCTCCATGCCGCCGACTATCCAGAAAATATAACTTAAGCTGGCTATGGAGGCCCACATGCCTAGCTGCTTCACTTCCCGCAGATCATTGTCTGCATAAGCATCTTTGGAATTGCTCATCTTCTTCCTTCAAATATTATAATTATTAGTGTGTTATCAAGCCTGCCTGCAACTAATGATGTGTCCATGTTGATTTTATGTTTTAAACGCGCATTTTGACTTTTTTTAGCTTGTTCACTGGTGATCGCAGCCGACACTTTACCTAATTTACTGCAAAACACCAAAACCAATCTAATAAACTGCACAAAACTGGCTTTATCAGGAATGGCGAAATTGAGGATATGTTTAGGATAGATGGCAACTCCTATTCATATACCAATATTAGTTTGAAACTGTAAATTGCACGGCTAGCGCATTTTAATCCCTGACTCTAACAGGGTTGAGCGATACTCGTCGTCCAACCCTGCCATCTTCTTTTTAGCCACTATACTCGCGCGTTTTGTCTGGTCTTGCTTGAACAAAGTCATTGCTATTTTTCTCATCACATTAAAAGCAAGCGGACCTCGGCCTTTACGGATCCGTGATTCATCTTCTCTGAATGTCATCTCTAACACCCAATGCATACTTTCTACTTGCCAGTGATTTCGCACAGAAGATAACGCCTGCTCTGCATTTAAATCTAATGAGCTAATGTACCAACGTGTTTCAGTGGTCTCTTTACCTGTCGTTTTTTCATGTACGTCTGATGTCACTTTAATAATGGCTTTTTAAGCCAACCCACTGATATTTATTATTTAACCAACTTTTATTAACCAGCACTTGCTGACAACGTCTTGTTTCAATTCGCCCGTGACCGCTGTCTATGGTCGTATGTTCATCAAAATTATCGGCTGTAAAACCTTCACGCTGGCACTTGTGCCACCAAGCTTCTAATTCACCCTGTAGACCAGAATGATGACCTTTAAGCGCTAGAATATAATCAGCCTTTTGCTTAACGATTAGCTTTGCTATCTCTTTTTCATCCGCTTTTAATCGGCAGATAACACGGGCAATAGTGTCATGCCGAGGAATACCTGCTTTAAAAGGACGATGTTGAAGAAGCCAATCAAGCTTTAGATGTCCAAAGTTTTCAATGTCTTCCCATCCTTCAGAGCCTGACATAACCGCACTTATAGCGAGTAAAATAATCTCTAATAAGTTATGTTTTTTACAACGCTCAATACGGGGTTCCGCAATCGAATCAAAATGTTTTAAAAAAGTAGCAGTCATTAACATCACCAAAAAAGAGTATTTGGTGATCTGATCGCTACTTGAGCATAAAGTTCAATTTATAATGATCTTGCCGTGTGGTCAGAAGTGTGATTCGCATCAATAATCTGACTCGCATTAATCTATATGTTAGGCGCTTTCATCATAACAATATAAAGGAAATTTGTATGTCAGTTGGCTTAGCTATTCAGGGAGAGAGGACCGATGCTGGCGTCGTTGTTGCTCACCAGCAAACTTCCGGTTCGCGACGGCGGATGAAGTCGATCAGGTTCCAGCTGCAAGCGATAGTCCTATTGACGGTTATCGCATTCGTTTTTTTAGGATACAAGGGCATTTCCGGGATGGAGGAGGCGGGAAATTCCATCAAGGATCTATACACCCAGGGCATGCAGCATAGTATCAATATCGGTAAGGTTCTTGATAAGTTGGGCAATGCCCGTGGTGAATTACTGCTGGCTTTGCAACATGATCCTAGCACTAAGGTTGCGGCGCTGCATGACCACTCGCTAGAGAGGCATGTGCGGGCGGTGCAAGCGTCTCTCGACTCGCTGCATTACATCGTCGATGAGAAACTGCTCCCCGCCTCCTTAGGAGCCGAAGAAAAAGTGCTGATCGAACGCCTGGCCACGCGCCTTGATGGCATCACCACGACAGGATTCATGCCCGCGCTGGCAGCGCTGCAGGATGGGAGCTATGAAGATTCGGGGCGGATATTTCTGACACAGATTAATCCCCAGTTCGCCAAGGTTGCGGCCGTCGCCGAAAAATTTCAGGCATTGCAGATAACGGAGGGCGAAGGCATGTTTATCTGCGCCCAAGAGAATCTTGCCGCCTTCATCCTGTTAGTGCTGCTATCTTCCGGTGTCAGTATTCTGGTTACCACCTTAGGCTCGACGCTGATCATCAGACGGATGAATCATGCTGTCACGCAACTGGAAAATACCGCAGATGCTATCGCCAACGGCGATCTGACCCGGCGCATCGAGCTGGGGGGAGACGATGAGTTTACCCGTATTGCCGCTACGGTCGATAGAATTGCGGCTGGATTCCAACAGGCGATCGAAAACACCCTCCTGTCGACGGTTAAGTTAGCCAGTTCGGCCGAAGAAAACTCCGTGGTGTCGACCCAGACTCAGCGAAATGTGGTCGAGCAACAACAGCAGACGCAATTGATTGCCACGGCGTTCAATGAGTTGACCGCGACGGTGAAAGAGGTTGCCCAAAGCGCCGCAGCGGCTGAAATTGCTTCTAGGGAGGCCGATGTCGCCGCCGTTAAAGGCCAGTCGGTGGTGGGGGAGAGCATCAGCATGATCGAGACTTTATCTCAGGAAATGGAACAGGTGACTGAGTCGATGAAACTGCTAGGGCGTCATTCCGATGCAATTGGCGGCGCGGTGGATGTGATCCAGGGGATCTCCGAGCAGACCAATTTATTGGCGCTCAATGCCGCGATAGAGGCAGCTCGTGCCGGCGAGCAGGGACGGGGCTTTGCCGTGGTGGCGGATGAGGTTCGCACCTTGGCCAAACGAACTCAGGATGCCACCGAAGAGATACAGCAGATGATTCAACGTATACAGCAAGGGAGCCGGGACTCCATGGTGATGATAGAGCGTGGTACTGAGCAGGCACAGATGAGCGTGGCAAAATCTCGGCAGGCAGGTGATGTCCTGCGACAAATAATCGCCAGCGTCGAACAGATCAATGCCATGAATGCCCAAATCGCCACCGCTTCCGAGCAGCAGAGCTCGGTGACCGAGGAGATAAATCAAAATATCATCAATATCAGTGACATTTCCGATCAGACTGCCGCCGGTGCGGAGCAGAGTAACGTGGCTACTCGTGAGCTTGCTAGTCTGGCTGAGTCTATGCGGTTGGAGGTTGAGCGTTACCGGATAAGTTAAGCCTAGGTATAGCGTCAACCGAGAGCTAAAAATAAAAGTTGTAAGCAGTAAGTTCTAAGTGGTAAATAAAGCCAGCTCCAGGTAGGATCTGCTTTAGCTGCGATAGATAAGGAGAGGATTTCTGGGATTTACGCTTTGAGCAAAGGACCTCCCGGCTAAAGCCAGTCTTACATAGGTCCAGCACCTACATAGGTTCTATAGATAACCCCCTTGCCAGTTGCTTATTTCGCTGCAGGTAACAAAAAGCAGTCTAATGACTGCCTTTCTCTTTGGTCGGGGGAGCAAGTTATACTCGTGACTCGACACTGCATTTAGCTTTCTTAGCTCTATCTTGAGCTTACAGCTTAAGACTTGTAGCTTCTTTTAACCTTCCTGCTTTCTGTTCGGTTAGTTTTTCGATATCGCGCAGATATCCAGCTTGCTGATACCTGACCCAAGCTTTTTAAACTAGGCTTTAAGTATAGGTCAAGCCGGACACATGCTGATGATGTCTACATCGAGTACCAATACAGGTGAAATAAATCTGGTTAATAGCAATACTGGACAGACTAATATTGCAGAAGCCAGTACTGTAAAAACTATGTACTGGCATCGACTAGACGACGGTAGGGTGCAATGCGATTTATGTCCCAGACATTGTCAGCTGCGTGAGGGCAAGCGTGGGGTCTGTTTCGTGCGCCAAAACATAGATAATGAGATAAAGCTCACCAGCTATGGTCGCTCCAGTGGCTTCTGTATCGATCCCATCGAGAAGAAACCGCTGAATCATTTCTATCCCGGTAGTTCTGTACTTTCCTTTGGCACCGCAGGCTGCAATCTCTGTTGTAAGTTCTGTCAGAACTGGGACATCAGTAAGTCACGTGAGTTCGATACCTTAGGCTCGAAAGCCAGTCCGGAATCATTGGCGGCAATGGCCAAGCGCATGGGCTGCAGGAGCATCGCCTTCACCTATAACGATCCGGTTATCTTCCTCGAGTACGCCATCGATGTGGCTCAGGCCTGTCATGAACTAGGGATAAACTCGGTGGCGGTGACAGCCGGTTATATCTGCCCCGAACCTAGGGTCGAGTTTTATCGCTACATGGACGCCGCCAATGTGGATCTGAAAGGTTTTACTCAAGACTTTTATCACAAAATTTGCAGCGGAAATCTCAGTGATGTGCTCGATACCTTGCTCTATCTTAAGCATGAGACTCAAGTATGGTTCGAGATAACCACACTCTTGATCCCCGATGAAAACGACTCAGTCAAAGAGCTGGAGCAACAAACCAAGTGGATAGCCGATAACTTAGGTCATGATGTGCCACTGCATTTCAGTGCCTTTCATCCCGACTTTCATATGTTAGACAAGCCCATAACCCCAGCATCGACTCTGATGCGGGCCAGAGAAATTGCCCTGGCTCAGGGGCTTAACTATGTCTATACCGGCAATATTCATGACACAGATGGCTGCAGCAGTTACTGCCCGTCATGTCATAAGTTGGTCATCAATCGAGACTGGTATGAGTTAGGCGAGTATCACCTCAATCATAGCGGCGAGTGCCAATACTGCGGTACCCAAATACCGGGACGTTTCGATGGGCCTTGCGAGCATTTTGGCCGTCAGCGGATCCCAATTTCGATAGGTTAGGGGGGCTGCCTCCTGTAGGAGCTGCTTTAGGCACCTCTCCCGGCTGAAGCCGGTCCTACATAGAAACAAAAAGGGCAGTCATTAGACTGCCCTTTCTTTTAAATGCTTGTTCCTAATTTCTCGCTCCTAGGAACTCGACACTTCTTTTAACTTTCAAGTTTCGCCAGCTCTGCTTTCTGCTCGGTTAGCTTGTCGATATCGCGTTGATATCCGACTTGCTTAGCTCGCTCTTTCTCAATCACGGCAGCCGGGGCTTTCGCCACGAAGCCTTGGTTAGAGAGCTTACCTTCGATGCGCTTAAACTCAGCGGCAGCCTTCTCGAGAAGCTTGTCGATACGCGCGACTTCTTTAGCCACATCGATAAGACCCGCCATAGGGATAAGCAGCTCCATATCACCAATCAACTGAGTGGTGGACATAGGTGCGGCCTCATCGTCGCTGAGGATTGTCATAGACTCAAGCTTAGCCAAGGTCTTGAAGAAGGTTTGGTTCTCTTCCAGACGAGCCTTGTCTTGCTCGTTGACGCCGCGTAGTAGGGCGTTAAGCGGCTTAGATGGGGCGATGTTCAGTTCGGCGCGAATGTTACGTACCGCTGTGATGACCTGCTTAACCCACTCGAGATCTTCCATAGCCTGAGCATCGACCTTGTCAGCCTGATATTCAGGGAAAGGTGCCAACATCAGAGTATCGCCGCTAACGCCAGCCAGTGGCTGTACACGCTTCCAGATAGTCTCTGTGATATAAGGCATCATAGGATGCATCAGACGTTGCATCTGCTCTAGTACAGTCACTAGAGTATGGCGGGTGCCACGCTTCTGAGCCTCGGTGCCAGTCTGTATCACAGGCTTAGTTAGCTCTAAGTACCAGTCACAGAACTGGTTCCAGGTGAACTCATAGATGGTGTTTGCCGCGAGGTCGAAACGGTAGTTCTCCATGTGTTCGTCAAAGGCTTTAACCGTCTGGTTAAACAGGCCTATGATCCAGCGATCTGCGAGAGACCGCTCCATTTCACCCGGCTTGCCGTCAGTTAGAATCTGACCGCAATCTAATGGCTCGCCTGGGGCATTGCTGTGTTGATCTTCTGACTGCACTTCTGTGTTCATCAACACATAGCGTGAGGCGTTCCAGATCTTGTTACAGAAGCTGCGGTAACCGTCGAGACGCTTCATGTCCCAGCTGATATCACGGCCTGTGGATGCCATAGAGGCTAGCGTGAAACGCAGGGCGTCAGTACCGTGGGCTTCAATGCCATCGGCAAATTCTTTACGTGTGCTCTTCTCGATTTTTGCAGCAAGTTTGGGCTGCATCAGGTTAGCGGTACGCTTGGTCACCAGTGACTCAAGATCGATACCGTCAATCATGTCTAACGGATCCAGTACGTTGCCCTTAGACTTAGACATCTTATTACCGACTTCGTCACGAATGAGTCCGGTCACGTAAACGGTCTTAAAGGGAACCTGTGGCTTGCCGTTTTCATCTTTGATGAAGTGCATGGTCATCATGATCATGCGGGCAACCCAGAAGAAGATGATGTCGAAGCCAGTGACTAATACATCGGTTGGGTGGAAAGCTTTAAGCTCTGCGGTATCTTTCGGCCAGCCAAGGGTCGAGAAGGTCCAAAGCGCCGAGCTAAACCAGGTATCGAGTACATCCTTGTCTTGGCGTAACACGACCGAGTCGTCAAGCTTATGCTTAGCACGTACTTCTGCTTCGTCGCGGCCAACATAGACCTTACCGGCTTCGTCGTACCAGGCCGGGATCCTGTGTCCCCACCAAAGTTGGCGTGAGATACACCAATCGTTAATATCGCGCATCCAAGAGTTGTACATGTTCTCGTACTGCTGCGGCACGAACTTGATGTCGCCATTTTTGACCGCTTCCATGGCCGTCTTAGCCATAGGGGCAACAGATACATACCATTGATCGGTCAGTAGTGGCTCGATAACCACGCCAGAGCGATCGCCATAAGGCACTTTCAGTGCGTGTGGATCTATCTTACCCAGTAGTCCAAGGGTGTCGAATTCTGCGATGATTGCAGTTCGTGCCTTGAAACGATCCAGACCGGCATAACGCTCGGGCAGGCTGTTATCTAATTCGGTATTGCTGGTGCCATCTGTGTTAACCACTTCGGCTGAGCTACGGATAGCCGCATCGAAAGTTAAGATGTTGTACATAGGCAGGTTATGACGCTTACCGACTTCGTAATCGTTAAAGTCGTGAGCAGGCGTTATCTTCACACAACCGGTACCGAATTCGATGTCGACATAATCATCGGCAACGATAGGAATAAGACGGTTAACGATTGGCAGCAGGATAAACTTGCCGACTAAGGACGCATAACGTGCATCATCGGGATGAACCGCAACCGCGCTGTCACCTAACATGGTTTCGGGACGAGTGGTGGCCACTTCTAAATAGTCTTTACCGTCGGCAGTCAATGCGCCATCGGCCAGCGGGTAGCGGAAATGCCACATGCTGCCTTGTTTCTCTTTGCTCTCGACTTCGAGATCTGAGATCGCCGTGTGCAGAGCCGGATCCCAGTTAACCAGGCGCTTACCACGGTAGATTAGGTCATCTTCATACAAGCGCACGAACACTTCCTGAACGGCTTCAGACATGCCTTCGTCCATGGTGAAACGTTCGCGATCCCAATCCACAGAAGCGCCGAGACGACGCAGTTGTTTAGTGATGGTGCCACCGGATTCTTTCTTCCAGTCCCAGATCTTATCGATAAATTTATCGCGGCCAAGATCGTGACGTGTCTTGCCTTCTTCGGCTGCCAATTTACGCTCAACTAGCATCTGAGTCGCGATGCCCGCATGATCTGTACCTACCTGCCAAAGGGTGTTTTTGCCCTTCATACGCTGATAACGAGTCAGAGTATCCATAATGGTATCTTGGAAGGCGTGGCCCATGTGCAGGCTGCCCGTCACATTTGGTGGCGGGATCATGATGCAATAGTTGCCTTTGGACTCGTCGCCATGTGGCTTGAAGTAACCTTTCTCTTCCCATTCTTGATAGAGGGACTGTTCAATAGACTGCGGGTTGTATGTTTTTTCCATGGGAGTGTGTGCTTCTCAAACTTAATTAAGTGGTTGTTTCGTTAAGTCTCGAGTGCTTAAAGTCACTCCAAGGCTCTTATACTGGCGGTAACGATCGCGTGCGATCGTCTTATGCCCGGCATCGTTGGTAACGAAATCGATAATTTGGCCAAAGTTTACCGCAAATGAGGGTACTTGGTCTGCAAGATTAATCAGAAGATGGCGATTTTTATTGGGCCCTAAGCTATCGAAACCGATTTCCACCGGCGCACCTGTGAGAGGGCCTTCACCCTTGAGGTTATGGGGCACAAAAGAATTTGGCTCAAATTGCCATAACAATTCATCGACAGCATATGCCTGTTCTCTATCCTGAGTATGGACATAAACCAGTTGCTGATTAACATATGCATCTTGTGCAAGCTCACAGGCTAATCTGTGTACCTGCAGCGTCGCCTCGGTGGGGCTATTGGCCTCATCAGGCATCACGTAAAATAGGGCATTTGGCATAGTAAGGCTTAGTCTTGGCTTTCAGTTTTAGTGAATAGGCTTAATTTACTGTCGAAAGGAGGGATTTTACACTAAACGGATGTTAGTTATCAGCCTCTTTTTGTGCAGCGTTAAGCTTAGTTTTGTGTCATGAGAGTTCATGGTGACTTTTAGCGGTATTGTTATCTATTGCCTGCCGTGGGTGCCGTGCATGGTCTTGTATATTCCAGACATACATAAGACATTTCCTATAGCCTAGTAGGTCAGATGCACCAATGTCGTGATCACAGGATGTGACAGAACGACCTTTTAGTGCAAACACTTCTGTGACACGCCGCAAGCACAGTCCCTGTGGGCTCTGCGACATCATCCCTGATGTCGAAGGTCACAGCCGCGTTCACACCTGTTCTGGTTTCGAGAAAGTTGCTTCTTCGATTTGAATCTCATTGGCGAGCAGCGATTAAGTCACTGCAAGATTTAGTCAGAGATCCACAAGCATGCTATTAAATTCGTGGGGATCCCTCAGGGTCGGAGCGAATAAGGTAAAACTACCTCAAGTTTCATTCGTAACTAACACGCTTTGGGCAAAATGAGTTACAGCATGCTAGCAATCAAGCTCAAATCTAAGAGGCACCTTTATTGTAAATCAGTCAGTGTAGATGCCGCTGCCGCAGAGCGGTCACGGGAGGCTTTACAACGACTCGCAGAACCATCTCTAATTAAATAGTGCACATAAGGGCAGGCGGTAGGTGGCGATGAAGGTACGACCTTCAATGACGCATCCCAATAGCAAGGCCGCTGGATTTCGGCTCAAAAGGTCTGCCGGAATGACTGGAAATAGCTACCTTTATCAAATGAATCAAGACAAAAATGTACTCTAGTTTCATTCGAAGCCGGCCTATTATTTGAGGCCAGTTTTAAAGCTGTTTCTGATAAATACCTTCTGCTGCATCGGTGACTTGAAAACCTATGTTGAATAGGTAGTTTTTGTGCTCCACTGTTGCCGCTTTAGCTATGAGCGTATTAATACCACGCTGTTTAATTTCATCGGGGTGTGATACAAAGTAATAGTTTGCTAGCTTAAAGTCACGGTATTGTGGTGTGACATAATCGAGCAAAATAGACAGTTCACCCTTTTCATTATTGTTGCCCACTAATACCCCAGCAATACTGTTATTTCTAAGCATATAAAACACAGTATTGGCCTTTCTGAGCTCCTCGATGGATGTCTGTGTCTCAATATCGGCCAAGTTTTCTGAGATGAAATGGTCAAAATATTCAGTATTGACCGATGCTGCAATTAGCTTAAACTGCTCATCTGTTGAATAAAATCGCCATAAAAAATAAATATTTATTCCTGCTATACCAAAGTTCATAAACATCGTCGGGTAAGAGTTTATAAGATAAGCAAAGCCTGCGAAGGCAAGGCAACCAACTAGGTTGATCAGCCTCAGCTTTATGATTGATGTCATCGTCAGAGAAACGAGGACGATTAACGACGCCAGATAACCAAACCACTCTACCCAATCAAAATCCATTTTCTATCCCTGTATGATTAGTAAACACAGCTAATTATTACTTTGTTATAAAAGGAGGGTCAAGACAATATTTCATCAACTCCAACACCGTTATTTATTAGTGATGCGGATAAATCGAAGAGAATAGTTGCTTGTGAATAACCAGGTGTAGATGCGGCTGCGAGCTTTCGAAACCGGGCCGAAAATGTTCCCTACATTTTTCGGCATTTCCACCGCTGGCTCATAGGAAAATGGGGAATGTCTTAAAAGCGTCTGGAATACTTAAGACCTTGGAGGTCAGATGTACTCTTATGCAATCAAGAGCCGGCGTTTCGCAGACCCTTGTCAAAGAAGGTGGTGCACAATCCTCGCCGGGCAGGCGGTAGGTTACTATGAATGTAAAACATTCAGGCAATCTACCAAATACCAATATAAATAGAGCCAAGATTAGAAAATGTAATCAAGCTTCATTCCAAGCTAATACACTTTATGTAAGCAGGATTTAGTGGGTTATCCTTAATCGATATATCCCAGCTTCAGAGAGGACACATTCATCTTGTCCTATTTGGCTGTTGGGTGAGTCAATATATCTGTTGTTGCTAAAAGCACGGTGGAAGTCCCAGTAGCCTGCTGAATTTTCAACCCACTCAGGATATTTCTTGCCGCCTAACTCTATGGTCAATGGACCTTTTCTAAGTTTTTCCATAAGACTTCTCCTATTCACCCTTTCGATCAAGGGCCTTGTCACAGTAAATGAACGCATAACAATCTTGAAGATATCGAAGTGGAGCAATGAACCCTTTAACCTTGAGAAGGCTTAACATAAGGATTAATGATGCTGGTTCAATATTGATAGGTCTTAATTAAAACTGCATAGGCCCTATGTTGAATCTTTAATAAAGCCAGAATTTAAAGATAGGACATTTTGATTACTTTCACCCTAAGTTTTTACTTATACCATTCCGAGTAAGTATCTGAACTGACCAGATACTTATATGGAATGGTATTAGATGTGGGCCATATATATCGACTAAACTCAATAGATGAACGAAAATAAGCCAAATTTATATGTTCTCTACGATGGTGGCTGCCCCCGATGCATCAAGGATAGAGGCAAGTATTCACGTATCGCGGGACGCCATGCCGATGGGGTCTACTGGTTCGATATTACAGATCAGGACGAGAAGTTAAAGGCTTGGGGAATCGCCCCATATAAGGCGTTGACCGAATTGCATGTGATCATTGGCGAATGTGAGAATGTTAACCAGCCTAGAGTCGTATCTGAGCTTGATGCCTACATAGTCCTGATGCTAAGGGTGCCGATACTTAAACCATTGGCCTGGTTGATGGGGCGAAAGTTAGTGCGTCCGCTATTATCAAAGCTGTATCGCAAGGCTGTCTACAGGCGGCTTAAATGTGAAGGCAGGTTATAGATGGCGATTACACTGACCCATTATGTCTGCTTGCATGTCATGAATGTTATCGAGCTTTATCGTATAAGCGTTTACCGGCGGCTTTATTGCGGAAGGGGATTATAGATGGCAATTACACTGACCCATTATGTCTGCTTGCATGTCATGAATGTTATTGAGCTTTATCGTATAAGCGTTAACCGTCGGCTTTATTGCGGAAGGGGATTATAGATGGCGATCGCACTGACCCATATCGCTTTGCACGTCATGGACTTTGAAGCTTGTGTCGATTTTTACTGCTCCTACGCTGGCATGAATGTCATACATGAGCGACCAAGCGGAGAAAAGCGTATCGTTTGGCTCTGCGAGCCGGGACAGGAGTCGCAATTTATTATTGTGATGCTCCCAGGAGGGGAAGGCCATCAGCAGCAGATGAATGATTTTTCCCACTTAGGTTTTGCACTGGAGAGTAAAGCAGCCGTAGATAAAATTGCCATGCGTGCCGAGGAAGAGGGGATCTTGGTTTGGGGTGTGCGGGAAGATAGTTATCCTGCAGGTTACTATTGTGGTGTCAGGGATCCCGACGGCAATTTTGTCGAGTTCAGCTATGGTCAGCCACTTGGGCCAGGCGCTCCCTGAATTGGGGAAAGTATAGCGCTACTGAAACCACAAAATAAAAGGGCGAACACGTATGTGTTCGCCCTTTAGTGTATTACTTAGTGATCAAGGCTGAGCTTATTCCCCTTGAGGAACCCCCGCTCGGTTAATTAGAAACTGAGTCAATAGCGGTACAGGACGTCCGGTAGAGCCCTTGTTCGCGCCACTGTTCCAAGCGGTACCAGCAACATCTAAGTGTGCCCAGTTGTACTTCTTGGTGAAGCGAGACAGGAAGCAAGCTGCCGTGATGGCACCAGCGGGACGACCGCCAAGGTTAGTCATATCGGCAAATGGGCTTTCAAGATGCTCTTGATACACATCCCACAATGGCAAGCGCCATGCGCGATCGCCACTCTGCTCACCAGCATTTAATAGCTCGTGTGCCAGCGGGTTATGACTAGAAAACAGACCCGAAGCGTGCTTACCCAGTGCGATAACACAGGCACCCGTCAGAGTCGCAGTATCAACCACTAACTCAGGGTCGAAACGCTCAACATAGGTCAATACATCACATAATACCAGGCGACCTTCTGCATCTGTGTTTAACACTTCGACAGTTTGGCCCGACATAGTGGTGAGGATATCACCGGGACGGTATGCATTGCTCGATGGCATGTTTTCACAGCCTGCAAGAATACCGATTACATTGATTTTAAGATTGAGGTCACAAAGGGCTTTCATTGTACCGATAACACCGGCGGCCCCGCCCATGTCGTACTTCATCTCATCCATGGCTTCGCCAGGCTTAAGTGAGATACCACCGGAGTCGAATGTCAGACCTTTACCAATAAGCACAATCGGCTTCTGAGTGCTGTCGACCGCGCCCTTGTACTCCATCACAGTCATGATGGATTCGTTGGCACTGCCACGGCCCACAGCCAGGTATGAGTCCATGCCCAACTTGGCCATCTGCTCTTCGCCTAAGGTGGTCACAGTGAGCTTTTCACAGACTTCACCCATTTGGCGAGCTTGTGATGCCAAATAGGCTGGATTACATATGTTAGGCGGCATGTTGGCAACATCACGACAAAGATGCATACCGGCTGACACGGCCATACCGTGTTCGATTGCACGCTCACCCACAGCCAGTTCACGGCGTGTCGGTACATTGAAGATTAGTTTGCGTAGCGGACGGCGAGTCTCCTCTTTATTGGTTTTCAATACATCGAAGTTGTAAAGGCTGTTCCGTGTCGTTTCAACGGCTTCACGAACTTTCCAGTAAGTATCGCGACCCTTCACGTGCAGTTCAGTCAGGAAGCAAACGGCTTCCATGGAACCAGTTTCGTTAAGCGTAGTGATGGTTTTGTTGATGATCTGCTTGTATTGACGCTCATCGAGCTCGCGTTCTTTACCACAACCAACCAAAAGCACACGTTCACTGAGAACATTAGGTACATGATGTAAAAGAAGCATCTGCCCTGGCTTGCCTTCGAGATCCCCACGACGAAGTAAATTGCTAATGTAGCCTTTGCTGATCTTATCGAGCTGCTCAGCAATACCCGATAGGCGTCTTGGTTCATATACGCCAACCACTATGCAGGCTGAACGCTGTTTTTCCGGACTGCCGCTCTTAACGCTAAACTCCATGAGCTCTCCTAGATTCTTAAAGACAAATTTTATTATTTATTAGATAATGTCTGCTTATACCCAAAACGGGCCTAAATTTGATACATCGAAGTTTGTTTTTTTAGGTGTTTCTATACCGTATTTAGTTAATGGTTGGTTATAAAACTACCAAAAGTAGACAGTTTACATGAAAGTTAACCTGTTACCAGCATAATTATAAGTTTAAGGACCGGATCCAGCCTGTGATTGTATTTAGATATTTGATTCGAGAAGTTTTCAAGGCACAAATAGCCGTTCTTGCAGTACTTTTAGCTATTTTTATAAGCCAACATTTTGTTCGTGTACTCGCAGATGCATCTGACGGAGAATTTCCTGCTTCATTAGTCATGACCCTATTGGGTCTTAATTTACCTTATCTGGCCGTTTTGGTGATACCGCTGAGTTTATTTCTCGGTATCTTAATGGCTCATGGCCGAATGTATGCCGACAGTGAAATGGTTATTCTTCACGGCGTGGGAGTGAGTGAGTGGTATATCACTCGAGTGACCCTGTTGTTGGCCGTAGGTAATATGATTTTTACCGGTATTCTGTCGGTTTATGTGACACCTTGGGCCGAAGAGAAGCAGAACCAGGTACTCGAGCATGCTCAGTCAGAAGCCGGGCTGGCAGCCATCACTCAGGGACGATTTCAAACCAGCCCCAATGGCAGAGCCGTGCTTTTTGTCGAACGAATTGGCCGAAATAACGAACTGTACAAGGTGTTCGTAGCACAACTACCAGATCCTGATGATGAATCCGGTATCAGTAATATCGTCGTTGCCCAAGGCGGTAAGGTCATCGAGGATGAAACCGGTGGCCAGCGCTTGCAACTGAGTGATGGTGTACAATATCAGGCGACGCCTAAAAAAGTGGATTTTCAGATCATCGAGTTCGGTAGCTACCAGATGCAGATCAAGGAGCAACCGGTCGATGAGCGCCGCCGTAAGCTTTCCGCGATGCCTATTAATGAGTTGATGGATATAGAGGGACCCGCGGCAACGGCTGAATTTCATTGGCGTCTGGCCATTCCCTTAGCGATTCCTTTAATGACGCTTATTGCCGTGCCTATGGCTAGGGTTAATGTGCGTCAGGGCAAGTTCGCCAAGATGTTCCCGGCGGTGCTACTTTATCTGGGTTATTTCTGTCTGATGATTGCCGGGCGTAAAGCGCTGGAAGACGGCGTGATACCTGAGTATCTAGGGATGTGGTGGATACATGCATCCGCCTTATGCATGGGGATACTACTCTTAGGGAAAGAGCGTCCTTCCGGTGCTAAACTAAGCGGAATATTTAAGCGCAAGAGAGTCAAAGCGTGAAAATATTAGACTTATATATCGCCAGAACTTTAGTCAGCAGCTCAGCCCTGTGTCTGCTTATCCTCACCGGTCTATCCGGCATCATTAAGTGGGTGGATCAGCTTCGCGTCGTTGGCCGTGGCAACTATACCATGCTCGATGCAGGCATCTATGTACTGTTTCTTATTCCTCGTGATATCGAGATATTCTTCCCTATGGCGGTATTGCTCGGTGCCTTGATCGGCATGGGTATGCTGGCATCCGGGTCGGAACTCGTGGTGATGCAGTCTGCTGGCTTGTCTCGCTTTCAAATCACTCTGTCGGCAATGAAGACTGCCGTGCCACTCATGCTGATGATTATGGTGCTGGGTGAGTGGGGAGCACCCGCTGCAGAAAGGCGTGCTAATGAACTGCAAGCATTCAAGGTGTCCGGTGGCAGTCTGATCAAATCAAGTCGTGGGATCTGGGCAAAAGATGGTGATTTATTCGTTAATATCGGCGAAGTGGAAAATATTAACAGCCTGCGTAATATTACCTTGTATGAGTTTGATAGCACCTTGACCTTAGTGAAGACCATTCATGCAGAGCGCGGCGTATACTCAAATGATCACTGGCGCCTTCTCGATGTCAGGCAAATAGATTTGACCAAGGACAAGGTGACACTGACCGACCTGACCCTGTATCGCTGGGATTCAACACTGACACCAGATAAGTTGAGCGTTGTCTCGGTCAAGCCAGAATCTCTCTCTATTCAAGGCTTGCTGGGCTATCTGGACTATCTCGAGGCGAACAACCAAAATTCTGGCCGTTATGAGTTGGCGCTGTGGCGTAAAATCATGCAGCCCGTCACCGTTGCTGTGATGATGTTGGTGGCGCTCTCATTCGTGTTCGGTCCACTGAGATCCGTGACCATGGGGGCTCGTGTATTGTTGGGTGTTATTGCCGGTTTCACCTTCTATATCAGCAGTGAAATTTTCGGACCTCTGACTCTGGTCTATGGCTTGCCAGCCTTCCTCGGCGCCGTGATGCCGGCACTGATATTCAGTAGCGTAGCGATTTATTTTATTAGGAAATAGTTAGCAGAATAGTCTTAAGCTATAAGCTATAAGCTATAAGCTATAAGTGTGATGTGACACCTTATGTAAGCGGTAAGGTGTCATTAGTATCGAGTCATGTAAAATCTCTATTTCAACATCCACATTTTAAAATCAAACACTCTAAAACTCCCCCGTATTACATCCGTCACCTAGTCATCTAATGTTTTATACCACCTCATTTATCCAATTTAACTCCCGTTACAGGCTGGCTATAACCATGACAAGCCCGAATATTTGTCTGCGCTATATTTGTGCGAACTGTGAATATTTGCACTCGTTTGGTGCATTTGTATTCGATGGTGTTTACCTAATCTTTATTAACTCATTAAAAGTTAATGGTTTGTTTTCTTGGTCTGATGATTGAATAGGTGAAAGTAGAAATAAATAACCAACATACCTTGGAGGTCAGCATGAAACTGGTCAGCGCTATCATTAAACCGTTCAAATTGGACGATGTCCGCGAAGCAATCGCTGCAGTGGGTATCGAGATGACCGTCACCGAAGTGAAAGGTTTCGGTCGTCAGAAAGGGCATACAGAGCTGTATCGAGGCGCCGAGTATCAGGTGGACTTCCTTCCAAAGGTTAAATTAGACATTGCGACCAAGGCCGAAAATCTGGAGTTGTTAATTGAATCTATTACCAATGCTGCCCGTACTGGCAAGATTGGAGATGGCAAAATTTTTGTCACCGATCTAGAACAGGTTATCCGTATCCGTACGGGCGAGACCGATAGTGAAGCATTATAAGGGAGAAGCGTGATGGAAGATTTAGCCAAATTAGGGGTGACAGTTTCTGAGTTAAGGTTCGCTCTGGATACCTTTTACTTCTTGATTTCGGGTGCGTTAGTCATGTGGATGGCGGCCGGTTTTGCCATGTTGGAGGCCGGACTCGTACGCTCCAAAAACACCACAGAAATTCTCACCAAGAATGTGTGTCTGTATTCGATTGCCTGTGTGATGTATCTGATCGTGGGATATAACATCATGTATGTCGATAACGGTGAAGCTGGATGGTTACCTGCTATTGGTACATTTATTGGCAGTCAGGCCGATGACGCAGATCATGCACTCGAGTCTGATTTCTTCTTCCAGGTGGTGTTTGTCGCTACCGCTATGTCCATCGTTTCCGGTGCGGTAGCCGAGCGCATGAAACTATGGGCTTTCTTAGCATTTTCTGTCGTAATGACAGCCTTTATTTATCCAGTTGAGGGTTATTGGACCTGGGGCGGTGGCTTCCTGTCTGAAGCTGGATTTGTCGATTTCGCCGGTAGTGGTATCGTTCATATGGCTGGTGCGGCGGCAGCGATTGCCGGTGTTATTCTGTTGGATGCCCGTAAGGGTAAATATGGTCCAAATGGCCAAGTAAACCCAATTCCGGGTTCAAACTTACCTATGGCGACTCTGGGTATGTTTATTCTGTGGATGGGATGGGATGGGATGGTTTGGCTTTAACGGTGGTTCACAGTTACTGGTATCCGATACTGAAAATGCAACCGCGGTGGCTAAAATTTTCCTTAATACCAATTCTGCGGCGGCATTTGGCGCAGTGTCGGCACTCGTCGTCTGTAAACTGGTGTGGGGAAAGGCAGATCTGACCATGATACTCAATGGTGCATTAGCCGGACTCGTGGCCATTACTGCCGATCCCTTATCACCTTCAATTTCCTTCGCGGCCGTGATAGGCTTGATTGCCGGTGGCCTGGTCATCTTCTCCATTGTGGCGTTAGATAGGCTGAAAATTGATGATCCCGTGGGTGCTATTTCGGTTCATGGTGTGGCGGGTTTCTTCGGTCTGATGTTAGTGCCGCTGTCTAATGCCGATGCGACTGTCTTAGGTCAACTTTATGGGGCTGGCGTCATCTTTACATGGGTATTCTCAGCTTCTTTCGTGGTCTGGTATCTACTTAAGTTGACCATGGGGATCCGTGTTACCGAAGAGGACGAGTATAAAGGAATGGATGCTGCAGATTGTGGCATAGATGCCTACCCTGAATTCGTTTCAGTCAAGAGTGCCCGTTAAATTAGGCAAGAGTTTATACTTGTAAGACGCGACTCGTCATAAATCAAACAGGGAATAATGCCCTGTTTTTTGTATCATGAATAGAAGAGTAAACATGAATGGGGCAGCCAGAGATGATATTTTTTAACAGTCTTGGTAAGACGAGTTTAGCCTTCTTCACCTTAGGTGCACTATGCTTGTCGGCGCTAAGCCATGGCGGACAAGTCGTGGTCCGCAAGTCCAGCGAGCCCTTCGATGCCTTTGCCGTGAGAGATCAGGTTTTACAGGATCATCAATGGCAAGAAGTACTGAGAATGCAGCAACAGATCCAGATCTTACAAGCCCTTCCCTCAGGATGTATCTTACTGGCTAGACCCTACACTTATTATTCCTGCCAAGGCTTATTTTATCGGCCTTATCAGAATCGGGATGTCTATATTCAGGTGGATGCGGTTGGCGATCCGGCTGGGCAAATTATCAAGTGATATTGCTGTTAAAAACAACGGACTTGTTAACTTCTTGTAACTTTTATTTTCTGCATCATTTGTCATCATGACATAAGCTACACCAAGGATATCGAAACTTAAGGCTTGAGACCTATGATGAACACTTCGATATTGTCACTAACCTTAATGGCAAGTTTTTCATGTTTGACTCCTATATATGGTTGCGGATCAAGCTGTCGAAATTGAAATAAGCTCGTCTGCTTTGTTGGTGACTCAGGGGTTCTCTTCCTGCCATTTTTTGCTTATCGGTGAACCAAACAGTGCCGTTAAGCCTGGTGCTGTTGTAGTCGCTCATCCAACTGACAATATTGCCGCCATTGGAGTGGGTGAGCATGATGAGATCATCGATATTCTTATGCTGAATAAATGTGTGCAGCTGGTTGGCCAAACAACCCGCGGCGGCTTGATCCCACATGTATTGATCGAAATTACCGTCGATACATTCCCTGGACCAATAATCCGTTGCGGCATAGGTTTGATTACCGGTGCCATGGATAATTAAAATAAAACACCTAGGTTTATTTTAATTAACTCGGTATTTCTGCCGGCTATCCTCTTCTTTAATTGAAAACTAGTTTATCTTTTATCTTTATATAACAAATACTTGTTTATTATTTATTGTTCATGACTATATCTTGTTGCATTATGGGTGGATACTGGATAAATTGAACTTAGTAGCGCAATTGAGAGAAGTCTGTTTTAACGATAGCCGGAGTGAGTTTATTACTATGTATTACAAAAATGATGACGTTCGAATTAACAAGATCAAAGAATTACTGCCACCAATCGCACTATTTGAGCGATTTCCGGCGACTGAGAATGCATCGGCTACCGTTTTTAACGCACGCGAAAATATCCACCAGATCTTAAAGAAAAATGATGACCGCCTATTGGTTGTCATTGGTCCCTGTTCAATTCATGATCCTAAAGCTGCGCTAGAGTATGGTGCGCGTTTAGTGAAACTGCGTGAGCAATACAAGGACCAGTTAGAAATTGTCATGCGAGTCTACTTCGAAAAGCCCCGCACCACAGTGGGTTGGAAGGGACTGATTAACGATCCATTTATGGATAATAGCTTCAGGCTAAACGATGGGCTGAGAACTGCACGTAAATTATTGCTGGATCTCAACAATCTTGGCATACCTACGGCGGGTGAATTTCTCGATATGATCACCCCACAATATGTTGCCGATCTTATGTGTTGGGGAGCGATTGGCGCAAGAACCACAGAGTCACAAGTACATCGTGAACTGGCTTCGGGTCTCTCCTCTCCGGTAGGTTTTAAGAATGGTACCGATGGCACCATTAAGGTTGCTATTGACGCCATAGGTGCGGCGAGTGCGCCTCATCACTTTTTATCTGTGACTAAGTTCGGTCACTCGGCCATTGTCGAGACCAAAGGTAATTCGGATTGCCACATCATCTTACGGGGTGGTAAGGAGCCAAATTATAGCAAGGAGAATGTGAGTGCCATCAGTGAGCAACTTGAGAAGGCCGGATTAGACATTAATATCATGGTTGATTTCAGCCATGCCAATAGCTCTAAGCAGTTTAAGCGCCAAATGCTGGTAGGAGATGATGTGGCTGCTCAAGTCTCTAAAGGTAATTATGGGATATTTGGTGTCATGATCGAGAGTAACCTCATCGAAGGCCGTCAAGATTATGTTGCAGGTCAACCTCTGTGCTATGGCCAGAGTATTACCGATGCTTGCATTGGCTGGGATGATACAGAGTCAATTTTAGCGACACTAAACCAGAGTATCATTGCCCGCCGCTCGGCTTGATTGCTTGTTAGCTTGATAGAGATAGCGGCAAAAAAGGAGACCTAGGTCTCCTTTTTTGTACATGGAAGTATTTATCCGTGATCGCAGGGTAACCGTTCACCAGCCCCGTATTGACACGATCAATTGATGATCGATAAGGTTTGGTCATATAGCTATTGAACGATCTCTTTTCCATGTGAAAATGGCTTCATGAAAAAGAAAAAACAATTCGAGAAAGAGCCGCCTTCGATTGATAATATCAGCGAAGCCAACCTGTTTATCCGTGAGCTTTGGCAAACGCTACGTGAGTATGAAGACAGGTTGATGCTCAGTTCTCGTCACTTATCCAAATCACCCTCCTCTGATTCCCCTGCGGATAAGGCCGAGCGAAAAAAGCTCAAACGCCTCGTAGTGGAAATAAGGTTGGCGCTCAACCTGGACATACGGGGCATAAAAGACCACTAGCGGAACTCGGCGAAAACGATGAGCAAATCGCTTGTTTGCCAGAGGCCTGTTGCTCCGATTGTGGTGGTGAAGTGACTGCCAATAAGTCTCCCAGTTATCGTCATCAGGTGTTTGAGCTGCCTGAGCCTAAGCTTGATATCACTGAATATCAGCTATTTCATGGACGTTGCCAGCAATGCAACACGGTGAGCAAAGGCGCCTTACCTAAGGATACTTCTGATGGCCAGATGGGACCAAGACTGCTTAGCTACGTAGCTGTGCTCAGTGGTTTATATCATCTGAGCGTACGAAAAATTCAACGTTTACTGCAAGACCAATATGGCACTCATTTCTCTACAGGCCTCATTTCTGAGGCTCAAGGGCGAGTCAGTAGTATGCTGACGCGGTATTCCAAGTGGTGAAATACTTTCGCAATAAGGATGCCGCCAAATCGGTATTAGGTGCACAGACTCAAGCTATCGTAGTGAGCGACCAATGTCCGAGCTACAACTGGATAGCCCCTGAGCGTCATCAGGTTTGCCTAGCCCAGGTGCTACGCAATTTACAACAAATGGCCGATTATTCAGGAAAAGGCCTCACTGCGAATATTGGTAACCGACTGGTATTGCTTTTCAAGTCCGTATTTCGCATCCAGCATAGATATGAATCCGGTGAAGTTGAGGAAATAATGTGGCGTCGGCGAATGCAACGACTAAGGCGCAGTATTAAGCGCTGGCTTGAGTGCGGGGGAAATGTGCCCGCTTCACGCTATGCTGGCAGATGCCGTCATATTCTCAAATATGAGCAAGGCTTATGGGCATTTCTTAATCACCCAGGCACTCCTCTGACCAATAACGAAGCAGAACGCTGCATACGTGGTAGCGTGGTAGCGTGATCATGCGTAAGATTTGCTATGGCACCCGTTCAGATCGAGGGGAGAAGTTCCGTTCCCGGTTACTGTCAGTGGTTGAAACATGCAAAAAACGGCAGTTATCGCCAATTACAGTGATAAGTAAGATCGTTACAGCCGTTGTAGGGAACAGAGAATACCCAGACGTGTTTGACCTGGTGTCAGCTTAGTCAACTCCCTTCTGGTGAACGCTTGCATCGCAGGGATAGCGAAAGAGGGGATTTGTGTGTTCAGTAGGAAGTGAAAAATTTCATCTTAATCTAGGGTGAATGGATTAACCTTGGTTATGATTGAGCAGATATTCATTGGCTTTCGCTAGGCTTCCGAATGAAACGATAAGTTTATTTTGGCCCTTTTGTTGAATGTCTGAGTCCTCGGATTGGGTCATCATCCATATCCAGGTCTGGATGAGTGGCAACGGCGGATATTGAACTTTAGGTGAACCCTGCATGTGTATTTCCTTTAAAATCGCTTATAAGGGTTGGTCGTTTCCCTTACTTGGTCTGCGTTAAAAAAGAGTATCAAATTACTTTGTCGTATTTAACAAGAAACGACATTATTTAACGATTGTTCAAAAATAATTGCTTTATATAGCCCTTTTGTACCATTAAGAATGATGATTTGTAAGTCTAAAGTCTTAATGTTGGACTCCTGCAATGCTCAACTTGTATTAGGATTGATAATAAATGCGACCCTCTCTTTATTTCGATGGACCCATAGATAAATTGAATCTCCATGTATTAAAGCTAATTTGGCCTTACCTGTTAGAGTTTAAACAAAGGGTGATACTGGCCTTGTTATGCTTGATTATTGCAAAATTAGCCAGCGTCTCTCTTCCCTTCATATTAAAGTCTCTGGTGGACGGTTTAAGTACGGCATCACCTGAGCAGTTGCTCAGTGTGCCTATCGCTTTGGTCGTAGCCTATGGCGGACTCCGGCTGCTTAATACCTTGATCTCAGAGGTCAGAGATACCTTGTTTGGTCGTGTGACCGAGCGGGCCATCAGAAGGTTAGGGCTCAATGTTTTTGAGCATCTCCATCGTCTCGATTTAGAATTTCATCTGGAGCGAAAAACCGGAGGCTTGTCCCGGGACATAGAAAGAGGGACCAGCGGCATCAACTTTTTGATGCGCTTCATGGTGTTTAATATCGTGCCTACGATATTAGAAATAGCCTTAGTCGTCGGCATATTTCTTTATAATTATGGTATCGCCTTTGCGGCAATCACCCTAGGGTCTGTCTTGGCCTATGGGCTGTTTTCTGTACTGGCAACTGAATGGCGCACCGAGTACGTGCGCGAAGCCGCTAGAGCGGATTCACACTCTAATACCCGTGCCATCGATAGCCTGCTTAATTATGAAACGGTTAAGTATTTTAATAATGAAGCCTATGAGGCGAGGCGTTACGATGAAGCGTTAGAAGAGTGGGAGTATGCAAAACGGAAAAATCGTCTGTCATTGTTTGCCCTCAATATAGGTCAAGCGCTGATTATTTCGCTGGCAATGACTATGATGCTGGCACTCGCCGCCTATAATGTGGTGCAAGGCGTGATGACCATAGGTGATTTCGTGCTAGTTAATGCCTTTATGATGCAGCTTTTCATCCCACTCAATTTTTTGGGGTTTGTGTATCGGGAAATTCGCAGCGCCTTAGCCAATATAGAGAGAATGTTCGGCCTGCTGAAACGGGTTCCTCTCATTCAGGATAAAAAAGGTGCCAAAGAGGTCTGCCTGGGAGTTGGAGAGTTGAAGTTCGAGTCTGTTAGCTTTAGCTATAATACTCGTCAAATTCTGCAAGATGTGAATTTTACCATTTTCCCCGGACAGAAAGTCGCTATCGTAGGGGATAGTGGTGCGGGTAAGTCTACTATCGTTAAACTGCTTTTTCGTTTCTATGATGTCGAAAAAGGCTGTATTAGCTTAGATGGTGTCAATATTAAAAACTTGACTCAAGATGCACTTCGCCAAGCTATCGCCATAGTGCCACAAGATACCGTGTTGTTTAACGATTCACTGCTAGAAAATATTCGCTATGGTCGTCCCGATGCCAGCGACGAGGAGATTCACCAGGCCATTAACATGGCGCATCTGTCTCATTTCATTGATACCTTGCCCGAAGGCTGGAATACCCCAGTGGGAGAGAGAGGCTTGAAGTTATCAGGCGGGGAGAAACAGAGGGTCGCTATCGCCAGGGCGATACTAAAGGGCTCGCCCATTTTGGTGTTCGATGAAGCGACATCTTCATTAGATAGCCAATCGGAACAGGCGATATTGAATGCACTCAAAGAGGCGGCTAAAGGGCACACCAGCTTAGTGATTGCCCATAGACTCTCTACCGTTGTCGATGCGGACCAAATTCTGGTGTTGAGCCAAGGGCAAATTGTCGAAACGGGTAATCATGAGTCACTTTTAGCCAATGATGGTTTATATGCCAAGTTATGGAACATTCAAAACTAACATTATAGGAATGGATATAGTGAATATAAATCTACAGGCTGACGGGACATGCTGTAGAATATTCAATATTAGTTAATATAAATGCACGTGCTTGGTTATTAGTTCAGCATTAGTTCAGCTTGTATAATTGTCATATAAACAGGAAACCAATACGGTGAGATGATAACGATGAAGAATATTCCTTTACAGGTAAACATTGAAGGTCAGGACCGTTTCGTCGATACCGATTGGTTAGCGATAATGGCGACGCTTAAGAAGCGTGGCCTAGAACAAGATGAGCTGTTGAGTCTCTATCTTGAGCTGACATCAGGAATGAGAGTCACGACTCGTGGTCTTAGTCTTGCTAAATTGAATCTTAGTATGGAAGTTCATGGCTTGATTCGAGAGACTAAATTCTCTGCCAATGATTATGCGGGTATGATGGAGGGGTAACTTACTTGATGCTTTTTTGTCGACTCAGATAATTAGAAAGCGTGTCAGTTTAACCCGCTTTCCATCCATCGCAAGCAATATGAGGCAAGTTTTGATTAGCTTTAGAGTGTGGATCAAATAGACTCAGACTGATAATCTCTCCCTGACGAAAACAGATAGACTCCCCTTCGATTACGGTCAAACGATCACAGTTATTGCAATTGAGTGCACGTTCTTTGGTCGATGGTTTTTGGCTGTCAAATTCTGAGTTCAACTTAACTCTCCCTGTGCTTTTCTGTTGTTGGTCATGTCGCAAAGCGAGATTCTGCAATAAGAATCGATAAATATCCAGTGTAGATTATTATATTCATCGCGAAATATAGCAATTATACTTATGGTTAACCTTACAAACGTTCAGATTTCTCACGGCATTCCTCCGATTTTGATTCTATTCTACTGTGTAAACTCAATTTTTCCTGAACTGTATATCTTAAGCTCATAGATATTCGAGTATGGATGCTAAAGCTGGTCGGAAATCAGCCGATAATGGTTAGGTAGAAATATCATCTTGAGAGGCAGTTATGGAAATCCACCCCCATGGGACAGAGGTGTCCCGAGTCGCCCGCGATAAATCTGATTCGGCAGGTAATCATGGTAAAAACGTATCTGACGTTGCGAGTAATAAATCAGCAGAGCAGGGTAAATCCGTATCTGGAGTCGCTAGCAATAACTCGGCATATGCGGCCAGTAAACACTTGATGAATACGGCGATTATCTCGGCTCAGCTGGAGGTTAATCTTAAGTCCGCTGATGAGCCGATGATATTATTGTATCGTGCGGCTATCGAAGCCCTAAATGCAGAACTGGCCCCTGCCGTGGGTCCCAATGCGACACAGAGAATTTATGACAGCGGTGTCGATACCTCAGCTGAAGCGACGGCAGAAAGAATCGTGAATTTTTCGACTCAGTTCTTCAGCCTATATCAGGGACAGAATTCTGATAAGGGATTCGATGAGCAGCTTGACTCCTTTATGGAGATCATTGGTGACGCTATCGATAAGGGCTTTGGTGAGGCCAGAGAGATCTTAAACGGGCTGCAGGTGCTCGAAGGTGGTATCGCCGATGACGTAGACCAGACCTATTCATTAGTTCAAGCAGGGCTCCAGGAATTCAGAGACAGCTTTTACCAACTTGATGATGAAACCGAAGACGCTTAAGCGATGAATTTTAACTCGATGATTTAGTCGATCGCGATATTATCTTTAATTTATTAGATAAGCGTTAAGCTTTATGCTAAAGATCAATTAGTTGAATTTGTAGCTGGAGCTATGCATGTGGATTGAAGGTGAAGTCGTCGGACGCGTCGATTGGAATGATAAACTGTTTTCATTGAAGATAAGAGCCGATATTCAGCCTTTTATCGCCGGTCAATTTATTAAGCTTAGTCAGGTAATAGACGATAAACGTGTGGGCAGGGCCTACTCAATTGTTAACCCGCCAAATGGTGACATCATAGAGGTATTGGCTGTTTCGGTCGAAGACGGTCAACTTTCTCCTAATCTGCAGCAACTCAAGGTGGGTGATAAGCTCGATGTCTCACCTAAAGCCTCTGGCTTTATGACCTTAGAGGAGATCCCCAACACCTCTTTTGCAGGTAAGCAGTTGTGGTTATTAGCAACGGGTACGGCTGTGGGTCCCTTTATCTCTATGCTGGAAACGGATGAGCCTTGGCAGAGGTTTGAAACTGTGGTCTTAGTTTATGGGGTACGCTTAGCGGAAGATCTGGCTTACAAGGCGCAGCTGTTACAGCTTGAGCGACGCTATCCTAATCAATTCAAATTAGTCTTATCTGTTACACGGGAAACCTTGCCTGAAGCAATACAGAGCCGTATTTCGACTGGGATTCAAAGCGGAGAGATACAAAAAATAGTTGGCGTCGAGATCACGGCGCTGGATTCACAAGTCATGCTTTGCGGTAACCCGGATATGATATCTGATACCAATAAAATCTTGCTCGATATGGGCTTGGCCAAGAACCTGAGGCGTGCGCCGGGCCAGATAACGGTAGAGAAATATTGGTGATAGATCCGCGTATTTTAGTACATATCTAAATACAATAAATTGATAAATATCTTATTTAAGACACATTACCCTTTATATGACTTGCCGAAAGCGGCAGGATTCATTACTCTAACTGCGATTGATAATAATTATCATTATAGTGTTTCGCATCGGCGTGTTGTAGAGGGAGTTTTTTAGATGAAAATAGCAAGAAGTATGGCCATTTTAGGCTTGGTTTGTTTCGCTTCGGCAGCGAATGCGGCCGAGAATTTGACTGTTTACTCATACCGTCAGGCATTTCTAGTTAGGCCTATCTTAGCTAATTTCACTAAAGAAACCGGCATCGACGTGGATGTGGTTTTCTCCAAGAAAGGCATAGCCGAGCGCATGATGCGTGAAGGCCGTTTGTCTCCTGCCGATATCGTACTGACTTCTGACTTCTCTCGTTTGATGGAACTCGTCGACAAAAATCTGGTTATCCCTGTCGATAGTGAGCTGCTGAAAGCGAATATTCCTGCTAAGTATCGCTCGCGGGAAGACAATTGGTACGCCTTGACCATGAGAGTTCGTAACATTTATTCATCTAAAGACAGACTGGGTAAATTGGATATCGATTATGAAGATCTGGCCGATCCTAAGTACAAAGGCAAAATCTGTACCCGTAGCGGTAAGCACCCTTACAATATCTCGCTGGTTGCCTCTATGATTGCTCACCATGGTGAAGCAGATACTAAGACTTGGCTCGAGGGGTGGAAGGCTAATCTTGCCCGTAAACCTCAAGGCAATGACCGTGCTCAAGTTAAAGCGGTAAAAGAGGGCTTGTGTGATATCGCCATAGGCAATAGTTATTATCTAGGCAAGATGCTTCAGGACCCTAAGCAAGTACCTTGGGCCGAAGCGGTAGAGATTAACTTCCCCAATCAAGATAATCGTGGTTCACATATCAATGTGTCTGGGATGGCGCTGGCTAAGCACACTAAGCATAAGGAGAATGCGATTAAATTAATGGAGTATCTATCGGGTACTGCTGCGCAGAAGAGCTACGCCGAGATCAATATGGAATATCCAGTGAAGGCCGATGTTAAGCCGTCTGACCTAGTGGCTTCATGGGGCGAGTTTAAGGCCGATGAGCTGCCAATATTCAAACTTGCCGAGTACCACAAGGCGGCAGTTAGATTATTGGATGAAGTTAAATTCGATCTATAAAAAACAAGTTCGAGTATGAAATAGCCTTCAATTGAAGGCTATTTTTGTTTTAGTCAGTGATACCAATCGGTATTATAATTCTTCTCATTTAAGCTTAGATTTAGGTTGGTCGGGGATAATGCTTCGTCAAATAAAGTGGACCCATCAATGATTTTAGGTTTATCCAGAACTTGGTCTCTCGCTGGCTATCTCATCGCGGCGATAATTATACTGCCACTGCTGGCTATCATAGCTCAGGCCTTCGTTCCCTATGAGGATGTGTTTAGCCATCTTTTTAATACCGTGCTGCCTACTTATATCAGTAATACTATTTTACTCATGCTCGGTGTCTGTATCTGTGCATTGCTGATTGCGACGCCCGCCGCCTGGCTGGTGGCTAAGTGTCAATTCCCCGGGCGGAAAATGTTTCAGTGGGCACTGTTACTCCCTTTAGCTATGCCTGCTTATGTGGTGGCCTATGTCTATACGGATCTATTGGATTATGCCGGACCTGTGCAAAAGATTCTGCGTCTCTGGTTTGACTGGCAATCTCCGAGTGATTATTACTTCCCCGAGATCAGAAGCTTAGCGGGCGCCTCCGTGGTGCTTGCCCTGGTGCTATTTCCCTATATTTATCTCCTCGCCAGAACGGCCTTTATGGAGCAATCATCTAGTTTGCAACATGCTTCAAGAGTCATGGGCTGTGGTCCCTGGCAGAGCTTTTGGCGCCTGAGTCTGCCTATGGCGAGGCCTGCCTTGGCGGTCGGGGCATCGTTGGTGGCGATGGAGACGGCGGCGGATTTTGCTACTGTGAGTTATTTCGCCGTGCCTACACTAACGACAGCGGTTTACGATACCTGGCTTGGCTATGGCAGCTTATCGGCTGCGGCCAAGCTGTCTGCTATCATGCTATTAGTGATCTTTTCCATGATAGGCTTCGAGCGGTTTGCCCGTAGGAAGCAGCAATTATTTCAGAAGCAATCTGGCCCCAATGAAAACTCAGTCTCTAAGCTTAAGGGCTTAAATGCCGGCTTAGCCACGGCTTATTGTAGCCTCTTACTCTTGTTTTCATTCCTGCTGCCGTTGGTTATTTTGTTGCAATATGCCTGGGATTATTTCGATGAAAGTTGGAATACCGCGTTTTGGCAGTATAGTTTCAACAGTCTTTATATCGCCGCGATTGTCAGTGTTATCGCGGTATTTATCGGCGTACTCTTGATATTCATTCAAAGAATTAGCCCTAGAGTGTCAGATATCTTGCCTTCTCGACTCGCCTCGACTGGGTATGCACTTCCGGGGACTGTGCTGGCTATCGGTATTCTGGTGCCCTTCACCATGCTGGATTTTGCCGTCAATGATCTCTATGAATATTTTGGTCAAGCAGGACCTGGACTCGTCTTTACCGGTAGTGTATTTATCATTATCTTTGCCTTCTGTATTCGTTTTTCGGCCATCGCCATCGGTAGTGTTGAAAATAGTTACAAACGCATCTCACCTTCACTGGACATGGCGGCTATCACTATGGGGCTTAAGCCTAAAGCCTTGCTGTGGCGAGTACATATGCCGTTACTGCGGAAGGGCATCTTCGCTGGGTTATTACTGGTGTTTATCGAGTGTATGAAGGAGTTACCTGCAGCCTTATTATTACGCCCTGTGGGTTTCGAAAACTTAGCGACTTATGTATATCAGTTCGTCTCCGACGAGCAACTCGAGCATGGTGCACTCGCGGCTATTGTTATCGTGCTGGTTGGCTTGGTGCCGCTTATTTATTTAAATCGCTCTTTAGAGCAAGAAAACTAACGATTAATCCTTTTGGGTGCTGGAGCAAAGAAAAATATGTCGACATTAAGTATTCGAGGCGTGCACAGTGACTATCAAGGTCAGCAGGTATTGAAAGGGTTAGATTTAACCCTAGAAAAAGGTGAGATAGCTGCGCTTCTGGGCCCCAGTGGCTGTGGCAAGACGACCTTGCTTAGGGCTATTGCTGGATTACAAGCCGTGAGCCAAGGTGAAATCAGCATCAATGGCGAGACTTTGACCGGACCTCATGTGTTTATCCCGAGTGAACAAAGAGGTGTTGGGATGATCTTCCAGGATTATGCATTGTTTCCACATCTTAACGTTGCCGATAATATTCTGTTCGGGGTTAAAGATTTAGATAAGGCTGAAAGATTAGCCCGGCTGGATGAGATGCTCGAACTCGTTAAGCTAGAGGGGCTGGCTAAGCGTTATCCCCATGAGCTTTCAGGCGGCCAACAGCAGAGGGTCTCGATCGCCAGAGCCTTGGCTTATGAGCCTGAGCTATTATTACTCGATGAGCCTTTCTCTAATATCGATGCCAAGGTTCGCGGCGAGATGATGTTAGAGATCCGCAATATTCTCAAACAGAGGAATGTCAGCGCCGTGTTTGTCACCCATAGCAAAGACGAAGCCTTCGTGTTCGCCGACAAGCTAGCATTATTCAAGGATGGCTATATCGTTCAGTATGGTACGGCCGAGGAGTTGTACACGGCACCCAAGGATAGATATGTCGCGGACTTTTTAGGCAGTGGCAATTATATACCCGCATCGGTGAAAGATGATTTTGTCGTCGATACTCCTATTGGCTTACTCACCAGTACCACGCGGCTATCGCATCCGGTAAGTTATCGAGGTGAGATCCTCATCAGGCCCCAGCAACTGGAGATCAGCGCCGATGAGCAAGGCCTTGGGGTGATCATAGAGCGTCGATTCCTGGGTAACATCTGTCATTATCAGGTTCAGGTGGCGCAGCATTTTTATGAGGTGAAGAGTCATCTCAGTCAGTTTATGCCCGGTCAGAAAGTACATCTTCAGGCCCAGGCTCACTCTTTAGTCGTATTCTGAAGATCCCAGATGCCTACTGTGTTAACTTAATTGTTTTCGTCAAAGTGATTAAATGTGCGTTAGTTCATGTCATTATTATCTAAAGTTATGGATAATAATGCCAAAATTGAATTAGTGCTGAAGGTAATTGAGAGATGGATAATCAGGTTATGCCTCGTGAACAGTTAGGTGTGTGTGCAGAAGGAAATTTGCACAGTATATATTTGATGTTTAATGCCAATGAGGGGGTAGAAACAGATCTGCGTCCTTGTATCGCTAATGTGGCTCAATATATTTATGAGTTGACCGATCAATATGCCGATAGTGCATTCAACGGTTTTCTGGCTGTAGGAGCCAACTATTGGGATAGTCTGTATCCTGCTGCTCGTCCGGCTCAACTCAAGCCATTTCCTGCCATGAATGCCGATAATCGGAATGCACCAGCTCTCGAATATGATCTCTTCGTTCATATCCGCTGTGATCGTTTTGATATTTTGCATCTGGTGGCGAACGAAATCTCGCAGATGTTCGAAGGTTTAGTCGACCTAGTCGATGAAGAACGAGGCTTTCGCTTCATGGACAATCGAGACCTCACTGGATTCGTCGATGGGACCGAAAACCCTAAGGGACGCAGTCGTCAGGCTGTCGCCCTGATCGGTGATGAAGATGCACCTTTCAAATCGGGCAGTTATATTCATGTACAGAAGTTTGCTCATAACCTGAGTAAATGGAATCGCCTGCCACAGAAAAAGCAGGAAGATATTATCGGTAGAACGAAACAAGATAATATCGAATATGAATCAGCTGATAAGCCTCTCACCAGTCATATCAAGCGCGTCAATCTAAAAGACAATGATGGTAAGTCAATGGAGATCCTCAGGCAAAGCATGCCTTATGGGTCGGTTAAAGAGCAAGGTTTGATGTTTATCTCAAACTGTCGTAACTCGAATAACTTTGAGAAGATGCTTGAGAGTATGGTTCACGGTGATGGCAATGGAAATCATGATCACCTATTGCATTTCACTCAGGCACTGACAGGCTCTTCATTCTTCGCGCCATCATTGGATTTTATGCAAACTAAGGCTGGGATTTAACGGTCACAAATCAACTATGATATGAAATTTATTTTGGCACATTTAAATTACAAGTCTTTAGGTATAGCCTCTCTATTACTAGGCACCATCAGTCAGGTGCAAGCTTCTTCAATGAGTGAATGTATTGCTCATCAAGTTGAAATCGGCACCGACAACATGACGCTCGGTGAGATAAGGCGGATTTGTGAGGCACAAGCATCTATGGAATCGGGTTTTCGCTGAGTTGATTTTTGAGAAAGAGAATTGGGTCTGGTTCGTCAGACCTTGGTATCGCTTGTCTGAGGATACTAAAACTGACCCGCTAGAGCCCGGTGGCGATGATAACCCAGATATTGCTGATTACATGGGGCATGCCGAATATGGCGTGGGTTACGATTTCGGCGATTATGAGTTGAGTGTAAAACTGCGTCAGAACTTTTCAACCAGTAATGGTGCGGTGCAGGTTAATCTCACAACCCCATTGTATGGCAAGCTGAAAGGCTATGTGACCTTCTTCAACGGTTATGGTGATAGCCTTATCGATTATAATCACAACCAGACTCGCTTTGGTTTAGGTATCGCGCTCAATAATATGTTTTAAATCGCACATAGAATTAAGAGTATTAAACAGATGAATAACAAACTGCTTCATGCCCGCTGGATCACCCAAGAAGTCTTCGACACGGGCAAAGAGATGGTTGGTAATGGTATAAAACCCAAGCATTAATCTTGGCTTTATACCATAGGAATCTTATACCAGTTCCATTAAGTAAGTGATCATTCAGTGTCATAAATTTAATGGGATTGGTATTATGTCGACAGCCAGATTTTAAGGCTGTTTCTTTAGTACCGCATCTATGTCTGATGCGCTATGACGTTCATGCAACTGCTCCCACTCTTCGCCCCAAGTACGGTTGACGATTTTTCCGCGTTGTACTGCGCTGCGTTCGTCTATCTGTTTTGCCCAGCGTTGCAGGTGGGTGTAGCTCGCCACATCAAGAAACTCAGCGGCCTCATAGAGTTTACCCAGTACTAAATTACCGTACCAAGGCCAAATGGCTATATCCGCAATACTGTAGGTGTCACCGCCGATAAACTCATTGTTTGCCAGCTGCTTATCAAGTACATCGAGTTGGCGTTTGGTTTCCATCGCGAAGCGGTTGATGGGATATTCGAATTTTTCTGGTGCGTAAGCATAGAAATGGCCAAAGCCACCACCAAGATAAGGTGCTGAGCCTTGTAGCCAGAAAAGCCAATTCATCACCTCGGTACGTGCAGCGATATCTTTCGGTAAAAAATAACCAAACTTCTCGGCGAGATACAACAAAATATTGCCAGATTCAAACACTCTGATTGACTCAGGTGTTGAGTTATCTGTGAGTGCCGGGATCTTAGAATTGGGATTGATATCGACAAAGCCTGAGGAGAACTGCTCGCCTTCACCGATATTAATCAGATAAGCATCGTACTCGGCTGCTGATACACCTTTAGCGAGTAACTCTTCCAGCATTATGGTGACTTTTTGGCCATTAGGCGTTGCCAATGAGTGCAGCTGTATTGGCTGTTTACCTACAGGCAATACTTGCTCATGTCTGGCGCCTGAATCGGGACGATTGATGCTGGCCCATTGGCCGCCGTTTTCATTATCCATGGTCCAAACTTTCGCTGGCGTATATTCGTTAGTCATACTGTTTCCTATCTGCTTAGCTGTTATTAATTGGGGCTATTTCGCTATTTAAAACCTCAAAACCATTAATTCGATATAACTCTTTGTTGTTGGATTGTCTTATAAGGAATAAATAATACCAGTCAGAGATCTGACTGGCATTATTTTTTACTTGAGACTGCTAACTTACCGCTTATGACTTAAAACGGTCTGGCTAGCATCTGAGCAACATGCTCAACATAGGCGCTGCGTATGTTGATGAAGCGCTCGCTATCTTCAAGGTAATAAGAGCGATCGGGTAGACCTAATCCGCCGGCACCGATAGACATCTCATACTGGTTTGGATCTAAGCGGTTAAACCACCCGCCTCCAGAAATCGGTGATGTTGCGCCTGTGAACCAGGCATGAGCCAAGACTTTAGTTAAGTCATCGCCGGGTTTATATTTTGCTAAGATGAGCTTATTATTACTTCCAACAAGTTAGACTTAAGCCCTGACTAAAATTGAAACTCATACTCGAAGAAAGCATATGGCTCAGCTCACCATTTTGGCTAATATCATCGCCAAAGCAGATAAAGTTGAATTAGTTAAAGCAGAATTATTGAAGCTTATTGATATCACTCGTGCAGAGGAGGGTTGTATCGATTATGTCCTTCATCAAGATAACGAAAATCCGGCGCATTTTACCTTTTATGAGAATTGGGCTTCACGAGAGTTATGGCAAGTGCATATGGGCTGACTCTTCTACACAAATATTGAGAAAATTGAACTTTATTGAATCACCAGGATCTGATCATAAAATTCAATAACTTAAAGTCTTTAACAATGTCAATTTTCAATGCAGAAGAATGGGCTAAATCTCACTTTCAACATGCTAAATTAGGTGATATTCGCCGTGCTGATAGGTTAGTCAGTACCGCAGCCAATATGGCTCGTAGCAGCGGTAAGTCTATCGCGCTATCATGCCGTGGCAATGAAGCTGAACTAGAAGGGGCTTACCGATTGATCCGCAATGATAATGTTTCTCCAGATATGATCCGAGTCGCAGGATTTCAACATACCGCAAAAGAAGCCGTGTCGGTTGCAGAAATTCTCGCGCTAGAAGACACCACCTCACTGAGCTATAAGCATCAGGTCGCTGCCGATTTGGGCAAACTGGGCCAAAAGACCGATAGATCACGTGGTTGGTGGGTTCACTCAGTCATGCTGCTGGATAGTCACACCACCAGAACCATTGGCTTAATTCATCAAGATTGGTGGTGTCGCCCTAATCATCCCGAAGATGCTGATGAAAAAGAAAGTGGCAAGTGGCCGGATGCGTCACATTTTTGCCGAGAGCGTTTAGGTGAAACCATGTCACGGGTGATTTCAGTCAATGTGATTTACGCCCAAGAGAAAGCATCAGCCACGGTTACCGAGCCATTACGCTGGATACTATTAACCACAGAACCCATAGAGACTTTAAAACAAGCCCTGCATGTTATTGATATTTATGCTGCCAGATGGCGAGTAGAAGATTTCCATAAAGCCTGGAAAACAGGCGCAGGTGTTGAGCGGCAGCGAATGACGGAGCCGCAAAATTTAGAACGCGCCGTTTCCATTTTGGCCTTTATTGGTGTGAGATTACTGCAACTGCGAGAAGTCATGACCTTAGCCCTCTACCTCAGAAAGAAAGGGCTTAGCGATGAAGCAACAAGCATAGAAAATCAGTGTTGGTCCTTTTTTTTCGCTATAAATTGCCTAGCTATAAAATATCTGGCACTTGTCTAGAGAAGAGGGGGGAGTCACTCACATTTATTACTGCGGCTCTTGAGCATAAGGTCTGTATTGCCTACAATAGTGCACGTTTTATTCACTACCACTTTTACTACAGGCCACGACCATGAACGACACTAAATCGCAACCAGCCTTACCAGATCGCCTTTCCGGTAATCCCCGTAGCCCACATCATGTGGCAGAAATTTTTGAGCACCAAATAGGTATTATGCTCAATGGCAAAGAGCGTTTTGATGTTGAGGAATATTGCCTCAGTGAAGCTTGGGTAAAAGTTCCGTCGCACAAAGCGTTGGACCGTCGCGGACAACCGCTGCTGCTGACGATAAAAGGCAAGGTTGAAGTTTTTTATAAATAAACAGACTTAACAACCCACTGTTAAGCCTTTTGAAGATACGCCCTTTATCATTGTGCTGCTGAGTAGCATGGAGAGGAGGGCGTTTCTGTTTGTGGGTATGTACTTATAACTTTAAGGGGGGCTTGTTTATTAACTTGAGTTTTTTGCATATTGATTTTAATAAATAAATCATAATCGAAGGGTATAATATTGCTAGCGGGTAAAAGCATGTTTTATCGCAGGGCTCTCTTAACAAATTGTCGTAACAGCTTATTGCTAGCATTAGCACCAAGCTGCACATGGTTCACTTATCACAAGGAATATATATGTCCCTTAGCCATCAGCAAAAAGTGTACATCCCCAAGGACGTTCGAAGCAATCAATACATCACTGCAGAAATCAAAGTAACGGATGCGTTGTTGGCCCATTACCCCGATCACAACACGTGTTATCAGACACTTAGTCACGCTATTTTCAATCTTGCCGAGCAAGAAGAGTTATATAACGTGCATGTGATCACTAACGATAAGTTACCCGTAGTGCGTTTTCACACCGAAGCGTATTGCTTCCCTACTGCAGAACAGATCATATTTTTCTATAATCCTGAGTATCATGAAGCGCAAAGTCTCCATAGTAAGGATGATTACCGAGCCCGAAAAATAAGGATTGTATTCTTAGCGACGGGTGAAGACATTCGTATTAATTCAGCTGATTTTCATATAAAAGTGCAGTCTTTCCTCGCGAAACTGATGCCTCAATTGCCAGAAAAAAATCTCACAATCAAAATCCGTGATCATCAACATCTCTCTTATGATCTGTTCGCTAAAGCTAAAGGCAACAAAGAGAGTTATGGATATAAGCTACGTTCAATCAGCGACAGATATAAAGCAAGAAAATGTCCGCTCCCAGAAGGACACGGTTCATTGTGCTATGTCACGGTAAAACTACCTCTAAGTCGTAAGCTTAAACGAGCTATGTTGCCAGAAGATACCAATGACTTTACGCCTCTGTATCAGAAGCTAGAAGATGCATTTATCCAAGCTACATCAGCTAAGCAACTTAAGCAGATTGCTATGGTGGCTAATGGGTTAACACCACTTGTACGCAACAGTAAATACGAACAAGTTGAGGGCACCGACGAAGTACAAATGCTCGGCTTTGACCCCAATGTAGAAGAGCAACAATTTATTCGCCATTGGGATGGTAACCACTTAGTCGAAACGGTGAATTTTACTATAGCCGCAGGAGTAAAAGACTGTAAGGATGGCGGTCTTGGCCGCTATTTGAATCGAGTTGAAGATGCGCTAAAGAACCTTACGTCTGAATTAGGGTTAGATAAATCACGCGAAGAACTCATTGTGCGGTTCCATCAACATATTAGCTATCAAAAACCGGCACTGTAAACCAATAAGCCCACGGCAAGATCATTATAAATTGAACTTTATGCTCAAGTAGCGATCAGATCACCAAATACTCTTTTTTGGTGATGTTAATGACTGCTACTTTTTTAAAACATTTTGATTCGATTGCGGATCCCCGTATTGAGCGTTGTAAAAAACATAACTTATTAGAGATTATTTTACTCGCTATAAGTGCGGTTATGTCAGGCTCTGAAGGATGGGAAGGCATTGAAAACTTTGGACATCTAAAGCTTGATTGGCTTCTTCAACATCGTCCTTTTAAAGCAGGTATTCCTCGGCATGACACTATTGCCCGTGTTATCTGCCGATTAAAAGCGGATGAAAAAGAGATAGCAAAGCTAATCGTTAAGCAAAAGGCTGATTATATTCTAGCGCTTAAAGGTCATCATTCTGGTCTACAGGGTGAATTAGAAGCTTGGTGGCACAAGTGCCAGCGTGAAGGTTTTACAGCCGATAATTTTGATGAACATACGACCATAGACAGCGGTCACGGACGAATTGAAACAAGACGTTGTCAGCAAGTGCTGGTTAATAAAAGTTGGTTAAATAATAAATATCGTAAGCGTCCGGGCAAGTACAACTTCAACAGATTTCATTGATCCGCCATATTAACTCCTGACTATTTATCAGGAGTTAATATGGCTAAACGTTCTCATCAAGATTGGGCTGCTTTGATAAAACAGCAGCCCGCCAGCGGCTTAACTATCACGGCTTTCTGTCGTCAGCATAAGTTCAGTATCAGTACCTTTTATGCCCGTAAAGCCAACAAGGCAAAAATAAAAACGGTCATGCCTTTTGCTAAAGTAACGCTGGCTCCGACAACAGCGGTAACGCCTCAAACTCAACTTTGTGATGCGCAACAGATGATACGTTTACAGCATCAAACAGGGGTATGGACCTTCCCAAGCTCGTTGCCAGCAAATTACTTACTTGAAATTATAAAAGGCCTGCAAGCATGTTGATGTTTCAGCAGCTTCCTAGTATTTATCTGCATAGAGAGCCCGTGGATTTTCGTAAGTCGATAAATGGCTTGGCCATCATCGTTGAGCAACAACTGTCGCTAGAGGCCACCGACGGCAGTGTGTTTATTTTTTGCAATAAAAGCCGCGATAAATTAAAAATATTGTACTGGGATAACACAGGGTTTGATGTATTGGGACACCGTCAAGTTAAGGGCTTGAGTTACAGTTGATTGATCGCTATTACGTATGCAGTTTTCGATGATTAGATCACTGCATTAGCCTTATTCTGGATGACATTTGATATAATCACCCCATGATAACCTACCCAATGATATTGATTTGCTTAAGCAATTATTGCTTGAGGCAAGTCAACTTGTGGCGTCACAATATTCGGAAATCGCCGAGCTTAAACAGTCTGTGCAGCGGTTGTTGGAGCCATTTCGCTTAGCGCAACAGCAACGCTTCGGGGCCAGCAGTGAAAGCCATAATTATCAAGGTGAGTTATTTAACGAAGCTGAAGTCACCCTTGATGAGCCAGAAGAATCAACGGCAGATGATGTGTCTGTTTCCCCTAAGAAACGTGCCAAGCGTAAGCCTCTGCCTAAAGACCTGCCTCGTGAAATTATCACCCATGATATTAGCGAAGCGGATAAACAGTGTGCTTGTGGTCATCAGTTGACCTTGATGGAGCAAGATAGCAGCGAGAAACTTAAGTTTGTTCCCGCACAAATCAGTGTCATTGAGCATGTTAGGTTAAAATACAGCTGCAAGCATTGCGACACTAAAGGGACGCAAGCTAACATCAAACAAGCCCCCGTGCCTGCTAGTCCAATTCCAAAAGGTTTTGCCACGCCAAGCCTATTGAGCCAGCTCATCACCAGTAAATATCAGTACGCCTTACCGCTTTATCGACAAGAAACTTTATTTAAACAGTATGGTATCGAATTAAGTCGTCAAACGATGTCAGACTGGATGATGAAATCAGCCGCCTTGTTTAAACCCTTATATGATTTACTGCACCAACACCTATTAACGCAAGGTGTACTGCACGCCGATGAGACCACGCTCAAAGTGATTAACGATGAACGGGTGAAATCCTACATGTGGGTCTATTGCTCAGGTGCGGATAGGCCGAGTCTCGAGCCTAGATATAAAGGTGTAAACAGCATCGTTCTGTACGACTATCAAGACGGTAGCCGCGCGAGCACTTGCGTGAGTGGTTTTCTTGCCACTGAGCACACCGTGTTTAATGGCTATTTACAGGTCGATGGCTATGCGGCTTACCAACGGGCCAATGACAAACTTGTGGGTTGTTGGGCACATGCGCGGCGTAAATTCAAAGTTAAAGAACGGCTGTATTTTAGGCGTACGCATTCAAGCGCCCAACTGGCGACATTGAAGCAATGGCTGGATAAATCGGTGCAACAAGTGTCGAAGCAAAGTGCCTTGGGTCGAGCCATCCATTACACTATCAATCAATGGCCAAAGCTCAGCCGTTACCTAGAAGATGGTCGACTCAACATTGACAATAATCGCGCCGAACGCGCAGTAAAACCGTTTGTGATAGGGCGTAAAAACTGGTTGTTCAATCACAATCACCGCGGTGCCGAGGCCCGTGCCATTTTGTACAGCATAATAGAAACCGCTAAAGCAAACGGCCTAACACCGTTCGATTATATCGAACACTGCTTGGAGCAACTCTCTCACCCAAACTGCGACCTCAGCAGCCTCTTGCCCTGGCGCGTCAAACTCGGCAAGGCGTAGTTCGCCGGACGCTTACAGTAAAACTACCTCAAGTTCATTCTTAACTAACATGCTTTGGGCAAAATGAGTTACAGCATGCTAGCAATCAAGCTCAAATTGAAGAGACCCCATTCTTGTAGAGCAGCCAGTGTAATGCGGCTGCGAGCTTCGATTTCAGGGTGAGGTATCATGAAGTGATACGCTTCGAACGAGAGGCTGGGTGAATATGGCATAGCCATAAGCTCATGAACGAGAAGCATGGTGAATATGGTATAGCCATGAGTCTATGAACGAGAAGCATGGAAGCTGAACTGGCCTTTTTATATGGACATAATTAGCTGAACTGGCATTTGTATATGGACATATTTTGCCGAACTGGCCGTTAAACAAGGACGTTGTTTGAAATCGCAGAGTCCACACGGAAGATTCTTATAAAATCAAGAGCCGGCGACTCGCAGAACCTTCTCGAAATAAAGAGTGCACATACCCCGCTGGCCAGGCGATAGATAACTATGAAGTTATGATCTTCAATGACATATTCCAACAGCAAAGGTCACTGGATTCCGGCTCAAAAGATCTGCCGGAATGACGAGAGGTAACGACCCAGACAAAATAAACCAAGGTGAAAATGTAATCAGCCTTCATTCTAAGGCAGCAATTTCAAGGCAATAAAAAAGCTACCAGTATCAACTGGTAGCTTTAAGCTATTCTCGAATCTCGAACTTGGATCCTGAAACAAGTTCAGGATGACGAGCTAGAGAAGCGTTAGAACGAAGTTCGCTTGTAACGTCGATACTCTGCTGTCCAGAAGTTAGCTTCGATAGACTGTTTGAGCAGCTCATCGGTACATGGCAGTGCATGCCCTTGCTCGATCGCGACTTTGCCTACGGCGAAGGCGATGTGTTTGCTGACACTGTGGATCTCTTCCAGTGCCGGCAACAGAGGTCCCTCGCCATTGATGGCAAGTGGTGAGCATTCGGCTAATGCACGGCTCGATGCCATCAGCATCGCATCACTGACGCGTTTAGCGCCTGAGGCGAGTACACCTAAACCGATACCGGGGAAGATATAGCTGTTATTACACTGAGCTATCTCGAAGGTTTCATCATTGACGACTACCGGCTCGAATGGACTGCCTGTTGCGACAAGCGCTTGGCCATTGGTCCAATGTAGCACGTCTTTGGGGGTAGCTTCGACGCGGCTGGTTGGGTTCGATAGCGGGAAGATGATTGGACGAGAGCAGTTTTCATGCATCGCCTTGATGATCTCTTCGGTGAATAATCCTGGTGCACCGGATACCCCGATAAGTACTGTCGGCTTACCGTTCTTCATCACATCCAGTAGTGAGATGTTATCACTGAAGTTATCCCAGCCTCTTACATCATCACACTTCTGCGCCAGTTTCTGTTGGAATGGCAGTAGATTAGGCATGTTGGCTTGTAGCATGCCCCAGCGATCGACCATAAATACTTGTTGGCGAGCCTGAGTATCTGAGATCCCTTCCGAGACCATCTGGGCCACTATGGCTTCGGCGATGCCGCAACCGGCTGAGCCTGCCCCTAAGAAGGCGATACGTTGCTTATTCAATTGAGTTTTAGCGGCTTTACAGGCGGCGAGGAGTGAGCCGACGGTGACGGCAGCGGTGCCTTGAATATCATCGTTGAAGCAGCAATATTGATCCTTGTAACGCTCAAGCAGAGGCATGGCGTTCTTTTGGGCGAAATCTTCGAACTGGATCAAGGCGTCTGGCCAGCGACGGTTAACCGCCTGCATGAAGGCTTCGACGAAGTCTTTATACTCTTCGCCGCCGATGCGCTGATGACGCCAGCCCATATACATGGGATCTTCTAGCAGATGCGGGTTATCTGTACCCACATCTAAGGTGATTGGTAAGGTATATGCTGGGCTGATACCGCCACAACTGGTATACAGAGACAGCTTACCAATAGGGATGCCCATGCCGCCGATACCCTGATCGCCCAGACCCAGAATACGTTCACCGTCGGTGACAACGATGATCTTCACCTTTTGACGAGTCGAGTTGTTGAGAATATCTTCGATACGTTCTTTATTCGGGTAGGAGATAAACAGGCCGCGGTTACGGCGATACTCCTTAGAGAAGCGCTCACAAGCCATACCCACAGTTGGGGTGTAGATAATAGGCATCATCTCGGTAATGTGGTTCTGCAGCAGACGGTAATAGAGTGTCTCGTTGGTGTCTTGAATGTTTCTCAGGTAGATGTGTCTGTCGAGATTATTGGTAAAGTTAGTGTACTGATCATAAGCACGAGACGCTTGCTCTTCTATGGTCTCGATGACATGGGGAAGTAGGCCTTCGAGATTGAAAAAAATGCGCTCTTCATCGGAAAATGCACTGCCCTTGTTAATCAGAGGGGCTTCGAGAATCGCAGGTCCTGCAAAGGGAAGGTAGAGCGGGCGTTTATGATCGTCCATTGGTAACCTTATTTGATAAATCTAGTTATGGATGCTGTGAGTCTGGCAAGATTATCACAAACGTGATCTTTGTTCTGTTTTTAAACTATTTTTACCTCTTTTTACATTTTATTTTGTTTTGTTTAAAACAAAAAAGCACAGCCTGAGCCGTGCTTTAGATAATCACTTCTTGATAGAAATTAGGTTGCGTTATTTACCACGATGCTTGACAGACAGGCCCGCGAGAAAGTTACGTAAAACCTGATCGCCGCACTCTTTAAAGTGCTTATGACCCGGTTTTCTAAACAGGGCACCGAGTTCTGATTTAGACATGTTGAAATCGGCCAGAGCTAATGTGCTGATGATGTCATCTTCACGCATCTCCAGGGCAACTCTTAGCTTCTTGAAGGTAAGGTTGTTGTTGATCTGCGATACCGGCTCAGGGATCTCGGCGCCTTCTCTCAGGCCACGCTTCTCTATGATAAGGCCATCAAGGAACTGACACATGGTCTTGTCGTTACAAGGCTGGTAACCTTCCTCTTCCTCTTTCTTTAGCATGTTAAGAAGAAGCTCTTGTGACACTTCGTGATTTACCTTGGCGAAGATTTTGATCATCTTGGCATTTTGGTAATCGAACACGAAGCGTAGACGGCGTAAAATATCATTGTTAATCATTAGTCTTTATCTTTTTCTCGTTGATTCCGCGGCTGCGGGATCTTGTGGGTACGATTATATCTGAGTTTCTTTGTTAGCCTGGGATTTATTTGTACTGTCTATTTTATTTTTTGTGTCCATGAGCCTGCTATTTTCCAAGCTTTTACTATAGATAAGCGACTCTCTGATACTCGATCGTATCTGGTTATGCAGTTCAAATACCCGGTCGAGATCATTGAGGTTTAATGAGATATTTTCCAACATCACCAGATCCAGATTAAACTCGGGGTAATGGAGTGTCATCGACATATACCCTGGCAGGTAGCCGGTATGGCTATATTCTATGATGCCATCTTCTCGGCTGATCCTAAGGCCATAACCGTAACTCATATTCGGCCATAAGAATTCTATGTCGGTATGTGAGCTTGTCATTAACTGGTAACTCTGTGGGCTGATGAGTCTGCCCGAGTGTAATTTTCGCTGAAATGTAGCAAAGGCCTTAGCTGTGGCTATGACTCCACTGGCAGGGAGCACAGATTTGGTTACTTCGAGTCCGGAGGGAGCTAATATTCCTCCAGCTTCATTGAGCCCGATGGCGAGAGAGGGGGCGCGTTGACGTATGTTATCTATGGTGCCGACTTCGGCGTAGAGGCCCCCGAGTCTGTAAGCTAGCTTAAAATCGGCTATCTGTTGAGCCAAGGTTTGCTGGTTTACTCGTTCGAGGATCTCGCCTAAAAGGGAGTAACCCAAGTTGGAATATTGAAATTGGCTACCAGCCTCGAATCGATTCGGTTTGCCTAATTTACTGACTCCCGATGTGTGGCTCAGCAGGTGATGCAAGGTGATGCTTTCATTGTATCTATTAGGGGGGATGCTGGGTTTGTTTTGTGCCGACTCGATATCTATGCCGTAAATGATAGCGGACGAGCTGACTGCTTGTGATGAGCCGATTTTTTGTGACAAGAGCGCTAAGTCATTCTTTTCTGTCTGTTTGAGTTCGCTGTCAGCATCGAGGGCTATTGGGGGGGCAAGGATTGCTTCTGCTTCGAGGACTGTTTCGGGCTCGGGAGCTGTTGCAAATTTCGCATCGAAATCCTCATCTCGCTCAGACTCTGAGCCTGTATGATAATCAGCATCAGCATCAGCCTCAAGCATCTCGTCTTCGTCTTCGTCTAATGTCCTGTTATCGATGAGATAGCTATTGAGGGAGTGATTCAGATCTAGCTTGCCAGCATCCACGGCCTGCAAAATAAGCGTCGCGGTTATCTGTTTAGATAGAGAGGCGATGACGAAGCTGGTATTTTTGCTGATCCCTCTGCCCTTATTTATTGTAAGCAGTGGCTGGTTGTTTTTTAAGAGTAGGACACTGCCACTGAACGGCTGCAGAGAGGTGTCGATAGCCTGTTTTATGGTTACTTCTATTTCTTGTGGTGCGGCCACAGGCTCGCTGCGAGTTTGTCTATCCGAGCTATCTGACTGTACTTTCACATTTTTAAGCGATGGGAAATCGGCATAACTTGAGTGACTCAGTGTTAGTGCACTTAACACTAAGCAAGTTAATAGGAGGGTGTTTTGTCGGTGCATCCTTGTCCTTAACTGCATTTTATACTCACTTATTTTGTCACCAATCAGAAGATAAACACGAGTAAAAAACCGACCAACTAGGTCATGCCTAACATAGGCAGAGACTTCATCTTCCAGCCGTAGCGATCTGATTCTGCCAGAGACGAGCGGGTCATTGACTTATAGTTTAGCCAAGCAAAAATGACTGTGGTCATAAAAGCTAAGATCATCACAAATTCCAATAGAGGCAGCAGGGCTCCTTTAAAAAACCACACGATGCCTAAGCCAATGGCACTGATGCCTAGCATGACTCTGGTTAAGCCTGTTTCAGTGTCTTGGGTTTGAGTGAGTAAGCGCCAGCCCATATTCAGGGTGCGGCTGTAACCGTCGATGACGGTCACTGTGGTGCTGAAGATACACAATAGCGCTACGGTGCCGATCAGATAGCGTGATTCGCTGCCTAATACTTGGCTATATAGATCGATGAGTTGGCTGGCAAATTTAGCCCCAGATGCGGAAAACTGCTCGCCGCTGCCATGCATAACCAGGGAGCCCAGAGCGAGGAAGACGATGGCAAGAATTGCTGTTGTCAGGTAACCGAAATTAAAGTCGAAGATGGCTTGCTCTTTGGTTACATGGGTCGTTTTCTTCTTCTCTAACAGCCAGAGGGAGTTCCATGCACTGACTTCTATGGGGGCGGGCATCCAGCCCATCATGGCGACGAGAAAGCCGATATAACTCCATTGCCAAGGTGATTGAGAGATGAAATCTGGACTCATGACCGGCGGAGCATTGAAGGCCAATGCCACGGCAATGAGAGTGGAGATGGTGAGGCAGAGCATGATCACCTTAGTGAGTTTATCGAGCAGGGAATAGTGGCCGAAGATAAGCAGGGCCAGGCTAGAGAGTAAGACAATCAGCGCCAGTAGATCGATGGAGAGGGGGATGAACAGGGTCAGCATAGCGGCTGTTAGCATGGCGACCCCCGCTGTGCTGGCCACCGCGGCTATGGTGTTGAGACCAGTGAACAGCAAGAGATAGCCTCTGCCCTGTTTAAGGTAACCGTGAAGTAAACTTTCTCCTGTGGATGCCGTATAGCGAGCTCCGGCGGCGAAGAAAGGATATTTAAGCAGGTTAACCGCTAAGATAACCCAGGCCAACTGCCAGCCAAACTCTGCGCCGGCACGAGTCGAGGCGACGAGATGAGAGGCACCGATAGCTGCGGCCGCCATCAATAATCCAGGCCCTAATGCGCTAAGCAGGAATCTGGCTTTAGATAATGGATTTCCGGTGTTTGGTGAGCTATTTACACTGGTGTCAGTTTGCGGGTCATCTTGTGGTTTATCCATAGCATTCATTTTCAGTACCGGCTCCATCACTGGTTAATTGTTATTTTTATCTTTTAGTGGCTGTAGAATATGACACGCCTGATATGAAGATTAACAGAAGTTTATTAGGCAGAAGGCTGACAGTTTATTCGCTAAAGCTTAATTTATCTGGGAAATGCTATTTAGGCCATTAGTCATCTCTGCTCCTCTAGGCCATTTAGAGAGAATTTGTAACTCTTTATGTCTAAAGCTCTGATTTATTTGACTTCTCTAATTTAGGCATTAGGTTAGTACTTGCACGAGTAATCAGTAGTCTGATTGAAGTTTGTTGTAGTCAAGTGATTGAAAAATAATAATATCAAAGGATGATAACAATGAAGCAAGTAATAACACCTAGCCTGTGCGCGCTGGCTATCACCTCCTTGTTCGCTAATGACCTATATGCGGCAGCTGAAACCGTCGAACGTATAGAAGTGACAGGATCACGTATCAAACGTACCGATATCGAAGGGCCATCGCCTATTCAATCGATCAGTAGGGAAGACATTGCTAATATGGGGTTCGATAACCTGCAGCAATTACTCGAGCGTATGCCTGCTAACGGTGCTGGTGCCTTTTCAACGCGTGGTAACAGCCAAGATTCTACGGCAAATGGTGGTGCGTCTATCAGTCTGCGTGGACTCGGTCCAGATGCCACTCTTGTCTTGATTAACGGGCGCCGCGTTGCCGCCTCGGCTTTTGCCGAGGGCATAACCAATTCGTTCGTCGATATCAATAACATCCCTATATCAGCAATTGAGCGTATCGATATTCTCAAAGATGGCGCGTCTGCTATCTATGGATCTGACGCTATCGCTGGTGTGGTCAATATCGTGCTGAGGAAAGACATTGAGGGTTTGGAGATCAATCTGGGCTTCGGGGATGCCACAGGTACTGACTATGGCGAGCAGACTGCCAGCTTAGTCTGGGGGATAAAGTCTGAAAAGGGCAGTGCGTCGATTATCCTAGATTATTTTAAGAACGATACACTGGCCGCCAGTGAAATGGGGCGCTTCGGAACGGCGAACCAGAGTCCTTATGGCGGTGAAGATTATCGCTCATCCCGTGGTTTTCCTGGGTATTTCTATGTCGATGGTGTTAAGACTATCGATCCTGATTGTCCTGCTGATTCGGCAACTGCAAGCGGTAGCTGTCTGTTTGATTATGGCCCATACAACCTCACTATTCCTAAATCTGAGCGCGTAGGCGCTATCGGACAGTTCGATTATGACTTTAATGACGAATTGTCTGCTTTCCTTGAGTTTGCGGTGCAGCACAACACTTCTGAAGCGGGAGGTGCACCCACTCCTCTCGATGAAGATGCGGGTCTTACAGTACCAGGCACTTATCCTAATAACCCTTGGGGTCAAGATATCGAGATCGGTCGTTATCGTACCGTCGATGCAGGGGCTCGTCGCTGGGATATCGAATCTGACTCTATGCGTTTAGTGGTCGGGCTTCGCGGCATGATCAATGACTGGGACTGGGAAGTATCCGCCCAGAGAGGGCGCAGTAAATCCACCCAGACGGGTGATCGATCTCAGGGCTGGGTCAGAACCGATTATCTGCAAGCTGAGATCGATGCAGGCAACTATAACCCTTTCGGTGGCACCTATAACCCTCAAGATGTCATAGACCGCATCACCACGAGCTTAGTGCGCCAAGGTGAATCTAATATCACTTCATATGATGCCAGTATTACCGGTCAGGCATTTACCCTTGGCGGTCGAGACATCATGATGGCCGCGGGCGCTGAATATCGAGAAGAAGATGTCAGCGATGTACCCGATGAGCAGTTCCGCAGGGGGCTGATTTTCGGTACCGAAGCCGTTTCGGCTCAGGGGGCTCGGGATCAGTATGCGGCTTATGTGGAGTTTTCTATCCCCTTAACCGATAGCTTCGAATTACAGCTAGCGGGTCGTTACGATAATTACAGTGATTTTGGCTCGACTATTAACCCTAAGGTCGCGTTCCAATGGGGAATGACAGAAGATCTTACCGCTCGAGCCTCTTGGTCAACAGGTTTTAGGGCGCCTTCTTTAGCTCAGATAGGTTTAGGTCCGTCAGAGGAGAGTAACTTTTTTATCGATAAATATCGCTGTGCTGCAGATGGTGTGGATTGTGAATTACTGGACTATAACACGGTATTTGCAGGTAACCCTGACTTGGAAGCAGAAGAGTCAGAAAGCTGGAACGTGGGTATGATCTGGGCTCCTAGTCAGCAATTCGATCTGGGTGTTGATATTTTTAGCATCGTCCAGGATAACAAGATAGACAAGTTACTGCTGAGTGACATTTATGACGCAAATTGTGACGACCAAAATAGCAGTATTTGTGAACGCTCGGCTGCTCAGCCTGCTCAGAACTTGGGGCCAATCGATGTTATTCACTCAAGCTTCGTTAACTTAGGCTCTCAAGAAGTGCAGGGTATGGATGTTTCAGCCCATTATAGGTTGGAGCTGGATAGTTATGGCGACATTAAGTTTGGCTTAGAGTGGAGTTATTTACATAACTTTGAGAAAGATAATGGTGTCGAGTCCGTCGATTATACCGGTGGCTATGAGTATCCGGAGAACCGTTGGTTGGCGACAACAAACTGGATGAAGGATGATTTTGCCGCCAATGTTAACCTGAGCTATATCGGTGAGTTTGATGATTTCAATAAGACACGTACCGTCGAATCTCAACTTCTGGTGGATATGTCGGGCTCTTATCGCTTCAGCGAGATGTTCAAGTTTAGTGTCGGCGTGAATAACGTATTTGACGAGGGGCTACCATTCGCCATCGGTGATGGTGATGCCGACCTTTATGGTTATGCGATGGCGGTGCATAATCCCTTGGGTCGATATATTTATACCAAGCTGACGATGAAGTTTTAATCTTTCAAGTTAACTGAACTTGGGTATATTGTTAGGGCTACATTTAAGGTGTAGCCTTTTTTATTAGTCGTCATCAATGGGAGTGAGAATGATCAAGTTATATGGAGTACCCCGAAGTCGTTCACTACGCGTGTCATGGACCTTAGAAGAGCTGGGTTTGGATTGGCAGTATCACTATATTAACTTTGCCAAAGGCGATAGCCGCAGCCCTGATTTTCTTGCTGTGAACCCTTGCGGCAAGGTTCCCGCATTAGTCGATGATGAACTCGTGGTGACCGAGTCCGCGGCTATCGTGTTGCACCTAGCCGAGAAATATGGTGACAGAAAGCTGTTACCACAACCTGGCAGCGATGCCTCTGCTTTGCATCATCAGTGGGTGAGTTTTATCATCACTGAACTTGAGCAGCCGTTGTGGACCATAGGCAAGCATAAATTCGCGCTGCCCGAGGAGCTGAGGCAAGAGAGCATGTTGCCTGTGGCTAAGTGGGAGTTCGATAAGGCGGCAGCCATTGCCGAGAATTGGCTTCCCGAGTCTGATTTCTTGCTAGGTGATGAGTTCAGCGCCGCCGATATCTTACTGGCACATACTTTAGTGTGGGCGACGCGATTCGAACAGACCATTCCGCCTAAATTAGCGGCCTACCGTGACAGAGTCTCTAAGCGACCAGCCATGGTTAAGGCACTGGAGAAAGAGATGGCTGGTGCAGAGTAACATTTAGCTAAAAATGCTTATGAAGCGTATGTTTGAACCATCTCTTGAATAGAGAGCGCTTAAAAAGAGAAAAGCATCGATTTAGATGCTTTTTTCATTTACGCTTTTCGAACCTCGAACCTCGAACCTCGAACCTCGAACCTTGCAACTATATCTGTGTCGCCGCCCATTTCGCTCGGATCTCACGGCTCTCTTTTAAGTCTTCTTTCTCGCGGTAAGCCTTGTAGGCTTCGACGTCGAGTGCCACCAGAGTCACGTCCACTTCAAGCACTAGCTTACACTCTTTCTTGATGCGCCAAGCTGATGTGCTATAAAGTTCGGTCAGTGGCAGTGAGCCTAAGAACTCAGAGTTATACTGAGCGTAGATGGCTTGAGTCGGATAGACGACAAAACTAAGGCGACGCTTAGGCTCTTGCTTGAATAGTTCTTCGATGCCATCACAGGTGTTGAGCACCTGCATCTCGATGATCTCATCGATCTCTGACAGTTTCTTCTGTGCCAGTCTCGATACGGGCTTTTCACCCGCTTCCCAGGCGATGACGTCGGCTTCACTGGCTTTGCTGAGTTCGCCTACCTGAGCCTGTGTCAGACCCAGAGACAGACGTAAAAACTTAATTTCGATGGCATTCAAGCCAGCATTGTTTGACATTATCTTTCCATAAATATTGAGTGTCTATACCAAGCCTTGTTCACAGTATTAGTGCTCGAAATACTCGTGCTCGGATAGATAAATATACTGACTTATAACTTAGGACTTAGAACCTAGGTACTGAGACTTAACTCTGCAACCAGACATGTTCGGCCCATTGCCAAAATGAATCCCAAGTTTCACTTTCGAGCTCATCTTCGCTCCAGAGCATGACCTGACCTTCCTGATCGATACAATAGAAGCTATTGCCCTGCTGACATATGGCGACGTATTCACGTGACATGCCGATTGACCAGGCATAGGCGGTCACTTCGGCAAGGTAGGTGTGGGAATATGGGTCGCTGGCGGTTACCGGCTCCAGGCTGCCGTAGATAACATCACTGGCATAGAGTAGATACTCCTTTAGCTCGGCAGGAAGAGGCATTAAAATCTCCTCTTCGACCACTACAATTTGTTCAAATGTAGCCAGTTCTAAAGGGGTTGGAACGGTTTCACTCAATTCCTGAAGTTGCTCTATGATCTCGTGCATTGTCTCTTCGCTGATTATAAGTTTATGGGCTCAAGTATATCTTGTCTGAGTGGGCATTGTTATACCAATCGAGATAAAGCTGTGGTCACTGAGCGAGAATTTAGCGCTGCCGAGGCCAGAACATTAATTGATCCTCGGTAACTGCTCCATGGGTTACTCTCGATAATAGCTCCCGCATTATTCTACCTTCGTCCATTCTTGGTCTCGTACCTCCTATATCCATATCGTCGTGCATAAATGATATCCACAACATATATGTTGTTCGCAAGGCGTGGGAACATAGTTCTTCTACGTTTACGCCGTGATTTAGGCGACCGATGCGCTGATTAAGTTTGCTGCATCTATGCGTTTATATTGTAGCCAAGCTTTGTGATATTGCTTGTGGGACACTTGGCGAAGGCGTGTTATCTGAGCCTGCTCAATATCGTTTAACTCCCGGCCTTCACTCATGGCTGTCGTTTCTATGGCTTGTACTCGTTCATAAACCTGATGTTCGGCACCATTTTTGATGTTAGCTATCTCACTTAAGTGCAGTTGAACTTCGGCTATCATCTGCGATTTAGGTAGTCTGATGAGCACATTGAGATCCCGGTATCCTGAGTCTTTAGGTGAGGCGAAGCGGTTCTTGACCTTGATGACTTGAGTCTGACCGGTTAAGGCCTCATAGGCAGCGACCAAGTCATGGATATTGTTAGTTACTATGCTGGCTCGGGCAAGGTCGGTGAGTAGACTCGCATCACCATTAAGTTTACTACTGACCTTGTCGCTGGCTCTGGAATAGCTCTTAATTCCTGGAACTTGTGTTTCAATCTGAGTACCCGTTGAGATCTGCATTAAAATTTGCGCCAATTCATCCTGAGCCGTTTGCGCCTGAGAGTAGAGGGCGTCGAGATCTGTACTGGTTTGTCTGGCCGGGTGGTATTCGAGGCTTGATATCGATGTGAGTCCTGAGAGATCTTTACTGATGGCTTGCCTGACTGCATAGCTATCACTCTTCTCTTTAATATTGGACTGAAATTCGTTTGTGGCAGCAAATCCTGTCCGGGTGGACAACAGGAGTAGGAAAATAAAGAAGGTGCGGAACAAGCGATTCATACTATTTATCAACATCAAATTAGCCTCATTTTTTGAAAAAAACACGAAGTAAACTAAACGATGCATTCAATTTATGCCTAGTCAGCTTAATCTAGGCTGAACGAAGAATTAATTTCCATTCATGTTTGATACACTTTTCAAAAACCATAAAAAAAGAGCGCCTAAGGCACTCTTTTAAATGGATAAATTATTTTAGGCTGTTACCAGATCTTTACACGTTTTTCTGGCGCTATATACATGGCATCGCCTTCTTTTACGTCGAAAGTGGTGTAGAACTGAGGCATGTTAGACAAGGCGCCCTGTGAACGGAACTTAGCCGGTGAATGTGGATCTGTGGCGACGCGGTTACGCATCGACTCTTCTTTGATCTTAGCACGCCAGATCTGAGTGAAACCGATGAAGAAACGCTCATCACCCGTTAGGCCATCGATAACAGGTGCCTCTTTACCCTTGAGTGACTTCTTGTACGCCTTGTAGGCGATAGTCACGCCGGAAAGATCGCCGATGTTTTCACCTAGAGTAAGCTCACCGTTCACATTAAGGTCGTCAAACACGGCGTAGCCATTATATTGGGTGACGAGTGCTTTACCGCGAGTGGCGAACTCTGAGAGATCTTGTTCTGTCCACCAGTCACGCATGTTGCCTTCGCCGTCAAATTTGGCGCCTTGGTCATCGAACCCATGGCCCATCTCGTGGCCGATAACCGCACCTATGCCACCATAGTTAACTGCATCATCGGCTTGCATGTTGAAGAAAGGCGGTTGCAGGATAGCAGCAGGGAATACAATCTCGTTCATGGTCGGGTTGTAGTAGGCATTCACCGTCTGTGGCGTCATGTGCCATTCCCACTTGCGGATAGGACCGGCAAGTTTCTCAAGCTCTTTGTCGTGACTGAGTTCATTGGCGCGAATGTTGTTACCGATAAGATCGTCGGCCTCGATAGTCAGCTTAGAATAGTCTTCCCATCTGTCCGGGTAACCAATCTTAGGATTGAATTTAGCCAGTTTGTCCTTGGCTGCAACCTTAGTAGCGGCACTCATCCATTCTAAGTCGTCGATACTGGTGCCATAGGCGCCACGTAGATTCTCAACCAGAACTAGCATGCGCTCTTTCGCTGCTGGAGCAAAGTGACGCTTAACGTAAACTTTACCTACAACTTCACCTAATATATTGTTGACTGTGCTCACGCCACGCTTCCAGCGAGGCTGTTGCTCTGCCTGGCCATTCAGTGTCTTAGAGAAGAACTCGAAGTTTTCATGATCCAGCTTACCTGTCATTTCTCCGGCGAAATGAGTCAGTAATTGCCACTTCATGTAGGTTTGCCAGGTCGACAGCTCATTGGCTTTAAGGACATCATTGAAACCTTCGATGAAGCTTGGCTGATTGATGATGATATCTTGCTGATCTTGGACGCCTAAAGTGGTGAGGTAAGCAGTCCAATCGATATCGGGGGCGAGTTTAGTTAAGTCTTTAACCTGGTAAAGGTTATAGGTCTTAGTGCTGTCACGGGTCTCGACAACGTCCCAGTGTCTGTTAGCTATGGCGGTTTCTAGTGCTAACACTTGCTCTGCACTGGCTCTAGGAGCTTTAAAGCCTGCAATGGTGAACATCTTTTCTATGTGCTCGACGAAGGCTTTACGAATATTGATGAAACGTTCGCCATCGTTGAAGTAGTAATCTTTTTCTGGCAGGCTGAGACCATATTGCCAGATATGTGTGGCGTAACGGCTCGAGTCTTTGGCATCGACATCGATATAGAAAGCCAGTGGTGTACCGCCACCTATGATCTGACTGTGGGCGAAGTAGCTAACGAGATCTGACTTAGTCTTAAGGCCGTCAATTTTATCCAGCTCGGCTTGAATTGGTGTTGTGCCTAGTTGGTTTATCGTGTCCGTGTCCATAAATGAGCGATATAGGTCGGCAACTTTTTGCTCATCGCTTCCGGCCACAAGATTAGGCGTTGCGGCAACTTCTTCGATGATGGCTTTAATATCGTCACGAGACTTTTCACGAAGATCATAAAAAGCACCTGTGCTGGTTCTATCACTGGGAATTTTGGTGTTTTTGAGCCAAGTACCGTTAACGTAACCGTAGAAGTCATCTTGAGGACGAATGGACTTATCGAAGTTAGCGAAGTCGATTCCTGATGTTAAAGCTTTCTCTACGGCCGTTGCTGTCTTACTGATTTCAGGGGCTTTAACTTCTGCTTGCTTATTATTGCATGCCGCCAGGCCTACAATCAGTGAGGCACATAGGCCTCCAACGAGTACTTTCTTCATTCTGCTTCCTTTATCTGTTGGTTGCCCATCTTTGGGTCATTGTTGTTATGTCCAATGTCACAGCTTAAAATGATATGGCACTGATTTTTATATGTAAGTATATGCAATTCTTACATTATGCTACATATGTTAATGCTATGACCTAGCTGTAGACAAGTGTTGAGGGAATCTTATGTGTATTTCTACTCATTTAGTTATGTAAATAATGCTTTCTTCGGCCATAAAATTTGGCGGTGTCAGGCTATAACTGCTTGATTATTCTTGCAGGATTCCCTGCTACTAGGGTCTTGGCCCGAACATCTTTGGTGACGACCGAGCCGGCACCGATAACGGCTTCATCCCCGACAGTAATGCCGGGAAGGATGATTGCACCACCGCCAATCCAGACGTGCTTGCCTATGGATATGGCTTTGGCGATCTCATAACCTTGGCTGCGCTTCTCGGCTTCTAGTGGGTGGTTGGCGGTATAAAATTGGACGTTGGGTCCAACCATAGTGTGCTCTCCGATATGGATTGGAGCATTGTCTTGTAGGGTGACATTGCTATTGATGTATACCTTACTTGCAAGGTGAATGTGTAGACCGTAGCCGATGTAAAACGGTAGGACTATATTGGCATCGGGTGACTTGTGCGGTAGCAGGTTGGCATCATGCTGATAATCGAATGAGAGGTTGGCCTGTCGATTGAGCACCTGCTGCTGCTTTCTCAGCTTCATGATCTCTGCATCTAAGTAGTTATATTCCTGGCCGGAAATCATTCTTTGATAGTTGCTAAGTTTTTGGTTCATAAGTGTTCCTGCTCATTCTGACTCAGACAAGTTAGTGTAAAGTCGACATGGATGCCAAGCAAAACTTTGCCCTTTGTGAGCTTGGGCCTCATAATGTCGCCAATTCTGTACTTAAAGCTGAGATCTATTGTGCGTTTAGACAAATTTATCTGTGAATCGACTGAGCTCACTCGCTCATTTGCAAAGAAGGCGTTACACCGTGGTGATGTGACTTGTGATGGTGAAGTGGTTAAAAATTCAGGTTTTAAAGTAAAAGTTGGACAGACTATCTGTTTAGATGGGAAAGTTATCTCTGTTGTTGGTCCAAGGTTTTTGATGCTGAATAAACCCGCGGATACCATCTGTGCCACATTCGATATTGTGCACCCAACGGTCATCGACCTGCTCGATATCGAGAAAGCAGATACTCTGCATATTGCCGGCAGATTAGATATCGATACCACAGGGCTAGTGCTTATCACAACCGATGGTCAATGGTCTCATAAGATCACCTCGCCAAAGAAAGATTGCAGCAAGTGTTATCTGGTTAAATTAACCGATGAACTTGATGCCTCATTAGTCGAGACATTCGCTCAAGGTGTTGAGCTGAGAAATGAAGATGGACTGACTAAGCCTGCTGTGCTTGAGATTATCGATACTCATACAGCACGTTTAACCATCACTGAAGGTAAGTATCATCAGGTGAAGCGTATGTTTGCCGCCGTAGGCAATAAAGTGGTTGGTCTGCATAGAGAAAGCGTCGGTAAGATAGTGTTAGATGATGACTTGGCACCCGGCGAGTGGCGTTACCTGACCGATGAAGAAGTTGCCTCGGTCTAGTCCTTTTTTTGGGATTAATTAAGTGACATTTGTCAGCTGGTATTAGCCTATTGTGATAAGTGTTACAGAGAGTAAAAGGCCTTCGATGAAGGCCTTTTACTTAGCTGCTTTAAGGGAATTAACTGACTACATTCTTATAGTCAACTCTATGTCTCCGCTTATGGTATTGATCTTGATATCGGATGTTGGACTGCCCGTTTGGAATTTGAGATATGAAGTGGGTGAATACTTTTCTTTGGTCGGTTTATCATCGCTATACCGGTTGTAAATCTTGCCTCCAGGACCACCATTGAGGCTAAATCTGGCATTGATGAGTAGAGGTAACTCGAGTTTAATGTCTCCGCTGACACTCTCTAAGTTAGCGACAGATTCCAGTGCCGACAAAGACAGCACAATATTACCACTCACACTGCGAACCTGAAGCTTGTCGACTTTCTGTAGCATGACTTTTCCGTCACCGGACACTTGCTCGATCGACACCTTAGTCGCCCTAGAGTTGGCGTTAATTTTTCCACTGACAGATTTATAACTGATTTCACCAGCACTATTTTGATCTTTAATTGCACCAGACACTGTATCTAGTTTGATGTTTCCCTTTAATCCATCGGAGACGATATCGCCGGAAATGGTGTGGATCAGTACCTTATCGATGAGCTTGACGGCCTTGATATCACCACTGACGGTGTTAATGCTGATATCGCCCACTAGGTTGGATAAGTTATAGCTAGATGAAATTCCCTCGGCGTATAAGCTTAGGTTTTTTGGCACTGTGATAATTAATGATGAGCCACTGTTATTTTTGCCACTAAATTGCCGTGGCATCTTATCTTCTAATGTGACGAAATTACCTTGCTGTTCGACAACAAACCCTTCGCTGAGCTCATCTAAGGTGCCTTGGATACGGATCTCTTGCTTATCCCAACTTCTGATTTTTACTTCGCCTCTTAACACTTTGACATTGAGTCTGAGGTCATCGGTTACTTTAATCTGCTTATCGATACTCTGTGCGGCCAGCGCTAAATTACTCATAAGCAATAAGGGCATGAGTAAGTAGTGAGTGAATCTTGCCTTGATCATATGATCTCTCCTGGTGAATTCAGTGATACAGGGAGCGTCTGTCCCTGCTTTAGTAGTTCAATCTGTCTGTGTTGTGTCCAAAGACAAGTCAGAAAAAGATTTGAATTGGCATTAAAAATTTATACAAAGGTATAACACTTAGCGGTTTTAGTGAAGACAGACGTACTCGGTTTAACTTGAAACAAATAGTCATTGAGCAAGATCAATAGCAGCCGATGAGACTTGAGAAAGATAAAGAGTCAGAGAAGAGAGAAGAGAGAAGAGAGCCTTCCCTGCATCAATGACATGGTACTTGCTGTATAAGCTAGTGATCCGCCTGCAACTGGGAATAGACCAGTTGAGCACCGACCAGATCGGCCAGTGCTGTGCCAACGGTCTTAAATAGTGTGATTTCTTGCTCGTTTTTTCTACCTGACACCTGATTTTTACAGAGTTGTGCGAGCTCACCCACGACAGAATCAATACTATAAACACCTTCAGCGACCGGGATAAGCAGTTCACCGGCTTCCGCAAAAACATTAATTTTTGAATCTACATATACCGATGACTTCAAGATGAGCCCAGTGTCGCACTCGCGCTTATCATGATTATGATTACCCACGAAATCGGTATGAGTGCCAGCTTGCACCCAGTCACCGTTAAATAGTGGCGTGGGTGAGCCTGTTGCACAGCTGATGATATCGGCCGCTTTTACAGACTTTTCGACATCATCACAGACGGTTACCTTAATATCGGGTCTGGCCAAACTGACGGCTTCGACTATGCTTTGTGCCTTGTTTGGATCTCTGCCCCAGATAGATATTTCACTGATAGGGCGGATACTCGCATGGGCGAGGGCCATAAATGAGGCGAGACGTCCAGTTCCAAAAACCAGCAGTTTACTGGCATCTCTTCTTGCTAAGAAGTCTGCGCCTAAAGCAGAAATGGCGGCTGTGCGCCAGTAGGTGACACTGGTTCCGTCCACTAGCGCCTGGGGAACCCCAGTTTTTCGATCGAATATCATGATCTTGGAATACAGGCTTTCCAGTTCACTACTCTTAGCTGGGTTGTCAGGAAAGTAGGTGAAAGCCTTAATTGCTATGGTCTTGTCGTTCCATGAGGGCAGAACCGCGAATGCATCGCTATGGGATGAGCCCTCATCCAGGCTGAATACCTGTCGTTGGGGCATGCCTGCAGGTTTGGAGAAGGCCTCTCTAAGCTCTGAAATAAGTGTTGGAAAGTTTAATGTTTGATGAACTGTGTCAGCGTCGATTACCTGCATACTCGCTCCTTCGCGTTTCTTTTGGATATTGTATATCTAGGTGGGGCGGAGATAAAGAGTCTATTGTAATTTCTATTTACCTTTATATAGATTTACGACTATTTTTAAGAGAGTGATTTTTTAGGGAACCCCAATATGCTCATTCGTCATAAATTGTTACTAAGTGCCGCCGTTTCAATCCTTTCATTGGTGGCTATGTTTGGTTTACAGCGTTATTCCAGTTCAATTCAGGCCGATCTCTCTGTTGCTGCTCACAGTGTCATCGAGTTAGAAAATCAGGTACTTCGTTTGAGGAAGGATGAAAAGGATTTTTTTGCTCGCTTAGAGGTGGGGTATTTAGAGAAGCATAAGGCGAACTCGAGTGATATTAACGCTGTGATGCATACCCTTAGGCAGCAATTTGTGATGTATGATATTCCTACCAATGCCTTAGATAATTTCGATAAAAGTATTCAGCACTATAAGCAGTCTTTCGAAACTGTGGTACAGCTACAGCAGGAGATTGGCCTAACACCTAAAACTGGCTTATATGGCGCTTTACGCCTGGCAGTCCATGATGTTGAAGCATTAGTAAAAAGGTATGATCAACCAAACTTGATGGTGGTGATGTTACAGCTCAGACGTAATGAAAAAGATTTTATGCTGCGTCGTGAAATGAGCTATATTGAGAAATTTGACAGTAATATTAATAAGTTTCAACAGCTTTTATTAGTATCTTCATTAGACTCTAGTGCCAAAAAATAGATCTCCTCTCTCATGTCCAGTTATCAGAAAGACTTCACGACCTTAGTCAGTAAAGAGCAATCCTTGGGCTTAACCAAGGATGATGGACAAATGGCGGCGCTGCGTGATGCTATAGCAACTGCCGAGGCTGATTCTAATACCCTAGAAGAGCAGGCTCTAGCGGCTATTCATGACGCCGAAGAATCATCATTCACGCTAGGTATCACCATATTTATCCTGATTGCCATCATCTTATGTGCTTTTACCTTGTTTATTATTCGCAGCATCATGAATCCGGTTGATAGGATCACCAAGGCTATTTCGAACATAGAGAAGAATAAGGATTTGACGATACGCTGTGATGCTACGGTGGAAGATGAGTTAGGTCAGATTGCTAAACACTTCAATAGTATGGTTGCGAGTTTCCAGCGCTTGATTGAAGAGGTGAATGAGTCGGTGCAGGTCATGAATCATTCTTGCGGAAAATTGTCTATGAATGCGGCGAAGGCATCCGAAGGAGTCAGCCAGCAACTCAATGAGACAGACATGGTGGCAACGGCTATCACAGAGATGGGGGCGACGATCGATGAGATAGCTAAAAATACCGAACTAGCCGCCGATAGGGCCAGTAATACCTATGATAATGCTCAGAAGGGACAATTGGGTGTAGAGAAAACCATCGAGAAAATTCAGTCATTAGCCGAAAAGTTAAATAGTTCTGCTCAGGTGGTTTCAGATCTGGAGAAAGACAGTCAGACCATAGGAAGCGTGCTCGATGTTATCAGAGGAATTGCCGAGCAGACTAACTTGTTGGCACTTAATGCCGCCATCGAGGCTGCCAGAGCCGGGGAACAAGGACGTGGATTCGCCGTGGTAGCGGACGAGGTGAGAAATCTAGCCATGAGGACTCAGGAGTCTACAGAGGAGATTGCCAGTATCATTCAGACACTACAGACCAGAACACGCTCAATTGTGCAGTTGATGGAAGCGACTCAGAAGCAAGGTGGAGAGAGTGCCGAACAGGCAGCCTCTGCTGGAACTCTATTGCAACAGATAAACTTAGATGTCACTAATATCATGGATATGAGTACTCAGATTGCCGCCGCAATTGAGGAACAGAGTATGGTTGCTGCTGAAGTGAATAAAAATGTGGTGATCATCAGGGATATTGCCCAAGATTCGGCGACAGCAGCCGATGAGAATGCCCGAGCTTCTGATGAAGTTAAGTCGCGGGCGGAATCACTGCAACAAGCGGTGAGTCTGTTTAAGATTTAGTGTCTTGAAGCGGTAGCCTAATGTTATCGCTGTACTTGAGTATGGCTGGTAGGAGATTGAGGACTTTTGCCCCAGAAACCTAAGTGTAGAAACTGTAAGTTATAGATACAAAAAAACCTCGCTAGGCGAGGTTTTTTGTTTTAGTCGCCATGAGCGCCTAAATTAAATATGGTGCCCGAACCCGGAATCGAACCAGGGACACGAGGATTTTCAATCCTCTGCTCTACCGACTGAGCTATTCGGGCAACGGGCGTCATTAGAATGCTTTTGAAGATTTGAGTCAACTACTTTCGCTATTTTATTGGTTTTAATGGATTGTTTGGCTGTATTTTGCGCTATATCACGGTGGTAATTGTTAATGGGCTACAGCTTGGCTAGGCTATGACTCTTATTGGGGTTATCCTTTCCTCCTTGAAATACCCTTGTGCCAGATACAAAAAACTCCCGACTTAGCTTGTAAGTGGGAGCCTTAATACTCAGATATCTGAAGCTTACTGACGCCTTCGAAGCTATTTATCGGTCAGTTTCTTATTGCCCAGGTAATTCGCTTTCATCACTGTTAGCGTGTTCTCTTTTAGCTTTTCTTGCCCGAGTTCACCGTAAGCATCGGCCATGATCTCTAATGCGTGTTCTGTTGATGGGGTGCCTGGATAGGTTTCCATCACAGATTGGGCTCTGATAGCCGCAGCACTCCAGGCGTTCATTTTCATATAATACTCGGCAACATTAATTGAGTATTTAGCCAGTCTATTTTTAAGAAATTGCATGCGTTGCGCTGCATCGTAAGCATATTTACTGTTTGGGTAAGATTTGATCAGGCGATCGAAATCTTTAAATGCATCTTGAGCAACTTTTGGGTCTCGATCGGTTCTATCTATATTGAGCATATCGTGGAACATATAGCTATCAGACTGCATATTAACCAGTCCACGCATATAATAGACATAATCTATATCTTTATGTGTGGGATTGAGTCTGATAAAACGATCTATATTTGCGATTCCCGAAGCAGGGTCATCTAGTTTATAATAGGCGTAAATGAGATCTAATTGTACTTGGGTCTTATGTGGCCCAAATGGGTAGCGTGAGTCTAATGCTTCAAGAGAACGAACTGCTTTACTGAAATTACCAAGCTCCATAGAGGTTCTCGCTTGGGAGTACAGTACATCAGGTGATCTCTTGTTGGCCTTAAGTTCTTCATCCGGGCTACTACTACAAGCCGTAATGGCTATTGAAAATAGGGCTAATACAGCACCTTTAGCAAATTTATGCATACTTAATTTCGATTCTTTTAAAGTTGTAGTTAAGATTTTTTCCATTTCGTTATAAAATAGAAATAATTCGATTATAACAGATCGCTCACATTTTTTGGACCCCGAAAAGCGGGTACGGTTCCTATGACACAAGAGATTAATCTAAAAAGCGAGATAACAGCAACACAAACCGGTCAAAGATTAGATCAAACTTTGGCTGAGTTGTTCCCTGATTACTCACGTACGCGCATCAAAGAGTGGATCTTAGATGGTTCAGTGACTATTGATGGCAATGTTTCAAATAAGCCGAGAGAGAAAGTGCTCGAAGGCCAGGAAATTGAAGTTGGCGCGACCTTAGTTGAAGAAACGACAGCTAAAGCCCAAGCCATCGATTTAAATATTGTTTATGAAGATGATCATATCTTAGTCATCAACAAGCAGGCTGGCCTTGTGGTTCACCCCGGTGCTGGCAACAGTGATGGCACACTTCTGAATGCGCTACTTCATCATTGTCCAGGTATCGAGCTAGTCCCTCGTGCCGGTATTGTGCATCGTTTGGATAAGGATACAACTGGGCTCATGGTTGTAGCTAAGACAGTCGAGGCACAGACACACCTTGTCTCGGCGTTGCAGGCTCGCGAGATCACTCGAGAATATGAAGCTATAGTGATGGGATCACTTATTTCTGGTGGCACAGTCGATGAACCTATCGATCGTCATCCGACTAAACGTACCCATATGGCTGTGGTGCTTTCGGGCAAGCCTGCGATGACTCACTTTCGTGTCGCAGAGAAGTTCAGAGCCCATACGCGTTTAAGATTGCGTTTGGAATCTGGAAGGACTCACCAGATCCGTGTGCATATGGCTCATCTTGGCCATACCTTAGTGGGTGACCCTGTTTACGGTGGACGTCCAAGGCCACCTAAAGCTGTGACCCCTGAGTTTTTCGAAATTTTTATGGGCTTTAAGCGTCAGGCGCTACATGCGATCAGGCTCGAACTCGCTCACCCATATACCTGTGAAATCATGAGCTGGCAGGCTCCGGTTCCTGAGGATATGGTGATCTTAACCAAAGCGTTAAGAAAAGATACTGAAGACAATCCGTCTTCAATCTTATAAGCTTTGTAGGTGACCACAAGCTGGCATATTCCACAAGGCGTCAATATTGCTTTCTCATCCCGCCATGGTGGGGTGAGTAAAGCTCCCTATGGGAGTCTGAATTTAGGACTACACGTGGGTGACGCACTGGAAAATGTGCTGGCAAATCGAGCGCTCATCAGTGAACGCTTGATATTACCTTCTCCCCCAGCTTGGCTGGACCAAGTTCATAGCACTAAAGTTGTCGAGGCCGATAACCAGAGGCGAGTCTGTGCAGACGCCAGCTACACTAGGCATAGGCAACAAGTCTGTGTCGTAATGACTGCTGATTGCCTGCCTGTGCTTATTTGTGATCGACAAGGCAAGCAAGTTGCCGCGATTCACGCAGGTTGGCGTGGACTGTGTGACGGGATCATAGAGGCCGCGTTGAAGACGTTTGCCGTAGGGCATTCAGATCTTATTGCTTATTTGGGACCAGCCATTGGCCCGGAGGCATTTGAAGTTGGCGAGGACGTGAGGCAGGCGTTTATGTTATTACACCCTGAAACTTCTGCCTTTTTTAATGCAACTGAGTCCGATGGAAAGTATTTAGCCGATCTTCAGGGGCTGGCAAAATATCGACTCCAGTTGGCTGGGGTGAGTCAGGTATACCTGACTCATGCTTGTACTTATAAAAATGAAGCCGATTACTTCTCCTATCGCCGAGATGGTATCACAGGGCGCACGGCGTCATTCATCTGGCTGACTTAAGCTGGTTAATTAACGATAGGGTGCCCAATCTTAGAGTTTACACCTTGAAAAAACTAAAAAAAGCCCCATCTTTTAACTATAAAGTAAATCTTAGTCGTTAGTTATTATTTTGGAGGCTGTATGCGACTCGACCGTATGACCAATAAATTCCAAACAGCAATTTCCAATGCTCAATCATTGGCATTGGGACGCGATCATCAGTTTATAGAACCAATTCATCTGATGATGGCCCTTCTTAATCAAGATAATGGTTCAATTCATCCCTTGCTTACTCAGGCAGGTATTCAGGTTAGCTCATTGCGTTCTATGATAAGTCAAGAGTTAGAGCGTTTGCCTCAGGTTGAGGGAACTGGCGGTGATATTCAGTTATCACAGGCACTAATACGTCTGCTTAATTTTTGCGACAAACTCTCCCAGAAGCGTAAAGATAAGTTTATCTCCAGTGAGTTATTTATTCTGGCAGCGTTGGAAGGTCATGACCCTCTCGCCCAGAGTCTGAAGAAGGCAGGTGCCACTAAAGACTTGATGGAGCAAACCATTATACAGATCAGAGCGGGGAAAGCCGTCGACGATCCGAATGCCGAAGATCAACGTCAAGCGCTTAAGAAGTTTACTATCGATCTGACTGAGCGTGCCGAGCAAGGCAAACTAGACCCAGTGATCGGTCGAGATGATGAGATCCGCCGTACGATTCAGGTATTGCAGCGTCGCACTAAAAACAACCCAGTTTTGATAGGTGAACCTGGCGTGGGCAAAACCGCGATTGTCGAGGGACTGGCGCAAAGAATTGTTAACGGCGAAGTGCCTGAGGGTATTAAAAATAAGCGCGTGCTCTCATTAGATATGGGGTCATTAGTGGCTGGGGCTAAGTATCGTGGCGAATTCGAAGAACGTCTAAAAGCTGTTCTCAATGAACTCTCTCAAGAAGAGGGCCAAGTCATCCTCTTCATCGATGAATTGCATACCATGGTCGGTGCGGGTAAAGGTGATGGCGCCATGGATGCGGGAAATATGCTCAAACCTGCCCTAGCAAGAGGAGAACTTCATTGTGTCGGGGCTACGACTCTAGATGAGTACCGCAAATACATAGAAAAAGATGGCGCTTTAGAGCGACGTTTTCAGAAGGTGTTGGTTGAAGAGCCCAACGTAGAAGACACGATAGCCATCTTACGTGGGCTCAAGGATCGCTACGAGTTACATCATCATGTGGAGATCACCGACCCTGCAATTGTCGCCGCGGCAAGCATGTCAAATCGATATATCTCAGACCGTAAACTACCCGATAAAGCCATCGATCTTATCGATGAAGCGGCATCGAGTATTAGAATTCAGATCGACTCTAAACCAGAAGTGCTGGATAAGTTAGAGCGCAGAAGCATTCAGCTTAAGATTGAGGAGCAAGCACTCGCGAAAGAAACTGATGAGGCGAGTATTCGCCGTTTAGATTCACTGCGAAAAGAGTTGCAAGATGTCGATGCTAAAGCGGCAGAGCTTAACGAAATATGGCACACAGAAAAAGCAGCACTGGCAGGTACTCAACATATAAAGGCGGATTTAGAGCAGGCGAGGCTGAATCTCGATGTAGCACGACGTGCCAGTGATTTGACTCGTATGTCTGAGTTGCAATATGGCCGCATTCCGGCGCTAGAAAAGCAATTGGATCTAGCGGCGCAGGCTGAGATGCAAGACATGACCTTATTGAGGCACAAGGTAACCGATGTTGAGATTGCTGAGGTGCTATCAAGGGTAACGGGGATCCCTGTTGCTAAGATGTTGGAAGGGGAGAAAGAGAAACTGCTGCAAATGGAAAAGGCGTTACACGAAAGTGTGATTGGCCAGAATGAAGCAGTAGATGCGGTGTCAAACGCGATACGACGCAGCAGAGCCGGCCTTGCCGATCCCGAACGCCCTATTGGATCATTTTTGTTTTTGGGGCCAACGGGCGTAGGTAAGACCGAGCTGTGTAAGTCACTGGCTAAGTTTTTATTCGATACTGAAGCGGCGATGGTGCGTATCGATATGTCGGAGTTTATGGAGAAGCACTCGGTTGCACGTTTACTCGGTGCACCTCCTGGTTATGTGGGTTATGAAGAGGGCGGTTATCTCACGGAAGCGATAAGAAGAAAGCCATATTCGGTTATCCTCCTCGACGAAGTTGAAAAAGCCCATCCAGATGTGTTTAACATTTTATTGCAGGTACTAGACGATGGCAGGTTGACCGATGGTCAAGGCCGTACTGTCGACTTTAGAAATACGGTTATCATCATGACGTCAAATCTAGGCTCTGACATCATTCAAGACCGATGTGGCTCTCTGTCATATAGTGAGATGAAGGCCGAGGTGATGAATGTTGTGGTTCATAGTTTTAGACCCGAATTTTTAAATAGAATCGATGAGACAGTGGTCTTTCATCCTTTGGATGAGAAGCACATTGAATATATAGCCCATATTCAAATTAAATTGTTACAGCAGAGGCTTGCTGAAAAAGATTATGAGCTCATAATTAGTAAAGATGCGTTAGCCTTTATTGCTAAGGCTGGGTTCGACCCAGCCTATGGAGCAAGGCCGTTGAAAAGGGCATTGCAGCAGGAAGTAGAGAATCCACTGGCTCAACGTATCTTAAGTGGTAGTATAGTGCCGGGTAAACCCATTAAACTTGAGTGTTCGGGAGGCGAGTTGATCTTCCTGCAATAATGGCTCACATAGGGACTCAGGCTGGTTTGTATACCTGCCAGCTAGGCTCTCATGTGTTTTATTTTCGACTCAACGACTATAGATTGACTTTTATCCACTATAGTCAGTTGTTTAAATATAATAATATGGAATTGACTTAGATATAGAGCAGTAAAATTGACTTGGAATGATATTTTTTCATATGTTTGCCGCTTCTAGCCTAATACCAATCGGTATAAAGGTGTGGTCACTCAGCGAGAGTTTAGCGCTTCAGAGTCAAGGCAACGAGTGAGGAACATAATTATTCTACGTTTAAGCTCGTTAAAGCCGATGGTGGATCACTAGCTGCATTGAAATATATGACATTAGATGGTTTAGACTCATTTGATGACGGCTAGAATCTAGGTACTCAGGCCTGCCAAGATGGGATGAGCCGCTCCATGTATACGGTCACAAAACCTTAAAGAAAACATTCTACACCCCCCATAAAAAAAATAGACTCAATCGAGTCTATTTTTTTATGGAGCTAACCCCCCGTCTTTCTAGCTAAATACTCGCAAGATTACTTTATATATCGTGCTAATTAGCATGCAGATAGTTATTTACAGAATAGCTTGATTCTCTGTTTCTGCATCTTGATCTTTTCTTGACGCTGCTCCTCTGTCACGGCTACAACTTCACCTGTTTGTTGATCCTTACTGTTTAGCTTGGTGTGGGACATCAAAATATCAAGATTGTATTTCGCGTTCTTACAGATTTCTTTAGCTTGTTCTTTATCATGTTCATTAATAGCTGCTGCATCTTGTTGGGCTTGGCTTAACTCTACGAGCCGTCGGAGTAACAGTTCCTATGGCTTTTGGCTCAATATCCTCACTATTTAGTTTTGTGGATGTAGACTGATCGTTGGCATTTTCTGGGATCAGCTGGCTGTAGTGAGTCACTTCACTTTCATCTACCCATTTATATATGACTGTGGCCGAAACAGATGTCATAAATAGTAAAGGTAGAACGAGAACTAAAAATCTTGGGTGCATAATGATTTCCAATCAAAACTAAGATGAACTTGTTCATAGCGTATAATGAGCTTAAGTGAATAACTGGTTAGACTTAGATTCCAAGGATAAAGTGTGAATAGTCAAAGTATGGTATATTTTTCATACAAGATACTTATCTTTGAATGATATGCAAAACTTTGATAAAGATTCGGTAAAGCATAGAGGTATCTACCTGTTACCAAACCTGTTTACGACGGCAGGGTTGTTTTCTGGCTTTTATGCGGTTATCGCATCAATGAATGGCTTATATGAGTCTGCTGCAATAGCTGTGTTTGTCGCCATGTTATTTGATGGGCTCGATGGTCGCATAGCAAGAATGACCAATACCCAGAGTCAATTCGGAGCCGAATACGATAGCATGGCTGACATGGTGTCATTCGGTGTAGCTCCCGCTTTGATCGTCTATAATTGGGGGTTGGCTGAACTTGGAAAGTTAGGTTGGCTGGCGGCCTTTATCTATTGTGCTGGTGCAGCACTGCGTTTAGCTCGCTTTAACACGCAAGTCGGGGTTGCCGATAAACGTTATTTTCAAGGATTAGCTAGCCCCGCAGCGGCAGCAGTGATCGCTGCAAGTATTTGGCTGGGAAGTCAAAATGCAATCGATGGTCATAATATTAGTTGGCTTGTGGCTCTGATTACCATTATGTTGGGCTTACTCATGGTGAGTAACTTCAGATATTTATCCTTTAAAGATATCGACTGGCGCAGTCGAGTTAACTTCCTTGTCATCTTATCCCTCGTCGGTATATTTGTTTTTGTATCTTTAGAGCCTGCACTAATACTCTGTTTCATTTTTTACCTTTATGCGCTATCAGGTCCTGTGATGACGATCTATGGCATACGGAAACTGAAAATATCGCCCAATGCCAGTATACATAAAGAAGACCCTACCGTTGAAAGGACAGTCAAAACATCAAGCAGGTTAAGGATGATA
>NZ_ABIC01000011.1 GCF_000172075.1 Shewanella benthica KT99
AGCTTCTGAGATTGGGGAGTTTATCCAGCATTTTATTCCGTTTATTCGAATAGTAATTTCGAAGTTTAGTTATTTTTTTGCATCAATAGAAGTCTTATATTAGCCCAATAACAGAGTAATCAAGGCTAACTTATGAAATATCCCGCACTATTTGACACAGCAACACTGGGCTCACTGACCTTAGAAAATCGTATCGTGCTACCGCCACTGACACGCTCCCGTAGCAGTCAACCCGGTAACATAGCCAACGAACTGATGGCTCGATACTACAGCCAAAGATCCGGTGCAGGTTTTATGATCACCGAAGGCACTCAGATAGAGCCCAGGGGTCAGGGCTATGCCTGGACTCCTGGCATTCACTCTCCCGAGCAAGTTGAAGGCTGGCGAAAGGTGACCCAAGCCATACATGATCAGGGAAAAGTGATTTTCGCTCAGCTCTGGCATGTAGGCCGGGTGTCTCACACCAGCTTACAGCCCGGCAACGCCGCGCCAATTGCCCCTTCTGCGGGTAAAGCTGAAACGGTCAGCGTATTTATCGAGACCGGACCGGGAGAAGGGGCATTAGCTGAGCCTTCTCCGGCCCGCGCACTCTCCACTCAGGAGGTTAAGGAGCTGGTTCAGCTCTACAAGCAGGCCGCAGTCAACGCCAAAGAGGCGGGATTCGATGGCATAGAGATACACAGTGCCAATGGTTATCTGGTGAACCAGTTCATCTCAGATAAGAGTAACTTCAGGGAGGATGAATACGGCGGCTCATTAGAGAATAGACTGCATTTTCTAAAGGAGATTATCGAGGCTGTGACCCAGGTTTTCCCCCCGGAGAGAGTCGGAGTACGTTTCGCGCCTATGTTCGAGACCACACAAGAAGATCGTATCTATCTTGGCCTGTTAGAAGATGATCCCCACACCACCTATGTGACGGCAATCAAGATGCTGGAGCAGGCGAAATTAGGTTATCTGTCTCTGGCGGAAGCCGATTGGGACAATGCACCTGAACTGCCCGACAGTTTCAGACAGGCGGTGAGAGACAGCTTTTCTGGACTCATCATCTACGCCGGACGTTATACCCCCGAACGTGGTCAACGGCTATTGGAGAAGAACTGGGGTGACTTGATCGCCTTCGGTCGTCCCTTCATCGCCAACCCTGACCTGCCTGAGCGGATCCGCCATGATCTTCCCCTCAATGCAGTGGATCCTACCACCATGTATGGCGGTACTGAGTTAGGTTACACGGATTATCCCACTATCAACATGTCTCAAACAAACTAAGCCCATCTGAAACTAACATCAGACATGGCGGCGTTGAGTTGAGTTGGGTTAGACAGATTATCCCACTGTAGACGTGTCTCAGACAAACTAAGCCCATCTGAAGCAAACATCAGGCTTGGGATAGCCGATAGAGACCAAGATGAAATTTTTAGCATAGACTTGGTCCTCTATTTCAATTCATTCTCTAATATCGGCTGCAGTTTCTCTGGGTCGTGCTAGTTCTATTTGTCCGCAGACATGAAAAAGGCCTAGCCAATATGGCTAAGCCTTTTATTCGTGTAGTCCTTACACACTAGATAAGAAGGCGTATCACAAGCCCCCTAAAGAGAACGAGCGACCTCATAACCGTCCCAGATTGCAGTCATTATGGTACGGGCCTGCTGGCTGTCGCCTATATTGAACACCTCATTTACATCCAATTCGTTAGCTAACTCATCGAACAAGCTGTGCTCAGCCTTGTAACCCATTGACTCTACTTGAAGGCTATATGAATGTTGAAGAAAAGTTGAGTGACGAGACTGCAGCTGACAAGCAAGAGATCCTGTGGAGCTGGGGTTATAACAGCTATTTTCACGGCGATATAAGCCGAAATCCCCTTGATAGCATATCATCGTCACGGCCCATGGGCATATGGCACAGATCAGGCCATGAGTTTTACCTGAACTCGGCCATGATCTCTCGCCTAAAAATCACTCAGGCAAAGAAGGGGTGGCCGCCGAAGTCGAGCAGACCACTAAGATGTTCGGCAACAACACTAAGGTGCGCTTCTTGGATAAGCAGGTCAAAATTTTGATGGACGGCGCCATCATCTCTCAGTTGATGCAGATGGAAGATTACCTGGGAAGCATTAAGACGGGACAAATTGCCAACTTCACCATACTCGAACAAAACCCCTACAAGGTTGAGTTGGATAGCCTCAAGGATATCCAAGTGTATGACACAGTATTCAAAGGTAAGCTGTTTCCTGTAAAGCACTAGATAGTGTTTAGCCAAAGCTAAAAGCAAAAAAGCCATCTATTATGATGGCTTTATTTTTACTTTGAGTCTTGAAGCGAGCGTTAAATTAGCTTCATTTCTTGGACTATTTCGTGAGCAATTTCTGGCGTAGTGCTCACTGGTTTCTCATGTTTATCAGCTTTTAGCTGACCCTTACGGTGCTTGAGCGCTGCCTCGAGCTTCTTCTTGGCAATCGCAATAGCCGGATACATGACATCGTTTGTCCCCGATGCAGAGATTCGACTACCTTCATAATTAGTGCGCAACTCAACCTGATACTCGCCATGCTCTTTAGAGATGGTGACATCTAACGAGATGAGTGTCGGGAAATGAGTGGCTATCTTGGAAAACTTTTCGTTCAAATGTTCTTTGATTGAATCTTTAACATCTACGTGGTGACCTGAAAGATTTATTTTCATAGGTTTTCCTTTTAATAATTACTTCTAATAATAGAACTGGGGTCTGAGCTTGAAAATCTCAAGGGCTAAGATAAAATTAATTTAAATTTTTACGCTAGCAAGTCATTACCAACTCGGTTAATAGAGTATTTCCATACTCATACAGACCTAATAGCCCTATATCCATCCTAACTATTACCATTGCAGAGAGTGAACGTTTAAAGATGAAAGTGCCAATGGGCGGATATGACAAGGCACATTTGATGCATGCTTGTCACACGTAATTAATCACCAAAACAGTTCCAAACCAGCTGTATTAATATTTACTCCTGATGCGAAACAAATGCAAGCCTCGGTTATATTCAATGTCTAAAATAAAGACAAAACTAAGATAAACGTCATAAAAGCAGACAATATGTCGATATTTTCATCACTCAAGAGACTGATAATTAATCAACTAAAATTAAGCATAAACCATACTCGCTCTATATGATGATTAATTTTCATTCACACCGAATCATTTCCGTCATCTTACCGCAAAATGAGAAGCAGCTCTCACTGTGTAAATTTATATGTAAATGAGAATGAAAACAGTTACCAGACTGATACTGCTGATGTAAAATCGTGCCACCATTTTGATCTACCTGTTTCGTAGCAGGTTAAAACGGATAGCCAAACAGTGATTCACTCTCACGTTACCAAGTTAACTTTCATAGAAAAAGTTAGTTTATATCGCCCCAAACATGGCGCACTGATCACCAGAGTATCGGCAGCGATATTTGGCGGTTATCTGGTTGCAGCCAATGTATGTGGATTTATTGCAGCCTTGCTGCCACTTCCTGCTGTCGATGCAACCTTAGTGGCTACCATGCTGGCATTCACTATCTACGCCGTCAGTGCGATTCGTACCTTTAGTTTACAGTCGCCAATGCGTGCCTGGTTAGAGATTTTGATCATGAGTGCTTGCCTGTACGCAGCCACTAAAATGATGACCTAACACCTATAACAGGCTTATTTCCGTTTTTAGGTAACCTAATGAAAGATTCTTTTTTTTCGCTCCATGACCTGGCTCCATACTTGGGTAGGTCTGCTAGTCTGCTGGATACTGCTAGTCGTCTTTTTTGCTGGCAGCATGAGCTATTTCCGTCACGAGATATCATTGTGGACCAAACCTGAATTACATTTAGGGACATTCCAACATTATCAAGCTAATAAGCTTGGCAAGCAGTTAGCGTCGGGACAGACCTTCTTAAATGAACGGACAGATAATGCGAGGGACTGGCGTATCTACCTGCCAACGGAGCGCAGACCCTATCTTAGCTATGGCTGGCAAAATCAACCGCAAGCTGGGCAACGCCGCGGTGAGTATCATGAATTGATCGTTAAAGCAGATAGTGAAGAGATGATCGGTGAAGTACGAGAATCTAAAGGCGGTGATTTTTTCTACCGATTACACTTTGACCTGCATTATATACCTGCCCAGTTTGCCCGTTGGATAGTGGGATTTTGCACCATGTTTATGTTGGTCGCCTTAATCAGTGGGATGGTGATCCATAAACGAATATTTAAAGATTTTTTCAGTTTCAGACCCAATAAGGGCAACCGTTCTTGGCTTGATGCCCACAATATCAGCTCAGTGATGGCACTGCCCTACCACTTGATGATCACCTATACGGGTCTGTTTATGTATATGCCTTGGCGGTAGTCACTAATTACGACGGTGATAACCGGACCTTTCGCGCCGAGTTAAACCCATCTAGGGTACAAACAAAACCCAGTGGCCAAGATGCGAAACTTATTTCTGTAGCTAGCTTATTGCCACAAGTAAAGCGCTACTGGGGAGACGCCCCGATTAAACGAGTGGTTATCTCTGCGCCACATGACAGTAATAGCCGTATCAGTTTCTATCGCAACAATGGACAACTGGTCACCGACAAACGTACGCAAATGGTATTTAGCGGAGTCACAGGTGAGCTAATTTCCATGTCACCTGTGGAAGAGTCTGCGACTCATGCAACTTACGACACCTTAATGTCACTGCATACGGCTCGTTTTGCAGGCTATTTTTTACGGGGATTCTTCTTTATCTGCGGTCTGATGGGCTGCGCCATGATAGCTACCGGAGCACTGCTTTGGGCGGTAAAAATACGCCAGAAGCAACAGAAACAGATAAGCAAGGGCAAGACTGCGAGTTTGGGTCTACGATTGGTAGAAGGGCTGAACCTGACATTTATTGCAGGCTTGCCCTTAGCGACATCGGTTTTCTTCTACGCCAACCGTATGCTGCCGCTCGAGTTACCAGGTAGGGCACAATGGGAAGCCGATTGCTTCTTTATCACCTTAGGCTTAGTCGGGTTATTAGCCTGCTTTACTCGCAGCCTAAGCAGTTGGCGACTGGTTTTGAGCCTTGGGGGACTAGGATTGATTTTTTTACCTCTACTCAACGCCTAACCTCTCCGAGCAATATTATCGATAATATTGTCAGCGGCCAGTGGACCTTAGTGGGTTTCGACCTCTTATCTTGCTTTTTAGGCTTAGGTTTACTTTTAACGGTCACAAAGCTCAATACTTCAAAAAAACCTAAATCAGCAGCCATCAATAAAAATAAGGCGACTGGGTCTCAGCGACAAAACTTAGTGGCTGAAAATCCCCTGACAGCTAAAGTGAAGGGAGACGCCCAATGATGATCTCCAATCTAATGGTATTGAGTATCTTGTGGATCAGCTATGTCGCATTTGGCTGTTTAGCATTGGCCATGTTTTCAAATTTCAGGAGCACCTTCAAAAAAGCCCCGACTCCATGGCAAAGTAGGGGCTTATATTGGTCTGGTTGGTCGATGCTTGCCTTAAGCTATTATTTTAATGTGGCCAAACAAGGTATGCTTTATGGCAGTATATTCTTTACCGGTATGCTTGCTGTCGCAGGATTATTAGTGATTCTCACGCTAAGTTACCGTGCTAAGTCTTTGCCCGTTTTTATGGCCACGGGACTAATAACCAGTATCAGTTATCTGCTTACTTAACCTCGTACGTTAGAGAAACATGAGTATCGTTAGGTGAACGAGCACTGATATTTTTGGTATCGAGTTCAGCCAATATTCAGCTTATAACTTGTACAATCAAACTTTACTCGTAACCAATGAGCTTGATATGCAAATTAACTCGAACGCTCAACAAAATAATGCTGTGTATGGCACAACCAAGTCAATGACAGCGAAAGCACCAATCTCAGCATATCAAGCCGAAGTTGTAGCCGTAAAACCTCTACCTAGCATCACAGACTCAGTCACCCTTTCGGCCGAAGCCATGGCCTTGTCCAAGCAGCCACCAGCGACATCTAAAGAGGCTGGAATTTTACCGTCATCACCAACATTTATTAACGAGAGAGAGAAGGTCGATAACTATCTTGAGTACCGTAAAGCACAAGCCCAGTATCAAATCTATTCAAATATGGCGGGCGTAGCGACGGGGAACAGTAATGGTATATCACCAGTCACGGCTTATTATGTCTCTAATAATGATGAAGCAAGAGACGCTTTAGTTAACTCTAAAGCCCAGCAGCAACAGATTTCAACCATGCAAACCTATGTAAAAACCACTCAGAGCATCTATGAGCAAGGCTAACTAAGTTACATTTACGTTCGTATTATCTAGACGTCCAGCCAGAACCATTCGTGCTAGTCGCTCAATATTCAAATAAACTCAGTAGAGAAATGAATGGCATTTACCTCAGAAGTAAACTGGCAAACCGATGAGATATCTAGAGAGAATGGCGACTTCTGTCGAGATCACACCATACACTTTGGTAACGGCCAACTAATTCAAGCATCTTCGATACTGATCAGGAGATAAGCGGATAGATATCTCTATCTAACCTTCTTAATAGTTGAATAATAGTAACGGTATATTCAGCGTTAAAAAGAAACGCTATCTGAGCAGGACTTGCAGGCGGCATTGAACTCTCCGGTAGACTCCAAGAATCGGACAGGACAGTTTAGCCCAGCAGAAAACGACACTTAGATTTTATAGCTTAAAACTCATAAGAAAGTGTCAGCATGGGTCCATGAAAGCCATAATGGATACTGGTAGTGGTATGATCACCCTCGATATCTACGGTCACTTTGTAATATTTATAAGATAAATCTGCTGCAAATTTACCTTCAAAGTTATATTCAATCCCACCGCTGAGATCGATCAATTCACCCTTTATATTGTCTATTTTGATATAAAAATACTGAGCATGGCCAGTAATACTCCAACTATCGGCAAACTGATAATGAGCCAGTAGACCGAGATCCGGCAAAGGAGCCGTCACATCGGTAAACACCACAGTATTGGGAGCGATATCTATGATGCCGCAGTTATCATCGACACAAGCACCAATCTCCCCCTCGAAGCCTAACTCTAACCACATGACATGAAAACCGGCGGTAAAGATGAGATCCCATGCATCATCCTTATAAAAATCATAGCCATAACCTATGCGAGCGATATCGACATTAAAGGTTGTGGTGATCTCGGCGCCGAGTTGAATCGAATAAGTCTCATCGATATCAGGGTCGGGATGGTCAAACTCGTAGGGCACTGTGATATTAGTATTGGTTGCATCACGATGAAGTCGTTGCCAGTCAAAATAGATACCATGCCGGGCATTGAACCAATATGCAATTTCAAAAAAAGGCAAAAACTCACTCTCTACCAGCTCTAAATCAGTCTCAAAATCGAGCTCAAAGGTTTTGCCTGTTAATGGACTCGTGACATCCATTCCTGTGTCAGAATTGGAGTAAAAACCACCTACTGCTATCTTGAAATGGCTATCATCGGCGATGGCTGTGGGTGACAGAGTAAGGACTCCGATCAAGATCAGAGAACTCCATACTGACTTATCTTTTATGGCAAGCTGCATTTTCCTACCTCTAATCCTTAATATAGCCCAGTATCTGTTCTCCCAAAAAAGAAAGCTAAGGGACTCTGGCTAATAAATTATAGAAAAGAATCATGAGTAAGCCACCTAGAACAAGGATTTTGAGTAAAAAGTACCATAGAGGCTAGTGATAAAATGCTTAAATAGGGGAAAAGAAAAACGGAAGCTATCAGCCTGGGAACTGCTTGGCTGATAACCTCCTAAAAATTCCGACCTTGGTGAGAGAGCCGAAACAGACATAGGGTATGCCTGATACAAAAACTATTGGATAAGCATTAATATGCATCATCCACATATCTTTAACTAATTAATTTTATTTAATAAATCATTATTTTATTTAACTATTAGTGACTGACTTAGCTACTGACTGTTTATATCATCAGCCATGGATTGCCCGGCAAGCGGCAACGCCTTGAGTGGCTTTATCGGCTTCTGTACCAGCTCATCTTTAAGGTATGAAATGGCCTTTTCAAGCTGAGCATCATACCCGGTAAAGGTGGCATAAGGTAAGTTATCCACCTCAATATCCGGACTCACTCCCCGGCCTTCGAGGATCCAGCGACCGTCCATGGCATATTGAGGATATTCGGCGACGCGCGCCATGCCTTTGTCTGCCAGGGAATTACGTCCCGACAGCCAGACACCGGCCCCCGCAGTCTGTTTACCGATAAGTGGTGCTATGCCGAGGGCCTTGATGCCGGCAGCGAAGGTCTCACCATCTGAATAGGTGAGTTCATCGGTCAACACAACCAAATGGCCGCGGAAGGTCTGCTGCATATTCGCATTTGGCGTGCCACGAGTCGGTTGCCAGAATGCCCAGGTACGGCGCAGTAATTTTTCGATGATCCAGCTGTCGATATTACCGCCGCGATTACGACGCACATCTATAATCAGCCCTTCTTTCTCATAGTTAGCGTAAAACTCACGGGCGAAGCTGGCAATGTCACCGCTGCCCATGGCATAGAGGTGTAAGTAACCAATTTTACCTTCACTAGTGTCACTCACCTTAGTGCCGTTATGGTTAACCCAGTCTAAGTATCTGAGCTTAGCATCACTGCGGATCGTCACAGGCTTCACTATGGTTTTATGTTGTTTATTGCCGCGTTTTAGCTGGAGCAACACCTGCTTCTTCACCTGATTTCTCAGGAAACGGGTCACATCGGCAACATTAGTCACCTTCTTGCCGTTAATGGCGATGATGATATCCCCCACCTCAGCATCGACGCTCACCTTTGCAAGTGGCGCGGCTTGACTGGGTAACTCGGGGTCATTCTGGTAGATGTGAGTGATCTTAACGCCGGCTTTCGTCTGCTCGAGACGTGCACCTAAACTGGCGGCTTTGGCCATCTGCTTATCTTTGTCCAGATCACCACCGCGAACCTGAGAATGGAGCGAATCCAGCTCGGCCATCATCTGCTTAAACAGATCGTTGAGTTCGTGTCTGTCCGTGAGTCTGTCTACCAGAGGTTGGTATTTAGCCTTGGTCGCCTGCCAATCCAGGCCACGCATCTTCTTATCGTAGAAAGAGTCTCTGTGCATCAACCAGGCATCTTCAAACATCTGCTGCCATTCAAGCCTTGGCTCTATGGCGAGCTGCCATTGCTGTATCTGCACCTTGGCATTGGTCAGTTCTTTAGGCAATTTATCACCGGCATCGACAATGAGCATATCTTTACCGCCATGATTAGACTTGCGAATAAATAGCTTCTCACCATCCGCCGATAGACTGTAACTGGCGACGCCTTTAGCAAATATTTCCACTTTAGGGCTGAGAGGATCGAACTTCACCAACTTCAAGTTAGACTTACTGCCACGGGCGGCGGCGCGATCGAGAAAGTAGAGCCCATCCTTGTTCGCCGTCAATGCTGAATAGTTACCGGACGCCACCGGAACCTGCCATAGTCTCTGACTCAAGCCATCCCAGTCGACTGTCACCTTATTCGATGATGTCTTATCTTTGTCATCGGCTTCAGGCTTAAATAACTCATTGGGTTTCTGAAAAGCAAACCTGGCATCTTTATCTAATGCCAAGGCAAAAATTTGGCTACGTTTGTCAAACATAGGCCCTAAGTTACGATCGCCCCAGGGCGAGGTAGGTGTAGAGTTAAATTGCCTGTCGGAGAGGAAATAGAGCCAATGACCATCTGTGCTAAACGCGGGTGAGTAAGATTCATATTTATCACTGGTCAAGGTCTCAGCACGCTGTTTAGCTAATGAATAAAGCACGATTTGAGGTCTGGGTTTGCCCATCTCTAACTTAGTGACGGCAATAAACTGACTGTCACCCGACCAGACGATATCGGCATAAGGGCCCAGGCCCTCGCCTTGGGTGATGATCTTCTTGTGCCTATTCTTCTTAAGGTCCAGCAACCACACGTTACCGTCATAATCATCACTGGCAATGTATCTTCCATCCGGTGAAACACTGAGCGACATGCGTAAGGTGTGACCATTATCGGTTAACTGTTTAGCGCCATTCCCGCCATCGGCCGGGAAGCGCCAGATCTCTTGCTCACCGGAAGCATCGCTGATGCCATAGACCCATTTTCCATCTGGACTCATCACAGCATTGCGAATACGGCTGCTGCCGGGTAAGGCGAGTTCAACTAAACGTGAACCATCTGTGGCCGCTACGGCCACATGACTTCTTGCCGTTATCACCACCTTGCTTGCCGAAGGTGAAAGACGAGTAGATGTGGCGTACTTCATCGGGTCGTTAACCCAATGTTCACGCCGCTGTGGAAAATCAGACACTAAGTTAATATCTAATGTGCGGCTGCTATTGGCAGCGATATCGTAGAGCTTGATATCGGCGCCCTGCTGGAACACGATGCGGCCATTATTTATGCGCGCGCCGCGAACCTGCCAATCGGTAAACTGGGTATGCTGCTTAAATGCTTTGCCATCTAGTGTCATGGACCAGATGTTATCGTTGCCATCACTGTCGCTAACAAAATAGAGGCGGTCATCCCAGAGCATGGGGTGACGCACTGAGCCAATATGGTCCGATGTTAAGCGCTGGGCTTCAGTCTTGGAGCCCAACTTGAAACGCCACAGCTCACCTTTGGCGCCACCGCGATACACCTTGACGTTGTCGCCGGTCGCCTGTAATCCAAAACGAGTGAAATACAGATACTCGCCTTTATCATCGATAGTCCCTTCGATGGCATCGGCAAGAGGCAAGTCTTGAGTCTCCAAGGTGTCTGGATTAACGCTTCTAAGCACCCAATAGTTGGCCGGACCGAAGGCATTATCTGTGGCATACAAGACCTGGCCATCGGCCGTCCAGCCCTGTACTCGCACTCGGCTATTTTCGAAACTTATTCGCTTCGCCTGACCACCTTTGATAGGGATAACATAGACTTCGCTGCTACCTTCGTAGTTAGCCACATAGGCTACCCAGTCGCCATCTTTCGATACTGTAGCCCCTAACTCCTCTGCCGGCAAACTGGTCAGCCTCTGAGCCTGGCTCTGGCCTAGCTTCTTGGTCCAGAGATCGCCCTCGGCGGTAAACACTAAAGTATTATCGCTCAGTGCCGGGGCGCGAAAATAACCGGGATGAATAGTCTTTGCCGAAAAAGCGGCCGCAGAACTTAGGCTGCCGAGCGCTAATAAGGTGCAGACAACAGAAAGGCGAAGTTTCATGATTAGCTCGTTATTTATTATTGATATTATTATTTCAGGCCCACAAGGTAGCAAACTTTTATTAAACCAACAGTAATAATTAGTACCTAAATCATTAGCAAATGTGTACAAACTAATAAACAAAGCAGTCCTATCCTCTGAATTAACCGGGGATGGAGGGATGGAATGTGTACAAACTAATTGAGGCAGCTAGCATAGCGATAACTGCCTTAGTGCTGTTAAATAACAGAGAAATGTAATGTAGAGAAATCAGCCAGCTAGTGCGCTGTTATTTCTGCCTGCAACTCACTCCACCTTTGATGCTGAGGATGCTCAGACTCTTCGAGGTTTGGATACTGCTTGGCAAGCTTGTTGGCTAGCTTCTCAGCCTCATCCCACAGTTTCGAATCGATCAAGTTTTGCAGATGATTCAATGCTTGCTTGGCACTCACCATAGCCTCACGCTGTGGCACACTCTTGTTAGGTAAGGCATGACTCGATAAAGACTTGCTCGACAGCGACAGGTTACTCTGCGCCTCTGCGCCTAGCTTAGCTCTGTCATCAGCGCCTTCACCCGTCGGTTTCATTTTCGGCGCGGCAGCCCCGTCAAACTGCTGTGCCGATGCCGGCATTGCGCTCGGTGTCCTGTGTGCTTGTCTGGACTCACTCTTCACATCGACAGTATCGGCTTGCAAGGATTCAAGCTGTTCATCGAGCGGCTGGCTCATCTGCATCATCATGGGCATGGCATCATCGGAGAGGATCTCTTGGGGGCTTTGAGGGTTTAACATGACCACAGTCACCACCAGCATCACGGAGGCGGCAGACGACAATGCCCATCTATTCTTTCGCCAAAAACTATTCTCGACTCTCACCACATTGTCAGTGAACTTGTCGCCCGCTAATGGGGCTTGATGCTTACTGCTATCAACCGCAGCTTGATTGCTCACGGCGCTCGCCTCAATAGCCATCTTGATGATGCTATCATCGAGTTCACTGCTAGCTTGCTCTTGGGCCTGCAACTTATACCAGGTCTGCAGCTCGTTATCGAATTCCTCAGCTTGCTCGGTCGCAGGCTTATTGTGTTGCTCATCTTTCATTTTGAACCTCCTGCCACTTATTCATCACACAGGTTTTAAGACCTTGGTTGGCATAGCGAATGCGACTCTTGGTCGCTTCGAGTGTCACGCCGACGATATCTGCGATGGCACTGGCGGTAAAGCCCGCCTCCATATTCAATAACAAGGCTTCTTTCTGCACCATCGGCAATAATGCGATGCAACGTTTAAGCAGGCTAGCCTTAAAACTATCCTCCATCGCCCTGTCCGATGACATCTCATCACTGGGCAGCAAGGCTTCGGCGTCTTGCTCTTCGCTAAAGGTCTCGCTAAACAGGTCGACAGGTTTCACCGCTCTAACGTGGTCGATAAGCAAGTTATGGGCAATTTTATAGATCCAGGTCGTAAATTTAGCATCGGCCTGATAACTGGATGCAGATTTAATGATCCGCCCCCAGGTCTCCTGATAGAGGTCTTCCGCCAACTGTTTATCCCCTATCTGGCGGACAAAATAACGATACAAGCCACCCTTATGTTTTAGATAGAGAGTTTCAAATGCCGAGGTGTCTCCACTGGCATAGTTCAGCATTAAGCGCTGATCTATCTCCGCCTCTGTCGATTTATCTTGCCCTAACGCTTGTGCCACAAACCTCTCCTGCTGAAACGCCTCTCCCTTAGGCCGTAAACCTATCGAGGGAGAGACTATAGATAGACTAGTGATGGAAAGTTTGCACGCCCTGAATCCCTTTGTCTATCTCAAGCTAGTATTCGGGAGAGATTATATGTGGCGCTATGTACTTAGGTTGAACTTCGACCTTAGGTTTGGGCATAGGTTTTATGGGGTGAATGACCCTCGACATGTTTTCTCCCTCGACAACAGCCTCTTGCCCTGCCAGCAGGCGAGCTGTCTTAGCGAGCTGCACAAACTCATGACGATAGCCGAACGCGTCTTGGCCCATTGCAGAGTTAGCCAAGTCGATCACCTTAGAATAGCTCAAGTCATGGGTATAGAGACTCTGATTAATCAATTGCCCCAGTCCGGCAACTGCGGCCGAGAATCTATAGTCATCGCTCGCCTGGGCTAAGGTCTTAACTCCAGAGTCTCGGCGAATCGCATATGAGATCAATCGGCTGGTATCTTCCCCTATGGGCTTATAGCGCAGCTTGAGAAAGGCTATCTCATCCCGGCTATATTTCTCCATGCCAGTAGCATTATCATAACCATATCTGAGTTTGTCGTTGGCCTGGTTGGGACTATCGACATAGCTTATCTCATAGAGCGCGGTGACCCTGTGACCCGCCCCTATCTCGCCGGCATCCACCTTGTCATTATTGAAATCTTCACGGTTGAGGGCCCGATTTTCATAGCCTATCAAACGATATTCGGCGACGATTGCCGGATTAAACTCCACTTGAATCTTCACATCTTTAGCTATGGTCAACAGGGTCGAACTCAGCTCATCCACCAGCACCTTACGCGCCTCATTGAGCGTATCTATGTAGGCATAATGACCATTGCCCTTATCGGCAAGTTGTTCCATCAGGTGATCGTTATAATTTCCTTGACCGAAACCTAAGGTCGTTAGGGCTATGCCTTGGTCACGTTTGGCTGCTATCAGGTCCATCAAGGCCTGATGATCTGTGGTGCCGACATTAAAATCACCGTCAGTGGCCAAGATCACCCGATTGACGCCACCTTGGATGAAATGTTTCTGCGCCAGTCGATAGGCCTGCTGGATCCCGGCGCCGCCATTGGTCGAGCCACCCGCCTTTAGGCTATTCAATGCCTGATTAATCGCCTGAGTGTCGTTGCCTTTTACCCCGTCTAGCACCACACCCGATGCGCCAGCATAGACCACGATGGAGACATGGTCTTGCTCACTCAGTTGCTGGGATAACATCTTCAATGATGTCTTTAGTAACGGCAGCTTATCTCGCGAGTTCATCGAGCCGGAGACATCGAGCAGGAAGACTAAGTTGCTCGCCCCTAGCTGGGACTTATCGACCTCATATCCCTTGAGACCAATCCTGAGCAGCATCTTATGCTCATTATAGGGAGACGGTGCCAGCTCGGTATTGACACTGAATGGCTGCTCGACCGTTGAGGGAGTAGAATATTGATAATTAAAATAATTGATCATCTCCTCGACTCTAACCGTGCCCTTCTCAGGCAGGCGTCCCTGATTGATCCAGCGCCTCAGTGTCGTATAACTGCCGGTATCGGTATCGATTGAGAAGGTGGATACCGGGATCTCCCCCACCACCATGATGCCATTGGCAGTGCGCCTCGCAAAATTATTCCTGTTGCTAGCTTGGCTAAACGCTGACACGCCGGGAGCACTCATCTGCCCCATGACATGGTGGCGGCTTAAGGATTTCATCTTAATCATGCGCTCACTGGCCTGCTTACCGGCTCCGTATATACCACTGGGTACAGAGATAGACATATCGGCAGATTTATCATCTGAGATGGCTTGATCGGCCAGTGTTCTATGCTCCTTTACCTCTTCTTGCTGCTGATGCTCAGTCGCTGCTGCGCTGTCTTTTTCTGCATCACCCTGCTGACCACCACAGGCAGTCAAGGCCAGTAGTAACGAAACCGAAATGAGTGATAATTGAAACCCTTGCACACTTTTCATTGCTGTGAATTGATGAGCTGCGAAATGAGCTGTGCAGCCTTGAGCCGAATCAGCGTTCGAATGAGCCATGATCCTGTCCTTTTGTCTGTTGATACTCCTATAAACGGGCTAATAACAAAAAAGGGTTAAAAGATTTAATAATCTGAGTGACTAACAGATATGAGCCACTTATTCATTTGCGTGAAGTGGCTCACACAAGCAGAGCTAACTTAGGCTCAGAATAGTGTCCCGTTTACTGTTTCAATCAGGAAATTCAGTGTCACATAAGGCCCACCTCTTCTCGCTCACCTTAGGTCATGCCCTCATCCAGTCTTGTTTCAAACAGACGTACACCCTCAAGCGTCTGGGGCATGATGCATTGGCAGGATTATCCGTTGGCATCATCGCCATCCCTTTATCCATGGCCCTGGCCATTGCCAGTGGCGTTGCCCCTCAATATGGCCTGTATACGGCCATAGTCGGTGGCTTCATCATCGCCCTCACTGGTGGCTCACGTTACAGCATTTCCGGCCCCACGGCCGCATTTGTCGTGCTGCTTTACCCCATAGCACAACAGTTTGGCTTAGCGGGCTTACTGCTGGCCACTGTGATGTCCGGCATCATCTTGGTCATGATGGCCTTACTCAAACTCGGCAGACTAATCCAATATATTCCCGAGCCTGTTACCTTAGGCTTTACCGCCGGCATAGGTCTGGTCATAGCCACACTTCAGGTGAAGGACTTCTTCGGCCTGTCCTTGAGCGTCATGCCTGAAAGCTTCTTAGATAAAGCATATATACTAGTGCAGTCAGTGCCCGATTTCGATCTGGCCAGCACCTCAGTGGCTCTCACCACCTTGTTGGTGATGCTATTCTGGCCCAAGTTACGTACACAGGTGCCGGCTCATCTGCCCGCCATCGTCATCGGCAGCCTGTTAGCATTGGCACTCAACCATTATGGTGCTCAGATAGAGACCATAGGCACACGTTTTCATTACACCTTGAGTGATGGCACTACAGGCATGGGGATCCCACCCTTGCTACCAGGCTTCGAATGGCCCTGGATGCGAACAGGTCCCGATGGCGGCACACTGAAACTGAGCTGGTCCTTGATACAGGCCCTACTACCCAGCGCTTTTGCCATCGCCATGTTGGGGGCTATCGAGTCACTGCTGTGCGCCGTGGTGCTCGATGGCATGACGGGTAAGCGCCACAGCTCCAACAGCGAATTATTGGGTCAGGGGATAGGAAACATCATCGCCCCCTTCTTCGGTGGCATTCCCGCCACCGCAGCCATAGCAAGGAGCGCTGCCAACGTCAAAGCCGGGGCCCAGAGTCCCGTTGCCGCCGTGATCCATTCCCTGGTACTCTTGTCCAGCTTACTCCTACTCGCTCAAGTGCTGGCCTATTTACCTATGTCGGCAATGGCAGCACTCCTGCTCGTCGTCGCCTGGAACATGAGTGAGGCTCCCAAGGCTTGGCACCTTATCAGGAAGGCACCTCATAGCGACATTTTGGTGTTTATGACTTGCTTCTCTCTCACCGTGATATTCGACATGGTGATAGCCATCAGTGTCGGCATAGTGCTGGCCGCACTGCTCTTCATGAAAGAGATAGCCGACATGACCAAGCTTTATGATATCGGCCATAATCTTAGTTATGTCGATACGCCAGTCCCCCAAGAGATGCTGGTCATCAAAATTAATGGCCCGCTATTCTTCGCCGCAGCCGATCTCATCTTCGCCGAGATACATGTGCTAGCCCGCAACAAGAAAGTCGTGGTGTTATACATGGACGGAGTGTCGATACTCGATGCAGGGGGGTTATCTTCACTAAACCGACTCGTGGATAAATTCAGGCTGGAACAGAAGACATTAGTGATTTCCGACCTGCAGTTTCAGCCAATAAGGAGCCTGACCAGAGCCAAGGTACAGCCCATAGAGGGGCTATTGTATTTCTATCCAACACTCAATAAGGCGATAGATAAACACACGGGAAAGAGAATAAGCACAGAGGATGCTGGAGAATTAGAACGTTATTAATAATAAAAAATGCCACCGACCCTAGGTCGATGGCATTTATTTATCAAACTTTAGCAGAGACTATAAGTTCGCCAGTTTTTCTTGCAGCTTAGCATCTTTCGCTTCAACAACAGCGGCAGATCTGGCACGTTCCTCTTTTACCGCAACCGCCAAAGCGTCATCAGCCACGGCTAAGATTTGCGCGGCTAAGTAACCCGCATTCTTAGCACCTGCGCTACCGATAGCCACAGTGGCTACTGGCACGCCGCCAGGCATCATCACAGTAGAAAGCAGGGCGTCATGACCCTGAAGTGGACCACAGTCAATCGGGACGCCAATCACTGGACGGGTTGTGATACCGGCAACGGCACCGGCTAAGTGAGCAGCCAGACCGGCGGCGCAGATGAAAACCTTACAACCGCGCTCTTCTGCATCATGCACATAGGCGTGAGTCGCAGCGGGAGTACGGTGAGCCGAGGTCACCTTAGCTTCGAATCGAATACCAAAGCCCTTAAGCACCTCTAGGGTGACTTGCATGGTTGGTAAATCAGAATCAGATCCCATCAAGACTGCAACAAATGGTTTGCTCATTTTTAATCCTTATGTAGGGTATAGCTTAGAATTACTTATAATTTGTGGCGCATTATAATGGAATAATGCCCCGATTGCTTGATTCCAGCAACGACTCCCCCAAGCCAGAGGCTGATTATCGTCTAGCTTGATCCACACTGCAAATAACTAATGCCTACAGACTAATAACAAAAAACACCGTTTTGTGTAGCACACAATTCATCTTATGTGTGGACAGAGAGAGCAATTAAGAAGAGACGCCATAACCAGTTCGATAACATATATCCATATACAAATGCCAGTTCAGCTTCCATGCTTCTCATTCATAGGCTCATGGCTATTCCATATTCACCCTATCTCTCGCTCGGAGAGTTTCACGTTGTGAAACCTCGCCCAGATGTTGATTAGAAAAAGTATCTGAATTTACCTGAAAGCTCTAATTCGCTCCGCCCCTTTATTCTAAATGTGTATATAACTGTTAAATAAAGATATTTTAAAAAAAGCAAAAAAAGGCTGCATAAAAAATGAACGATCGCTATTATATCGCTCAGTTGTTCAGAGAGTTATTAAATGCGGCATCAAGTACAAGTAAAACATCCACTACTAAAACCGTGTTTTGTAGCTAGACGTTTCCCTTTTATTTTAGCCTAACATGATATAATTCAATAAATTAACATATTGTTAATATTGAACTTTTTTTAAATTAAATAAATAAGGGACATCACATGTCTAATTCAAATACTGGTACTGTAAAATGGTTTAACGAAGATAAAGGATTCGGTTTCCTTACTCAAGATAATGGTGGCGCTGACGTATTCGTACATTTTCGTGCTATCGCATCAGAAGGTTTCAAAACTCTTGATGAAGGTCAAAAAGTGTCTTTCGAAGTAGAGCAAGGCGAAAAAGGTCTGCAAGCAAGCAACGTTATCGCTCTTTAATGAAGCGCTAATAACGCAAGCTGATATTAAAAAAAGAAGGTCGCCAACGCGGCCTTTTTTATGCCTGTCATATTCAACAAAAGAAAAATAACCAAGACACTCAGGATGGTCACTTGCCTGTATGGCCTATGTAGACCACTCTCCACCAAGAGATAGGCTAGATAGCGCTTAAGCAAGACCCAAGATACCCAATTTAAAGTCATCTTTTCATACATAAGCAAACCCTTGTTTGGGGTTTATAATGTTTTATTTTTAAGGACATAGTCGATATTTTACTCATAACAGACTATTTGAGTATCGTTTGACGTAATAAGTGGGTGAATTGATAAATCGAGGAGTTTATCTAGATGTGTTCGGCACTGGCGATCTTGCTTAGAATAAGAATATATGTATTGGTTACAAATGACAAACAAACTACTAGCTGTGGTAGTTGCATAGTAAGAGCGATCCTTATATCGCTTCCTAGCGATGGTTCTGGCGTCTTTGTCTTGTTCCCAGTCACAACTAAAATGTCGCTTATCAATCCAATACAGCGATTGCTTACGGCCATTAAACACGCCTTTCTCGTTGCGAATTAACCAGTGCTTTGATTTTCTCTGGTGTTTGCTCGGCTATCATGGCGTTAATAACGGCTTCACATTCTGATTTTACAAAGCCGACTGCTCGCGCCCCTAAGCTGATAGGCGGCGGAAATAGACCGTCTTTAATGCGATTGTATAGCGTTAATTTTGATAAGCCTGTTTCGTTAATGACATCAGGCTTTCTGATTATTCTTGGTTGGTATTGGTTCATAGGTAATTATCCTTGTCCGTTATTGAATTATTCGGGACAATTATTTCCTATTTACCCTAGGGTTTAGCGGGGGGGTTAGGTGGCTAATGCTTAATATAATAGGGTTAATATTTAATTATTTTTGCGATAACGTCTTTTGATTTTTCACTAAGCCCTTCTGGATTTTCACCTGAATCTTCGTGCCTAATCCCCCTCGTTTTACTCTCTTTATCTAGCCATAATTTGATGTCTTTATTGAGAGGTGTAGTTGTACTATCGCGTACGAGAGTATCGTGAGCATCAATAGCAATTTGTAGCTCTGGTGGGTATGTTGGCTTTTAGTTTTTCATTTTCAAGGCTTAAAGCTTCAATCGAATCTTCAAAGGCTCTTGCTTCATAATGTAGCCCAGTGTTAATACCTTCATATTCACACCACCTTAGTAATTCTCGTTTTGAAATGACGGTCAATTCGTAGTCTATTACAGCACTTTGCTTTAAATAAGTACCATTATCATATCTTTTTGAATATCTGTCACCGAACTCATCATTATTTGAGCACCAAAGCTCAAGTGTGTGCAATTTAAAATCATCTTGGTTCGTCCCTTTAATACAGTCACTTAGAAGGTCGATATAATGGTCGTTCAAAGGGGTCGAATGGAGTTTGCCATCACATGAATTTTGATTAGTGGAATAAATATTTTATGCAATTCGTGCGGCATCAATTTGAGTGAAATTGCTTTTTCTATTAACTAAGTTCACATCGTAGTTAAAGTCATTAGCTTGTATGCTTTCAGCTCCTCTAGTAAGAGGGATACCGAATTTATTTAGGGCGACTTTGAACTCACTATAGCTGATGAAAACCTCATTAATTAAATACCGCATAGAAACAATATATGAATTACCATCTAATTCTGGACGCGAGCAATACTTAGAGCATTTAGATTTTAGCATTTAGATTTTAGCTTTTAGCTTTTAGCTTTTAGCAGCAAGTCTTCATATTCATGCTCCCCTGTTTGGATTTTAGATGCCTTGTCTATGATTAAATACCCATCAACGTAGAAGGTGTGCCTTCGAAACCTTCAGTTAGTAATCCTTTAAACTTAACAAACTTATTAAGCCCGTCAGTAACAGTATAAATAGGTATCTCTATACATTGGCTCAACTGAGCCTCAGTATAAAATACCTTATCATCCTTTATTTCCATATTACGCCCCCGCGTTCCTACTAAAATTTACTAAGCCAAAAGTTGATAGGTATTCAACTTCTTTCGGGGGCTACCCTAGGCTTCGTAAAACTAGATAACGGCCTTTAAGCCTTTTGTTTTTTGTAATTATAAAGTGATGTTCCGCTTGCTCAATATGTCCAGACCACCAGCACATCAATACTCGTCTACGTTCTAGTATTCAGCACGGTTATATGCGCGCCTAACTTCATTTTTATCAACATGCGCTAAAGCTGCTTCAATGACATCGGGAGCAAAGCCTTGTTCGTTTAGTGTGGTACTGGCTAATGCGCGTAAGCCATGGGAACCAATTCACCAGCAAAGCCCATACGTTTAAGTGCCACGTTCATGGATAAAGGGATCAGAGCGAATAAGATCAGATTTTGGCAGAAGCAACAGGGATTTACAGAGCCGGGCTAGGAGGTTTCCCTGCCCGGCTAATATTTATTGCTAAGCGAAGAAGAGACGCCATAACCAGGAAGAGTCGAGATCTTCCTTACAGGTCTTATATTGCGCGGCGTAGCGCTTAGATCTGGCGTCGACCTTAGCCGCAACCTTGATCAACCAGGCTTTCTGGTTATAGCTCTTGCGCTTATAACCGCCCCAACCTTCATGGTAATTCAGATACTGATTTCTGGCATCCCACTTAGAGACGCCATTAATTTTATGGGTTTTATAAATAAACCAGCCCATAAAGTCCATGGCATCATCGAAATTACTCCGGCTTGACCAGGAGTTCCCCGTCTCCTTGACGTAATCATCCCAGGTCATGGTCTTAGCCTGAGCATAGCCATAGGCATCACTGGCACGCCCGATAGGAATAAAGCCGAGAAAATACTCCATAGGTGGCGCTGCATTGTGTTTAAAAGAGCTCTCCTGATACATCATCGCCAGGGGCACATGGACCGGCACGCCCCACTTCTCTTGGGTGTTCTGTGCGGCGCTATACCAGTCGCGATTTTCCTGATAGATGGAGCATAAATTTTCAGGGTTTTCCGGCGGAGCCGTGGCGCAACCTGAGAGTAATAATGCCAAAAAAGCTGCTGTTAAAACCGAAAACCCTTTCATAAGTGCGATACCATGTGTAATGCAGACAGGAGCATATTAAGTCGTGAAACTAATCAAAACGTTAGTGTCACATCCTTAGGTTAAAGATGCAATTATCCAAGCTCAAAAGTGCCCGATATTAACCTTATGTCACAGGTTACTTCACGGGTAATTCACACGCATGCGCTTCTTCGAGCCAGATCACCGGCTGCCAAAAACCAGAGTCATGGCCACGATAGCGTTTATCGGTATTAAATTGAGCCGCAAAATGATATCTGCGGTTGGCTTCGACTCTGACAACTAAGTCTTTAGGCGTCCTGGCGGCTAGCTTCACCTGCAGAGATGGCGCGCTGATCAACTCGGCAAAAGTAAAGGTATGCTCGCCGAGCGAGAGCCGGTAATTGGGTTTAGAGATGACAGGTTTGCCGTCTAAATGAGTGACGACGGCTCGATACAGATCTTGACTCGAATCGGGGTCGAGATAACCCGAGACGACACCACACCTCAAACTATCATCAGGCTGTGAAGCACAGCCTGAAAGCAAGATAAGCATGATAAGCATGATAAGCATGATAAGCATGGAAAGTAGCACGAGTAATGGTTTCAAATCTTCACTCTCAACGGCAACGTTTTATCTCAGCCATTTTTAAAATAGTTTCATCTCGGAAGTAATCTTGCAGAAATGCCTCAAAACTTTGGCTAGACTCGGCTTCCATCTTAGCTTGCTTAGTCAAGGAGTCTAACGCATCCTGTTTGTATCGAGCGACAACTTGCTCTGGTAGCTCATATTCGTTCAACGTCTTATGGTACTGTTTGGCTAAGCTTTTGACCCAGCAACCATGATCGATTTGACTCTCAAGCAAGTGCGACATGACCCTTCCAGAAAGGGTTAAGTCAGGATCATTGACCGCAGCTAACCAGGTATCGAGCGCTTGACGATAATGATTTTCACCCTCACTGTCCAACAGCTCGGCAATCGAGCTTAAAGATGAAAACATCTGCTTCATCCAATCGGTGAGGAGCACTGAGTGTCCATTATTGCTTAATTCCAGACCCGGCTTACGTCCTTGCAGAATGACTCGGTTCAAGTTAGCGGATATTTCGGCTTCCTCGCCCTCTGCCGATAAGGGGGAATCACTTAACAAACAATAGAGCAGGAACATGTCTAAGAAGCGCACCTGAGATGCTTCTATGCCTATCGCGCTGTATGGATTGACATCTAAAGCTCGAACTTCGATATATTCGACTCCGGCTCTAGCCAGTGCCTGCGAAGGCTTTTCACCATCGCGAGTGACTCGCTTAGCCCGGATTGGCGAATAAAATTCATTCTCTATCTGCAGCACATTGGCATTGAGCTGCCTAAATTCTCCATCAACCTTAACGCCTATTTTTTCAAAATTAGACGAGGGCATATTGATGGCATTGTGCATCCCTTGCAGATACTTATCCAGAGAATCATAGCTGATGCTTAAGTTGTCTTGTTCCTTATTGGTGTAACCCAGGTCACTCATTCTCAATGAGGTGGCATAGGGAAGATACAAGGTCCCCTTGCCCATCTTCTTAAATTCGATATCGGTCTGCTGATCTTTAATGAACGAGCTACACAGGGCCGGGGAAGCACCAAAAAGGTAAGGTAATACCCAAACCATGCGTCGATAATTACGTATGAGCCCTAGATAGGACTCAGAGATGAAATCTGTTTTGGAACCCTGTTGATCGCTTAAAAGGTACAACTTGTCCCAAAGTGGCTGAGATACAGAGAAGTTAAAATGAACTCCGGAGATAATCTGCATCTGAGCGCCGTATCTATAGGTTAATCCCTTACGATACAAACGTTTCATCTGTCCTGAATTTGAACTGCCGTATTGTGCAATGGGAATTTTGCTCACATCACCGACATAACAAGGCATGCTCACCGGCCATAGACCTTGTTGGTTAAGGTTTTGCACCGTAAATGCGTGGGTATAGGTCAGATCTTCAAGCAAGTCATCGATATCACTGAAAACAGGAGTGATAAATTCGAGCAGAGATTCACTATAATCTGTAGTTATCCTGGAATGAGTGAGCGCTGCACCTAGTTCTCTAGGGTGGGCATCTGTCGCCAGCTGGCCTGACTCACTGATTCTTAATGCTTCGCGTTCTATGCCACGTTGCATCCCCTGTAGTGCTGCACGCCCCTCTGAGTCAGAGAGTTGTTCGATCCATGTATTGAAAGAGTTCAATATTTTATTCTCTAATTTTTGTCATCATTTAGGCTTGTCTGGATCAAACCCGTCAAGGGTGTATTTTCTTTCATTCACACAATCGACAGCGTTTAACCCTCTCAGGCAAGTCATCTTTTCTAAGCCATAAAATCGCGGCATCCATTCTAACAAGATGCCGCAAGTTACTACCACTAGATATATGGCCTAATTTGGCAATTACAACTCTAAATCTTCCACCGGATAACCGAGTGCTTTAATATCCGCCTCGATTAACGCTTTATCACCCACGATTAACACCAGCATACTCTTAAGATCTAACTGTTTTCTAGCCAGCTTATTCAATTCATCTTTGCTGATTGAATTAGTGATCTTAGTTTGTTGCTTGGTGAAGTCTGTATCGAGTTGGTAACGCTGTATGCGGCGCATGAAACCCGCTTTTTGATAGGGCGTCTCATAATCCAGTGCATTTCCCTGAGAAATTGAGGCCCGCATAAATGCCAACTCCTCATCCGTCATCCCCGACTGGCTGTATTTTTTAATTTCATCAAAAAACTCTACCAGGGCCAGAGATGTCACATCCGTTCTCACGCTTGCCTGGGCTTGATAAACCCCCTGCTCAATGCCACCGGAAAAGTAACTACGGGCACCATAGGTATAGCCTTTATCTTCGCGTAAGTTAAGGTTAATACGGCTATTGAAGGCACCACCTAAGGGATAATTCATCAGGTAAGATTTAAAGTACTCGCCCGTTGCGTCATAGGGCAGCGCACGCTTACCAATCTTAATCACAGATTGCGCGGCGCCGGGCTTATCTAAAATATAGATAATTCCTCCCTGGAGTTTAGGTAAGTCAGCCAATTTAGGCAGAGACGTAGCTTCGCCTTTCCAATGACTAAAGCCAGCTAACTTATCCATGATTTCAGATTCACTCAGATCACTCACCGCAATAATTTGTGCATTGCCGGCTCGATACTGCTTTTGATAGAAAGCGTTAATATCATCTAAGGTCAACGAAGAAACAGACTCTAAGGTGCCACTTCTGCTTACTCCCAATGGGCTATCACTGCCATACATCAAAGCATCGAAGGCGGTATTTGCCAAGAAATTAGGATCTGACATCATGTGTTGCAGACTCTGCAGTTGCTGCTGTTTCAGTCGGTCAAAATCTTCAGGTTTGAACGCCGGCTCAAATAATCTCTCCTGAGCGATTGCCAGAGTCTCATCGAGGCGTGAGGTCAAGGTCGAGATTTTCACATAACTCTGATAGGCACTGGAGCCGAACGAGACACTACTGCCTAGCATCTCTAATGCTTGAGCAAGCTCTTCTGAGCTGCGCTTCATACTCGATTCATTGAGCATGGCAGCGGTTAAACCAGCAAGGCCCGCTTTTTCAACCGGTACAAGTCGGTGACCGCCATTAAGGTAAATAACCAACTCAACCGTTGGTGTCTCCTCACTTTCAGTGCCCATCACTTCAATATTATTGGCCAGCTTTCCAGTCCAAAGCTTGGGCACAGTAAGCACAGGCGCAGGTCCTGCACCCGGCATTATGCTACGATCGAATCCTGAGACAATTTGCTTATGGTCTGCCACCCCTTCTACCGCGATGTGGGATACAGTGAGCGCTGGGGGCGTGAAAGAATCTTCATGGGCGATAAGCTGCTCTTGTCCCTCGGGCACCACGCTCATGACCACCATAGGTTTGTTCTTAATATACTTGTCGAATACCCGCATCACATCGGCCTTAGTCACGTTGGCATAGCGCTTAAGATCCGCTGAGATCATGTCCGGATTACCGAAGAAAGTCTGATTAAAGGCTAAGGTTGCCACCTTGTCCGATACGCTCTGCAAACCGAAAATAGTCCCAGCTTCAAACTGCACTTTTACCTTCTTCAGGTCGTCATCGGTAACACCACGCTGCTCAAATTCGGCAATAGATTGCTTCATTCGCTTCTCGATGTCGGCTAAATTGCCTCCTTTAGCAGGATTAGCCAAGGCGAACATGGAGAACTGACAGGCTAACTCCTGACAAGGGTGATTCACCCCAGCCTGAACCGCATAGCCATCTTTGACCAAATTTTTATAGAAGATTGAGGTCTTGCCGCCCCCTAAGATATTAGACAGCAGATCTAAGGCCGCCTCATCTTGATGACGGGCATAAACGGTTGGAAAGGCGATGCGTAGCAAGGGAAGGTGAACCTTATCTTCCATCGAGATATAGCGAGTCTTATCTAAGGTCAATAACTGCTTGTCATCGGCTTTGACTTCGGGACCTGCCGGGATCTCCCCAAAATACTGGTTAACCCAAGCTAAAGTCTGAAATTCATCGAAATCGCCCCCTATGGTGAGAGTGGCATTGTTGGGGCCATACCAGCGCTGGAAGAAGTGTTTCACGTCATCGAGATTAGCGCGCTCCAAGTCATCCGGCCAACCTATGACAGGCCAAGAATACTGATGACCTTGGGGATAGAAGGCTTGATTAAATTTCTCGCCCATGCGCCCGTATGGCTGATTATCGATGCGCTGCGCTCTCTCATTCTTAACCGTCTCACGCTGCACTTCAAACTTCTCCTCCGTCAAGGCTGGCAGGAAGAATCCCATACGATCAGACTCGAGCCAAAGCATCTTCTCTAGCTGATTACTCGGTACCGTCTCAAAATAATTTGTTCTATCGGTATTGGTGGTGCCATTCAATGTACCACCGGCCTCGGTGACTGTCTTAAAATGCTGTTCATCGCCGACATGCTGCGATCCCTGAAACATCATGTGCTCAAATAGATGAGCGAAACCCGAACGACCTTCAAACTCTCTGGCAGAGCCCACGTGATAGGTCACATCCACATGGACTAAAGGATCAGAGTCGTCATGATGGAGAATGACCGTGAGCCCATTGGCAAGCTGATACTTCTTGTAAGGGATGCCAATCTCAGACTCGGCAACCTTAACGGTTTCTAACAAGGTCACTCCCACAGGAAGATTGATTGGTGACTCTTGGCTGGCACAACCCGCCAAGGCAACCGAGATGGCTGCGGCTAATATCCATTTTTTCACGTTAAAATCCTTAATATCAATTTACCCGTCACCCGTCTATAACCAATGAAGTGCAAGTCCGGCGACTAAAAAATAACGTACACTCTTACCTATTAATATCATCAGAGTCGATCTGAGTAAGGGAAGTTTCATCCACCCTGCCAATAAACACAATAGGTCGCCAATAATTGGCATCCAGGCTAGCAACAAGGCCCAATATCCATATTTGTCTATGAGGTCGAGAGCACGCTTATATTTTCCTTTAGCCATCTCCTCCGGACTGCGGGCAAAACGACCCAAAGTCCCTAGATAATAGCTGGTTATCGATCCGAATGTGTTGCCCACACTGGCTAGAATAACTAAGGCCAACCAGTTAGAACTGTCATCATTCAGTAATGCCACCAGTAAAACTTCTGATCCACCCGGTAACAAGGTTGCAGCAAGGAACGCCGCACTAAACATCAACCATAACTCTGTCATAAAAGCTTACCTAATGAAAAACGTATTTTTTTGTGATAAACCAAGATAAAAAATCCATGTTGCTCAAGTGTTAATAGTTAAAGTTATTAAAACAAACTTACTTATCACAATAAGTTATAACGAAATCGATTTGTTTTGCAAGCCACTCTGTCTATACAATGCAGCATCGGATAATAGTCTGATCTCATTTTGTTCTAAAAAGGCTTAGGCTAGCATCCAGCACTTTTTTGAATGTTAATAATAAAAATCACTTGGAATTACATAATGTGGCAAACCATTAAGCAGATCCCCTTTTGGCAGAAAGTCTTAGCAGGCTTTGTTTTAGGGGCAATGATAGGGGTGATCTTTGGCGAGTCAGCCACAGTACTTAAACCCCTAGGCGACCTCTTTATCGGCGCCATCAAGATGTTAGTGGCACCTTTGGTATTTTGTGCCATCGTTGTTAGCATCACAGCACTAGGCTCACAGGTGAGCCTGAAGCGCTTAAGCTTTAAAACGTTAGCCATGTTTATGTTTACTGGGACTCTAGCCTCCTTAATAGGCTTAACCGTAGGCTCGCTTATCGACATGGGCGGCAGCATGGATCTGGTCGCAACAGAAGTGAGAGAGCGTCATGTTCCCGGCTTTGCACAGGTATTGTTGGATATGATCCCGGTCAACCCCTTCGCCTCACTGGCCGAAGGCAAGGTACTGCAGATCATCGTATTTGCGGCATTGATAGGCATAGCCATCAACAAGGTGGGTGAGAAGGCCGAGCCATTGAAACGCACCTTCGAAGCGGGTGCTGAAGTCATGTTCCAACTGACCCGCATGGTCCTACAATTGACTCCTATCGGTGTGTTTGGCTTGATGGCCTGGATCGTGGGTCAATATGGTCTGTCTACCCTGTTGCCTTTAGGAAAATTCATCGCAGCCATCTATATCGCGGCCTTAATCCATATCATCTTCGTCTATGGTGGCTTGATTAAGTTTGTCGCTAAACTTAGCCCACTGCAATTTTTCCGTAAAGCCATACCAGCACAAATTGTTGCATTTACCACGGCTTCCAGCTTCGGTACTCTGCCAGCCAGTACACGCTGCACCGAGTCCATGGGTGTCTCGAAACGCTATAGCTCCTTCGTATTGCCTCTTGGCGCAACCATGAACATGGACGGCTGTGGTGGTATTTATCCGGCAATTGCGGCTATATTCATCGCTCAGATTTATGGCATTACACTGGATATGACTGATTACATGCTTATCGCGGTTACTGCAACGGTGGCCTCAGTAGGCACGGCAGGTGTACCCGGTAGTGCTATGGTCATGTTATCAGTGACTCTGGGGGTCGTCGGTTTACCCTTAGAAGGCATCGCCTTCATCGCTGCCATCGATCGTATTATCGATATGATTCGAACCAGCACCAACGTGACTGGCGATATGATGACAGCAGTGGTCATCGGTAAGTCTGAGGGGCAATTTGATGAAGCGCAGTTCTACGCCGCAGAAGATGAGCCCTTAAAGCAACAAGCAAGGAATTAAGCCTGCTAATTCCCGCTGTTAAAACAAGCCGCTGTCGCGGCTTGTTTTCGAATAGCCGGTTCAAAATCAGTCGGTTTGCCTACAGAACTTTGAATTCCTACTGAAAGATCAGATATTTAGTTGGATTGGTATTATACTTACCCCACCAGAAACTTGGGCTTACAAAGCCTGACTTGCAACACTGAAGGATACACAATGGCAAAAGTCTTTCTGCTCCCTATTTTTCTTTGTCTGTTATGGACACTTTTTTTGCATTTCAACGGTGTGTCCATTAAGCAAGGCAAGAAAGGTTTCATCTATATCATAGCCATTAGCGCAACGGTGATCCTCTCTCTGGGACTGTTACTCTGGGTGACTGCCGAGCAAAACATTCGCCATTAGTTTTCTGCTCCACACCCATAGCCTGGTCTCATCAGTTTAGTATTTAGCGCTTCTTAACTGTCGAATAATCGCTATCGAATAGGGATTAATTGGAAATCTTGCCGCATTTATAGTATAAGCTCACACAAATCTGCTTTATCCCATTTCTAATCGTTAACTCTGGAACAAATCATGTCAGATAAGTTTTTCTTCATGGGGCGTAAAACTCCAAAACCTAAGCACGAAAGCTATGGCTTTAACACTAAGCGCATCCAGAAAGCTGGCACCAATCAAAACCCATTGAGTTTATCTGTGGTTTCAGATGAGCGTAAGTCAGAGGTAGAGGTCATTCTTGAACAGCATGGGCTATTGGCAAACATAGAAGTCAATGCCGAGGGAGTTGAAAACATCGCCGAATTAGACGGCATCTTAAACAAGCCTGTCACGATTCGATTCGAGAAAACCCCCAGCAGGAATGAGCCTTGTCCCTGTGGTAGCGGTAAGAAATATAAGAAGTGTTGTGGTTAGTGTTTTTCCATATTAAGCGCGACACTGTAAAGCCACTGAACTCTCTGAGACTCTGGCTTTATTTTTTATCGATCAAGTTATCGCTTGCTAATACCAATCCTATTCTTTATTGACCAAGCTTTCTGAGATACAGGTTAAGTGCATCTCTAATTCACCTTCCGTGGTTGGCATAGTGTCTAATTCAAATAATAGCGGGCTGCTGCCGTTAAGCATGAACACAGCGGTCTCTCCATGAGCATAGTGAAACCACTTGCCGTTGATGCACAGGTCGGTATAGCAGTCGGGTAATAATTCCATGGAGATGCCTCTTATTATTTTACGACATCTTGGTGCCGTCAGGTTATCGTTCTGAGTAACTTATACCATTCCATATAAGTATCTGGTCAGTTCAGAGACTCTCAGTTTTTTCAATTCAAGGCACATTGATGAGGAAATGGTTATTCCCTTTTAAGTCAATGTAACGCAGAAGTGGAAACACTGAGAGCCTCACGTAGTGCGGGGTGCAAAGCCCTTTATGCTACGTTGAATATTCTCGATATACGACTGCATGGTCTATTTTGTTCCATACAAAATAAGACATTTCCCTGACCCATAGGGATATGGGAAATGTCTTGAAAGCGTATGGAACGCTTAAGACCATGGAGGTCAGATGCAGGAGGTACGAGCCCATGGACGGGTGAAGGTAGAATAATGCAGGAGCAATTATCGAGAGCAACGCAGGAGCTTGTTGCCGAGAATAACTATTAGCTTCAAACATCCGCAAGCCACATGGATGTGGTGAATGTCTATATTGCACGACTATAGGGATATAGGAGGTAGAGTAACGCAGGAGCTGTTACCGAGGAGCAATATATAGACCTTGCCTACAGCGCTTTGAACTCCCGCTGAATGATCAGATACTTACTCGGAATGGTATTAATCACTGTCACCGTGATTTGGTTCACCTTTATAACACCTTAAATACCTTATAGGGGTGTTGATCTGAATCAATACAGATGGAGTTATACCATTCCGAGTAAGTATCTGGATGGTATTAGGGTGCCAAACCTATGCTTCGATACAAGTCGGCATTCCTACTGCGATGAAGATTAAACAAAAACTTCTTTATCGATTCTTGCCCATGACCTAAACATTTAAATTTTGCGGCAAAGATATGACTATTGACTCTCACGGGTTCCAACTCCAGCTCGACGCGAGGCTGATTAGGAAGACGTAAAGTCAACACCTTGCCAAACAAGCTCTCTCTGGGATAGCTAACACCTTGCATACTCACCATGAGTCCCGTCGAAGAGAGAGATAGGATATCCACCAGTAACTTGTCTGCTTGATCCCATAGGGTCACATCTATGGGGGTGTTCACCCGCCAACTCCTATCATAGCCATTGATATCGATCACTTCAGGCGTGCCTAAGTTAGGTTTAAATCCACCAAATTCATCTAATTCAAGGTGCAAGGGGATCCATAGCTTATAACCCTCGCCTTGTGCTAACAGGGTTAAACTTGATTGACTCAGGATCGCGGCTAAACCACTAGGAATTTGGGTTTGAACTGCGATGGTATGAAGGTTCACCTCGGATTGTCTTTCAGAAAAGAGTTGTTTGAAAAAATTCACTTCATCTGTTGAGAAATCCATATCTACTTCGATGTAAAAGAATGGTGGTTTGATTATAAAACGTTCAATTTGTAACTTCAATAAGTACTTGTGTAAACTGACAATTTAAACATAAAAAACCCATCGAAAGATGGGCTTCAAGTCTACAAACTGATTGTTTATCCCAGTACGGCGATTAATACCCCTGCGGCTACGGCTGAGCCAAGTACTCCAGCCACATTAGGGCCCATGGCGTGCATCAACAGATAATTATGTTGATTCGCTTCCAACCCCACCTTGTTAACCACTCTCGCAGCCATGGGCACTGCAGAGACTCCTGCGGCACCAATCAGCGGGTTAATCTTACCCCCTGACAACTTATTCATTAGCTTAGCCATCAAGACGCCAGTTGCCGTGCCTATGGCGAAGGCTATCGCGCCGAGTACCAAGATCCCTAAGGTCTCGAGTTGCAGAAATTTATCGGCAGATAACTTAGAGCCAACAGCCAAACCTAGGAAGATGGTGACTATGTTGATAAGTTCATTTTGAGCCGTGTTCGACAATCTATCAACCACACCGGACTCCCGCATCAAGTTGCCCAGGCAGAACATGCCTACCAGAGGCGTCGCTGCCGGCAGAAACAAGATAGTGAGTCCCAGCACCATCAGCGGAAAAATGATCTTCTCTTTCTTACTCACTTCACGCAGCTGCTCCATCTTTATCTGACGCTCAGACTCAGTGGTTAACAATCTCATGATAGGTGGCTGGATCAAAGGAACCAGGGCCATATAAGAGTATGCAGCAACCGCAATGGCTCCCAAGAGCTCAGGGGCAAGTTTAGAAGCTAAGAAGATGGCGGTAGGACCGTCGGCACCACCGATGATCGCGATGGCACCTGCATCTTTCATGCTGAATTCAAAACCAGGTACCCAGTTAAGCGCGATTGCACCGATTAAGGTAGCAAAAATACCGAACTGAGCCGCCGCGCCTAACAACAGCATCTTAGGATTGGCGATTAGCGCACCAAAATCGGTTAATGCACCAACGCCCATGAAGATAAGCAGAGGAAACACCCCAGTTTCGATGCCGACATGATAGGCAAGAAACAGTAAGCCCCCTTCATCGATGAAGCCACCATTGGGAATATTGGCCAAGATAGCCCCGAAGCCTATTGGCAATAACAACAGAGGTTCAAATCCCTTCACGATAGCCAAAAAGAGCAACAAGGCACCGACGGCCATCATAAAGACTTGGCCAGCGGTAAAATTAGCAATTCCAGATGCGGCCCAAAAAGCAATTAATCCTTCCATGAGACTCCTAAGCTATGCCAAGCAATTGATGACCAACCGTGACAGAATCACCCTCTTTGACCCATACCTTGCTGATCACCCCATCGGCTTCGGCGCGAATTTCAGTTTCCATCTTCATCGCCTCTAAGATGATCACCACATCTCCCTCTCGAACCGTATCACCCGCAACCACATTCACTTTAAAGATATTGCCGGACAGAGGCGCATTCATCTCAAACTTAATAACTGCTGCAGCTTGAGGAGCCGCTTGAACCTCATTTGGCACAACGAAAGGAACCACATTATCACTGCAGGCTAGCTGGCTGATATCACCACCCGATGAGACCTGCACCACATAAGTCTGCCCCTGAACATTCACAGTATACGTCTCTGAACCTCGCTCAGATGCTGCAGCCGATGGCTTAACAGGAGTCGTTACACTCTCTCCAGGTTTAGGCTCGAATGCATCGGGGTTATTACGATTTTTTATAAACTTAAGACCAATTTGCGGGAATAGCGCGTAAGTCAGAACATCATCGATCGACTCACTCGCGAGTTCGAGCCCCTGTGCATCAGCCTTCTGGTGTAATTCGGCGGTAAGCCTGTCTAGCTCAGGTACCAGCAGATCCGCTGGGCGACAGGTTATCGCTTGATCTCCCTTAAGCACGCGCGCTTGTAACTCGACATTGACTGGGGCAGGAGTGGCGCCATACTCGCCTTTTAACACACCTTCAGTCTCTTTGGTCATCGACTTGTAACGCTCACCAGTCAATATATTGATAACCGCTTGAGTGCCGACAATTTGCGAGGTTGGTGTGACTAATGGCAGGTAGCCAAGATCTTGCCTCACCTTAGGTATCTCTTCTAGCACTTGATCTAACTTGTCGCTAGCGCCCTGCTCTTTGAGCTGACGCTCCATATTCGTCAGCATACCGCCGGGAACCTGAACCCTGAGGATGCGGGAATCGATGCCTTTAAGCTCACCTTCAAACTGCGCATATTTCTTACGAACGACTCTGAAGTAAGCAGCAATCTCTTCTAGCAAAGCCATATCGTATCCCGTAGCTCTGTCAGTACCCTCTAGCATGGCAACTAAGGTTTCGGTGGCACTATGGCCATAAGTCTGACTCATGGAAGACACTGCGGTGTCGAGCACGTCGATTCCGGCTTCGATGGCTTTAAGGTAAGTTGCTGTACTGAGTCCGGTTGTAGCATGACACTGCATCGAGACCAGCAGATCTGTCTGAGATTTTATTTGGCTGATCAAATCGAAAGCATCGTAAGGTTTTAACAGGCCAGCCATATCTTTAATACACAGTGAATGACAACCCATGTCTTCCAGGCGTTTAGCCATATCGACCCAAGTATCTAAGCTATGCACCGGGCTGGTGGTATAGCAGATTGTCCCCTGAGCGTGTCCACCGACTTCGATCACAGCCTTCACCGAAGTTTCCAGGTTACGGACATCATTCATTGCATCGAATATTCGAAACACATCGACGCCGTTTATATGAGCTCTCTCGACAAACTTGTACACCAGATCATCGGCATAGTGACGATAACCGAGTAAATTTTGTCCTCTTAACAGCATCTGTTGTGGCGTATTTGGCATCGCCTTCTTTAGCTCACGTAACCGCTCCCAGGGATCTTCACCAAGATAACGAATACAGGAGTCAAACGTCGCGCCTCCCCATGACTCCAGAGACCAGAAGCCAACCTTATCCAGTTTAGATGCTATGGGGAGCATATCTTCGAGACGAAGGCGTGTGGCAAGAATTGATTGATGTGCATCTCTTAAGACGACATCAGTTAATGCAAGTGGATTGCTCATGAAAACTCCCTCCTAGTATTATTATGCTTTAGCGCGATATTGCTGAATAGCCACAGTGATCACCGCGACAATTTTGGGGTCCACCCTTCCAGTCTGGCTAATTTCATTATCTGGCGTCCTTGTGGGTTTATCCTGAGGCAAGGGAGCAAATTTCATTGCCACCAATTTAATGCACAAGATGAGCATTATCAGAAATACAAAGACCAGGCCCATGCCTAAAAACATGATGCCTACGGCTTGGGTAATTTGCTCAGATATCGAGTTCATATCATCCTCAGTATTAACAGAAGCTAGCGTGAGTTGCGGGCTCTCTCTAGTTAAACAAGCAAAAACGAATATAAATATTGCAGTTTCAACTATCTATTCACTTACTGTCTGTTTTTTTATTACCAAAAAGATTAAAAAAAGCCGCCTAAATAAGCATTACATGGCTTTAACGATAAAAATCGTAATCAATTTATAACAAAATAGCGAGAGGAATGTAAAATGGCTATACCAATATAAGTAAAAATAACCCACAGAGGTATTGATTCAATAATATTATTAGCAATATATTGATGATCACACAATGAATTGACCGACAAATGGAAATAACAGATAAAGTGGATGAATGTGATCAGAAAGTGAATGAAGAAAAACGAACAGCAGTAGACCGAAATGAAAAAATATGCTGTTTAGAGTCAAGATCCATGATGTAGAAGCCTAATCTAGAGGAATATTAGGCACAAAAAAACCCGTAGATAGAGTCAACGGGTTTATTGGTAATGGCGGAGAGGGAGGGATTCGAACCCTCGATGGGATTTAACGCCCATACTCCCTTAGCAGGGGAGCGCCTTCGGCCACTCGGCCACCTCTCCGAAAATCACACAAACGAGTAAATGGTGCGGATGGGAGGAGTCGAACCTCCGACCGCCTGGTTCGTAGCCAGGTACTCTATCCAGCTGAGCTACATCCGCAAATCTCGCTTTCTTAATTTCTCAATCAATAAATCAACCAAACATTTAAATATGGTGCGGATGGGAGGAGTCGAACCTCCGACCGCCTGGTTCGTAGCCAGGTACTCTATCCAGCTGAGCTACATCCGCAAATCTCGCTTTCTTAATTTCTCAATCAAACAGCAATGAAAAATTAATATTTCCAGTCGACAAATCAACTAGATATTTAATATGGTGCGGATGGGAGGAGTCGAACCTCCGACCGCCTGGTTCGTAGCCAGGTACTCTATCCAGCTGAGCTACATCCGCACAAATAAAACTTTACTACTTTTACATTATATTGAATGGTGCGGATGGGAGGAGTCGAACCTCCGACCGCCTGGTTCGTAGCCAGGTACTCTATCCAGCTGAGCTACATCCGCAACGCGTTTCAATATTTCCCGTCAACTCACAAAGATGGTGCGGATGGGAGGAGTCGAACCTCCGACCGCCTGGTTCGTAGCCAGGTACTCTATCCAGCTGAGCTACATCCGCAACGTATTTGTAAGTAAGAAATGGCGGAGAAGGAGGGATTCGAACCCTCGATGGGATTTAAAGCCCATACTCCCTTAGCAGGGGAGCGCCTTCGGCCACTCGGCCACCTCTCCGTTTCTTGGCGCACATATTACTGTTTGACGAAAATAAGTCAAACCATTTCTTATAAAGGCTTTCTGTTTGAACTGTTTTTAAACAGATCAGTCAGATATCAAGCAAACTCGGTATAAATCATCGTATTTATCTAATAAAGATGTCGTTATAAAACTAGAACACACTGAGACAATCAGCGTTAAAAAACGAGAAGCTAAAAGCCAGAAAACAAAAAAAGCCAGTTAAAAACTGACTCTTCTATTTTAAGGGGTAACTCTTAAGGCATTTAAGACTAGATATTTCCACCCTCAGACGCATTGTCTGCTTTTTCAGACTGAATACGCTGGTAAATCTCTTCACGATGCACAGATATTTCTTTAGGTGCATTAACACCAATACGTACTTGATTACCCTTGACGCCTAAAACAGTGACAGTCACTTCATCACCAATCATCAGTGTTTCACCAACACGACGAGTCAATATCAGCATTCGTTTGCTCCTTTAGTTCCAAATTTAGCTTTATACGATACTATTTCATTATATGCTTATTATAAGGTTAGCTTAGTACAAATTAATAGTACCCTAGTGGAAAACCACCGTTAAAATACACCTTATTTAAGTCAAAAGCGTGATCTAGTCCTCGAACAGCACTCCCATAAGGCTAGACCCTCGAACCCACGAGATAACTATTTTAAAACCATGGAATTAAACTAGCATTAAATCCCAGCCCTACCAAGGGTTAAAGCGGCACCTAAGCACAATGCATTAAAACTTGACCGTTCAACTTAACAAGTTTCACATAAAAAAACTCAACAGAACTTACAACAAGCCAGAAAGCTTCACCTAGTCGAATACAAATTTATAACTTAATCAGTATTCGCTAAGCCTTCACTTAAGCTAAGCGCTCTTTTAACCAAGATGACACCTTGTTCAGTGCGGCATCTAAATTCTCAGGCTGACATCCACCAGCCTGAGCCATATCTGGGCGACCGCCACCTTTACCGCCAACCAGAGCCGCGATATTAGCGACCAATTCACCGGCCTTCACTTTAGAGGTGAGATCTTTGGTTACCCCCACAATCAAGTTTACCTTAGCATCACCTGTTATACCCAGTACTACAATACCCGATCCCAGCTTTTGCTTTAATTCATCCTGCAAGCCTCTTAGTGCACTTGGCTCGACGCCATCGAGCTTCTTGATTAACACTTTAACGCCGTTAATCTCTTGAGCTTCACCGGCTAAGTCTGCACTCGTCGCAGCAGCAAACTTATCTTTTAGCTGAGATAATTCTTTCTCAAGCTGTTTAGTACGCTCCAGTTGCGCCTTAAGCTTAATCACCACCGAGCCACTATCTGCCTTGAGTAACTTGGCAGCTTGATCTAACTCAACCTTTTGACTAGTCACATAAGCCATCGCTGCGGCACCAGTCACAGCTTCTATACGACGTATACCCGCCGCAATACCCCCTTCAGAGGTGATCTTAAACAAACCTATGTCTCCGGTGCGTCCCACATGAGTACCACCACAGAGTTCGATTGAGAAGTCACCCATGGTCACGACACGGACTTCATCGGCGTATTTCTCGCCAAACAGGGCCATAGCCCCCTGCTCTTTTGCCGCATCGATAGTCATGACTTGTGCCGTCAATTCATGGTTGTGACGAATTTGGCTATTCACTAGGTCTTCAACGGCTTGCAGCTCTTCGGGTTTAACCCCTTCAAAGTGCGAGAAATCGAAGCGCAGACGTTCAGGATCGACCAAGGAACCTTTTTGACTCACATGAGTGCCAAGCAACTGACGCAGCGCCGCATGAAGTAAATGAGTCACTGAATGGTTAAGCTCGGTGCGCTGACGCAGCGATTTATCGACACTAGCCTCAAGGGATTGACCAAGGGACAGACTTCCCGTCTTTAAGGCACCAAGATGGCCGACGGCTTGGCCATATTTCTGCGTATCTTTAACGATAAACTCTATACCATTGGTACTGAGCGTCCCGCTATCACCACATTGACCGCCGGACTCACCGTAAAAAGGCGTGGTATCGAGCACAACAAGGGCCTCTTCGCCGGCGTTTATCTCAGTAACAGATTTACCTTGTTTATATATGGCGGTAATTTTTGCGTTCGAAACGAGATCGATATAACCTGAAAACTCAGTCTCTTCATCTATCTTAAGTGAATCGTTGTAATCGGTACCGAACTGACCCGCCGCTTGTGCACGTTTTCTTTGCGCTGACATCGCCAGTTCAAAACCTGCTTCATCTACCGTTATGTCACGCTCGCGACAGACATCGGCTGTCAAGTCGACCGGAAAGCCATAGGTATCGTAGAGTTTGAAAGCTGTCTCGCCATCGAGAACGTTACCGCTGAGCGCGTTAAGCGCGCCGTCTAAGATGCCTAAACCACGCTCAAGAGTACGCGCAAACTGCTCCTCTTCGGCCTTCAATGATTTAACCACTATGGCTTGAGTCTCTACTAAGCCCTTAGCCGCCTCACCCATGACCTCGATTAACGTTGGCACCAACTTATAGAAGAAGGAGTCTGTCGCACCTAACTTATTACCATGACGAACCGCACGACGTATGATTCGACGAAGTACATAACCACGGCCTTCATTGGATGGCATCACACCATCGGCAATTAAGAATGCACATGAGCGTATATGGTCGGAGATAACTCTTAGTGATTTATTTTCTAAATCGGTCACCGCTAATATTTCGGCCGTTTTCTTGATCAGCGCCTGAAAAATATCGATTTCATAATTAGAGTGAACGCCTTGCATAATGGCAGCAATTCGCTCTATTCCCATACCCGTATCGACTGAAGGCTTAGGAAGCGCCAACATCTCTCCATTGGACTGACGGTTATACTGCATGAAGACTATGTTCCAGATCTCGATAAATCTGTCACCATCTTCTTCTGGCGTACCAGGGCGTCCGCCCCAGATATGTTCACCGTGATCATAGAAAATTTCTGAACATGGACCACAAGGACCCGTGTCTCCCATCTGCCAGAAGTTATCAGACGCATAAGGGGCACCTTTATTATCCCCAATGCGGATCAGGTTATCCGCCGAAATACCTATCTCTTTAGTCCAAATATCATAGGCTTCGTTATCTGTCTCATAGATGGTGACGCACAGACGTTCTTTAGGGATTTTCAACTCTTGAGTGAGGAAGTTCCACGCAAATGTGATCGCTTCACGCTTAAAATAATCACCGAAGCTGAAGTTACCTAACATCTCGAAAAAAGTATGATGACGAGCGGTGTAACCTACGTTGTCCAGGTCGTTATGTTTACCGCCAGCACGTACACAGCGCTGAGACGAAGTTGCACGAGTGTAATTACGCTTATCTTCACCCAGAAATACGCCTTTGAACTGGTTCATACCCGCGTTAGTAAAGAGTAAAGAAGGATCATTAACAGGGACCAGTGAACTGCTGTCCACAACCTGATGACCATTTTTGCGGAAATACTCCAAGAAAGCCGTTCTTAGCGCTGCAGTGGTTTGATACATGAAATCACCCTGAATTGAGATTACTTAAATTATTGGCACTGTGTTGGACGTTAGTTATCGAATCGACAATCGTTATTCAACACACACTTGCGCTATTTTGAGCAGTATTATAAGCAGTCTAAAGAATAATACCAATCGGTATAAGAAGGTGGTCAACTCAGAGTTATTTTTGGCTGCTTAATTCAAGGCGAAAGGGTGAGGGAATGGTGATCCCTTGTGAACTCATTCAACACAGAAGTAGGCTGCCAAAAAAACTCCTGAAAGGCGAGTTTTAGCACTTCCGATACGGCGTTAACGAGCTTAAACGTAGAATAACTATGTTCCTCACTCGTTGCCTTGCCTCTGAAGCGCTAAACTCTCGCTGAGTGACCACACCTTTATACCGACTGGTATAATAACCAGAGTTTTAGGGAGGGTATTACACGAAATGAAGATAGAGTGTGAAAAATATAGCTTTAATAGCAGATGAACTTGATTAATCGTCCAATCTCCTATTTCAATGCATAGGAGATTGGAACTTAAGCGCCTCTCTAGAACACTTCACCAGTCTCTAGATCCACATTCTCATCGCTTTTAGCTGACTCAGTCGCATCGGGAGACGCGAGTAACATGCTACGAAGTTTAGTTTCAATTTCAGCCGAAATTTCTGGATGTTCAATTAAGTACTTACCCGCATTGGCACGACCCTGACCAATTTTATTGCCTTTATAGCTGTACCAGGCGCCCGCTTTCTCGACTAATTTATGTATCACACCAAGGTCGACTAACTCACCCGTACGGTTGATGCCTTTGCCATAGAGGATTTGGAATTCAGCCTGTTTAAAAGGTGCTGCGATTTTGTTTTTAACCACTTTAACACGGGTCTCGTTACCGATAACTTCATCACCGTTTTTAATTGCCCCGATACGACGAATGTCGAGACGAACAGAAGCGTAAAACTTAAGGGCATTACCCCCAGTGGTGGTTTCTGGATTACCGAACATCACACCTATCTTCATACGGAGCTGATTGATGAAGATAAGCATGGTAGTTGTTTTGCTTCAGATTACCAGCAAGCTTACGCATTGCCTGACTCATCATACGAGCCGCGAGTCCCATATGTGAATCACCAATTTCCCCTTCAATCTCGGCTTTGGGCGTCAAGGCTGCAACCGAATCGACGACGATGACATCGACAGCACCAGAACGGGTCAAGGCATCACAGATCTCCAACGCTTGCTCACCGGTATCGGGCTGAGAACAGAGTAAGTTATCGATATCGACACCTAAGTTTTTAGCATATATTGGGTCCAAGGAATGCTCAGCATCGATAAAGGCACATGTTCTACCTTGACGTTGTGCAGCGGCAATGACCTCTAGCGTTAATGTTGTCTTACCAGAAGATTCTGGTCCGTAAATCTCAACGATACGTCCTAAAGGCAGCCCACCCGCACCGAGTGCAATATCTAAAGAAAGTGATCCCGTAGAGATGGTCTCGACATCCATTGAGCGGTTTTCGCCCAGTTTCATGATAGAGCCTTTACCGAACTGTTTCTCAATCTGACTTAAAACGGCATTCAGTGCTTTCTCTTTGTTCGCATCAATCTTCATTCGGGTATCCTCTTCGCGCATAATCTAATTCACGGCAACAACGCCGATATAAACCTGTAACGATTCCGGTATTTGAGCTAAGGAAACTTTATCCTACTCGAATAGGGGTCTCAATATGCAAACTAGTATACTGTACAATCATACAGTATCAAGTGCTGGTCATGATTATTTTTCACCCCCCATATTCACTCAATTAGCAGCAGCTGTTGCAGAAGAAAAATTCAACCTGACTATTTATTTTTTAACGACGCAACTGACTCGAAAAATTGCTAATATTGGCATCCTATTTTTAAGGCCGCTCCGATGGAGCATCTTGCCTGGTCAATACCTTATAGAAGAAACGAGCTGTAGATGAATGCAATCGACACCCAAAACCTAGAAAAACACACACCTATGATGCGTCAATATCTGACGCTCAAGGCCGAAAACCCAGAAATGTTATTGTTTTACCGCATGGGTGACTTCTACGAACTCTTCTATGACGATGCCAAACGAGCATCCGAACTCTTAGGTATTTCACTCACTGCCAGAGGTAAGAGTGGCGGCGATCCTATCCCCATGGCGGGGCTGCCCTATCACGCCGTCGAAGGTTATCTCGCCAAGCTGGTTCAACTTAGGGTCTCTGTCGCTATCTGCGAGCAGATCGGCGATCCGGCCACCTCTAAGGGCCCAGTTGAGCGAAAAGTCGTTCGTCTTATCACCCCAGGTACTCTGACCGATGAGGCTTTACTGCAAGAGAGACAAGATAACCTGCTTGCCGCGGTATACCATGGCAAGGCGGGCTTTGGTTATGCCAGCTTAGACTTAAGCTCAGGCCGTTTCGTGGTCAGTGAATTAAACACCAAAGAAGCGTTAGAGGCTGAGTTACAACGAACAAGTCCAGCCGAGCTTCTCTATAGTGAAGACTTCAGTGAGATGTCTCTCATCGCAGGATTCAATGGCAAACGCAGGCGCCCGGAATGGGAATTCGATTTCGATACCTGCTGTAAGCTGCTCTTGGATCAATTTAACACCAAAGATCTGTGCGGCTTCGGCCTTGAAAACGCACGTTTGTCACTGCAGGCGGCGGGCTGCCTGATGCAGTACGTCAAAGATACCCAAAGGACCGCCCTGCCCCACATCAACTCTATCGTGCTATTCAATCAAGATGACAGTATCGTTCTCGATGCCGCCACCAGAAGAAACCTAGAGCTGACAATCAATCTGCAAGGTGGACGTGAAAATACCCTATCAGCGATATTAGATAATACCACGACCCCCATGGGCAGTCGCATGTTGCAGCGGTGGATCCACGAACCGCTGAGAAATAGACAACAAATAGAATCTCGCCTAGGTGCGCTCACCGAGTTACTCGACAGCGGCTTATTTGACACTCTGACTCCACATTTAAAAGCCCTGGGTGATATAGAGCGCATCACGGCCAGACTCGCGCTGAGAAGCGCCAGACCAAGAGATTTTTCTCGACTGAAACAGGCATTATCTACCTTGCCCGACATCCAGCAGCTACTCCTTGGTTGTCAGTCACCGCATCTCAAGCGTTTAGCGAGCCTTATTGGTGAATTCCCCGAGGAACTCGCGCTGCTCGACAGGGCGATCATAGATAATCCACCTATGCTGATCCGCGACGGTGGCGTCCTGAAAGATGGCTACGACGAAGAGCTAGATAAATGGCGCGCCTTGAGTAAGGGGGCGACGGATTATCTCAAAGAATTGGAGGCTCGCGAGAAAGCGTCGACTGGTATATCGACTCTTAAAGTCGGCTACAACCGGGTCCATGGATACTATATCGAAGTCAGTCGTCGGGAATCTGATCTGGTGCCGCTGAGCTACCAGCGAAGACAGACCCTGAAAAATACCGAACGTTACATCATAGCCGAATTGAAAGAACATGAAGAGAAGGTACTTTCTAGCCAAGGCAAGGCACTGGCACGCGAAAAACAGCTGTGGGAGCAGTTATTCGATCTTCTGTTACCCAAACTCCACGCGTTACAGCAGTTCGCTCAGGGTGCGGCTGAGCTTGATGTCATCAGTAATTTTGCCGAACGCGCCGAGACGCTAAACTATCGATGCCCGACTCTCACCGACATCTCGGGTATACATATAGAATCGGGCAGACATCCCGTGGTCGAGCAAGTCAGTCAAAGCCCCTTCATCGCGAATCCGGTGACCTTGAATTCGACGCGTAAAATGTTAATCGTCACTGGGCCAAATATGGGCGGTAAGTCAACCTATATGAGGCAAGTCGCCTTGATCACTCTCATGGCACATATTGGCTCCTATGTACCAGCCCAAGAGGCTGTCATTGGTCCTGTGGATCGTATTTTTACTCGAATAGGCGCATCGGATGATCTCGCCTCTGGTCGTTCAACCTTCATGGTAGAGATGACAGAAACGGCCAATATCCTCCATAATGCCACATCACAGAGTCTAGTATTGATGGATGAAATAGGTCGAGGAACCTCGACTTATGATGGACTCTCCCTTGCCTGGTCAGCTGCCGAATATTTAGCAGAGAAAATTGAGGCGATGACATTATTTGCCACCCATTACTTCGAGCTCACTCAGTTGCCAGAGCTCATCGACAATGTAGAAAATGTCCATCTTGATGCCATAGAACATGGAGACACCATAGTCTTCATGCATGCAGTACAAGAAGGCGCCGCAAGTAAAAGCTATGGTTTACAAGTCGCCGCTCTGGCAGGCGTACCTGCCAGAGTCATAGCCGCAGCCAAACATAAACTGCATCACTTAGAGAGCCGCGACAGCAAGGGCATCACTCAGGAGTCACCACAACAAGCTAGGGTCTTTCCAGAGCCACAAATATCGCCTGTCGAAGAGGCTCTGCAAAGTATTAATCCTGATGAGCTCAGCCCAAAGCAGGCCTTAGATATATTGTACAAACTGAAACGGCTAGCTTAAAAAATGCCAAGCCTTCAGGGAAGGAGGTTTGCAGGGATTATGCAGTACAGAGTGACATAACTCTTTACAAGAGATGCCAGACACAAAGTCTATTTTTACCATCTCTGGCAAATAGACATAAATGTTCCCTACAAAAAAAGCGCACTAAAAAGTGCGCTTTTTTTGTAGGGACATTGATATGTGATGCTTACCACTATTGGTTAAGGTCATTAACTCAAGCTAATTGCTAAGTCTAGTTTCTAGTCCTTAACTTAAAAATCTAATCACGAATGCATCAATAGAAACTGTCATCCTAAAAATGAGCAGGCTTCCTCAAAAGAAAATACTTTCATAATGCGTGAGGCTAGCCTTTATCTTTACCCTAGGAGCAACAATCAACAAATTACAGCTAACTCTTAAAGATTGCCTCTACCGATAAACCTTGGGCGCCGAGTAAGTCTTTAAGACGTTTCAGGGCTTCGACTTGAATTTGGCGTACTCGCTCTCGAGTGAGACCTATCTCTTTACCCACATTCTCCAGCGTAGATGGTTCATAGCCCAACAAGCCAAAACGGCGCGCTAACACCTCTCTTTGCTTAGTGTTGAGTTCATCGAGCCATTTAACCACAGACTTTGACATGTCTTCGTTTTGTACCTTGTAATCCGGACCTACATTATCATCGGCGGCAAGTACATCGAGCAAGGCTTTATCATTGTCTCCACCTAAAGGCGTATCGACCGAAGTGATCCTTTCATTCAGTTTCAACATACGACTGACATCAGAACAGGGTAGGTCAAGTTTAGCCGCTATCTCTTCGGCGGTAGGTTCATGATCTAGCTTGTGGGCTAACTCTCTTGCAGTACGCAGATATACATTGAGTTCTTTAACCACATGTATAGGGAGACGAATCGTTCTGGTCTGGTTCATGATGGCGCGTTCGATGGTCTGTCTGATCCACCAAGTCGCATAGGTAGAAAACCTGAATCCTCTTTCGGGGTCAAATTTCTCAACCGCTCTAATCAAGCCTAAATTACCCTCTTCGATAAGGTCTAATAATGCGAGTCCACGGTTGTTATAACGACGGGCTATCTTAACGACGAGTCTAAGATTGCTTTCAATCATGCGGTTACGTGACTTACCACAACCTTTCAACGATTTACGAGAGAAATACACTTCCTCTTCCGCGCTCAGTAGAGGGGAAAAACCTATCTCGCCCAAATACAACTGCGTTGCATCCAGGTTTTTCTGCAGATCATCTTGAACCTGCTGTTCAAGCTCTGCTTCTTGTAACTTATTTCCTTTTTTTGTTTCTACGTCAGACTCGTTTTTTGACAAATCCACCAACGGCTCCGCTAATGCGGTACTGATTCTATGACCCATAAAATAATCTCCCAAATTATCAATTTAAACTACTGCACTTTACTATCCTCCAAATGCCAAACTGGCTCCTAAACCATTATGTTTAGGTAAATATTTAAGTGGGTTAACAGACTTCCCGTGGTAGCGGATTTCAAAATGTAACATGACCCGATCGGTACCCGTATTACCCATTGTTGCAAGCGTTTGCCCCATAGAGACAAACTGTTTTTCTTTGACTAAAATCTTATCGGCATGTGCGTAGGCACTGAGAAAATCGTCACTATGTTTGATGATGACTAAATTTCCATACCCTCTAAGGGCACTGCCCGCATATACTACTCGGCCATCGGCTGCAGACTTAATTATATCACCTCGTTTGCCTGCGATCTTAATCCCTTTATTCCCTTGCTCATTAGCAGAGAATCGACCAATCAACTTACCTTTCACCGGCCAGAACCATTTGCTTACTTTAGTGGGTAACTGAGGCTTCGGCCTGTGGATATATTTGTTAATATCTTGTTGACTAGTCGTTACAGAATACGCAGACTTTTTAACATGATCAAGTGGTTTGTTTTTAGGCTCATCATGGGACTTCTTAGCTAGAATCACAGGCGTATGTGTTTGTTTTTTATCTACTTCATCCTTAACTAATACGACTTTAGGAGGATTATTCGACTCTGTTTTAGCCATTTGGCTATTTGTAACAGTAGATGTCAGGTTAAGGTTTAGCTTCTGTCCAGGATAGATAATATATGGATTGTTAAGCTTATTTTTCTTAGCTAAATCAAGGAAATCTTTGTTAGATGCCCAGGCGATAGAATAGAGGGTATCACCTCTCTTAACGAAATAAGAATCGGATTTTAATGAGCCTTTATTATAACTAGCCATAACCGGAGTCGTGATATTTACCACAGGAGCGGGTCTATCAGACTGAAAACTACAGCCCACGAAGCAGATGCATAGCACTAATAGTAGTAGATTATTGCAATTCATCTTCAACTTAGTAATCAAAAATACACCCTAGAATAAACAGCCAAACAGACTGATATAAGACCCTGTAAATATCTAAAAAAATAACAAAAATATCTGAGACGAAACAGCTAGCTTAGCGAATTAAGCTAGCTCCCCGTTTATAAGAGGGACAAAGCGAACCATTTCGACCACATCTGAAGTAAAGGTCTCCCCCTTACGTACGACTTTCAGCAGTTGCTGGGACTCCTCTCCCACAGGAATAACCAGTACCCCGCCATCGACTAACTGAGTCAATAATGCTTGTGGAACACTGCTCGCCGCCGCCGTAACCATGATGGCATCGAATGGTCCTTTATTGAGCCAGCCTTGCCAACCATCACCATATTTAAACGATATATTGTGAAGATCGAGCTTTTTTAATCGCTGGCGAGCCTGGATCTGTAGACTCTTGATCCGCTCGACAGTACATAACTCTGGTACAAGTTGAGCCAATATGGCAGCCTGATATCCTGAGCCCGTACCAATTTCTAACACCTTAGATGGATTGTGATCCAGAAGTAGCTCAGTCATTCTTGCAACGATATAAGGCTGAGAAATTGTTTGCCCTTGCCCAATAGGTAAGGCAGTGTTTTCATAAGCTTTATGTCCTAAAGCAGCGTCGATAAAGAGTTCTCTGGGTGTATTGACTAATGCCTGCAACACCTTCTCACTCTCTATGCCCGAATCATGTAAACTTTTGGCTAAATTTAATGCTAAAGTCGTCACAACACCATTCATATATTATCTATCCATTTTTGCAATGGTGTAATTCTCTCGAAAGCGGTCAAGTCAACGGTTAAAGGGGTCACTGATACATAAGCATTATTCACGGCATGAAAGTCAGTTCCTTCGCTGGCATCCTGCTCCTCTCCCGGAGGCCCCAACCAATAGATGTCTCTTCCCGCTGGATCTTGAGCCTTAATCATACCTTCGGCTCTGTGCCTTGCCCCTAAACGAGTGACCTTGATGCCTTTAATCTCATTAATCGGTAGATCAGGAACATTGATATTTAAAATCTGATCCTGAGCAATAGGTTTGTTAAGTAAGCCAGCAATGATCCGGCAAGCAAAATGGGCTGCAGTGTCGAAATGTGCCAATTTAGAGCCCACCAGTGAAACAGCGACGGCTGGCAAGCCAAGAAAGCGCCCCTCCATAGCTGCCGCTACGGTACCAGAATACAGGGTGTCATCACCTAAATTTGCTCCGGCGTTGATCCCAGCCACCACCATATCGGGCTCATCTGCATACAACTCACGTATTGCAAGATGAACACTGTCGGTCGGTGTACCGCTTACTGACACAAAACCATTGCTTAAGGTATTAATTCTTAAAGGATTCGTCAAGGTTAATGAATTACTCGCTCCTGAGCAGTTACGATCGGGTCCCACGGTCATTACCCGATAGGACACAGATAATGCATCCGATAACGCCTTAATTCCCGGTGCAGTGATACCATCATCGTTACTTACTAGGATCTTTATCATCATTAGCCTACTATAAATCATTAAATAAATATTTAAGAAAATTGAAAATGGCACTGGAAATTCGGTGTTAACTTAAGGTTATACAGAGCCTTGCTCTTGCTCACGTCGCTCTAACTGACGTTGGCGAAATTCCCGTTCTCTGACATCTTCATAATCAAACACTTCTCGCAGCACGGAAGTTGCGAAGCTGCCTGCGGGAAGTGCAAATTTAATCACTATCACATCGTCTCCCTCTTGTTGATATGATAGATGCTGAGGCTCTAGTAACAGGGGACGACGCTCTTGCTCTAATCCCGCATGTTCTAATCCATCACGGTCGGTGTCAAACTCGGCCAATGCCTTAGCCTCGAAGTCTGCGGCATCGCCTCGAGGCAATGCCGCTCCCCTGCCCCACATAGGTGCCGACAGCTGGATATCTTTTTCATCCAGACGCTTAAGTAACGCATCATCCCATTGCTCGGCAACAAAATAGCTCCTGCTACCCGCTAACATCACACTGTCGCCATCGAGTTTTTCGAGGCCATGTTCGGCCAACCTCATCGATGTGACATAATTAAATAGATAAGAACGAACGGCAGACAGGTACATACTGCGTTTTTTCCTGTCTTTCACCTTACGACCGGTAAACATCTGTCGACCGAAGACTAAATTTTTTCCATCATGACCAAACCTTTGCTCACCGAAATAATTTGGCACGCCGGTCTCGTTTATGAGGGCTAATCTAGCCAGCACATCTTGCATATCGGTAATATTACGCAGAGTTAAACTGAAGCGGTTGCCAGCCAAGGCACCTATCCTTAACTTTTTACTGTGGCGATGACTAGACAAGATAGTCAGTTCATCGCAGTTTAAACTGGCCCAAGTCGGGGTCTCTTTACCGGGAATGCGTACGCCAAACCACTGCTCAGTGATCGCATTTTTATCCTTCTGACCCGCATAGGTTACCTCTTTAGGATGAACATGGGCAAAACCAGATAATATCTTAACCACATCGGCAGTATTGAGCCCCTCTTTACGTATATGTAGCAGATGGTGCTCTCCCTCCCCGTAGACTGAAGGGCATATTTCCTGCACATGAATCGCTATTTGCGTACGAAGATCGGCCTTGGATGCTGGTTTACCATGTAAATAATGCAGTTCTATCATGATCACTCTTATTCTCTAATTGGGTCAATCGAGTCTGTTGGGAAAACTTATATGGCTATCTTAGTGACCAATACGACGGCTTCGACGGCAATACCCTCTTTACGACCGGTAAAGCCTAGCTTCTCGGTCGTGGTTGCCTTAACATTGATATTATCTATGCTGGTCTCTAAGTCTTGGCTTAGCACTTCACGAATAGCTTCTATGTGGGGCGCCATTTTGGGTGCTTGAGCGATAATAGTGACATCCAGGTTGCCAATCTCAAAGCCTTTATCCCTTGCCAAGGTGTAGCAATGACGCAAAAGCTGACGACTGTCGGCTCCTTTAAATTTTTCCTCGGTATCGGGAAAGTGTTTGCCAATATCCCCCAAGGCGACCGAGCCTAAGATAGCATCGGATATGGCGTGCAGCACCACATCGCCATCAGAATGTGCAATTAAGCCTAACTCATAGGGGACATGCACACCGCCTAGCAATAATGGGGCATCGCCACCAAATTTATGTACGTCAAAACCATGGCCTATGCGTATATTCATTGTTCATTCCATTTAGCGTATTCAATTAACACCACAAGATAATCTAGATTATCCATTGAGATTATTCCCAGTCAGTTTCCGGGCCATTAGCCATCTAGTTTTCCACTTCAGCTTGGCGCAGAAAGAGTTCAGCCAATCGAAGATCGTCCGGGTGGGTGATCTTGATATTATCGGCTCTACCCGTCACGAGTCCCGGTGCGATTCCGGCCCATTCCATGGCAGAAGCTTCGTCGGTGATGTTGACTTTCACCTCCAAGGCTTGGGTTAAATTATCTCTGAGGGATACCAGAGGAAAAAGCTGTGGGGTGAGGGCATGCCATAACTGCTCACGACATACGGTCTGTTCAATACATCCCTGTTTATCCCCTCTCTTCATGGTATCTCGAACGGGTGAGGCTAAGATGGCGCCCTGGGGAAATAAGCCTCTCGAATCGATAAGCTTATCGATATCGCTATGAGTCAAACAGGGACGAGCCGCATCATGTACCATAGCCCAACCCTCTCCATCGACTCGATTCAGGCACGCCAAGACTGAGTCCGCCCGTTCTTCACCACCGACAACGCTGAGCAATTTTGGGTGTCTAGCCTCAGGTAGAGAGGAGAAATAACTATCTTGTGGATGCAGCGCTAGGATCACACGGTCGATTCTAGGATGAGTGAGGAGCACTTGTAAGGTTAAAGATAGAATTGGCTTACCGGCTATTTTTAGGTACTGCTTAGGAACGTCGGCTCCCATGCGGCGGCCTATACCGGCAGCAGGAACGATGGCGACAATCTTTTCTTTGAAATCATTCATGAATAAATTTCTGCTTGTTTAAGATTAGGAAGTCAATCAGTTTGCAGACTTTAGGCTGCCACCCACGACACGAAAAAATGTTTCACCTTCTTTTACCATACCCAGTTCATTTCGAGCCCGCTCTTCTAATGCTTCGGTGCCGCTGCGAAGATCGATTATCTCTTCCCGCAACACTTGATTGCGTGCAACTAACTTGGCATTACCCTCTCGCTGAAGCGCTACCTGTTCGCGAAGTTCAACTGATCCAGGCAGACTATTCACGCCATACCATAACTGATACTGGAGTACGCCTAACAAGCCGAACAATACAAATAAGAAACGTTTCATTGCATACCAATTATTCGACACTCAGCCGAGATAATACAACAAAAAAGGCCACCCAGTGGTGACCTTTTCATTAATAGCGACAATTTAACCTGGCTTACTGACTCATTCTATCGAGAGCGTATCTCGGTTCTTGAATGATCAGCGAGCCGATTATTATAGACCCTTGATTTCGCTACGACCGCGGTATGGCGCTTTCTCACCTAGCTGCTCTTCGATACGCAGCAGCTGGTTGTACTTGGCTATACGATCTGAACGGCTCAGAGAACCTGTCTTAATCTGACCGGCACAAGTCCCGACAGCAAGATCGGCGATAGTCGAATCTTCGGTCTCACCGCTACGGTGCGAGATCACCACGGTGTAATCGGCTTCTTTCGCCATACGGATAGCCGCAAGCGTCTCAGTAAGCGTACCAATCTGGTTGAACTTGATCAGGATAGAGTTAGCTACCTTGTTATCGATACCACGCTTGAGGATCTTAGTGTTTGTCACGAACAGATCATCGCCCACTAACTGGATCTTATCACCTAAGATCTGCGTCTGATATGCCCAACCATCCCAATCTGACTCATCTAAGCCATCTTCTATTGATGCGATAGGATATTGCTCGGTCAGCTCTTTAAGAAAATCAGAGAAACCGTTGGCGCTGAATACTTTGCCTTCACCAGCGAGATTATATTCACCGTCTTTATAGAACTCTGAAGCCGCACAATCTAGCGCCAGCGTCACATCTTCACCTAGCTTGTAGCCGGCTTTCTCGACAGCAACCTTGATCACAGCCAGAGCTTCTGCATTTGAAGCCAAATCTGGAGCGAAACCACCTTCATCACCAACAGCCGTGTTCAGACCCTTATCCTGAAGTACTTTCTTCAAGTTATGGAAAATCTCGGCGCCCATACGTAAGGCTTCGCGGAAGTTCTTAGCGCCAACAGGCTGAATCATGAACTCCTGAATGTCGACGTTATTATCGGCATGCTCACCACCATTGATGATGTTCATCATAGGCACAGGCATAGTGTATTGACCTGGAGTACCATTTAGGTCGGCAATATGTGCGTATAAAGGTACACCTTTAAATGCCGCCGCCGCTTTGGCCGCAGCTAAAGACACTGCTAAGATAGCATTAGCGCCTAACTTATCTTTGTTTTCGGTGCCATCGACATCGATCATGATTTGATCAAGGTCTGCCTGAGCCGTAGCGTCCTTACCTAGCAAGGCATCACGGATAGGACCGTTGATGTTGGCAACGGCTTTAAGTACGCCCTTACCCATGTAACGACTCTTGTCACCATCACGTAGCTCTAACGCTTCGCGACTACCAGTCGATGCGCCAGACGGTGCTGCCGCCATGCCATGAAAACCACCTTCTAAGTGTACTTCAGCTTCGACAGTAGGGTTTCCGCGAGAATCCATGATTTCGCGACCAATGACATTAATAATTTTAGCCATAATTTCCTCGGTTTAAGTTTAAAAATAAAATAAAAAATATAATATAACTGAAATTTGTTCATCCAAATTTACATCATCAGAAAACAAAAAAGCCGCTTCCAAAATTTGGAAGCGGCTTAATGTCACTGATCTAGCCTAAGTCGCGTTTTTGGTACGCGGTGGCTGCAGCAATAAAGCCTTTAAATAATGGCTGACCATCACGAGGCGTAGATGTAAATTCAGGGTGGAATTGACCGGCGACAAACCAAGGATGATTCGGTAATTCGATCATTTCCACAAGCTGGCGATCAGAGGAAAGACCACTGAATATTAGGCCAGCTTGCTCTAGACGTTCTTTGTACTTGTTGTTCACTTCGAAACGATGACGATGACGCTCGACACAAGAATTGCCTTCATAGGCTTCGGCAGCCTTACTTCCCTCAGAGAGATGACAAAGCTGTGCACCCAGGCGCATTGTTCCGCCAAGATCTGATGATTCGTGACGCTCCTCTAGAGCCCCTTCTTCATTGAGCCACTCGGTGATCAAGCCAATAACAGGATACGGAGTTTGCTTGTTAAATTCGGTAGAGTTGGCATTGTCCATACCGGCTACGTTGCGTGCAAACTCAATTAATGCGACCTGCATACCCAGGCAGATGCCGAAATATGGCACATTATTTTCGCGAGCAAACTTGGCAGCCAGTATCTTACCTTCTATGCCACGCTCACCGAAACCACCCGGTACTAGGATACCATCCAGGCCTTGCAGATCTTCGGTACCCTTAGCTTCTAGGCTCTGGGAATCAATATACTTGATATTCACCGATACCCGGTTAAACAGACCCGCATGCTTCAAGGCCTCATTGACAGACTTATAGGCATCTGGCAGTTGAACATACTTACCCACCATACCAATAGTGACTTCACCGGTAGGGTTGGCTTCTTGGTAGATCACTTGTTCCCACTCATGCAGATCGGCTTCTTTACATTTGATGCCAAAGCGCTTAACCACGATATCATCCAGGCTTTGAGCCTTGAGTAGCGCGGGGATCTTATAGATGCTATCCACATCTTTCAGTGAGATGACTGCACGCTCTTCAACATTACAGAAGAGTGAAATTTTAGCTCTCTCTTTGGCAGGAAGAGGACGATCACCACGACAGATAAGAATGTCTGGAGCGATACCGATAGAGCGCAACTCTTTCACCGAATGCTGTGTCGGTTTAGTCTTGACCTCACCTGCGGTGCCTAAGAAAGGCACTAGAGTCAGATGCACATACAGGGTACGATCACGGCCCAGTTCAACACCTAACTGACGAATAGCTTCTAAAAATGGCAGAGACTCGATATCACCAACCGTGCCGCCGATCTCGACGAGAGCGACATCGTGACCTTCACCCCCCGCTAGCACTCTCTCTTTGATGGCGTTAGTGATGTGAGGAATGACCTGAATGGTCGCACCTAAATAGTCACCACGACGTTCTTTACGAAGTACTTCTTCATAGATACTGCCTGTGGTGAAGTTATTACGACGGTTCATCTTGGTACGAATGAAGCGCTCATAATGACCTAGATCCAGATCTGTCTCTGCTCCGTCCTCGGTAACAAAAACTTCTCCGTGCTGAGTCGGGCTCATGGTGCCTGGATCCACGTTAATATATGGATCTAACTTCATAATGGTTACGTTTAGGCCTCTAGCCTCTAAAATTGCTGCTAAGGATGCTGCCGCAATGCCTTTACCTAGTGATGAAACCACGCCACCAGTAACGAAGATATACCTTGTTGTCATTATGAACCTGAGAAAATGAGTTGGAAATATGTGCTTGTAAAGAAGCACTAGGACGGGGCGCAATTCTAGCAAAACTCCAGCGATACGACAAACAAGTTCAACGATAATTTTTATCTATTTGTGCACTTCATTCCGCTTAACTTGATCCCAGTAGCCATCAAGCTCGATTAAGCTGTGTTCTTCCATCGACTTACCGCTCTTGCTCGCTAATGTTTCGACGCCTCTGAAACGTCGTTCAAACTTTGCATTTGCCTGACGTAGGGCCTGTTCAGGTTCAATGCCTAAGTGACGAGCCAAATTAGTCACGGCAAACAGCAGATCGCCCATCTCATCTTGTATCTTCTCTTGTATCGGTTTATCTAACCTGACCTCATGCAGAACTTCGCCGATCTCCTCATGAATTTTATCTACCACAGGGCCGAGATCATCCCAGTCGAACCCGACTCCCGCGACGCGTTGCTGAATTTTAACCGAGCGAGTCAGTGCTGGTAAGGCAAGCGGAATATTATCCAATACCGAATGAAGGGATTTATCCTTGCGCTCTTTGGCTTTTATGCTTGCCCAATGTTGCTTCACTTGCTCGGCACTCGCCTCTTTGAGAGAGCCAAACACATCCAGCAGAGGTTGAATATCACTGTTTTTCATCTTAATCCCGTATAAATCCAAATTAAACTTCCTCAGGATTATAAACGTCTGGCTTCACTCACGCCTTGCACCTGATTAATTTTCGCCAGTACCTTAGATAACCCATCGAGATTATACAATTCTAGCTCGAGTTCGATCGCCGCCGTCTGGGTCTTAACATCCGATGATGTGCTCATCGCCATCACATGGGTTTTCTCGGCGGCGAGTACCGAGGTCAAATCACGTAACAAACCCGAACGGTCATGGGCGATGATCCGCAAGCGGATCTTATAGCCGCCGGAGTAGTTCTCTCCCCACACGACATCGACAGTACGTTCAGGATAGGCGCGAATTAACTCTTTGACCTGATCACAATCGGCCATGTGCACCGAGATCCCGCGGCCCTTAGTGATGAAACCAAAGATCTCATCCCCGGGTACCGGCTGGCAACAACGGGCGATATGACTCATCAAGTTGCCCACACCACTCACTTCAACCTGGCCCTTACCTTTCTTTCCCGCCTTACTCTGACTCTTTTTAACCAGATCTTCGACCGCTTCCTCATCGGATAGCTCATGCTTACGCATCTGGCTCTGTACATGGTTAACCACCTGGTTGAGCCTGACATCTCCGCCACCAATCGCGGCTAAAAGGTCATCCATGCTCACCATATTAAACCGCTCGACTGCACTTTGAGCGTCTTTGAGTTTGAGTCCCACACGTGAAAGCTCAGTTTCCATCATCTCACGGCCGGCGGCAATGTTCTTGTCTCTGTCTTGCTGTTTAAACCAATGCTGAATTTTAGAGCGGGCTCGGGATGAACGAATGTAACCTAAGTGTGGATTTAGCCAGTCACGCTTGGGGTTAGGCTGCTTAGAGGTGATAATTTCGATGCGCTCGCCCGTTTCCACCTGATAGGTAAAAGGCACGATGCGGCCATCGACTTTTGCCCCTATACACTTATGTCCCACATGGGAATGAATATAGTAGGCGAAATCAAGTACGGTCGAACCAAGCGGCAGGTCGACCACCTCACCACTGGGGGTAAACACATAGACCCTGTCTTCGAAGACTTGGCTGCGAACCTCTTCGACTAGATTGCCACTCTCGGCCACATCCTCTTGCCACTGCAAGATCTTACGCAGCCAGTTAATCTTCTCTTCATAGCCCGTCTGCTTACCTCCGCTGGTGCCCTCTTTATATTTCCAGTGAGCGGCGACTCCGAGCTCGGCATCTTCATGCATCTGCTCGGTGCGGATCTGGATCTCGACGGTTTTCCCCTCGGGACCCACAACTATGGTATGGATAGACTGATAACCGTTGGGTTTAGGATTAGCGACATAATCGTCGAACTCCCGGGGAATATGATGCCACAGCGTGTGTACCACACCTAAAGCCCCATAACAGTCCTGCAGCCTATCGGTGACAATCCGCACGGCACGCACATCGAACAGTTCATCGAACTTAAGATCTTTACCCTTCATCTTCTTCCAGATGCTATAGATATGCTTAGGGCGGCCATACACCTTGGCCCTGATGTGATCTTTATCTAATCTGGCTTGCAGTTGGCCGACAAAATTATCGATGAATATCTCACGATCCAAGCGCTTACCATCTAGCTGTTTGGCGATATCTTTATAAGTTTGAGGATGAAGATAACGAAATGAAATATCTTCCAACTCCCACTTCAGTTGGCCGATCCCGAGTCTGTTGGCCAGAGGCGCATAGATATCGGCAATTTCACGGGCCAAGAGCACGCGCGTCTCTTCATCGGCATTCTTCACTTCTCTGAGCAGACAAATACGTTCGGCAAGCTTGATCACCACGGCGCGGACATCTTCCACCATGGCCAATAACATGCGGCGGATGTTATCTATCTGAGGCTCCGCTGCGCGGGACTGGTCGTTGATTTTCAATGCACCAATGGCATTCATGGTTTCAACACTGCGTACTAAGGTAGCGAGCCCTTTACCGAAAGACTCCTCCAGTGACTCCTTAGATAAGATGCCCGCATCATAGACCACGAAGAGGACGGATGCCTGCAAGGTTTCGATATCCATGTTCAGAGGCGCGAGAATTTCTATCAACTCTCTGGCACGCTGGAGTAAATTAGTATCATTGCCGTGCTGCGACACCATGGTCTCAATCTGACGCAGCAGTTCGAGTAAAGATTGGGCTTCATCTGTATCACTGACGTAACGATTGACCCACTCTTCTAACTGAAAATTCGGATCACTAAAATGTGCCTCTCGAACTGATACCATCTCAATAACATCCTTAACTTTAAATCTTAAAGTACGCTCAGGAATTTAATCCCTTCTCACCGAAGGCCTATCTTGAACATTCCGCTTCTAATGTCAATTAACAAACCCTGACTCAAGCGTTAATTAGTTACCCATTATACAATTAACTCAATTCAAATAAGGCCATGGCCTCGATGTGATGGGTTTGAGGAAACATATCGATCAAACCTAATTTTGTTAACTTGTAACCATGCTTTAACAGACACTCACTGTCTCGTGCCAGACTCGCGGGATCGCATGAGACATAAACGATTGACTTAGGTTTCATCTTCTTCAGCCATTGCAGACTCTCGAAAGCCCCGGCTCTGGCTGGATCTAACAGTAATTTATCCACTTTACCTAGCCAGGACTGTGTAGAAAGGTCGGCGCTAAGATCGGTATGAAAGAAAGACACCTTGTCTAATCCACTCAGTGTGGCATTCATTCTGGCTTGTTGCACCATTTCAGGCACGCCTTCAACACCTATCACCTCGGCGCCTTTATTAGCCAGTGGCAGACTGAAGTTTCCGACACCACAGAAGAGATCTAACACCCGCTCATTGGCTTCGACGGATAACCAGTCCACGGCTTGATTGACCATGGCATTATTGATTTCGGCGTTGACCTGAACAAAACTTCCAGGAGTAAAACTCAGCTTAACCCCGTTATCCAGCTCATAATAGGGCAGTTCATCTGAGTCAAGGTCCAGCATTTTTGGCGTATCACAGATCAAGGTTAAGTCTGCATCATTGCCTTGTACTATCAGGCTAACCCCGTGACTGAGGGCAAATTCTCGTAATTTCTCGGTGTCTTTATCCGACATGGCTTTGGTCATTCGGATCACGACAAAATGTCCATTATTGGCTTCGATGAGTTCGATATGACCCAAGGCTTTTTTACTCGAGAGCTGATTGAGCACCTTTGACAAAGGCAAGATGAGGTCTGACAGAGGCGTCGCCAGCACTGGACAATGCGCTATCTTAATGACTTGTTTACTCGCCTTAGCCCTGAAACCTAGCGTAGTGTGCTTAGTATTTCTATCATAAAAAGTCGCGAGTCTGGCACGGCGTCTATAACCCCACTCTTTACCGATCAGTGCCGGCGCGAGCGTCTCAGCTTCAGCCTGTCCCAGTCTAGCCATAAGACTGACTAAGGCATCTTGTTTATGGCTACGTTGCTTATCGATTACCAGATGTTGTAGGTCACAGCCACCACACTGGTCATAATGGGCACATTTGGGCGTGACTCGATCTGGGGACGGTGTGACTATCTGTTGCAATGTGGCACGAGCGTGGCGCTTCTTCTGCTCGGTCAATTGCCCTCTCACGCTCTCTCCCGGTAACGCCCCCGGCACGAAGATAATTTTGCCATCCTGATGAGCAATACCCGCACCCAAATGATCGAGGTGAGTCACCTCTAAGCTTATTTTAGCTGATACTTGCTTAGATCTATTTGGTTTTGCTTTAAAAAACTGTGCCATTGAGGCCTCTAAATCGATAATAATACTGGCCAAGACCGCCTATTCTCTGGCAGTCTAGTGACACGTTTGTCAATAAACTGGTAGATTAGCTAACTTAATGAATAACGCCGATAACATGACGAAATACAGTCTCCGCTCTTGGGTACTTGTACTCGCGTTAGCGCCGACGATTCTAGTTGGTGTTCTACTGGGCAGCTATTTTACCATAAATCGTTTCTATGAACTCGAACAAACTCTCATAGAGCAAGGCAGTAACATTATTGAGCCACTGGCGATTGCTGCGGCCATTGGACTTGAGAACAATGACTTTGAAAGTACCAAAAAACTGATCACTGCCATCCAGCTAAATAAAGCCTCCTTAGTGCAGTTCATTGCCATTTTCGATACCAATAATCGTGTCATAGTCACCTCGCATCATTATAAAAATCATGAAATGATGCGCTACGATCTGCCTTTTAGCAGCCTGCTCAACACTCAGCTCGAGCAAGTCGGCGACAGCATAATACTGCGCACGCCTATTTTTTCATCCCATAATGAACTTCACCTTAATACCGATGAAAACAGCGATACTGAACGCCTGGTCGCGATTAAGCTCGGCTACATAGCGATATTAGTCAATAAAGAGAATGCACTACTCGAGCAACATAGGGCCGCCGTTGCCGCATTTATTATCGTGTTAATCGGTGTTCAGCTGAATTTACTCTTCACCTTCAGACTGGTTAAAAACGTCACTCAGCCCATCACCGAGATGGTACGAGTCGTGGCTAAGATCCGTGAAGGCAAGCTCGATACCCGGGTGGACGGTAACTTGATCGGCGAGCTGGATCTGCTCAAACGAGGCATTAACGCCATGGCAGGTTCCTTGTCCGAATATCACGATGAGATGCAGCAGAATATCGATCAGGCGACATCGGATTTAAGGGAAACCTTGGAGCAGATCGAGATCCAGAATGTCGAGCTGGATCTCGCCAAGAAACGCGCGTTAGAGGCCAGTCGAATAAAATCAGAATTTCTGGCTAACATGTCGCATGAATTAAGGACTCCGCTCAACGGCGTCATAGGCTTTGCCAAACAGCTACTCAAAACGCCTCTGCATTCGAGTCAACAGGACTATGTCAACACCATAGAAAAAAGCGCGACTAACCTGTTGGGGAGCATCAACGACATCTTGGATTTCTCGAAACTCGAAGCCGGGAAGATGGTATTAGAGAACATGCCATTCGCACTGAGAGAGACCTTAGACGATACCATCACCTTGTTATCTAACAGTGCCCGTGACAAGGATATTGAATTAGTGGTCGATATCGACCCATCGATACCGGAAGACCTCTCCGGCGATGCGATGCGGTTTAGCCAGATCATCACTAACCTGGTGGGAAATGCCATCAAATTCACCGAGAGTGGTAGTGTGCATTTAAAACTGCAACTGATAGAAGCGACCGATGACAAGGTCAAGCTAAGATGCGAAGTGATCGATACCGGGATTGGTATCGATGAGGATCAACAAGAACTGCTTTTTCAGGCATTTGGCCAGGCAGACTCATCCATTTCCCGTCGCTTTGGCGGCACGGGTCTTGGGCTTATCATCACTAAGCGACTGGTCAACCGTATGGGCGGCCAGATAGGCTGTCATTCGAAGCCTAATACGGGTTCAACCTTCTGGTTCACCCTCCCTCTCGGCACTAGCATATATCCAATAGGTCAGATCCAGTCAGTGGATAAACTGCTCAATAAGACTATCTTGTTGCTTGAATCCAGAGAGCGGTCTAACAACACCTTAGAACGTCAGGTAAGGCATTGGGGAATGCGGCTCACCAATATTCGATCCAGTGAGCAGCTGGCTCATCATTTCAGTCAGCACGATACTTTTTATGATTACGCCCTGATCAGCAACAAGGGCCTGGACAAAGACGGTGATATGGCCTCACAGCTGGAAAAGATAAAATCCAGGTGTCGCTATCTCATCTTTATCGGCGGAGATCTGGAGCATGAACTCCACAGCATCTTGCCCTTTGTCGATAAGCGGGTATCGGCGCCAATAGGTGAGAAGGTACTGGCTCAGATCTTGATTGATCCTCAACCTAACCCAGAAATCCAGCAACGACTCAAACAATACACGCCTCCCGAGCCTATTTCGAGAGAAGCCATGAGTGTACTGGCTGTGGATGATAATCCGGCAAACCTAAAGCTCATCGATACCTTGCTAAAGGAAGTCGTCAGTCAAGTCACGGTTGTCAATGGCGGTCAAGGCGCCATCAAGCAGGCTCAGGAGCGTAGTTTCGACCTTATATTCATGGATATACAGATGCCTGGCACAGATGGCTTCAGCGCCACTAAACAGATACGTCAGCACTCACTCAATCGTAACACTCCTATCATAGCGATGACGGCACATACCATTGCCGAAGAGAGAGACCGAATCGAACACTGTGGTATGGACGGTTACTTACCTAAACCCATAGATGAAACATCTCTTAGAAGTATCATAAGCCGCTGGAAGACCCGCCCCAGGTTCACTCACTTCGATCCGTTCACCTTAAATTGGGATCTGTGTTTGACCCAAGCAAACAATAAGACGGACTTAGCTCTGGATATGCTGCAAATGTTGGTGGACTCACTCCCTGAGACCAGAGCACAGCTGCAAGACTGTTTAGATAACTTCGATGAAAAACAGATGCTCACCACTGTACATAAACTACATGGCGCAAGTTGTTACTGCGGCGTACCCACGACACAGAAACTTTGCCATGAGATAGAATCGAGGTTAAAGCAAGGAATTGGTATCGCCAAGGTGGAACCTGAAATACTAGAGTTACTTGATGAACTAACTAAGGTAGAATCGGCGGTAAATCAAGTGTTATCACAGTTATCAACGGATGTATTAGATGACAAACAAGCTCGGCTTCTTTAAACGCATAAAAGCATTAGACTTGCAACAGAAGAAAGTATTCGCCATCGCATTGTGCCAACGTATGCTGCCTAACTATCAACTTTTTTCAGAGGTGTGTGAGTTTGGTGATCCACAAGTACTCGATACTGCACTTAGCTTATTATGGCAATCTATCTACGATAAAAAGTTAAAACTCAATATTGATATCTACCTGGAAAGATTAGAGTTAAACACTCCAAATCCTGCCGACTTCGATGCCTATGGGGTCTACCCCGCCATGGACGCGACCACGGCAATCATCGCCCTCTTGAGTGCCATACAGAGTAAAGTCGAAGAAGATATCGTCAACATCAGTAAACTCTCTTCGAGCACAGTCGCCAACTACATAGAAGCGATTTCCGATGTCGATCTTGACGAAGATGCGTTTGATGACTACATATTTAATCATGAGGTCATGGTTGAAGAGAAGGAGCTGCAAAGCACACTACTGCAACTGATCGAAGACAATCCTAAGTTGCATGCTGACTTTGTAAAATCGTTGCGAAAAGAGATCATTGCAGCGGGCGTATCAAACATAGGTATCGTACAGCCTGAGAGCTAACGCTATCACTCTCAATGAGAAAATTGATTTATGAAGGCTATATCCTGACTAAGAGGGCCTAACAGAGACTCCACCATGTAAAAGCCAAACAGCCTCTAAGACCTTAGCTTAATAGCATCCCAATGAAAAACTGTGTTACTTTGATTAAAAAGTCAAATTAGGGATGCTATTGATGTCACCTATCTTAACTCCATTGTTTGCCGTACTTGGGATCATGTTGCTAGGCTCGCTTATCCAGAAAAGCAGGATCCTGTCACCTGATACCGATCAAGTATTAAACCAGTATGTCTATTACATCGCTTTTCCGGCGATCATGCTGATTGCCTTGGCAGAAACGCCTATCGAAGGGATCTTACAGTGGGGATTTATTGCAGGTTATAGCTTAGCTATGATACTGACCTATACATTGGTGATGTTGGTATCCTATATCACCAACAAAGGCCGCACAGATATCGCATCACTCAGGGCGCTAAACACCACATTCGGTAATTGTGCTTTTATCGGCATGCCTCTACTCACCATACTGTTTCCGGATAATACTAATGCATTGACGGCTGCCGCCATCGCGACACTGCTATCGGTGATTATGTTTGCCCTGGTCTTGGTCACCATCGAGTTATATCAAGGGCAAAAGCAAGCATCCCCCCTCGTCGTTATCTTTCAGTCTCTGGTGCAGAACCCAATTGTGATTGGTAGCAGCATAGGCATGGTAATTTCGGCTCTCAGCATTCAAGTCAATGAATCGGTATCAATCATATTACACCAGATAGGCATGACTTCCAGCCCCTGTGCCCTTTTTGCTATAGGCATGGTGCTCGCCAAGGCGAGCGGAGGGCAAGGACTCTCTCTTGCCTCAACTCGGCCCGATGAGGCTCTTCAAGTGACCGCTAAACAAGGAAGACTGCAACATATCGCCGAATTAAGCTGGATTAATGTGTGCAAATTATTGATACAACCAGGCTTGGCCTATGTACTCTTAATGGCCTTTGGCGTCGAAGGAGACTGGCTGATCATGGGGGTCCTGCTAGCGTCGTTACCCACGGCAGCAAGTGTGTTTTTGTTGGCACAAAGGTATCGAGTGAAAGCCAGTATCAGTGCTCAGGCTATCATGTTAGGGACAGTGCTGAGTATCCTAACCCTGCCGACCATAGATTATCTACTTCGCAGTTAACCCGCTCAGTATCGAGTGGCTAAGTGCGACTCAATCTTACAAATCAGAATAATATTGAGCAGTATTCACTCAAGGCTTTACTGTATATAAAATCAGTATATACTGTTTAAAAACACAGTACATTAAAGGGATGTCATTATGCTTTGCCAACTCAGCATCAATAATTTCGCCATCGTTCGCTTTCTGGAGCTAGACTTCAAGCCTGGAATGACCAGTATTACCGGTGAAACCGGTGCGGGTAAATCGATTGCAATTGACGCCCTGGGACTGTGCCTGGGGAACCGAGCCGATGCCAGCACGGTAAGGCCTGGTGCGACTAAAGCCGAGGTGAGCGCCAGATTTTCCTTGAATGACATCCCAGTTGCCAAACGTTGGCTCGAAGATAACGATCTCGACCATGATAATGACTGCATACTCAGGCGAACTGTTGGCAGCGATGGACGTTCCAGGGCATACATCAATGGCAATCCGGTGCCCTTATCACAGGCTAAAAATCTCGGGCAACTGCTTATTGGTATTCATGGTCAACATGCACACCATGCCATGCTTAAGAGTGAACATCAGCTTACGCTATTAGACAGTTATGCCAATCATAAAATGCTACTCGACTCAGTCGCCGCAGGTTACCAGCGCTGTAAACTGATAGAAAAAGAGCTTAAGGCCTTAACTCAGTCACAACATGAACGTATTTCTCGCAAGCAGTTACTCCAGTATCAGGTCGAGGAGCTCGACGAATTTAGCCTTTCTCCCGGTGAATTTGAACAGATAGAGGCTGAGCACAAGAAGCTCGCCAATGGCACAGCCTTGGTTGAAGCCTGTAAAAATGAGCTGTTTATCTTACAGGAAAATGATCAGGGCAGCGTCGAGTCCTTGATCAACGCGGGTATCACTCAAGCCCAGGAGCTCGAGTCCTATGACCCTCTGCTGACAAATGTCGTTAATATGCTAAACGAAGCCCTTATTCAAGTTCAGGAGAGCTGCAGCGAGCTGGAGACTTACTTAGCAGGCTTAGAGCTGGACCCGCAACATTTTGCCTACTTAGAACAGAGATTATCCCAAGCCATACAGCTGGCGCGTAAGCATCACGTCAACCCGAACGAACTGGCCGCTCATCATCTGACACTTAAATCTGAGTTGAGCGGCCTAGATTCTGACGAGGAAGCCTTGGACGATCTAAAGCAACAAGTTGCCGCCAGTCGAGACAGCTATCTGCTACATGCCAAAAAACTCAGCCGGAGTCGTTGTCGTTCTGCCAAAGAGTTGGACAAGCAAGTCACTCAATCTATCCATGAATTGAACATGCCTAAAGGGAAGTTTTCTATCTCGGTCACATTCAATAAAGAGCTCAGTTCACCGAATGGCTGTGACAACATAGAATTTCTCGTCACCACCAATCCCGGACAGCCGCTGCTGCCACTGTCTAAGGTCGCATCCGGTGGTGAACTCTCCAGAATAGGACTAGGCATCCAAGTCATTACTGCCAAGAAAGTATCGACACCTACGCTCATTTTTGATGAAGTCGATGTGGGGATTTCGGGAGCGACTGCGGCAGTGGTTGGACGTATGCTGAGAAAATTAGGTGACTCTACTCAGGTATTATGTGTGACCCACCTCCCCCAAGTTGCCGGCAACGGACACCAACACATGTTTGTCGACAAGAAGAGCAAAGCGGGTAAAACAGAAACATCCATGACACCACTGAACAGAAATCAACGCATCGAGGAGCTGGCCCGTTTGCTGGGTGGCGATGAGATCACTAACAATACATTAGCGAACGCCAAGGAGTTGTTGCAAGCTTAGATTATCTAAGCGGGGAAATTGGATATAGCGCTTCCCTTGGTCTATATTTCCCTTAGAGTCATCAGGCAGATGGCAGTTTCCATAGGCATGCAAGCGTCACCACAGATCATAGAGCCTATGAAATCTCTTTACTCAGACAGATCAGGTCGTACAAGTACTCGCCGGATACGATGTTGTAATAGATTTTACCTAGGCACCTTCATATCGACATTCAATTTCATCGGTGAGCTGATAGGTCCGGTAACCGCTTGTATCACCTACTATGGTACAGACAATGCGGAACAAGATCTGTTTGGTCATATCGCCGACCCCAGCTTTTTCGCCAAAGCCACCTGGATATTCTAAGCGAAATAGTAAGCCAACACCTGCAGACAAATCAGCGAGAAAATGCCTGCCAGTACATCGTCAATCATGATACCGAAACCACCGTGTACCTTGGCATCCAGCCAACGAATGGGCCAAGGTTTAAGGATATCGAAAAAGCGAAATAAAGCGAAGCCTATGACTAACCAGAGCCAACCCGCTGGCGCGGCTATCATGGTGATGAGTAATCCGGCAATTTCATCCCACACAATAGCCCCATGATCGTGAACCCCCATGTCTTTAGCGGCCTTATCACAGATATAAAATCCAGCAAGCACACTCAACAAGGTGAGCGCCAGATACCAAGGCAAGCTAAGAGGGGCCATCAAGAGGAATAACGGAATAGCGGCCAAGGTACCGAAGGTCCCCGGCGCTTTTGCCGCGAGTCCCGAACCAAACCCAAGCGCTAAAAAGTGAATGGGATTCTTCAGGGAAAGATGAGTTAACGCTTTGTCTTTAGATAATATGTTCATTAGGAGAAATGTTCGAAACCTATGTTGGTCAGATTAAATGGCTCTCCGTTGCGTATCAATCTCAGTTGCTTGTCTGACGTCACCTGTCCCACCTGGGTAAATTCGACACAGGCATGAGCTAACGCCGTATCTAAGGCACCTTTCTGCGCCTCTGGAACGGTAAAGAGCAGCTCATAATCCTCACCTCCGGATAACGCATAGTTTAAGGCCTCTAGCTCAGATACTGAGTCTTTGACGGCCTGGGATAGCGGCAATAGATCCACATCAATAACCGCACCGACCTCAGAACGCTTCAGCACATGCAATATATCCGCTGCCAAACCATCGGATAGATCGATGGCACTCGAGGCTAGGTTTCGCAGTGCTTGCCCCGCCAACACTCTCGGTGTCGGGTAATAATGACGATTAATCAGATACTCGTTATATTCAACATCGACTCGCCTGTTACCGCGTATCACATCCAGGCCCAATGCCGAGTCACCTAAGGTGCCGGTGACATAGATCCAGTCACCATTTTTGGCACCGCTTCTTGTCAGCGCGGTTCCTGTTGGCACTAATCCGTTGATGGTGATGCTGATCGAACGCGGGCCACGAGTCGTATCTCCGCCTATGAGCGACACCCCGTAATACTCGGCGGCATCGAACAAACCGCTACTAAACTGCTCTAACCAGGTCTCATCCACATCTGGCAAGGTTAATGCCAGTGTCATCCATGCAGGCTCGGCGCCCATGGAAGCGAGATCGGATAGGTTAACGGCTAAGGATTTATAGCCCAAGGCTTGAGGCGGAATATCGGCATAAAAATGGACATTCTCGACTAAGGTGTCACAGGAGATGGCGATGGATTTATTTGCCGCGACCTGTACCAGAGCACAATCGTCACCTATGCCTAACTCGACATCGCGACGCGTTTGACCACGACGATTAAAGAAATGCTCGATTAATTGAAATTCTTTCAAGGATTGGTTTTCCCGTATCTGAGTAAGCTAAGTACATCTGATTTTAGGATAAATACTGGATTCGCGAGGCAAAAAAAATGGCATCCTGAGATGCCGTTTTTCGTATTACTTACGACCCACTATCTTGTCGAGAATACCGTTAACAAACTTATGGCCATCTTCTGCACCAAATGTTTTTGCCAGCTCGATAGCTTCGTTGATGGCAACCTTATAGGGCACATCCTTGCGGAATGTAAGCTCATAGGTCGCCATTCTCAGTATCGCTTTCTCGATAGGCGAAACTTCGGCAAATGGACGCTCAACATGAGGAATAATTAGTTCATCTATTTGAGCGGATTTCGTTGTCGTTCCGGTGAATAACTCACGGAAATAGGCGACATCGATACCATCGATTTTTTGCTCTGTAAGAAACTCATGCTCCACATCGGCAATATTATTTCCGCTTAACTGCCAAGAGTAAATGGCTTGTACGGCTAAACGGCGGGCCTTGCGGCGCTCAGAAGGTTTCATCTTTATTCCTAATCTTGCAAATGCTGTTCTAGTTCTTGCAGGACGTTAACCATCTCCAGCAGACCAAGTGCGGCTTCGCCACCCTTGTTACCCGCCTTAGTACCTGAGCGCTCAATTGCTTGCTCTATGGTATCGGTAGTCAACACACCGAATGAGACAGGAATGTCGAACTCAAGCGCAACTTGAGCCAGTCCCTTGTTACATTCGCCTGCAACAAATTCAAAATGTGGCGTTCCACCGCGGATCACTGCACCGAGCGCAATAATTCCATCAAACTTACCACTAGCAGCAACGCGACGTGCAGCTAAAGGCAGTTCTACGGCTCCGGGGACTCGTACGACTGTGATGTTATCATCAGCAACTTGACCGAAACGCTTTAGTGTATCAACCGCGCCCTTGAGTAAACTCTCAACAAGAAAACTGTTGAAGCGTGATACTACGATAGCAACCTTGGCGTTTTTCGACTCGATATTACCTTGAACTATGTTCATTTATCTTACCTAAATTAGCTGATTTAACCGGCTCGGACACGGAAGAGGCAGCATGATATCACAGCCCCTCACGTTGTTCTCCATGCAAACCACAAGAATTGATTTAATTTGAACAGATTTTATCTATTCACTTATGTACTCGGTCACTTCTAAGCCAAAACCTGAAAGTGAATGATAACGTTTAGGTGAGCTCAGTAAACGCATCTTAGTCACACCAATATTGGCTAATATCTGCGAGCCGACACCTACTTGACGTGAAGTCCCTTGCCACTTGGCTGGAGTGGGTGCTAGGCCATTGTCTTCGAGCTCGAATGCCTTTACTTTGGCAAGAATATCACTGCTGTGCTCCTGATTACCCAGCAGCACCAATACTCCGCCTTCATCGGCAATACGTTGCATCGCCTTCTCAAGGGGCCAGCTACGCTTCTGATCACGTTCCGAGTGCAACAGGTCATTGAAGGTATTTTGCAGATGCACACGCACCAGCACTTCTTCTTTAACTTCACCCTTAATCAATACATAGTGGAGCTGATTATCGATAGTGTCTCTGAAGGTCAGCATATCGAACTCGCCGAAGCGTGTGGGTAATTTACACTTAGCCTCACGTACCACGTTGCTCTCTTTGGTATTGCGATATTCGATAAGATCGGCGATGGTGCCCATCTTAAGACCATGTTTCTCGGCGAACACCTCAAGATCCGGACGACGAGCCATGGTGCCATCTTCATTCAATATTTCGACAATCACAGATGACGCTTCAAAGCCTGCCAGCCTGGCTAAATCACAACCTGCCTCGGTATGACCCGCACGAATAAGCACGCCACCCTCTTTCGCCATCAAGGGGAAAATATGACCCGGCTGCACTATGTCACTGGCCTTAGCGTCTTTTGCGACCGCGGCTAACACAGTTACTGCTCTGTCTTGGGCCGAAATACCGGTAGTCACGCCTTCGGCAGCCTCGATAGACATGGTGAAATTAGTCGAAAACTGGGCATTATTATTGACCACCATCAAAGGCAAGTTCAGCTGCTGACAACGTGATTGAGTCAATGTCTGACAGATCAGTCCGCGGCCGAAGGTCGCCATAAAGTTAATTGCTTGTGCCGTGACCATGTCTGCTGCCATGATCAGATCGCCTTCATTCTCACGATCTTCATCGTCCATCAAGATAACCATTTTACCGAGCCGAATATCTTCGATGATCTTTTCTATACTGTGTAACGACATTGTAAGGCCTTAAATTTTATAGTTTCGAGTATCTGGTTTAGGCAAAAACCTATGAACCGATATTTATTATCAATTTAATCTTCTATTCACAGGTATTCTAGTGTCTAACGCAAAAAACCTGAGCGAGCTAACAGATCCATAGTCACATTTGACTCAGGCTGCGGCACTTCTTTATTGGTGTATGTCATTAAACGCTCTAAATGACGAGCAATCAGGTCGACTTCGATATTCACCTTGTCACCCGCCTTGAGACTCTCGAGGGTCGTCTCTGTGGCGGTATGAGGCACAATAGTCAGTCTGAAACGATTGTCTTGCACCTCATTCACCGTCAAACTGACCCCATCTAGGGTGATCGAGCCTTTGTGAGCGATATAACGGGCCAACTCTGCCGGTGCGCTCAGCCAAAATTCGATGGCCTTGCCTCGGTATTGCCGGTCATCCACGGTCGCCACGCCATCGACATGGCCGCTGACCATGTGTCCACCTAATCGAGTAGTTGGCGTCACGGCTTTTTCGAGGTTAACTCGGGTACCGACCTGGTATTTGGCAAAGCCTGTCAGGCTAACGGTTTCAGCCGAAATGTCGGCGACATAACCATCACTGAGGCACTCGACGACGGTCAAACAGACCCCATTGGTCGCTATGCTATCCCCTAGACGCACATCGGACAGGTCGAGTTTATTACTCGCCACGTTGAGGCGAATATCATCTCCTAGTCGCTCTATCTTTCTTAAGGTTCCTACTGACTCTATGATCCCGGTAAACATAAATTATGACCTTATTTTTAACGTCAAACGGGTGTCATCACCCAATTTACGTTCATCGATTAATTCGACGGATGGAATATCTGCCATATCGGTATAGTCAGGCAGAGAGATTAAATTACGTCCGTTCGCGCCTAAAAGCTTCATCGCCTGATAGAGGATTAATTCATCGGCATGATTGTGACTAATGACACTGCCGGCCAGTGTTGCTCCCGCCTCGATTAACACCGAATTACAGGTTTTACCTAAGTGAGAAAACAGCGCGGTTAACTCGACTCTGCCGTCATTGTCAGAAGCGAGTGTCAGCCCGGAGACATGCTCCGGCCAAGTGTCCTGTTCAGCCTGAGGATAATCGACACAAGAAACCAATAATATAGGGCTAGTGATAGCAAATAGTTTCGCTGATGACGTGAGTCTGGCGCGGCTGTCGAGTATGACTCTAAGTGGCTGGAGCAATGAGTCTGCATCGACTTGCTGCGCTAACAAGCCTAGTTCACTGTGACGCACATTGAGGGACGGATCATCTAACAACACGGTTTCGATGCCAGTTACCAAGGCGCAGCTCCGCGCCCTTAAGCGCTGCACATCGCGGCGAGACTCTGGGCCGGTGATCCATTTGGATGCGCCGTTACTCAAGGCTGTCTTGCCGTCTAAGCTAGCGGCAAGTTTTACCGTCACCCAAGGAAGCGCGCTTTGCATGCGTTTCATAAAGCCAGGATTAATTTGCGCGGCCTCATCACCAAGCAGGCCAACATCGACCTTAATCCCCGCATCCTTGAGCATGTTAATGCCTCGACCCGACACCCGAGGATTGGGATCTTCTACGGCCACCACGACACGGGATATGCCGTGTTTAATCAGCGCCTCTGCGCAGGGAGGAGTGCGACCATAATGGCTACAAGGCTCCAGGGTCACATAAGCTGTTGCGCCCTTTAGATCGGCTAGGCCATCGGCGCGCTGCGTGGCCATGGCTAAGGCATGCACCTCGGCATGGGGGCCGCCGGCGCGAATATGGAAACCTTCACCGAGGATCTGATCATCTAAGGTGATGACACAACCGACACAGGGATTAGGGCGAGTGGTATATAAACCACGACGTGCAAGTTTGATTGCACGGCTCATAAATTCAGTATCTTCTATTGACCACATAAGTTCACAGACCAAAAAAGTTTAAAAAATCACCCATCGATGGGATTGAAACTCTGTTTACTTCTGCAGTTTGGCGATAGCATCACCAAACTCGGAAACATCTTCGAACGCCCGGTAGACCGAGGCGAAACGAATATAGGCGACCTTATCCAGGCCCACCAGCTGATCCATCATCAAATTGCCGATAAGCTCAGACTTGACCTCACGCTCGCCGGTTGCCCTCAGGGTCGACTTGATCTTAGTCAGTGCTTGCTCTATCTGATCGATAGAGACGGGGCGCTTCTCCACCGCCCTGAGCATACCGCCCCTAAGTTTCTCTTCGTCGAAGGGCTGGCGACTGCCGTCTTGCTTTATCACTCGGGGCATCACGAGTTCGGCGCCTTCAAAAGTAGTATATCTCTCGTGACACTCGACGCACTCACGGCGTCGTCTAACCTGATGTCCGCCGGCCACCAGACGAGAATCGATCACCTTAGTATCGGTTGCGCTACAGAAAGGACAATGCATCGAGCCTCCAAAATAAGTGAGAAAAAACCTAATAATATTTTTGCTCTAACGAAAAAACCAACAAAAATGGCCGCTAAGTCGCGGCCATTGAAGTTTACCTGAATTAACCTTAAAGGTTAACCGTAAACAGGGAACCTAGCACACAGTTCCAGAACCTGCTTCTTAACACCTTCTATAGTGCCTTCATTAGTGATGTCATCGAGCACATCACACATCCAGTGAGTCAGCTCAACTGCTTGCTCTTCTTTGAAGCCACGGCGAGTGATAGCAGGAGAACCGATACGCAGACCAGAAGTCACAAATGGAGAACGTGGATCGTTTGGTACCGAGTTCTTATTGACTGTGATGTTAGCACGGCCCAGCGCCGCATCGGCATCTTTACCCGTCATATCTTTGCTGATCAAGTCCAGTAAGAATAGATGATTATCGGTACCGCCAGAAACCACATCATAGCCACGCTCGATGAAGGTCTTTGCCATAGCCTTGGCATTAACGACGACTTGCTGCTGATATACAGCAAACTCTGGCTCTAGAGCTTCTTTAAATGCCACCGCTTTAGCAGCGATAACGTGCATCAAGGGACCACCTTGTCCACCAGGGAATACCGCAGAGTTTAGCTTCTTGTAGATAGCTTCATCATCGATAGCCGAAAGAATCAAACCACCACGCGGACCGGCTAAGGTCTTATGGGTTGTGGTCGTGACAACGTGCGCATGTGGCAGAGGGTTCGGGTAGATACCCGCAGCAATCAGGCCGGCAACGTGTGCCATATCGACGAACAGGTAAGCACCGACTTTATCGGCAATTTCACGGAACTTGCTCCAGTCGATGATACCTGAATAAGCACTGAAACCTGCGATGATCATCTTAGGCTTATGCTCGATAGCCAGGCGCTCAACTTCGGCGTAATCTATCTTACCCGTAATCTCATCGATACCGTATTGCACCGCATTATACAGTTTACCGGAGAAACTAACGTGTGAACCGTGAGTCAGATGACCACCATGAGCCAGACTCATGCCCAGTACAGTGTCGCCGCCTTGAAGTAGCGCCATAAATACTGCGGCATTTGCCTGTGAACCAGAGTGTGGCTGCACGTTGGCATAAGTTGCACCGAAAAGCTCTTTAGCGCGCGAGATAGCCAACTCTTCTGCGATATCTACATACTCACAACCGCCATAGTAACGCTTACCTGGGTAACCTTCGGCGTACTTGTTAGTGAGCTGAGAACCTTGTGCTTCAAGAACACGAGGACTCGCGTAGTTTTCTGAAGCGATAAGTTCGATATGCTCTTCCTGGCGGCGAGTCTCACCTTCAATCGCTTTAAACAGTTGTGGATCATAGTCCGCGATATTCATATCTTTTTTCAGCATTAGTCACTCCAGCTGTCATTTCTTATTAGGTAGGGTTGCGCGGTAGTCTACTCTGCTATCGATCACAATCCCAGTATTTACCGCATGAAATAACTTGCTTTTTACCATGAGAATAATTCATGTTTTTTGGCTCAAATTAACAGTGAAATTAGGAGTAGAGGCTATGAGTGTTTCTTTTTTAATGCCAAAACTTGATTGAGCTCATTAAAAAAAGTCGAATCAAACCCAATAAAAAAGTTATTTGTTCGCTATCTCACCACCAATCGATAGAATTCCAACGGTGAGATTTAATCGATGCACCAAACAAGATATCGACATAACGCGCTTCCATTGTCAACTTAACTGTGTGGCCCATTGCATAGCCATAGCCCCCCTCTCAAAGCACAGATTTACTGCCCCAATAGCTATGATATTGGTTGATATAATCTCGACTGGCGAAGGTTTATAACGGCATAAAAGTTTTCATCGGCTTCCTGCCCCATGCTGACATATTCGGCTCCCATGGACGGACCGATATAGAGGATTTCCCCCAGTGCGAGTACCAGAGTAATTTCTGTCATGGCCCTCAAGCAATCTTTCTCGGTATGAGACTCAAGCGATTCAGCAAAGAGAACACTATTTTTGTCTAACGAGATATCGCTCGCTTGAGGAACGGCAGAAATGGCACAAGAGAAGAGCATCAGGGTACTAGCCAGCCACTGAGATATTATTGTTCCGTTCAATATTCATCCTTTAATACAAAGTTAAATAACAAAATTTAATTTCCGTTCAAATGCCGTCTCAAGAAGCAGAACACTGAATCTAAATGTGCCATTTAAGTTCAGTACAGTTTCGCGTAGAATTGCGTCATTATTTAGTCACCCAGTGAATTCATCATGGCTCAGTTCGTATATAGCATGCTTAGAGTCGGCAAGATTGTGCCGCCGAAAAAGCAAATTCTTAAAGATATTTCTCTTAGCTTCTTTCCCGGCGCAAAAATCGGTGTTTTAGGCCTTAACGGCTCGGGTAAGTCCACCCTATTGCGCATCATGGCCGGTATCGACACCGACATCGAGGGTGAAGCGCGCCCGATGCCGGGTCTTAAAATTGGTTACCTGCCCCAGGAGCCTAAGCTCGATGAAAATCAAACCGTGCGCGAAGCCATCGAAGAAGCGGTTTCTGAGGCTAAGAATGCCCTGACTCGGTTAGATGAAGTTTATGCCCTGTACGCCGAGCCCGATGCCGATTTCGATGCATTGGCCAAAGAGCAAGGTCAGCTGGAAGCCATCATACAAGCTCAAGATGCCCACAATCTGGATAACATCTTAGAGCGCGCCGCTAACGCCCTACGTCTTCCCGACTGGGATCAAAAGATAGCAGTGCTATCCGGTGGTGAGCGCCGCCGCATCGCCATCTGTCGCCTGCTGCTGGAAAAACCAGACATGTTACTGCTCGATGAGCCAACCAACCACCTAGACGCCGAATCGGTCGCCTGGCTGGAACGTTTCCTCAAAGACTACACAGGCACTGTTGTGGCCATCACCCACGATAGATACTTCCTCGATAACGCCGCAGGTTGGATCTTAGAGCTGGATCGTGGTGAAGGTATTCCATGGGAAGGTAACTACTCCTCTTGGCTTGAACAGAAAGATGCCCGTCTCAAGCTGGAATCCGCCACTCAAAGCGCGCGCCAGAAGACCATCGCCAAGGAACTCGAGTGGATACGCCAAGGCGCCAAGGGCCGTCAGTCGAAAGGCAAGGCGCGTATGGCACGCTTCGAAGAACTTAATTCCAGCGATTACCAGAAACGTAACGAGACCAACGAGCTGTTCATTCCACCCGGACCACGTCTGGGCGACAAGGTCATCGAAGTGAAGAACCTGACTAAGTCCTATGGCGATAGGGTACTCATAGATAACTTGAGTTTCTCGGTACCCAAGGGCGCCATCGTCGGCATTATCGGTGCCAACGGCGCGGGTAAATCGACCCTGTTTAAGATGATCACCGGCGCAGAGCAGCCAGACAGTGGCACAATCGAAATTGGCGAGAGTGTAAAACTTGCCTCAGTAGACCAGTTCCGTGACTCCATGGATGATAAGAAAACCGTATGGCAGGAGATCTCCGGCGGCCAAGATATCATGCGCATCAACAACACTGAAATTCCAAGCCGCGCCTATGTGGGCCGCTTCAACTTCCGTGGCGGCGATCAGCAGAAGATCATCGGCAGCCTATCTGGCGGTGAACGTAACCGAGTACATTTGGCGAAACTTATCCAGTCAGGCGGCAACGTCTTGTTACTCGATGAGCCCACCAATGATCTCGACGTCGAGACCCTACGCGCACTGGAAGAGGCAATACTCGAGTTCCCGGGTTGCGCCATGATCATCTCTCACGATCGCTGGTTCCTCGATCGCGTCGCCACCCATATCTTAGATTACCGCGACGAAGGTCAGGTAAATTTCTACGAAGGAAACTACACCGAGTACACCACTTGGTTGAAAGATACCTTAGGCACAGATGCAATCGAACCTCATCGCCTCAAGTACAAGCGCATGAGTAAATAGACCAGTAAAATCGATAGAGTATTGGCTTATTTTGATGTGAAACATGTCGTCGTCGGCCACACCTCACAGACTGGAGTGTTAGGCTTATTTAACAATAAGGTTCTGGCGGTCGATTCGAGCATCAAGAATTGCCAATCCGGCGAGCTGCTGTTAATCGCGCCAAATGAAGGGCAAGACACATTAATCTGTGGCCTATACGATGGCAGTCGCGTGACGCTATAAGTGACCTAGATACTATGAGCCAATGAGCCAATGAGCTTGCAAGTTGCAGGCTCATGCTCTCCTAGCCAGAGTTAAAGATGAAGTAAAATAGAAGCCTGATCTTTCTTGGTCATCTTATACCATTCCGAGTAAGTATCTGATCATTCAGCGGGAGTTCAAAGCGCTGTAGGCAAGGTCTATATTTACTCCTCGGTAACTGCTCCTGCGTTACTCTACCTCCTATATCCCTATAGTCGTGCAATATAGACATTCACCACATCCATGTGGCTTGCGGATGTTTGAAGCTAATAGTTATTCTCGGCAACAAGCTCCTGCGTTGCTCTCGATAATTGCTCCTGCATTATTCTACCTTCACCCGTCCATGGGCTCGTACCTCCTGCATCTGACCTCCATGGTCTTAAGCGTTCCATACGCTTTCAAGACATTTCCCATATCCCTATGGGTCAGGGAAATGTCTTATTTTGTATGGAACAAAATAGACCATGCAGTCGTATATCGAGAACATTCAACGTAACATAAAGGGCTTTGCCCTTTGCTTTAAACATCAGCCGCACTGCGTGAGGCTCTCAGCGTTTCCACTTCGGTGTTGCATTGACTTAAAAGGGAATAACCATTTCCTCATCAATGCGCCTTGAATTGAAAAAACTGAGAGTCTCTGAACTGACCAGATACTTATATGGAATGGTATTACTCACCACCAGCTTAATGAATTATCTATCATGCGCTCAATCTCCACACGGGGAATTGAGCCATCTAAGATAAGTTTCAGGTTTATTTAGCAGGTATGTTTTTGCAGCATCAACATCCATGAGGCTCATTCTATCGAACTATAATCACTTTCAGCTTACGTTCATCTTCGCCTCTTTATAATTGATACACAATCAAAAATAGCTGTTTGGAGACGATATGAATATGCACACTCGACAAAATCGAACTCGGGGGATCATAGCCCTGTGTATGATTCTCACCCTTACGCTGTTTGCTACTCTGTCAAAAGCACAAGCCGAGTCTAACGAACCAGAGGCCAGCTTCAGTGAAGCCGAGCTGGCGCAGATGCTCGCGCCTATCGCCCTGTATCCGGATAGCCTACTGACTCATATTCTTATCGCATCGACCTACCCACTGGAAATCGTGCAGGCTAAACGCTTACAGAGCAAAAACAAACTACTGCCTACAGCACAGTTAATGGAGAAGGCCGAAGATGAGGACTGGGATCCCAGTGTCACCGCCCTACTGGCTTTTCCTACTGTGCTCGACAAACTCAGTGAAGATTTAGAGTGGACACAAGATTTAGGCGATGCTTTCTTGCAAGATGAAGAGAGGATGCTGGCTAGCATTCAGACATTAAGACATCAGGCCGATGAAGCAAACAGCTTAGCCGAGATGGAGAACATGTCGGTAAGCCGCGTCGATAATCAGATCATCATAGAGCCTATCCAAAAAGAGATAGTCTACGTGCCCTATTACGACCCAAGAGTCGTCTATGGTCATTGGGCCTGGTATAACTACCCACCGGTATATTGGGCACCCTATCCTTATTATGTACGTCCACCCTATGGTCATTTTTACTGGCACAGTGGCGTTCATATCTCTTTTAATTACTATTTTAGCGCCTTTCATTGGCACCAGCGACATGTAGTGGTCGTTCACCATAAAAATGCCCATCACTATCGTCACCATGGCCGTATCGTGACCAGTCATGGCGCACAGAGATGGCAGCATAAACCTGCACATCGCCGCGGCGTCGCTTATCGCACTCCAGCAGTGAAACATAGATACCAGAGCCATCGTCCGAGCACGCTATATAGCAAGCAGGTACGTCAGGCCGATCGTCACGCAATCAAACATTCGAGCACGAGTAATAAGCTTCACTCAAAATCTATCCATACTACACGCGCAACAAGGGTGAATAACCTAAGCCATTACAACAAACAGATAGCGAAACAGAGGGAGCAGAAGTTTGCCAACCAGATGCACCACAAGAGAAACATGCAGGTCAGCGACCGTGGGGTGAATAAGCACAAGGGAGGCAATAATCACGCTCAAACACAGCAAAGATTGCAACAGGTATCAAGCAAGCCATCACGTTACAACCGGGTTCAAACGAAGTCGAGTCATAAGCCAGCTCACAAGGCGCACAATAACTTAAACTCACAACAGAACAAGGCATCACATTACAACCGGGTCCAAACGAAGTCGAGTCAGAAGCCAACTCAGATGAGAAGCTCAGCTCCGTCTCACCCTAAGGTGCATAATCAAAAAAATGCTAATCACAAAAGTAATAGCCAAAGAAGTAATAGTCAAAAGAGTAATGGTCGTTCTCACACTAAACAGAGAGACTAGCTGATACTTGACTCATAGCAGTTAAACCCACTGACTTCATCTTCTGTCAGATATCGCCACTCACCAAGCTCTATATCTAAGCTCAGCTTCCCTACCTGCTGTCGATGTAAGCCGACCACACGGTTCCCCACGGTAAAGAACATACGTTTGACTTGGTGATAGCGTCCCTCGCTGAGGGTTAACAACACCTGATGGGGAGCAATAACCTCAAGTTTAGCGGCTAGCGTCAGGGATTTTTCGCCCTGCAGCTGCAGTCCCTGTTCGAATCTGGATACCAGCTCATCGATATCCTCCTCTTCGATAGGATCTCGCAGAGTCACCCGATAGGTTTTCTCACAGTGATACTTAGGGTTAATGATGTTAAACGACCAACGTCCATCATCGGTGAGCAGCAAGAGGCCTGTTGTATCGGCATCGAGTCTACCTGTGATATGCAGGTCCTCGGCTCTGTCCATGTGGATATAGTTCATCACCGATGGATAGTCGCCATCGACGTTGGAACAAAGTGTATTAATTGGCTTATGCAACATGATATAGCGCGAAGGCCTGGCAACCAGGCGCTGACCAGATAACATGATGCTGTTGTTTTCATGTACTTGCGTCTGGGGCGTGATAATAACAATCCCGTTAACCCGTACCTTCCCGGCCTCAATCAAGTCAATTGATTCGACACGGGTGAAATCTGTACTCTTGCAGAGGAATTTATCGAGACGCATTTATCGGTAATATATTGGAGGTAAAACGAGGTGCATCATTATCGCTATTCACCGGCAAGGGTCAAGCTTGTTCATTAATCGACCTGGGCATGAACATTTATCAAGCACATAGCAGATTAATAAGCATATTTATACTTTTAGGGGGTAGTAATCAAGCTAACGGAACAGTATTGGTACATCATATGGCAATTAAGTATGAGCTAATATCCTATCTGCGGTATGCTCTGCAATCACTGAACTACATATTACTGCTCGATGACAGAAACATGTCCAGCATGTTTGCGGCTCATCGCTTCGACGTCATGGTTGTACTCGACAAAGACTCCATCGAATCAGCCTTCAAACAGATAAACTTTACCGATTTTGCTTATGCCGACTATAGGCATAAGCAAAATATTGGTATTTTTTACGGCCTATCTAAGCTATCTGCCAATACTAAAGTTAATGCCGAACTCAGCCGGGTACTGCTTGATATGTCTCAATCGGGCAGGATTACTCAGATCTACCAGGACGATAAGCTAGAGGCTCCCCTCAGGCTATTTTAGGCTGGCAGCTCAACTTATTCATAATCAGCTCTATTTAAACAATAAAAGTTATTCCTAAGCACATAAGTAACCGGCTTACTTTCCCGGGGAAAATTAACTGAGTGTGATCTGATGCTTAATGCCCATTTAGTCGGCCATCACTAATTTAGAAGCCACTGACTAATCATCCCGTCTGAGACAATAATCGAGAGTTGCAACGCTTGTGACACATTTCACAATTCGAACAATAACAGTTATACAAGTTCCATCTTTACACTGCAACTCTTGATAGTGAGATTGATTAGCATTAACATCCGCGATAATTGATCTTACATTCACATAAACATCTCATTACTGCGCGTAGAACATGATACGGCCATCACTTTTTATCTATGATGCCTAGGGAAAGGCAGCGCACACTTTGAGTCATTTAGGTTTACTCTATGAAGACCCAAGTTAAATTAATCTCTGCCGTCATCGCTGGTATTCTTCACTCAACAGCATTCGCCGCCCCACAAGTCAATGAAGCTCCAGATGAGACCCTAGTGGCCAGCAATGTCCAAGCCAGTCAGGATATCGAGGTGATCACAGTGGTTGGTCGCCAGCTGCATTACAAAACTGATCAGGCTCACGCCGCCATGCGCTCGGACGTGTCTCTACTTGATACTCCTCAGTCGGTGACCGTGATCCCAGCTGAGATCATGGATGACCAGATGATCCTCACCTTGGGCGATGCACTGAGAAATGACGCCAGTGTATCTATCGGCCGTGTCACCACCGACAGAGAGAGATTTAGCCTGCGAGGCTTTAGCTTAGATGAGAGCACTAACCTGCTTAAAGATGGCCATCAGCACTTCTCTAAATACCGTTTACCTATGGCTCTAGTGGATAGTATCGAAGTCCTCAAAGGCCCATCCAGTCTGCTCTATGGTCAATCTACTCCCGGCGGTCTGGTTAACCTGGTTACCAAGAAACCAACCTATGATTCATTTTTAGAAATCGGTGTGAAAGGTGATGACAATGGCTCGCTGCGAGGCATGCTCGATGCAGGTGGCAGCTTAAATGAAGCACAAACCATACGTTACCGCGCCATTGTCGAGAAGCAAGACAATAACAACTGGCGCGAATACCAAGATGGCAGCGCACAGGAGAGTGACTTCTTCGTCGGCAGCCTGATGACAGACTTCGACATTGGTGACAATCTCACCCTGTCACTACACTATGACACCTCAGATGAAGTGGCGGGCCAAGACAGCGGCTCTCTTGTCGATGACCAAGGCAATGTCATCGGCGGCAGTGAAACCATCTGGGATATGCCCTGGACCAAGATCGATGCTCAGAGCGAGAACTATGGCGCCGATATTAGCTACCAGTTAACCGACGACTGGAATATAGATGCGGGCTACAACAAGCAACATAACGAGCGTGAGCGTTGGGAGAGCAAGCCCCAGACTGGCAGCTACGATCCTGATAGCGGAAGCTACAAGAACAAGCCCTATAACAAGCTGGAAGATTGGCTGCAGCAGTCATTCTATTTTGACTTAGTCGGCACAGTCGAAGTTGGCGGCATGCAACACGACATGCTGGTCGGTGGTAACTATCTCAAGCACGAGTACAGCTCACTAAAAGTCAAAGGTAAGATGGATTCTGGCAATATCGATGCCGGCATCATCATCCCTCAGCCCGATCTGGACTACGCCAACGGCAAGTCAAAAACAGAGAATTACAAATACTATGGTGTATTCGCCCAAGACCTGATCACCTTCAACGATCAGTGGCAGCTACTCCTTGGGGTACGTTACGACAAGCAAGAAAAAACCGATGCGGACAGTCAGTCGCTACTGCCTAAATTGGGGATCATCTACCACCCTACAGATTATGCCTCTATCTACGCCAACTACAGCGAGAGCTTCGAGCCACAGGGTCGAGTAATGGATGATACAGATGCCAACGAAGGCATGGAGCTGGATCCAATCAAGGGCGAGATGTATGAGCTGGGCACCAAGTGGGAGTTGCTGTCTGGTAAGCTGCGCCTCAGTGCCGCGCTGTTCGATATCAAGCGGGAGAACATAGTGCTCAATCTGGGTGTAGATAAGGACAACCCAATCACCACCCAAGGCGGCGTACAGCGTCATCGAGGATTCGAACTAGGAGCCATCGGACAGATAACCGATGATCTGTCACTCATCACCTCAATGATGTACCTGGATGCAGAATTTGAACAACACAACGACTTGGAAGTGAAAGGAAATCGTCCCGCAGATGTCCCCGAGTGGACAGCCTCTATTTGGGCCAAATACTCGATCACTGATCGCGCCGCCTTCAACTTAGGTGCCTTCTACGAAGGAGCCCGTTTCGGCGACGCCGATAACACTTTCGAAAAATCTGCCTACACCCGTATCGACACTGGCATCAGCTACATACTGCCCGTGGCCGGAAACGACCTGCAGCTAAGACTGAAAATAGAGAACCTGTTCGATACCGACTACTTAGGTGGCGGTGAAAACGGTGAAGTGAATGTGGGCAAGCCAAGAACGCTGAAGTTTGGCATTAGCTATAAGATCTAACTAAGGCTAGATATCGAATGAGTCCAACATATAAAGGCCGCTCTGTTCTAAGAGCGGCCTTTTAAGTTCTTATTGAGCGAATGAGTCACACTCATGCCTCCCGTTAAGCATTCCATATCCACAGCACTGAATTATTCTGGATAGGAATAATCAACTTTTTTGCACTCCATGCGGACTTTTGTCCTAATCCCCTTGTTTCAGACAGTCTTACTATCGAGGCATTAAAGACATTTAGCTGATTAATGATTTGGGCGTGAAGCGCATCATACGTGTGGGAAGCTTAGGCGCGACCCAGAAGTATGTGAAATTGCACGATGTCATTCTGGCCCAAGCTGCGGGCACCGACTCTCCAACCAATGCTAAACTTAGCAGCGGCTATCAGTGTGGTGATGATTGCCATGACCATTATCGGTCTGTGCGGCGGAGTTGGTTTATGTATTGCAGACACAATCGTGGTGTCGGTGTGGAAAGACAAAATCCAGAGCACCATGCTCGTTGTCCAAGACGCTATGTTCAAGAGTGCGACTATTCTGTTATGGATTTTCATCAGCCTTATTTTTCATGCTCTTCGCCTGAGGCCAAAACAGCAATATTCTTACTGCCATTTGTATCATTGCTTGTTTGTTCATATTTCTTCATATTTTGTCAAAACTCATTCATTCCATGCATCACTCCTGTTCATATTCCTGCTCTATATTGATGTCATCGCAGATAAGATCACTAGAGAGAGTCCGCTATGACACAGCAAACGTCATCAGAATCAGCCAAGCAAGTTAAAACCAAGGAGCTCAGAGCCCTAGGTTTTATCATCTTCCTGTTGTTTCCCATCGTCACCATCACAGGCATCAGTGCCTATGGCTTCATTATCTGGATGATCCAGGCATTTGGTGGAGTCGTCGGCCACTAATCGCGATTTAATAACACGTAAAACAAACTCAAACGACGAAACAAATTTTAAGATTTAAAGGATGCTGTTATGAAGTGGTTTATCAACATTTGGCGCACACTGACCCAACCTGCCAAGTACCTAACCTTAGGCACTGTCAGTTTCTCGGCCTTTCTCATGGGTATCATCTTCTGGGGCGGTTTTAACACGGCTCTTGAGATGACCAATACCGAAGAGTTCTGTATCAGCTGTCACAGCATGGAGAGCATGCCATACAAGGAACTACAGGAAACCGTGCACTGGTCGAATCATTCCGGCGTGCGGGCCACCTGCCCAGACTGCCATGTACCACACAACTGGAGCCGTAAGATTGCCCGTAAGATTGAGGCCTCTCACGACATGTGGGGCTGGATGCTACAGACGGTAAATACCCCGGAGAAGTTTGAAGATAAACGCCTCGAGATGGCCAGCCGAGAGTGGCAACGATTCGATCGAGATAACTCTCTCGCCTGTAAAAACTGTCATAACTACGACTCGATGAAGTGGCAAGACATGTCAAAACTGGCTCAGAAGCAGATGAAGCGAGCCGCTGCGATAGATCAAAGCTGTATCGATTGTCACAAGGGGATCGCACATAAGCTACCCGATATGGGCACCGCACGTGCCCCTGAGCTCATCGCTCAAGTTGGCTCGGGTGAAAGGTCACTGCAGACCGAGAAGTTCTACTTCACCGCCTTGACTAAGCCACTATTCTACAACGATCACACAGACGTTGAAGCGGGAACACTGAACATAGCCACTAAGGTCAAGGTACTGGAGATCAAAGGCAACCGCGTCAAGGTAGGCATAGACGGCTGGCGTAAGAAGGTCGGCGTCGGTCGCGTCATCTACTACGATTTCGGCCTCAACATACTGTCGGCGCAATTGAGCAAAGATGCGGCCCTCGAAGAGGGCGTGATGCAGGTCTTCGAAGAGAAGGAAGATCCTATGACAGGTCTGACTTGGCAACGTGTCGAGGCTAAAATATGGACAGAAAAAGACTATCTGGTCTCAGATCTTCAACCTCTGTGGGACTATGCCCGTGAGACATATTCCACCAGCTGTAGCGTGTGCCACACCCAGCCTGACGAGAAACACTTCGATGCCAACAGCTGGCCGGGAATGTTCCAGGGCATGATAGCCTTCGTCAACATGGACCAAGATACCCAAGCCTTAGTGCAGAAGTACCTGCAAACCCATTCATCGACTTTCGACAAGTCAGCGCATTAACTAGGATTAAGGACTGGAACTATGAACAGAAGACACTTTTTACAAGGACTTGTATCGACATCTTATGTGGTCCTAAGCGGCGCATCGGTACTGGCACCACTCAATGCCCTGGCCGCTTCAGGCCCTAAGTCGAAAGATGGCTGGTTAACCACGGGCACTCACTTTGGCGCGTTTAAGATAAAACGTAAGAACGGCGTCATCGATCAGGTTAAGCCATTCGACTTAGACAAGTATCCTACGGATATGATCAACGGCATCAAGGGGCTGGTCTATAATCCATCTCGGGTGCGCTACCCTATGGTGCGTCTCGATTTTCTACTAAACAGACATAAGAGTGACACCACACAACGCGGCGACTTTCGCTTCGTGCGTGTCACCTGGGACAAGGCACTGAACCTGCTGAAAGATTCCCTCGATGAGGTGCAGACTAAGTACGGTCCATCTGGCCTGCATGCGGGGCAAACCGGCTGGCGCGCCACCGGGCAACTGCATTCGAGCACCAGCCATATGCAACGCGCCATCGGTATGCACGGCAACTTCGTCAAGAAGATTGGCGACTATTCCACCGGTGCTGGCCAAACCATCATGCCTTACATCTTGGGCTCCACCGAAGTCTATGCCCAGGGCACCTCCTGGTCACTGATCCTCGAAGAATCTAAGACCATCATCTTGTGGTCAAACGATCCTTACAAGAACCTGCAGGTGGGCTGGAACGCCGAGACCCATGAGTCTTTCGCTTATCTTGCTCAGCTCAAAGAGAAGGTTAAGCAAGGTAAGATACGCGTGATCAGCATAGATCCTGTGGTCACTAAGACCCAGAAATACCTGGGTTGTGAGCAGCTCTACGTCAACCCGCAGACAGATGTGGCACTGATGTTAGGTATCGCCCATGAGATGGTTACCCAGGGTTTACACGATAAGACGTTTATCGATGGTTACAGCCTAGGTTTCGACAGATTCCTGCCATACCTGCTCGGTGAGAGCGACGGCGTGGCCAAGACGCCTGAATGGGCCAGTCAAATCTCAGGGGTAACCCCAGAGATCATCCGCGATCTGGCTAAGGTAATGACACAAGGCCGCACTCAGTTGATGATGGGCTGGTGTATTCAGCGCCAGCAACACGGCGAGCAGCCTTACTGGATGGCGGCGGTTCTGGCCACCATGATAGGCCAAATAGGCCTACCCGGCGGAGGCATCAGCTATGGCCACCACTACTCTGGTATTGGCGTGCCTTCATCGGGCGCCGCCGCACCCGGAGCATTTCCACGTAATCTGGATGAAGATCAGCAGCCGCTGTTCGATAGCAATGATTTCAAGGGCGCCAGCAGCACCATTCCGGTTGCCCGCTGGATCGACGCAATTATGCAACCCGGCAAGACTATCGATGCCAACGGATCTAAGGTCACCTTCCCGGATATCAAGATGATGGTGTTCTCGGGCAACAATCCCTGGAACCATCATCAAGACAGAAACAAGATGAAACTGGCGTTCCATAAGCTTGAGTGTGTGGTCACTATCGACATAAACTGGACCGCCACCTGCCGCTTCTCCGACATAGTCCTGCCAGCTTGTACCACACTCGAACGTAACGATATCGATGTGTACGGCAGCTATGCTAACCGTGGCATACTGGCGATGCATAAGATGGTCGAGCCCCTGTTCGAGAGTCTGTCTGACTTCGAAATTTTCACCCGTTTCGCTGCGATCATGGGTAAAGAGAAAGAATATACCCGCGACATGAACGAGCTGGACTGGTTGAAGAAGCTGTATAACGATTGTAAAAAGGCCAATGCCGGCAAGTTTGCTATGCCGGACTTCGATACCTTCTGGAAAGATGGTTATGTTCACTTCGGTGAAGGTAAACCCTGGACCCGTCACGCGGACTTCAGAGAAGATCCTGAAATCAATCCTCTGGGCACCCCATCGGGACTGATCGAGATTTTCAGCCGCAAGATAGCTCAATTTGGCTATGATGATTGTCCAGGCCATCCTACCTGGATGGAGAAGACAGAACGTAGCCATGGCGGTCCGGGTTCAAATAAATTCCCGGTTTGGATGCAGTCATGTCATCCGGATAAGCGATTACACTCACAGATGTGTGAATCGCAAGAGTACCGTGAAACCTATACGGTTCAAGGCCGTGAGCCGGTATACCTGAGCCCCGAAGATGCCAAGTCTCGTGGCATCAAGGATGGCGATATCGTGCGGGTGTTTAACGACCGTGGTCAACTACTTGCCGGCGCTGTGATATCGGACAGCTTCCCCAAAGGCATCATACGTATCCACGAAGGCGCCTGGTATGGCCCGGTTGGTAAAGATGGCAGCAAGGAAGGCGGAGCCGAAGTTGGCGCCCTGTGTAGCTATGGCGATCCAAACACGCTAACCCAAGATATCGGCACCTCTAAGCTCGCTCAAGCCTGCGCCGCTTATACTTGCCAGGTTGAGTTTGAGAAGTTCCGTGGCAAGCTTCCTCAGGTCAGTTCATTCGATGGCCCGGTTGAGACCTTGGTATAACCAGCACAGGATAACGATAATATGGAAAACAGCATGACTAAACCGGCAATATCAGAAGAACAGATGAATAACACCGACATGAATAAAGCACGAGCCATGGTCTATCGCCTGCTCTCCTCCTTGTTTGCTAAGGAGATCGATCATCAACTGCTCCATGAGCTGACCAGTGAGCCTGCCAAGGCATTCTGGGCTCAGCTCGCCAGTGAGCCAAGCTTTAAGCGAGATGTCGATGCCATGGTTAGCGTGCTGGAAAGCTTAACCTCAGATAAGGCTCTGATGGAGCTTGCCGCCGATTATTGCGGCCTGTTTCTGGTGGGCACCAAACACAGTGCCTCACCCTATGCCAGCCTCTATCTCCAAGATATAAGCAAGAGCGCTAAGGCTGGCGATCAGCCCTTGCTATTTGGTGAGCAGCATCAGCTGATGCTGCAGTTTCTTAAACAGAGCCAGCTGCAGGTACAAACCAGCTTCCCAGAGCCTGCGGATCACTTAGCGGTGATCTTGGCCTATGTTGAGCATCTATGCTTATCGGCTAGCGACGAGGAACAGCTCAGCTTTATCGAGTCATACCTCAACAGCTGGCTAGGCAAGTTTGCCGCAAAAGTGACTCAGTGTGACAGTGGTGACTTTTACTGCGCATTAGCCCGTTTAACACAATCTTGGGTCAACTCAGACTTAACCGGATTAACAGAAGAACGTTAAATCTGCTACAAAGATCCTAGGATCTAGGTTCTTGATGCATTAAATCATTTTCAACTTGCCCTTGGCGGCCGCTATGCTTGAATACTGCTTAGCCGCCATTATGCTATCGAGCTCCTTAGCTATCCTATCGAAGCACTCGATCCCTTCCTTCTCGAAACAAGTCGCAACTTGTACCGCCGACGCGCCAGCCAGCAGATATTCGAAAGCATCTGTGCCGGTTTTGATACCGCCGACTCCGATGATATCTATGCTAGAAGGCAGAAGCTGACTAAAAGCCCTAACATTGGCAAGACCGATAGGCTTGATGTAATCACCGCACAAGCCGCCGAAGCCGCCCTTTGGCTTGATGATGGCACTCTCGGTTTCCGGGTCAATCACTAAGGTGTTACCCACGGAGTTGATGCAGGTGATAAAGCGTACCGGAAACTTCTTGATGATATTAGCCATGGTGATGAAATGGGAAAAATCGAAATAAGGTGGCAATTTTAAGCCTATAGGCTTACTGCCTAGCTGGCATAATTGCTCCAATGCCCGTTCAGTCTGCTCAAAATCGTATCCGACCTGAGGCTTGCCTTCGATATTGGGGCAAGAAAAATTAACTTCGATAAGGTCGGCGCAGCTGGCTTGAAACGCTTTAACCATGGTCAGGTTATCGGCGAGGCTAAAGCCAGAGACACTCACCACTATCGGCTTGTTGGTTTGGGGAGAGATAGCTTGCTTTAACCTAGGCAGCATCTCCAGATATGCCTGATAACCTAAGTTAGGTAATCCCATAGACTGTATCGAGCCCAGAGGCAAAGCTTGGTATCTCGGCTCGGCATTGCCCTGCCTAGGCTCTAAGGTGCAGGATTTGGTCATTATGGCCGCCGAGGCAGAGGCGCCAAGCAAGTTAAGTTCATCTTCTTCGGTACAACGTGGGCCCGATGCATTGAAGATGAAACTCGCTAATGGAACTTGTGCAATGCGGGTACTGATGCGCTTATTCACGCAACGATTAACAGCTTCAATCGATGAGGTATTATCATTATGGGTAGGGTTAGACATGTGAGGCTCCGTTTCTGTTCACAAACGGGAGATGAGACTAACAGCTTACTTAGATTGAAAAATTGATCCTCAGCCGGTTTTAAACAAGGAGCTCAGATACAGGTTTTATTTGGTGATCTGAATCTCTAAGTTCTAAGCTATAAGTTCTAAGTTCTAAGTTCTAAGTTCTAAGCTATAAGTTATGGCCAAACATGCACGATCTAGCAAGGCATACTCCCTGCGGGGGTCATTTCCCCCGACAGGCTATCAGTAATATGAAGCATCGACTCTAGTATTTACTAGGTATTAACGACCTCGCCTGCCGCCATTAGCTCGCTTCTTGGCGCGCTGCTTGTGGGCATTTCGCCCCCCTTTCCTGGGTGTATCTACACTCTTAGTCAGATCAGGCTCAAAGCCTGCTAACCATTGCTGAGGCAGTCGCTTATCGAGCACAACTTCGACTTCTTCGAGCAGATGCTCATCTTCACGACAGAGTAATGTGATGGCAACGCCCTTATTACCAGCGCGGCCCGTGCGGCCGATACGATGAACATAATCCTCGGCCTTATAGGGCAATTCATAGTTGACCACATAGTTAAGGTCGATAATATCGATCCCCCTTGCAGCAACATCTGTGGCCACCAGCACGCGAACTTCACCATCCTTAAAACTTTGCAGCACCTTTTCCCGTGCGCCCTGGGAGAGATCACCATGAAAAGCCTGAGCCCCAATTCCCGCCTTGGTTAAGTTAGCGGCCAGCTTATCGGCGGCCACCTTCTTACGGCTGAAGATGAGTACCTGCTGTAACTTACCCGACTCGATAAGATGAGTGATTAAGGCAAGCTTTCTGTCACTGTCGACGGCATAAACCCGCTGCTCAATTTCCACAGCCGCGGCATTTCGCTCACCCACCTCGATACGTTTAGGATCGCGTAATAGTGATTGACTCAAGCCATAGAGTGATTCGTCGAAGGTGGCAGAAAACAACAAGGTTTGGCGGGTCTTTGGCAACTGTTTGACGATGGCATCTATCTCGTCTTTAAAGCCCATATCTAACATGCGGTCGGCTTCATCGAATACCAAAAACTCAAGTTCACTAAGGCTCATAGAGCCACGCCTTAAGTGATCCAGCAGACGTCCTGGGGTTGCAACCAAGATATCGACTCCGGCCGCTAAAATCTGAGCCTGAGCATCTATGCTGACGCCGCCATATACCAGAGCCGATTTTAGCTGAGTCAGCTTAGCGTATTTAACGAAACTCCCATGGACCTGCAAAGCCAGTTCTCGGGTTGGCGTCAACACTAGGGCTCGAATGGCTCGAATGGCCGGAACTTGAGAACAAGATGGTGCCTCAGACTCCTGTTGGTTCTTTTCATCTAGTCTGAGTAGCGGTTCAGTTAACTTATGCAGAATAGGCAGCGAAAATGCGGCGGTTTTCCCCGAGCCGGTTTGGGCTCCGGCCATGATGTCCTGCCCGGCTAAAATGGCCGGTATAGCCTGAGTCTGAATAGGTGTAGGCTGGCTGTAGCCTAATGCAGTCAAAACCTGCAGCAATTCTGGTCTTAGGGATAAGGATGAAAATCCATGATTAGCAGCAGAGTCGGCGTGTTCAGACATACGGGGAAATACCTAGATTAAAGCAACAAAGAAACTGCCGCAAATTGTACCACTGTTTAACTAAAATAAGGATTTAAACTAAACCAACCCCTAACCTGAATTACTTTTCAGCAAGTATTTTTTCTTTTCCGTTTCAAACTCTTGCTGTGTTAACAGCACCTTTATCTAAGAGATCTTTAATTTTAGTAAGGAGATCATATTTATCAGTAGTAGCTATGCTTGTTTGGGCACTTTTTCTATCAACACAAGCAAATATGATTTCTATGCGAGGAAAGTTCCCTAAAATATATGGTGGTGAAGCAGTATGTTCTGAAACCGTTAACATCATTTTATTAAGATCAATTTTTTGGCAAAAACTATTAGCTCTTTGCGTCGCACTTCTTCTTATTCCTGATGTGCCACTAAAGCCTGTTGATGCTTGATGAAATACTCGGTATCTCTCCCCTAATATTTCTTCTGAAATATAAAAATCCTTTCCTTCAAATACAGCATCTTTAAAATTTGACTCACTTTCACTTACTTTTTCTATCGGCGACATACTTGAACAAGCTGTTAGCAATAAGAATAGAGGAACCAAAAACTTAAACCTTAAACCTTAAACCTTAAACCTTGTCATAAATACCTTATTAGATAGAGCGAAGCCATTAAACAATTCATTACCAAGTATTCTATCTTATTTTTAATACCCTCAGAGATTGTAAACATAAAAAAACCAACATAAATACAACAAAAATAAAGATTTAACTGCATATAACTTCATCTTCAAGCATTAACTCACAGACTTAAAGTCTCCGCTCTGCAAACAACACTTCTTATGCTTCCAGATAAGCTCGAAGCGCTTCTACTGAGCGAGTTAAGCTGCTGACCACTTGTTCATGTTGGCAGGCTCGATACTGGATTTTTTCCAGTGACTGACACAGCTTAGACAGGGCTAGTAGTCCCATGCTCGCACTGCTGCCCTTGAGGGCATGGAGTAACCTTGGGCTGTCGGCGGTATAGAAGTGCAGCTCAGAGACCTGAGCCTGGCTCGAGTCAATAAACAGCGCCAGCATGTCTGTCACCGCCTCCTGTCCCAGATATTCGATATCTTGATCTATCTGAGTCAGATCCAATAGCTGAGATATCTCATCTGCTGCATTTGCTGCGGTTCGCGTCTCGGCTGCTGCAACATTTTCTGCGTCTTCGACATTTGCTTCACTCGCCAGGCCTATCCAGGCGGCCAAAGATTGCATGTTGAGCGGTTTGCCTAACACGATATCGAAGCCTGCCTGCTGATAATGAGAGAGATCATCGGCCTGAAGCTGAGCGGTAAATGCGGCTATCGGCACTCGGTGATCCACCTTATGCTCAACCGCTCTTAACTCACTGACTAGCTCAAACCCTGAGCCATCTCCCAACTGAATATCCAACATGATGGCATCAAATTCATCAGCAGTATTCTCACGGTATAATTTACGCGCTTGCTCACAGCTACTCGCTAGGACAGACTCATGACCTAAGTGGGCCAGGAACCCTTGGGCCACCATGGCATTGACCTTGTTATCCTCAACCACTAAGACACGTTTCTTCGCCACATTTTCCAGGTCCTGAGCGCCGCTATCATTCACTCGCTGACACTCTATCAGTGGCAAGCTAAAGCCAAAACTGCTGCCACGCCCCGACTGACTCTTAACCCAAAGGGAATCCGTCTGAGAATTGACTTGGCAAGCCCGCTCTTGTGTGTTTTCTTGTCGCGCCTCACTTGAAACTTCGAGTGAAGTCGGGGCCTGCTTCATCAAGTCCACCAGCTCTTTACTGATAGCCAGCCCCAGACCTGTTCCTCTGGAGCGCCCTTTATTGAGCTGAGCGCTATAGGCTTTAAACAGGTGTGGCATGGCATCATCACCTATACCTAAACCGGTATCTATCACCTCGAAATGCAATTGAGTTTCATCGAAGGAGACTCTCAGCCTCACCTCCCCCTCCGGGGTAAACTTAATGCCATTACCAATAAGATTAAACAGCACCTGGCGAAGTTTGGGGCCATCTAAGCTGACCCATGCGGGTAAGCGCGGGCTCTCAAGCACCAACTGCAAACCAGCGAGACCGGCCCCGGCAAGCATGATAGCCACCACCTCATCGATGAGTTCATTGATGGCCACAGGCCTGGTTTCATTAGTGAGCTTGCCCTGCTCTAACCGGGAGAAATCCAAAATATCGTTAAGCACGGTTTGCAGCAAGGTGCCGCTGTATTGGGACAGAGCCAACATCTGCTTCTGGGCTAAGGGCAAGTCTGAGTGGCCTAGTAAGGTTAAGGTACCCAACAGGCCATTGAGTGGCGTGCGGATCTCATGACTCATAGTGGCTAGAAACAGTGACTTGGCCTGACTCGCCTGCTCTGCCATCTTTCTGGCTTGAGCGTGACCTCTGGCCTCGGCATCCAGTTGTCTGTTGGCGATGGCTAATTCCTGAGTTCGCGCCTCGACGGTGCTCTCCAGCTCGGCCTTATGCTGGGTTAACTCGGCTGCGGTGTCGAGTAGCTGGGCCTGTAGCTTTTGATTGTGAGCCGTCTTCTGCTTAAATGCTTGAATCGCATTGGCCATGGCAGTTAACTCATCATCGCCATGAGAATTGAGGCTCACATCTGTATCTCCCAGACTCAACCTGGACAGAGCATGGGTCGCCTCATTAAGTCTGACAGCGATGCCTCTATAGATAACCCGGTACATGACAAACAAGATCACCAGCAACATCGAGACTCCCGTAGTCCAAAGGCCCGTTTTTGCCCAAAAGAGTTGCCGTAAGTAATCTCCCCGAGCCAGTTCGGCTTTGGCCTGTTGACTGGCCATGGCAGCGTCTAAAGTTCGGTTTAAGCCGCTTAACTTATCCGAGAGTAATCTCAGCTGCTTATCCTGCTCCCTCAATAAGTGAACATACTGTCTCTGAGCCGCCACCCCTTCGACTACCCGACGTAATACCACTAACTCTGCGGTCAACTCATGCTCCCTGACCGGGTCTCTTATCAAGCCCTTGAGTAACTCCAATGCCATCAGATCGATTTGAGGTCCGCCGTTATTCAGATCCGCAAAGTTAGCTTGGCCTTGAGAGGGACTCATTATCTGATAAGTTGCCGGCAAGCTGTCAGCCGGTTGCAGTGACATAGAACTGAGCAAGCTTGCCAGAGCCGTTTCATGCTCAGGCGATTGCAGCAACTGGCCCACCAAAGCAATATTATGTATCACCTTAAGCGCACGGTTGAGGCGTTCCTGAATGTCTAAATCCTGCTCAATCACGGCGTCCAGCAGGTATGCACTGTTAACCAGACCGGCGATCTGCGTATAAGCCAGACTCAACTTGGCCAAGATGGCCGAGTCAACCACGGCTAGCTCGGCTTCGAGCAGCTCAGTGCTGTGACTGGCAGACTCAACCAGAGCCTTGCCCACTTGGGACAACTGCCCCGCCACTTCCAAACGCTTACCTACTTGCTTACCTAAGCGGGCCAGTTGATGAATGATCTCTCCGGCAGATAACTCTAACCTATGATCCTTCTGCACCCCGAGTGATTTAAGGTTGGCAATGGCACCGAGTAAGTTACTGCTATTAATCGACAGCATTCGACCGATAAACTGTCTTTGCGCCTCCTCCTCGACAGTGCCAAGCGCCTGTACATTTTCAGCCAATGCATTGGAAGATTGCACTAAACTACGCGCAGCCTGTGATGCGGGTAGCGCCTTATCGTAGAGGAATTGATCCGCCTTTTTCACCCAGTAGAGGCTCAAGCTGCCCACGGATACGAGTAACATGAGCAAGAAGGCGAGCAAGCAGAAGGACAACATGAGACGTCCAACTAAACTCTTTCCCGATAGCGTGAAAGGCATCTTTTCCCTTAACCTGATACAATAAATTTAGACATTTTACTTTCAATGATGACATAGCAATGACGCTGAAACACGGTGCGATTCTTAAAGATACTCAAACCCAAGTAACCAGAACCACAGAGACAAAAGTATCAAGCACAAGAACCGACACGAGTAGATGTGCGACCACTCTAGCCGGATTAGTATTCTCGATCCTGCTCTTCAGCATGAGCGGTAATTTCGCCCATGCCAGCACAAACTCTTCGGCCTGGGCATTAGAGCAGCGCAGCCCCTTCAATGTCAAAGTCCAACAGGCTAAAACTCGAGCATACTATCCTCTCAAGCGCGCCAAACAAGCCTGGAAAATATGTGCACTGGTGCCACATCTTAAAGACGCCTACTGGATCGGCATAGATTATGGCTTGGTGCAGCACGCCCGAGCACTGAATATAACATTAGAGCTCTTCGAGGCTGGCAGCTATTACAAAAAAGTTAAGCAGCTCAGTCAACTTTCACACTGCATGGATGGCGATTATGATGCCATATTGCTTGGCACTGTGGATCCTAAACTTCTCGCCTCTTTTCACCAGCCCATCACTAAGCCAGTTATCGCTCTGGTTAACAGAATAGACAGCCACAAGGTGACGACCCGCATCGGTGTCAACTGGTACCAGATGGGTTGGTTTGCAGGCAACTTTATCAAACAAGATGTCGAACAGGGTAACGCTCAACAGGTAAACGTTGCCCTGCTGACTGGCCCTGAAAAACAGGGAGGCAGCGATTGGGTCGAGGAAGGGATCGTGGCGGCTCTGCAACCAGCATCTAAGACTAGTTCGAGTGACAGTGCTAAGAACAGTTCGAAAAGCAGCAAGATCACCATCTCTTCTATCCGTCATGCCGATAACAACCGTAACCTCTATCGAGATCAACTCTACCACCTGCTCAAAGACCAGACACCAGATTATATCTTAGGTAGTGCGGTCGCTATCGAGGCGGCTGTTGGAGAGTTGGCCATCAAACAGGCACGCCATGGCTCGACACTTATTTCCCGGCCAGAGCAGGAGCCTCAGCTAAGTGAAGTGGCTCAACTAAGGGGGAATTCTCAGCCTGCTCCCCAGATAAAGCTGGTCAGCAGTTACCTGTCCCCCGCCGTGCTCAGGGGCTTGTTCAGGAACAGAGTCGCGTTCAGCTCTGATGACTCTGTGGTACTACAAGGAAAACTGGCGATCGATGTCGTCGTTCGAGAGCTTGAAGGCGCTAAACCCTTCGGTGATATAGGCCCGCCGATCCAAGGCTTACAAGGTGATGTGTTGAAGAAACATAAGCTCGAAAATAGCCTGGCACCGGCAGATTTTTATCCGATATATAGGGTAAATCCCAGGAACTAGGGTCTAGATCCTAGTTCCTGGGATTTACTCTTCGACTTTTGCCGAGAACAGGTAACCTTCACCATGGATAGTGGTAAACAGCTCAGGGTTGAGTTTGTTTCTCAGCCTTCTGATGATCACATCTATGGTTCTGTCGTTGACATCTTGGTTTCTGTGACTGGTATTCTGCATCAGGCGTTCACGCGATAGCACTTGCTGGGGGTGCAATGTAAAAACCGTCAACAATTCGAATTCGGCCTTGGTGAGTTTGATTATCTCGTCACCATGCCTAAGCTTGCGACTGTTGAGTTCAAGAATATATCCCTCGAAAGCAATCACATCATCGTTCTCATCCAGCTGTTCTATCACGGCGAGTTCGGCCTTCTTGACTAAAGATATCCGCCAGAGTAAGTTTTTAACTCGGACTAACAACTCCCTCAGTTCGAATGGTTTAGTGACATAATCATCGGCGCCCATCTCTAAGCCAATAATCTTATCAATGGCCTCATCACGCCCGGTCACTAAGATAATGCCAACATCTGAGCGGCTACGTAACTCTCTTGCCAGACTTAAGCCATCGACCCCGGGAAGATTGATATCTAACATGACCAGGTCTACGTGTTGGCGACCGAACTGATACCACATCTGTTCACCATCTTCGGCCTCGAGCACGCGATAGCCCTCTTTCTCAAAGTATCCTTTAAGACGAGCTCTGATAACGACTTCGTCATCGACAACCAATACGGTATGCGGTGTAGGGTGTGCAATTGAATTAGCCATAGTGTCTAGAGCCGAAGGCTCACTCCTGATGAAAGTGGGTCTTGAAAAGCGAATAAACATCTCTCACCTTACATTATTCACATTTTTTCATAATTGCATATAAGCAAAAGTGAAAATAGCGACTTGGACAATATTTCCTTTGGTTTATCCTCTTTTAAGCTACTTATTTCCTAATAAAAATGCTGAGAATTTTTACACTCATTATAAGTTGGCAAATGCTTACACTAATGCCATGCTGTAGCTGAGCTAAAGCATTTATGATTAAAGATTAATAAAGGAAGAGTAATGGACGAGAAACGTAAATTTTCAAGGATCCTGTATGCCACAGGCGCACAGCTGACTCAGGCAGATAAGGTCTGGACGACCAAGATTCTCGATCTCAGTCTCAATGGTGCACTCGTTGAGGAACCAGACTCCTTTACAATAGATAATGCGCCCATCATTCTCAATTTCACTCTTCAGGGATCAGATATAGAGATGCAGATGGAGACCCGCCTTATCCATCAAAAATCCGGCCATCTGGGTCTCAGGTGTGAGCATATAGATGTGGATAGCATCAGTCACCTTCGCCGAATGATCGAACTCAATACTGGTGATTCATCCATGCTTAATCGTGAACTTGAGCTATTTATTGCAGATCACGAAAGTTCGTAACAGCTGATTTTGAGCCAAATTAAGTTAAGGTTTTTCCCGAGCCTGTCGATGCCGCATTGACCACTATTTGCAACAAAAGCGATAAACTCTACTGCTTACATTACATCAGTCACGATACAAAGGCCTGTAACCGCCTCTTCGCCATAAACTTGTACTGTAGCAAACAACTTGTGGTCAGCTAACGGATATTGGTTGTATGAAAGATAGGTAGGCGTTGCGCTAATGTCTTGACCATCAACCCCATCGATTCGATAAATGTTACCGAGTATAGCTGACTCGTACCCACCATCAATCTTAACTATCGACTCATTCGAACGCAGAATATTAATATTAGTCATAGTAATATCATCACCACCTTTGACCTTGCATGTTAGGTCACTAGCCTGCGCTACACCCGTCACTGCTGCGATGCTTAAGGTTGAGGCTAATAGTACTTTATTAAATATATTCATTGGGTGTTATCTCATTATATAGAATGGTTAGTGTGTGCTTGCACTGGTTAACGAGTTTGTACCATGGATTTAGCGTCATGCAATCATATTAGCTATGACCCAGTAGGTGCTAAACAGTGATACCTAAGAATGCGTTTAATATGGCATAAAACTATCGCACCATGTGTTAGATAGATCAATATTCTTTCAGGCCGCCTTGGCCAAACCCTATAATTTCGTCTTCTTTGAGAAGACGTGAGCCTTTTAGGAGCCTAGCTAACTGTACACCTGGGATTAATTCCACTTTGCTAGTCATGGCAGAGAACGACCCTGACACAGGGATTGGCCGTGTTATTGCGGGCTCCAGTATTGCAAGTATCCCCCCCTTAGCGAAGCGCTTTACCCATCGCGATGTACAGGATCGAGTGCATTGGCGTAGACGTAGACTGCTAACATTGCATAATTTTAGACTGGATATGTTGTTGATTAGCAATTTACTCCCTGAAATCGAAGCTCGCAGCCGCATCTACACTGAGGTTTTCACAAGCAGCCTATCTCTTAAATTTAGGCTTATTGCTAGGCTTCGTAACTCATCTCTGCCCGTGCGACGTGAAGTCGTATGAAGCGTTGTTCACCACGATAAGAGTGAACCATCTGTATCACCAGATGACCCTATGGCTCTGAATAAAGTAGCGAGCCAGACAATGTAACGAAGTCCATTGGACGGGAACAGAATCGTGAGAGGACGTTCCTCCTGATAACCACAAATCGGGTGAGTGCTAGTGAGTCAGTAAGATGAATGAAAGTGAATCCATATAATATGCGTAATTTCACAAGCAGCGGAAGTGGTTTACACGCTGTGGCCAAAAGGCAACGAGAGTAGGAAAGAAGTTTGCGTGTATTCTTTCGTGATCAACACGCTCTCCGCATTATAGTGGGCATCTACCCTGACATTGCGTGACATACGGAACACGGTAAGCCTGTATCGCTCCTAATGAGAAAGCTCTCTGCAAAGAGAGCCGATAGTGATGCAGGTAAAGGAGGCTGGAGAAAGCTAATGCTGCATTGTAATGATGCAGATACAGACTTATGTCTGGCACGAAAGTGGGCCCACTTCCAGCTGGTCTCCCGTTGCAAGATGATTTGAGGAACTTTATTTATGGAGAAACGCAAATGATAACTTCATCTGAAGTTAGTGCCTCTCCTTGCGGCACTCAGTGGCAATCCATCAACTGGAAAACCATTGAGCAGCAAGTATTAAAGCTTCAAATGCGCATTGCAAAAGCAACCAGAGAAGGTAGGCGAGGTAAAGTGAAAGCTTTGCAATGGTTACTGACTCACTCAAAAGCAGCAAAATTTCTTGCTGTTAAACGAGTATCACAAAACAAAGGCAGTAAAACGCCAGGAATTGACGGCATCATCTGGAACACCGATGCTCGTCGCATGACTGCGATTAATCAACTGAGCCGAAAAGGCTATCAAGCTAAACCGCTCAGGCGGCTCTATATCCCCAAGAAAAACGGCAAACTCAGGCCATTAGGCATTCCATGCATGATAGATAGAGCGCAACAGGCCTTGTATCTTCTTGCTTTGGAGCCAATATCTGAAACCGTTGCCGATGCAAACAGTTACGGGTTTCGACCTAACCGTAGTACCGCAGATGCGATAGCCCAATGCTTCATTTGTTTAAGTCGCAAAAGCTCAGCACAATGGGTTCTTGAGGGTGACATCAAAGGCGGTGTGTTTCAAGGTAGTTGACACTCTTTGCTTAAATTTTATGCTGCCTTTTCCGTCTCTTCATCAGGCACACTATCTGGGTTCAACATTACCGCGCCGATGGGTTCACAGTTTCTAATTCCGTTAGGCCAGCGCATCGGATTCCTCTCCTGCGCAGCTTCAAGTACGATTTTTCGATTGGACAAAATATCCTTATCTTGCATCGCATGTCTTTTGCCTGGTGACACAAAATTGAGCTTGCTATGTTTATGCTCATCGTTGTACCAAGTGATAAAATCATCCACCCATTCACGCGTCTCTGTCAGGCTATTAAAACCTTTGCTAGGCCATTGTGGTCGGTACTTGAGCGTCCTAAATAATGACTCAGAATAAGGATTGTCATTACTCACACTCGGTCTACTCAGTGAGGCTGTTACGCCCAACTCTTCAAGCTTAGCTTTTATGGTCAGACACTTCATTGGCGCACCATTATCTGAGCGCAACACCAGTGGCTGGTTAAAGCATTGTTCGCGTAGCATGTTTCGTTGCATGAGCTGGGCGGCAAGCTCACCACACTCCCGCTCATGGACTTCATATCCAACAATTTTACGGCTGTAAATATCTTCAAACATATACAGATAATAAAACTGACCTTTGATGACCGAGGCGCAATAAGTGATATCCCAAGACCAAATTTCATTTGGGCCTTTAGCCTGATAAGCCTCAGGCTTACTCCTTGCCGTGATGTGGCGACTACGGCCACGATGATTGACCTGTTCGTTGGCTTTGAGCACGCGATAGTATGTTGATTCAGAAGCAATATAAACGCCTTCATCCAGGAGTGTCGGCACTATCTGCGACGGAGGTAAACTCGCAAACCTCGATTCATTGCACACATCCAACACTTGCTGACGTTCGTGCTTTGTCAGCTTATTGGCAGGCTCAGGCCTAACGGCTGTGGCCCGTCGGCCTGCTTGTACTTTTCCAGCGCTATACCAACGACGATAAGTCCGCTTACTCACTGAGGCGACTTCACACGCTTTATCCAACCTTGCGCCACTATGGTGAGCCTCTCGGATTAACTCGACTAATTTAACGCGCTCTGCCAGCGGTGTTAGCTCTCCTCGTTGTCGTCTCCCCACAAGGCACTGAGCTTTTTTCTGAGCACCAATAACGCCGCGGTTTCAGCTAGCGCCTTATCTTTATATCGCAGCTCTCGTTTCAACGATTTTATCTCAGCTTTATCTGCTTTAGCCTGAATTTTTATCTCTTTAGCTTGAGATTTACTCGACTGAAAACCACCTAAACAATCTTGTTTCCACTCCAGTACATGCTCTCTATATAAACCCTTTTCTCAACAATACTGACTAATTTCAGCTTCTGACATCGGGGCTGTTTCGATAATGACTGCAAGCTTAGCTTCAGCAGACCATTCATCACTGGTTAATGTTTTACCTGGCACGGGTTGACCTTCTTTTCTGAGTTTATCGCGCCAATGATACAAGGTTTTGGATGAGACACCTTCACTCTGTGAGACCTCTGCGACAGTCATACTTTGGGAGGCAATAACTTTTTAAGGATCGCTTCTTTACGTTCTTGTGAATATCTGGCCATCTCGCTCTCTGTTTACCGCCCCTTATGTTGAATTAATGGATGATTTTAAGGGGTGACAACTATCCTGACACATGGGGCACATCCCTCGCCGGACAGGCGTTAGATAACAAGAAAGTTATGGTATCCAGTAAATTAACCTAATACCTAATACCTAATACCAAACCTGCCAAATGAACCCACAAACAAAATGAGTAGAGTTAATTTATTAACTCAAGAAAATCATGGATAGTCTTCACCGGATAAATCTTAGCCCCTAACCCTTCCATCGACTTGTGATAGTTGCGGTGTGGAATATAGATCTCGGTAAAGCCATGCTGCACCGCTTCTTTCACCCGTGGTACGCCGCTATCTATGGGACGCACATCACCATTCAAGCTTAGCTCTCCCATGATGCAGGTGGTTCTGGGCACCACAAAATCATTCAAGCTACTGAGTAATGCGGTGACTAATGCCAAGTCAATACAGGTTTCTGACTCATCAATCTTCAAACCACCGACTAAGTTGAAGTAGGTATCATGAAAAATCTTAGTGCGGGTATGCTTACGCAATATGCCAGTCAGCATCTTAATACGGTTCATACTGAGTCCGACGCAGACTCGCTGTGGAAACTCACCTTCAGTTTCCGTGGTTAAACACTGGATCTCGAGCAACAAATTACGATTACCCTTACGAATACAGGTGATCGCCGCACCAGGAGATTCAGTCGTCGAACCCGAGAGGAAAATTTCACTGGGGTTATCGACACTGAGCATGCCCCGTTCAGTCATCTTGAAGATACCGACAGTATCGACATCACCGAAGCGGTTCTTATTGGCTCTTAGGGTACGAATTTGACCGTCGTTGCACTCGAGGTGAATGAGACAGTCGACGATATGGATCAGTGTCTGCGGGCCGGCAGTTTCATTATTTTTATTCACGTGGGCCGCCAGGAACATGGTGACGTTATTTTGCTTACAGTATTGAGTCAATGCCTGAGCGCTGCTCTTCACTTGAGAGGGAGAGCCTGGGCTACCATTGGCGAGGTCTGTGACCACCGCTTGAATCGAGTCGATGACGGCAAATTTAATCTGCTTGGCATCGAGCTCGGCTATGATTGCTTCGACGCTAGTTTCCGCCATCAGGTACAAATTGTCTTCATTACAGCTTAACTTGAGACGGGTCACTCGATTCTTAAACTGTGACAAGGACTCTTCAGCGGTACAGTATAGCGATGGCATCAACTGGGACATGCGCGATATGAGGTCTGATAACAGGGTAGTCTTGCCCGCTCCGGGATCACCTGAAATAATATTCACGGAACCTGTGGTTAAACCACCGCACAGCACCCGGTCAAGCTCACCAATGCCAGTGAGCACCTTCTCGGCTTCGACTTCTCTAATCTCGTTGAGTTTCTTAGAGCCACCGCCCACCGCACCCGCATAACCAGACACAGAAGAACCCGCCGACTTGATTGCCCCTAAGCGTACCTCTGTGATGGTATTCCACTCGGTACAAGCGCTACACTGCCCCTGCCAGCGATGAAAATCCTGCCCACACTCATTACATACAAATGCTGTTTTATTTTTTGCCATAACTCTTTATTACATCAGTTAAAAAATAGAGTTAACCTAACAATTAACCCATAAGTTCAAGAAGAATAACGTACAACGGAAGCCAATAATGACTTAAGATAAAAGTAATAATAACGACTTAAATATGCTAACTAGCCTTATTAAGTATTAAGTAATATCAGCTGTTGCCGACATGATACTATTAACGGCCTTAGTTTTCAGCCCACAAGACCAGTAGATACGATTACCCAAGCCCTCTTAGAAGAAGCGAGTAAATGAGTTTAGACGAACATAGTGCCCTAATTGAACAGCTCAAGCCCCTGCTAATGGAACCCGATTTCCATGAGCTATTTGATAGTCTGACCACAGGCGAGTCGCATTCAACTCGCTTCTTACTCAAGATGGAGCTCAATCGCATCTCGTCGCCCTGCACTCGCATCATAGATCTAAGAGACAAATCTGAATTGCCCTGTGAAGCGCTTGTCCATGGTAAACAGCAACACTTCTTAGATGACCCAGCCAAAGTGAGTTTTCTCGAATCGGTGGCACTCTATCGTAATCAGTACACCTTAGGTGTTTATGAGAATGTCATCGAAGCCCACAAACTCAGAAAGCTAAAACAGAGAGACGCTGAAAAACCCCAAGATGAGATTCCAGCCACTCCTTACTTAGCCCAAGGGGTTGTCTTAGGCAGTTATTTCAATCGTAGTGAAGAGAGAATGAACTACAGCATACGTATCTCGGTGCTTCAGCCTAACCGCGCAGAGATTCAGGGGATCACGGTAGACTTGTCTGTCGGCGGAGCCAGAATCCGACTCCCCGTAAAACATCATTTCGAACTTGATAAACCTATCAAAGTTAAGCTAATCGAACTAGCTGAGGAATATTACTATGAAGATCTGCAACAAGGAGTCGACTACGAAATAGTCGATACACAAACCAGCAATGAATATTGTTGGATGCGGCTAAAACGTGTCGGTGGCTCCGATGCCCTATCGGAAATGCTATCTAACCTGATCAGGAGCTATAAATTCAGATATAAAGTCGATATCAACGATGTACTCGTGGCCGCTACTGGCTTAGGGTTCGAGCGCCACTACCTGCCTCACCTGCCTCATTTGCCTCTGTACCTAGAATCCATTGAGGGCCAATATCAAATTACCCATAAATTACTCAGTCGGGATAACCAACAACTGCAGTATTATTTTCAAGACGAACAAGATGTTAGCCAACTATCGGCGATGCTCTCCGATAGTCGTTTGAAAAACCTACTTATTGAGCCAGAAAATAAAGACCACCAACTATTTTTCTGCTTTACCTTCCAGACTCAAGGGCACATCTACTTCTATTCGGCAACATTAGCCGAGCTTAAACAAAAAAAATTACAGGCACTCTTCTTTAGTTTCGGTGCCAGTAAGCCTTCCTGGAGAGTCTTTAAGCTGGCGCACCATAAGATAGATCACGCAAAATCCTACAAGGCCTCCATGCTCCCCGGCGACGACCCAAATTACAGCGCCCTAACCGAAGTCCAGCTGAAACGCTTTACCCATGTACTACAGCTTATGGATCTCACCACCGCTGAGTCCCAGCAAGATTACCTGTCTTGGGGCAACGTATGTAAAAGCAAAGCCAATGAATTAAAAGTTTTCGGCCAACAGAAAGTAAAAAGCAATCCGATAAAACTGCTTTCGCTGCAGTTCAGTGAGCGCCGAAATGAGGCGCGCTACTCCTTCAAGACTCAGGTGAAGTTAAGCCAAGGTAAGCTATCAATCACGGGCTCGACCCATGATATATCGAGCAAGGGATTACAATTAACCTTAGATGATGCCACTCAATTTGATAAAGCGGCACCGATACACCTTGGATTTCCAAAGCTACAGCAGATATCGGGTAAGGTTCAACTCAGTCATCTTCCCTATCGACTGATCAACACCCGTAAAAAAGGCGGCACGGTTCATCTGACAGCGGTAATGGGACATACTCCCCATATCGGCGTCGAGTTTATCAATAAACTCATCATTCATAACAAAGATAAGTTAGAGAAGATCACCGAGGCCAACAGCGAGAAGAAAGAGCTCGCCGATGGTTTAAAGAACTTATTGATGCGTCACCTGGACTCGGTACCCTATTTTGTAGAAAAAACACAAAAATCAGCCAAACTCTCGCTGATAGGAATCGGCACTAATAAGAATGTCATCACAGATATATTTGCCGCCTCGGCGAGCCAATCACTGCAATATAACCTAGAATCATTGCTGAAAGACGGTCGTTTGAAGAGAGATTTTATTGACCCGATCCGCGCGCTGAAACCCCAGGATGGCCTAGAGTATTTTGAGACCTACCTGCAGGTTTCCAGACAATCTCAGGGAGAAGTTAGAGTAAAGTGTATTTCGCCCGATGAGATAGGCGATCTCGATGCCAGACTGCACTTTATCCAGCAGAGCAATAATTTAGGTCGGTTTATGGCCCTCAGGATCTACCGAGGTGCGGCAGGAAAACCCGATCTCAACTATATTCGACGTGAAATGGAATATATCGGCATCCACGCTCATCACAAATCCAGGAAGCTCGAAGAGCTAATGTGGCGGATCATCGGCGTCGGCGAACTGCTGGACATCACCGAAGAAGTATTACTAAGATACCCGCAGCTGCATGAGACACAATCTAGCATCACGGCAGATGCTGGTTAAATTAGTTATCTAGAATATGAGTTCCTAGGATCTAGGAACTCGCCCCTTCAATCTGTTCATACCACATTTTTACCTGTTCGAAGTGATCAGCCCTTGCATCTTTGTGAGTCAACATATCGGCATGACCGTAATCATGACGGTAGCCTTCTGCCTTAGACAACAAGGTGTAGCGCACGTCCGAGAACTGACATTCCTGAATCATTCTTAGCACATCTTCTGGGTGCCCCAACACCTTATCTCCTAGGCCGGCGATAAACCAGGCTTTTGGCCACTTGCCTTGCTTAGCCGTGTTGATGGCGGCTTTGCCATAATCGAAACCATCATCGTGATCGATCCAATCACCGCGCACCCAATCGATACTCTGAGCCAGAGAGGAGCGACTCTCATTATCCATACCCATACGCCAACGATCGGCGGCCAGATAACCATGAGACCAAGCGATTAGCGGCGCCATCTTGTTCCAGCCGATATCGACCATCATCCATTTTTTAAGGGACTTAATCTTGATGCTACGTTTTGTGCCAAAGGTGAGCAGAGAAGCTATGCTCTCCTGGAATAGCGGGAATCTGGAGATGGCGCTGGCCATCAGCACGCCGCCCCACGAATGGCCACACCAGTGAATGGGTGGATTATTCGGATGCAGGGAAACGATATAGTGATGTATTAAGGGTAACTGATCTCGAATGACCTGACCTTGACCGAGTGTCGATCCCCGCCGTAGTTTAGGCGCACTCAGCCCACGACCATATGTGTCGAGCACATATACCACAAAGCCCGACTCAGCCAGAAAACAGGCCAAGCCCTTACCCGAGTCACTGTAAAATACCCGACCGTTAGACATGGCACCATGGAGCATGAATATTGGCGATTTGCTCATGTCTGCATTCATAGGTTTTATCCGTCTGAGGTGCAATTTCCCATCCAGATAGGGAATAAACATCGAGGTTTGTTCAATAGCCACAGCGTATATCTTATTTTTAATAAAGATTAATTTAGCTCATAAATTACTGAGTCAACAGACAAAAAACAAGCATAATTACTCAATCAGATTCAAATCAAACAAGCGACGAAGAAAAACCTAAGTGGTCAGAGGTTATAGAGGACAGTTTTAAACGAAATTTTAAATACACCAGGGTGGACCACCCCTCACATCACCTGGCAAACTTCACCCACTAACGAAGCTGCAACAAGTAGGGCAGAGCCTTGAGATTAAGCTTGCTGATAGCGACATCGGCGGCCTGCTCGAGTTTAGGTTTCGCATGGTAAGCGATACCATAATCGGCAATCTCGATCATGGGAATATCGTTGGCACCATCGCCGATGGCGAGTCTTTGGCCCACGGGAATTTGCCACATCTCGGCGCAGCGGATCACAGTGTCAGCCTTAAATTGTGCGTCGACCACCTGGCCGGTTATGGTTCCGGCAAGTTTACCTTGCTCGATAACCAAGTCGTTTGCATAGGCGGCATCTAAACCCAGAAGCTGTTTCAAGTGACCAACGAAAGGAGTGAAACCGCCTGAGGCCACCACGATTTTCCAGCCATAATGCTGTAACTCTTCGACTGACTCGACTAGCCCCGGCATCAAGGGCAGCCGATCGCACAAGTCTTGAATGATCTGCTCATCGGCACCTTCGAGCTGGGCCACGCGAGCACGCAGGCTCTCTTCAAAATCCAACTCGCCTTGCATGGCACGCTCAGTCACTGCCGCAACCGCAGCACCGACTCCGGCCATCACGGCCAGCTCATCGATACACTCGATCTCAATCGCCGTAGAGTCCATGTCCATCACTAACAGGCCCGGCTGATTTAACTGCGCCTGCTTAGCTGAAATAGGAAATGTTTCAACCCCTTGGATAGAAGATATCAGTTGCATCTGTGGCAGATTTAGTGGTTCATCGGCACAGATTTCGATGCAATTGAGTCCAGTTTTACGCTCGATAATCGCTAAACTCAAATTTTGCTGTAACTGACCAATGGCCGTGACGAGTGCAGCTCCATCTGATTTATTATCAAAGACACAACGAATTCTCATCTCACAGAGCGGAGCTTTGATCTCCGTATGCTTGGACAAAATCTGACTCTGATATTGAAAACGGTTATTTTCTCCACTCGATAACCAAGAAAACAGCAAGGTATGACTCAGACTTTCCATTAGTAATGCTTCTCCAACTACCGGGCAAGGCAATAATCAATTATGATTAGCTAAACCCTTCAAAAATACAGGTATATAGTGTTTTTTCTTCAAGGTCTGAAAAAGAGCCAGAGAATTAGCAGGCTAATACAGATGGCAATTGCTATCACCTTAGCCGTGGGTCTTATCCAGTTGTGGCAAACTAGCCTACTACAAGGGCAGCAGCTTCTAAAGTCCCAAACACAAAAGATGGCCAGATTACTGGTTCAACAAACGGCTTATGGCGCAGCTCCGGCGCTGCAACTGCAAAATGATGAACAGTTACAGTGGTTAGCCAGCACACTGGTTTTAGACCCAAAGGTGATGTCAGCCAGTATTTTCAGTGAAGATGGACAGAGGCTGGCATTTGCCCAGAGCGTTAGCCATGAGGAGCTGGAACCAGGATCGGAAGAGTTGAGCCTGCTATTGGAACGTTACCCACCCTATGTCGAAGCGGTAATCCAAGAGGGTAATAACTTAGGCTTTATCGAGGTGAGGCTGCAACCCAGACTCTTTTTCAATGAGATTAAAGAAGCCCACCAGATCCATATGGAACAACAGCAGATAATGCTCATCATAGCAGGCCTGATTGGTATGCTATTGTCCCGCTCACTGTCATTCAAACGTGCCGATTTCGATAGACGTAAGACTCGTGCGAAACTAAGAAAGAAGCCGAAGATGTTAAAGAAGAATAAAGTAAAAAAGGAAGAAGGGACGAGTTCCTAGAACCTAGAACCTAGAACCTAGATTCTCGATTCTCGGGGCTAAAGCCCCTCCTACACAGGCACAAAAAAGGGCTCTAATGAGCCCTTGATTATGAACAACTAAAAGTGAAATTACAGAGTAATAGCCGCTTCTAGTGTTATTTCGATCATTTCGTTGAAAGTAGACTGACGCTCATCGGCAGACGTCTTCTCACCGGTACGGATATGATCAGATACAGTACAAACACAAAGAGCCTTAGCACCGAACTCTTTCGCTACGCCGTATAGACCAGCGGCCTCCATCTCGACACCTAGAATGTCCATCTTTTCCATCACGTCGAACATCTCTGGATCCGGTGTGTAGAAAAGATCTGCTGAGAACAAGTTACCCACGCGGTACTTAATACCTTTAGCATCGGCAGCCTTAACAACAGCGCTAAGCAGACCGTAATCAGCGATAGCGGCGAAATCTTGACCCTTGAAACGTAGACGGTTAGCTTGTGAATCAGTACATGCACCCATGCCGATCAATACGTCACGTACTTTAACGTCAGCGCTAATAGCGCCACAAGTTCCCACACGGATCAGGTTCTTAACACCGTAATCTCTGATAAGTTCTGTCGCATAGATAGAGCAAGAAGGAATGCCCATGCCTGAACCCATAACTGAGATACGCACGCCTTTATAAGTACCGGTAAAACCTAACATGTTACGCACGTCAGTCACTTGCTCAACATTCTCTAGAAACGTCTCAGCGATGTATTTAGCGCGAAGTGGATCGCCTGGAAAAAGCACAGTATCCGCGAATGCACCGTCAACAGCATTAATATGTGGTGTAGCCATCTATATAACCCCTTATATATTTGTAACTTAAACTAGTACTAAATTAGTATTAAGTCTTATTGATGGCGGTCATCATCTAAACCGCCAAACTTAAAAGCAGTACTAAGCTAATCGATATCAGCTTAGTACTAAAATGTATTACTTGACGAAAGACTCGCCATATTCCATCGGCTCTAACTTGAAATAAGTTGCGATAGATTGACCAATATCGGCGAAACTCTTACGACGTCCCAGAGACCCAGCTTCGAGTCCGGCGCCCAATGCCAATACAGGCACACGTTCACGAGTATGATCTGTGCCCTTCCAGCTTGGATCACAGCCGTGATCGGCGGTTAATATCAGCAGGTCATCTTCGTTGAGCAGTTCAAGCATCTCAGGCATACGGGAATCGAAATATTCCAGCGCCTTGGCATAACCCGCGATATCGCGGCGATGACCGTAATGAGAGTCGAAATCAACAAAGTTAGTGAAAACTATGGTTCTGTCACCCGCTTGTTTAACTTGCTCAAGCGTTGCATCGAACAAGGCTTCGAGGCCGGTTGCCTTCACCTTCTTAGTAATGCCGCAGTGGGCGTAGATATCGGCAATTTTGCCGACACTGACCACTTCGCCGCCAGCGGCAACAAGTTTGTCGAGTACCGTCTTGGCAGGTGGCTCTACCGCATAATCACGACGATTACCGGTGCGCTCAAAATCGCTAGCACAAGTACCGACGAAGGCACGCGCAATCACACGGCCAATATTATATGGCTCAAGCTCTTCTCGCGCAATTTGACATAGAGTGTAAAGATTCTCTAGGCCGAATGACTCTTCATGACAGGCGATCTGGAAAACTGAATCAGCCGAAGTATAGAAGATAGGCTGGCCGTTGCGCATATGCTCTTCGCCCAGCTCTTCTAATATCGCCGTACCCGACGCATGGCAGTTACCCATGTAGCCGTCGAGTCCAGCACGGGCAAGAATCTTATCGGTCAGCTCTTTCGGAAAAGAATTAGTCAGATCGGAGAAGTATCCCCACTCGTATAAAACTGGCACACCCGCCATTTCCCAATGACCACTAGGCGTGTCTTTACCTGTGCTCAGCTCATCGGCATGCCCATAGGCGCCGATCACTTCGACATTGTCACTAAAACCCGCGGCAAATTCACCGGTACTCTCTTTACCTGCCATGGCGAGACCAAGACGACAAAGGTTAGGTAATTTAAGTGAGCCTTGACGGCCGATATCGGCTTTACCTTCGGCACAAGCTTTAGCTATGCTACCGAAAGTATCGGACCCTATATCGCCGAAAGATGCTGCATCACTTGCAGCACCTATACCGAATGAGTCCATCATCATGATGATTGTTCTTTTCATAAAAACCTCTTACGCAGCCTATTTACAGATCTTCGGCGCGTATATAACGATAAATTTCAGGCGTCTTCTCGGGACGAGTATCGGCAACCTGAATAGCATTTCTCACTGCCGCAGACGCTGCTTCGAAAGCGCCCTCTGACTGAGCGTGGATCATGGCAATCGGCTTGTCCTTGATGATCTCATCACCTAAGGCGCAAACCTGAGTCAGACCGACACTGTAGTCCAGTGCATCACCAGGTTTGCGACGCCCACCACCTAAGGTGACCACAGCCATACCTAGCTCTCGAGTATCCATGGCTGAGGCGAAACCTGTTTGCTCGGCATAAACCGGGCGCACAATTTTAGACTCAGGCAGATACAGACCTGGATTTTCGATAAAATCTGTCGGACCACCGAGTCCTGATATCATGCGGCCAAAAATTTCAGCAGCCTTACCATTGTCGAGTACTTTATTCAGTTTAGCTCGCGCTTCGGCTTCATTCGCGGCTATGCCACCGAGTTGCAGCATTTCGGCACATAGACCCATGGTGACTTCGTATAGACGTGGGTTGCGGTATTTCCCGGTAAGGAAATCCACCGCCTCTTTCACTTCGACGGCATTACCGGCACAAGAAGCCAACACCTGATTCATATCGGTAAGCAGTGCTGTTGTCTTAGTCCCGGCACCGTTCGCGACGGCGGCAATACTACGAGCCAGCTCTTCAGAGGCTTCATAGGTTGGCATAAATGCGCCACTGCCGACTTTAACGTCCATGACCAGAGCATCGAGACCCGCTGCCAATTTCTTAGAAAGAATTGAAGCAGTAATAAGGGAAATTGATTCGACTGTGGCGGTATTGTCACGGATAGAATAGAAACGTTTATCCGCAGGAACCAGATCGCCGGTTTGACCTATGATGGCCACACCCGCCTCTTTAACCACTTTTCTGAACAGGGCACTGTCTGGTTCGGTTTGATAACCTGGGATAGCATCAAACTTGTCTAAGGTGCCACCGGTATGACCTAGGCCACGACCCGATATCATAGGCACATAACCACCACAAGCGGCAGCCATAGGGCCAAGCATCAAGCTGATCACGTCACCGACGCCACCAGTGCTGTGCTTATCTATGATAGGACCGTCTAGATCCAGACTCTGCCAGTTAAGTACTGTGCCTGAATCACGCATGCATGTGGTCAGCGCGATGCGCTCATCCATGTTCATGTCGTTGAAGTAGACTGCCATACCAAAGGCCGCAATTTGACCTTCTGAAACACTATTGTCGGTGATGCCTTTAACGAAGAACTGGATCTCTTCTTTAGACAAGGCTTCTGCGTTGCGCTTCTTACGAATTATCTCTTGTGCTAGAAACATGGTACTACCTCCAAGTCTGTAACTAAAATTCAGTTTTAAGCCACAAACTCTTTTGTAAAACACTAAAACTGTAACTTTGCTACATTTGATACTAGCCGAGTTCCAGTGCCTTCAATTAGATTTAGATCACACTTAACTAAAAAGATTAGCCTTATTGTTCACATTAAAAGAATAAAGCTATCTAACTTAGCCCTTGTAACTAGTAGCCCTGCTTACCTTTAGCCGCTTCACCCAGCTCCAACGTGTGCAGCAGGTTAACTAACAAGCTAGAAGCACCGAAACGGAAGGTGCGTGGAGTAGCCCAATCATCACCAAGAAGACGAGCGGCTACGCCTAAAAATTCTTTAGCTGCAGCGGCATCACGAACGCCACCTGCAGGCTTGAAACCCACTTTAGTGTTCTTCTCACTGATCACTGTCATCATGATCTCAGCCGCTTCTAGCGTGGCATTGACCGCGACTTTACCGGTTGAAGTCTTGATGAAATCGGCACCAGCATCGATACAAAGCTCAGAGGCTTTACGGATAAGTGCTGGATCTTGCAGTACACCTGATTCTATGATGACTTTGAGCAGAACATCATCACCACAGGCTTCTTTACAGGCTTTGACTAACTCGAAACCTACAGTTTCATCGCCTGCCATCAGGGCGCGGTATGGGAAGACGACATCGACTTCGTCTGCACCATAAGCAACGGCAGCACGAGTCTCTAATACCGCGATAGCTATGTCATCGTTGCCATGTGGGAAGTTAGTCACAGTCGCGATACGTACGCTGTCAGCGCCCATTTCGTTCAGTGTCTTACGGGCAATCGGGACGAAACGTGGGTAGATACAGATAGCGGCGGTGTTGCCTGCCGCAGTTTGCGCCTTATGACAAAGCTCGATCACTTTCTGTTCGGTATCGTCGTCATTAAGGGTTGTTAAATCCATTAGTTCAATGGCTTTTTGTGCAGCTTGTTTTAAATCGCTCATAATAGTTCTCCGAAACTAATTCCAATGTGTAAAAGTTCAAATAGTAAATTGAAATAGAAATCTAATTATGACAGTGCCAGTAGGGGGCGTGTTGATTATTGTTATGGCCGGGCCTTCGGGCAATGCCTAAGATACCACCATAGGCGATATCGGTTAATTCAGGTATTCAGCGTCGTTTGCGATTTTTTAGTCATCATCGCTAACAACAATCCTGACACTAGGTCACGACTTGAATCCTTGAAGACCGGGAAGGGGAACTGAGTCATTACAACTATAAGTGCTAGGTTCCTGCCTTGCCGCGAAAAATCCATTTTAGCGCGTAAAACGTTCATTTATCTTTATATTTTATAGATTAACTTTTAATTAAACAGGCTAATAAAATACAGCTCTTGCTTAAGTAACAATTAAATATAGAGCCGTGCAGCGCACGGCTCCAGATGCTTACTTATTACTAATAAAAAATCTATGACTAATCGTCAAGATTAGCTCTTAGAACTTGTAAGTCGCTGAGAAATAATGTGCGAAGCCTGTAGACTGAAAGCCATCAGTATCTTTAATCAGGTAAACATCACTGAATGCCTTAATGCCATAACCAACTGCGTAGTTGTCAGAATGCCAATAGATACCGTTAAACATTACGCCACCAGAAGAAGCTTGAGTTTTATTTTGTTCGGCAGCATAGTCATCGTCACTTGCAAACTGATAATCTAAATAACCTTGATAAGAGATAAAGCTACCGTTATCGAAGTTAATGAAAGGCTTGAACCAGTTCATAGAAAACTGATAACCGTTCCAATCTTTAGCTTGAATTTCGTAGTACTTATATAGGTTCATGCTTACTTTACCGAACCAAGGTACCATAACATCGGCACCGATACCGATTGAAGCATTGTTTACATCACCAGCACCAGGTGCATAAAGGTTTATGTCTCCGCCACCCCAGTTAAATAGTGTTGTTAGATAAACTTCTTGAATTGGACCAACCGATAGGTCCATACCTGTGATGGCATCGATAGAGAAGCGCGGTGCGAACTTCATAAACATCTTTGGAGAACCAGATTTGTCGCTATCTGTACGCTCACTTGGGTTAAACACATCTACATAACCATACAAATCAACAACACCAGCACGGCCGCCGAATTCCATTTCCATATAGTCATGGTTGCTTCCACCAGGAAGTTCATCCACAGCATACATGTAGTTGAACTGCATCCAGC
>NZ_ABIC01000010.1 GCF_000172075.1 Shewanella benthica KT99
ACAGAATCTGTGTGGACACTCACAGGTGTTGAGTTATTCGAAATTACCTCTCACGAGGTAATCAAAAAATTTACTCAATGAACTACTGAGTGACCATAGCGACTTTGGTGTCTACTTTCTTACTCTCACGAGCAAGCAAAGTAAATTCAAAGAAGCAAAATATGTAAGCTTCATTAACTTTCGGGTTAGTGAAAAACAGTTTTTTGTTTTCACTTTTTAAAAAGTGAAGGCAAAAGTTTCATTGAGCCGATGTCATCATCGAAAGAGGATGCATCAAAAGAACTTTAATTGAAGAGTTTGATCATGGCTCAGATTGAACGCTGGCGGCAGGCCTAACACATGCAAGTCGAGCGGAAACAGGAAGGTGCTTGCACCTTTGCTGTCGAGCGGCGGACGGGTGAGTAATGCCTAGGGAACTGCCCAGTCGAGGGGGATAACAGTTGGAAACGACTGCTAATACCGCATACGCCCTACGGGGGAAAGGAGGGGACGCGTTTTTCGAAGTGCGCCTTTCGCGATTGGATGTACCTAGGTGGGATTAGCTAGTTGGTAAGGTAATGGCTTACCAAGGCGACGATCCCTAGCTGGTCTGAGAGGATGATCAGCCACACTGGAACTGAGACACGGTCCAGACTCCTACGGGAGGCAGCAGTGGGGAATATTGCACAATGGGCGCAAGCCTGATGCAGCCATGCCGCGTGTGTGAAGAAGGCCTTCGGGTTGTAAAGCACTTTCAGCGAGGAGGAAAGGTTGTAGTTTAATAAACTACAGCTGTGACGTTACTCGCAGAAGAAGCACCGGCTAACTTCGTGCCAGCAGCCGCGGTAATACGAGGGGTGCAAGCGTTAATCGGAATTACTGGGCGTAAAGCGTACGCAGGCGGTTTGTTAAGCAAGATGTGAAAGCCCCGGGCTCAACCTGGGAATTGCATTTTGAACTGGCAAACTAGAGTCTTGTAGAGGGGGGTAGAATTTCAGGTGTAGCGGTGAAATGCGTAGAGATCTGAAGGAATACCGGTGGCGAAGGCGGCCCCCTGGACAAAGACTGACGCTGAGGTACGAAAGCGTGGGGAGCAAACAGGATTAGATACCCTGGTAGTCCACGCCGTAAACGATGTCTACTCGGAATTTGGTGTCTTGAACACTGGGTTCCCAAGCTAACGCATTAAGTAGACCGCCTGGGGAGTACGGCCGCAAGGTTAAAACTCAAATGAATTGACGGGGGCCCGCACAAGCGGTGGAGCATGTGGTTTAATTCGATGCAACGCGAAGAACCTTACCTACTCTTGACATCCACAGAATTCGCTAGAGATAGCTTAGTGCCTTCGGGAACTGTGAGACAGGTGCTGCATGGCTGTCGTCAGCTCGTGTTGTGAAATGTTGGGTTAAGTCCCGCAACGAGCGCAACCCTTATCCTTATTTGCCAGCACGTAATGGTGGGAACTTTAGGGAGACTGCCGGTGATAAACCGGAGGAAGGTGGGGACGACGTCAAGTCATCATGGCCCTTACGAGTAGGGCTACACACGTGCTACAATGGTCGGTACAGAGGGTTGCAACGCCGCGAGGTCAAGCTAATCCCACAAAGCCGGTCGTAGTCCGGATCGGAGTCTGCAACTCGACTCCGTGAAGTCGGAATCGCTAGTAATCGTGAATCAGAATGTCACGGTGAATACGTTCCCGGGCCTTGTACACACCGCCCGTCACACCATGGGAGTGGGCTGCACCAGAAGTAGATAGCTTAACCCTTCGGGGAGGGCGTTTACCACGGTGTGGTTCATGACTGGGGTGAAGTCGTAACAAGGTAGCCCTAGGGGAACCTGGGGCTGGATCACCTCCTTACCTATACGACTAACTCAATACTTGGTTTGGTAAGAAATTGCATCCGTGCATTTCTTACACACAGCACATCCGTGTGCTTGAGTGTTCACACAGATAACTTGTTCTTGTTAGAGCGAGAAACGCACCTTTACGGTGTTGTTTGTTCTTTAAAAATTTGGAAAGCTGATAGTGTTAATGTGAAAGGGATAGCGACTTACTTGTAAGTTGTTATTAATAGCATTAGCGCGAAAAATAAATAATTGAGTTCTCAAACACTTAAATCAAGTGCTGGAGCATAGACCTTTAGTTAGGAAAGTGCTTCAAGAGTATTCTTTTGGCGAAAGTAAACACCATTAGTTGCGATACGATTCGTTTTCTACTATTTGTAGAGAATATTGAGTCTGTTAGCGCAGTCGATGTGTTGTTATGCAAGGCGCGAAAGCGAACGAGGAGGGCGTGTAGTTTACTACATAACCGACAAGTGAGTTTGAGTAACGCTGCATAACAGTACAGTGGCAAGCGAATAAAGACCTATGTGGGTTGTATGGTTAAGTGACTAAGCGTATACGGTGGATGCCTTGGCAGTCAGAGGCGATGAAGGACGTAGTAACTTGCGAAAAGCGTTGGCGAGCTAGTAACAAGCATTTGAGCTAACGATGTCCGAATGGGGAAACCCACTCACATAAGTGAGTATCATATACTGAATACATAGGTATATGAGGCAAACCCGGGGAACTGAAACATCTAAGTACCCGGAGGAACAGAAATCAACCGAGATTCCCCTAGTAGCGGCGAGCGAACGGGGATTAGCCCTTAAGTCTATGGGGTGTTAGTGGAATGAGTTGGAAAGCTCAGCGGCACAGGGTGATAGCCCCGTACATGAAAACTAACCATAGATGAAAACGAGTAGGACGGGACACGTGACATCTTGTCTGAACATGGGGGGACCATCCTCCAAGGCTAAATACTCCTGACTGACCGATAGTGAACCAGTACCGTGAGGGAAAGGCGAAAAGAACCCCTGTGAGGGGAGTGAAATAGAACCTGAAACCGTATACGTACAAGCAGTGGGAGCGGTTCCATTCTTCGGAATAAGAGACCGTGACTGCGTACCTTTTGTATAATGGGTCAGCGACTTACATTTTGTAGCGAGGTTAAGCGAATAGCGGAGCCGTAGGGAAACCGAGTGTTAACTGCGCGTATCTTTAATTAGAGAAGTTGCAAGGTGTAGACCCGAAACCCGGTGATCTATCCATGGGCAGGTTGAAGGTTGAGTAACATCAACTGGAGGACCGAACCGACTTATGTTGAAAAATGAGCGGATGACTTGTGGATGGGGGTGAAAGGCCAATCAAACCGGGAGATATCTGGTTCTCCTCGAAAGCTATTTAGGTAGCGCCTCGAGCGAATACCATTGGGGGTAGAGCACTGTTAAGGCTAGGGGGTCATCCCGACTTACCAACCCTTTGCAAACTCCGAATACCAATGAGTACTACTCGGGAGACACACGGCGGGTGCTAACGTCCGTCGTGGAAAGGGAAACAACCCAGACCATCAGCTAAGGTCCCAAAGTTATTGCTAAGTGGGAAACGATGTGGGAAGGCTTAGACAGCTAGGATGTTGGCTTAGAAGCAGCCATCATTTAAAGAAAGCGTAATAGCTCACTAGTCGAGTCGGCCTGCGCGGAAGATTTAACGGGGCTAAGCAATACACCGAAGCTATGGGTTTGCTAGTTTACTGGCAAGCGGTAGAGGAGCGTTCTGTAAGCCGTTGAAGGCGAAGGGGTAACCCACGCTGGAGGTATCAGAAGTGCGAATGCTGACATGAGTAACGATAAAGGGAGTGAAAAACTCCCTCGCCGAAAGACCAAGGTTTCCTGTCCAATGTTAATCAGGGCAGGGTAAGTCGACCCCTAAGGTGAGGCCGAAAGGCGTAATCGATGGGAAACAGGTTAATATTCCTGTACTTCTGCTAACTGCGATGGAGAGACGGAGAAGGCTAGGCTAGCGCGGCGTTGGTTGTCCGCGTTTAAGGTTGTAGGTTGTATTCTTAGGCAAATCCGGGGATACGCATTAAATTGCAAGACTGAGGACTGATGACGAGACCCTAAGGGGTTGAAGTAGTTGATGCCATGCTTCCAGGAAAATCTTCTAAGCTTCAGGTTAGTAGGAATCGTACCCCAAACCGACACAGGTGGTTGGGTAGAGAATACCAAGGCGCTTGAGAGAACTCGGCTGAAGGAACTAGGCAAAATGGTACCGTAACTTCGGGAGAAGGTACGCTCCTAGCGGTGATGAGACTTGCTCTCTAAGCTGCCGGGAGTCGCAGATACCAGGTGGCTGCAACTGTTTATCAAAAACACAGTACTGTGCAAACTCGCAAGAGGAAGTATACGGTATGACGCCTGCCCGGTGCCGGAAGGTTAATTGATTCGGTTAGCGTAAGCGAAGCTGATGATCGAAGCCCCGGTAAACGGCGGCCGTAACTATAACGGTCCTAAGGTAGCGAAATTCCTTGTCGGGTAAGTTCCGACCTGCACGAATGGCGTAATGATGGCCACGCTGTCTCCAGCCGAGACTCAGTGAAGTTGAAATTGCGGTGAAGATGCCGTATACCCGCGGCTAGACGGAAAGACCCCGTGCACCTTTACTATAGCTTGGCACTGAACATTGAACCTACATGTGTAGGATAGGTGGGAGACATTGAAGTTGGGACGCTAGTTCTGATGGAGTCGACCTTGAAATACCACCCTTGTAGTTTTGATGTTCTAACTTAGGCCCCTGGATCGGGGTTGAGGACAGTGTCTGGTGGGTAGTTTGACTGGGGCGGTCTCCTCCCAAAGAGTAACGGAGGAGCACGAAGGTTGGCTAAGTACGGTCGGACATCGTACGGTTAGTGCAATGGCATAAGCCAGCTTAACTGCGAGACAGACACGTCGAGCAGGTACGAAAGTAGGTCATAGTGATCCGGTGGTTCTGTATGGAAGGGCCATCGCTCAACGGATAAAAGGTACGCCGGGGATAACAGGCTGATACCGCCCAAGAGTTCATATCGACGGCGGTGTTTGGCACCTCGATGTCGGCTCATCACATCCTGGGGCTGAAGTCGGTCCCAAGGGTATGGCTGTTCGCCATTTAAAGTGGTACGCGAGCTGGGTTCAGAACGTCGTGAGACAGTTCGGTCCCTATCTGCCGTGGGCGTTGGATGATTGAAGGAAGCTGCTCCTAGTACGAGAGGACCGGAGTGGACGAACCGCTGGTGTTCGGGTTGTTATGCCAATAGCATTGCCCGGTAGCTACGTTCGGAATCGATAACCGCTGAAAGCATCTAAGCGGGAAGCGAGTCCTAAGATGAGTCATCCCTAGGGATTTAATTCCTCTAAAGAGCCGTTCGAGACTAGGACGTTGATAGGCAGGGTGTGTAAGTGCTGTGAGGCATTGAGCTAACCTGTACTAATGACTCGTGAGGCTTAACCATACAACCCAGATGGGTTTACTCTTGTTAAAAGAGAAGTATGTGGTTAATGAGTGATTACTTTACAAGCACAAAAGAATACCGACTTGATTTAAGTTGAACCAATTATTACTTTTATTTAAAGCTATTTAAAAGACTTTTTAAATAGCCAGCTTTCTAAATTCTTTTACCTTTAGCTTTTTGAAAAGCTGAAAGTAATCGCAAAATTAGTCTGGAAACCATAGCATTGTGGCCCCACCTGAATCCATCTCGAACTCAGAAGTGAAACGCAATTGCGCCGATGGTAGTGTGGGGTCTCCCCATGTGAGAGTAGGTCATTTCCAGGCGCCTATTTAGTTTCCACTTTCTAGAAAGTGAAGACAAAGTTTACTGATAGTGACATATCAGCGACTTAAAAAGAATTTAGCAATATGCGTAAGCACTTTGCTAAAGGAGCGGTAGTTCAGTTGGTTAGAATACCGGCCTGTCACGCCGGGGGTCGCGGGTTCGAGTCCCGTCCGCTCCGCCAACATTACGATAAGCCCTAACAGCAATGTTAGGGCTTTTTCGTGTCTGATTTATGGTACTTATATGTGTCGCGGCCGTCCCGTCCAACAGCATCCATGCTTAAAAGCCCAGTTCGGCATCCAAGCCTCTCGTTCATGAGCTCATCACTGCGTGATATTCACCCGCTAACACAAAGACGAAAGCCTCTACACTTCTCATTAATAGAGGGTGTAGAGGCTTTTTTCGTTTTGGCGTCGCGGACTCTTATAAAAGAAATCGTCCGCCCCAGCTACGCGCTCGAAAGCTTGTGCCTGACGCCACACTCGCCCACAAACATTACGATAAGCCCTAACACTTCTTATAAACAAGGAGTGTTAGGGCTTTTTCGTGTCTGGAGTTTAAAGGTTTTGATGTCGCGGTCGTCCCGTCCAACAGCATCCATGCTTTAAAGCCCAGTTCGGCTAAATACATCCGTGTGCAGAAGTCAGTTCGACAGTCAATGTCTCTCGTTCATGAGCACATCGCTGCGCGATATTCACCCGCCAACACAAAGACGAAAGCCTCTACACTTCTCATTAATAGAGGGTGTTATTAGGCGACAATTAACTTGGCCAGTTCGCGACAATTAGCTTGTCCGGTTTTGGTCATCTTTAGGCATACATAATTCTTGAGAGATTTATATGCCTGGAAAACCCATAAACCAACTACAGGTTAACCTATATATGTCTTATCGTAATAAACCTAAACAGACTCAATCATCTGCTGCGGCAAAGGCGGGGTTTTATTCCCGTTCAGCTAGACGAATTGATGCTGGCCAACACAACACCAGCAAATTACCACGTCAATACGCGACCAGAAAAGATCCTCTTAATGGTCTTTTCGAGCAGCATGTTGTGCCGTTGCTTGAAAAAGAACCCTCACTGCAGCCCATTACATTATTCGAAAAACTAGAGGAAATCGCACCGGGGCAATTGGAGCGCTCACAGCTACGCACTTTACAACGCCGAATTAAGACATGGCGCGTCATACACGGGCCTGAGCAAGACGTCATTTTCAGGCAGAAACATACGCCGGGGGCAATGGGCATTTCTGACTACACTTGGGCCAACGAGCTAAATATAACCCTCGCTGGCAACACATTTAAGCACAAGCTTTATCATTACCGTTTGGTGTTCAGTGGCTGGACCTATGTCGAGGTTGTACTCGGTGGTGAAAGTTTTGAGTCACTGTCATCAGGGCTTCAAAATGCTTTTTGGCAGAGTGGTGGCGTGCCACTCACCCACCGTACAGACAGCTTAAGCGCTGCATTTAAAAACCACACCGAAGCTGAAGTTCTGACAGAACGCTACACCAAGTTATGCACACATTACGGGGTAAAAGCCACTCGAAACAACAAAGGTGTCGCCCATGAAAATGGCGCAATTGAGGGCCCTAATGGCCATCTAAAGCGTAAGATAGAGCAACAACTGTTATTACGCGACAGTCGTGATTTCACTGATTTAAAGCAATACCGAGACTTCATCAATGTCATTGTTGCAAAAATTAACCGTCAATGTCATACCGGTTATCTAGAGGAGTGCGCCTACTTGTCCTCCTTACCCGCTCGTCGAATTCATGACTTTAGTGAGCAATACGTCAAAGTGACATCCAGCAGCATAGCGTCTCAAGTTATGATACCCCTATTATTAAAAGAGTTACGACTGCCAGCGATAGCAAAGGCGTGGCCCGACATTGCCCTGAAAGCGGTGAGGGAGCCGTGGGAACCCGAGCTATTTCTCGCTCAATCATGTGAAATAGAGGCGACACATCGACAGGAAGTACGCCTAAAACGCTTACTCAAAGAAAGCCAGTTACCGATAGGGAAACAGTTGTCTCAATACGGTTTCAGTGAAGTGGTCGGCATTAGCGCAGTTCAAGTTAAACGTAAGGCCAGTGAGTTGAGCTGGTTGAGACAAGGGCATAATATTTTATTATTCGGTGCGAGCGGCCTAGGTAAAACCCACATAGCAGCCGCGCTGGGTTATGCGCTTATTGAGCAATCTGTTCGTGTGAAATTCACGACAGGCACGGCGATGGTGCAGCACTTGCAGAAAGCCCGAGAAGGTTTAGGTCTGGAAGATGCACTTAAAAAACCCGATAAATATGAGCTACTCATTTTGGACGACATCGGTTATGTCAAAAAGAGTGATAGTGAAAGTCAGGTTCTATTTGAGCTCATTGCACATCGTTATGAGCGCAACAGCCTAGTGATCACAACGAACCAGGTGTTTAGTGAGTGGGACAGTATATTTGGAGACAATATGATGACAGTAGCCGTGATTGATCGACTGGTGCATCACGCAGAGATTTATCAACTTGAAGGAGAGAGTTATCGAAGAAAAGAAGCCATGAAAATAAACGGCAAAAGCGGCCAACTTAATTGACGCCTATAGGCCAAGCTAGTTGACGTCTAACATTTAAGCGTTCCATACGCTTTAAAGACATTTCCCATATCCCTATGGGTCAGGGAAATGTCTTATTTTGTATGGAACAAAATAGACCATGCAGTCGTATATCGAGAACATGTAACGTAGCATAAAGGGCTTTGCCCTTTGCTTTAAACATCAGCCGCACTGCGTGAGGCTCTCAGTGTTTCCACTTCGGTGTTGCATTGACTTAAAAGGGAATAACCATTTCCTCATCAATGCGCCTTGAATTGAAAAAACTGAGAGTCTCTGAACTGACCAGATACTTATATGGAATGGTATTATATACCGATTGGTTGTCGATTTATTTTTTCTACCTATGAGCTGCTTTGTTGTGAATCAAAGACGGGGAGGGGACAAAAAGGTAAACTAGTCTAAATGAATTCGCTATATTAGAAACTGCTGTGATCATAACGGTTATCATGCTACTCAATAATAGGTATAATATATTGAAAGGAATGATCTTATGAATTGTCGGCTTGGATGTGGAGCTTGCTGTATTGCCCCATCGATCACTAGCCCCATTCCTGGGATGCCTGAAGGTAAACCAGCGGGTGAGCGATGTATTCAGCTATCCAATGACAATTTATGTATGATTTTTGGGATGAAAGAACGCTCGGAATTTTGCAGCTCCTTCTCTGCAACTATTGATGTTTGTGGTAGTACTAATTCTGAAGCTATTCGTTTGATCTCTTTTTTAGAGGCTCAAACTAGCTAGACTAACTTTGTAAGGTGCCTAATGCAGTTAACTCGTTATACAGACTATGGTATTCGTACCTTAATGTATTTGGCTATTCAGCCTGAAAGAGAGACGCTATTCCGAATTTCGGAGATCACTCAGGTCTTTGACTTGTCGCCTAATCATGTCTCTAAGATAGTGCACCACCTAGGTAAGCTTGGTTACTTAAAAACCATTCGAGGTAAGAGTGGTGGTTTTCGTTTAGGTAAATCACCGAAAGAGATCAATATAGGTCAACTGGTGAGAGTGCTAGAAAACTCTCTGACACCTATCGATTGCAGTAAACCATATTGTCGTCTGACACCTTCTTGCCAGTTATGGGGGGTGTTAGCCGAGGCTGTTACCGCTTATTTAACGGTGTTAGACCAGTATTCTCTGGCGGATATCGTTAGCAATAATCATGAGTTGGTAAAGCTGCTTCCTGAATTGTCTATTCCTGTACTTGAACTCAGTTCCTAGATTCAGCTCATAGAGTTAAACCTATCGCTACTTCAATCTGATGCTAGCGTCTTTTCCAGTCTTCTGTTGTTTTTTATTTACTGCGATCCTATAAGGTAAAAGCTCCGAGGTTTTAACCAGGCTGATACCTTCTTGCTGTAATCGCGGTAGATTCAGTTTCAAATATTCTATGGTTTCAGGATGTGGGTGAGCTATGGCAACGACTTGGCCTTGCCTATGTGCCAAGGCGATAAGGCGTTCAAACTGTTGGTTCAAACCGGCTGGTGAAACGTCATTATCCAAGAATATTTGTCGCTTTAACTGAGGTATACCTAGTTTGTCAGCTGTACTCCCTGCCTTGGTGTAACGTGTGGTCATGCTATCGACAAAATAGAGGTGATGTTGTTTTAAACTTTCCATCACCCACTGCATTGGCTCATCCAGTTGGGTCAATAAGCTTCCCATATGATTGTTGGCGCCTTTAGCGAAAGGGATATTCTCGAAAGCCTGGCTTATGGTCTGCTTAATATCTGTTTCACTCATGTCATTGGTTATGCCACCAGGGCCAAGCTTCTTGCCATTGAGTGCCTGCATAGGTAGGTGTAGCATTACTTCGTAGCCTCTTTCGTGTGCAATATGAGCAACTGAATTGCCCAGAGGTGTGTGGGGAAGTATTGAGAGGGTAATGTTATCGGGTAATGTCAGTACGGCTTCATCGGATTGACGATATCCAATATCGTCAATGATGATCGCAACTTGAGCGGCATTTACATAACTACCAGGAAAAATCAAAGCAAAACAAAATATTAAAAAGCGCACTGTGTTAGGTATTTTCCATACCTTTTACACTAAGAATAAAAGGCGTTAAGAATGAGTTTTTATCCATGTAATTGCTGAATCCAATATCAGATCGGTTTCAATATTATTATATTCAATCTTATCATGGGCATTGGTCTCGTTGATTATAGGCACAATTTGCTTATTTGTGACAGCATCTAATTGAAGTTTTATATCTGGCTCAATCCCCTTACTATTAATGTCACGGCCATTTGGGGTGGTGTATTTGGCGATAGTAAGTTTTATTGCGTTCCCTTCCATTAATGTCGGTATTAGGCTCTGTATGGTTCCCTTACCGAAGCTGGTCTCACCTATCAGCTTAGCTCTTTTATTATCCTGTAGGGCGGCGGCAAGCACCTCTGAAGCAGATGCAGACCCCTTGTTGATTAACACCAGCATAGGGACGTCGTGAAGCATGGTCTGAGGTGAGGCATAATAGTCTGAATTTGCGTCGAAGAATCGTCCCTCGGTTGAGACTATTCTGCCTTTTTCGAGAAATATGTCGGCAATTTTTATGGCTTGATCGAGTAAGCCTCCCGGATTATTCCGCAGATCTAAGATGAGTCCCTGTAATTTTAGTGGCTGCCACTGGGCCAATTGCTTAACCATCTCCTCGGTTGAATTGTCCTGAAAGCTGGTAAGCTTGATAAAGCCAATATTACCATCCAGCAATTCGGCTGTGACTGAGTTTACCGAGATGAGACTCGGCACTAAGGTGACTTCATAGACGGTATTCATATTAGAGTGAGTGAGTGCGAGCACAATCGATTGGTTATTCTGGCTATGGTTTTTGATTTCTTTAAGCAGATCGTCTAACTTGCTGTAATCAACGTTATTATTATTGAGTTTAACTATTCTATCGCCTGCTTTTATGCCAGCACGCTCGGCAGGAGAACCGGCAAAGGGGGTTATTATGGTTATTTGGTTATCTTCGGTGGCTATCTCTATGCCAAAACCAAAATATTCACCCTTATTGGCGTTTCTGATATTTGAGAATTCTTGTTTATTGAGAAAGTTGGAATAAGGGTCTAACTTAGCAAAAATACCTTCGATTGCTGCAGCAATCAGCTCATCTTGGCTCAATTCTGTTACGTAGTAGGTTTCTACAGTGTCGATGATGTCGAGCAAGAGCGGATAGTTAAGATTGTGGTGATATTGCTCGGCGTTTTCTTGTCCTGATAGGGTAACGGATACCCCTAGTCCGACACCAACGAGAATACTACAAAGGTAGTGAATATATTTTGACATAGCAGCCCCTATATTTAAGGGCTAGATCTCTCCTAGCGTTTACAGTATCTAGCCGGATCGACCGCTTGCCCTTTATGCCTTATCTCAAAGTATAGGCTAGGCTCAGTCTGTCCACCCGACCGACCGACTAATGCGATGGGTTCTCCTTTATTTACAGAGTCTCCAGGATTTTTTAATAGGGTTTGAGCATGACCATAAAGGCTCATATAGCCTTTACCATGATCGACAACTAGCACCATACCGAAGCCGCGTAACCAGTCTGCATAGATGACCTTCCCCGCTGCGATAGCCGCTATTGTTTGCCCTTCCGGAGCAGAGAGTGTGACCCCTTTCCATTTTACTTGACCCGATCTAGGGCTGCCGAAGCCTGACTTTATACGCCCCTTGGTCGGCCATTTTAGCTTTCTACTACTGGACAACCCTTCCATCTTAGGGCTACTTCTCATGGCAAGTATGGCCTGCTCGACGACATGTTTGAGACTGGCTTCTTCTATCTGCAACTGCTCCAGCTTGGCGCCACTAGTATTGAGTGTTCTCTGTAGTTGTGTCAGGGTTTTTTGTCTCTGGCTCTGTTCCAGGTTGAGCTGTTTCGCCTGTTGTTGCTGGTTGAGAATGAGCTTATTCAGCTGAGTCTTCTGGGCTATCTGTTCAGTTTGAATGTCATTAAGTTCTTCAATGGTCTGTTTCAACTCATTGATCGATGCCATGCGGGCATTATTCAAATATTGGTAGTAGGCGAGTAAACGTTCGATTCTGGCGGGGCTCTGCTGGTTAAGTAGCATCTTACTATAGTCGTGATTACCCGCTAAATAGGCACTGGCTAACTGATTGGCTAATGTTTGCTGCTGAGTTTTCTTCAGGGTATCTAGCCTGTTTTGGCGTGTATCTAATTGAACGAGTTTTTTATCTGTTTTAGCAAGTGAATTTTTGGTTTCATTGACTTTTCTAGCCGCGGAGGCGATCGCTTTTTCATCTTTTTTCAGCAATGAGATTAACTTCTCTCGCTGCTTAGTGGTGTTTTTTAGATCCGATGCTTGTTTGCTTATCTGTGATTGCAGTACTTTAAGATCGGATTGACGCTGCTGTAGGTCTGAGGCCGGCAGTGGCGTTGAAAGCATGATAAAGCCAGCAAAAATGCTGGCTTTACTGAAAAATCGAATATTCACGTGTCAGTGGTTACTCTTTGATTTTGATGATGGAACGCCCGGTCATCTCTGATGGCACCGTTTCTCCCATCAAGGTTAACATGGTTGGAGCAAGATCGCTCAGGCGACCGCCATCTTCGATAATCGCATCACGTCCAACGTAGATCAATGGTACAGGTTCACAAGTGTGAGCCGTGTGTGCCTGGCCAGTTTTCTCATCTGTCATCTGTTCGGCATTACCGTGATCGGCTGTGATTAAACACTCTCCTCCCACTTTAGCCAGAGCCTCCACGACGCGGCCGATACTGGTATCGACTGCCTCACAGGCTTTAACCGCTGCCTCGAAGTTACCCGTATGACCCACCATATCTCCGTTTGGATAGTTACAGATGATGACATCATAGTCAGTAGACTCTATAGCTGCGACTAACTTATCTGTCAGTTCTGCAGAACTCATCTCAGGCTGTAGATCATAGGTTGCTACCTTAGGTGATTGGATCAGAATCCTGTCCTCTCCCTTAAATGCTTCCTCTTTACCGCCGTTGAAGAAGAAAGTGACATGGGCATACTTTTCAGTCTCAGAAATACGCAGTTGTGTCTTATCCCGACTCTGTAGAACTTCACCTAAGGTGTTGACAAGCTCTGTCGACGGATAGGCTATCGCTGCAGGTATATTCGCGGCGTACTGAGTCAACATCAAGAAATGTGCTTTTGTCGTCACCTTACGCTCGAAGCCATCGAAATCCGGGTCGACGAAGCTGCGGGTGATCTGACGTGCACGGTCGGCGCGGAAATTCATGAAGATAAGTGAATCACTATCGGCGAGCTTAGCGACATTACCTTGGTTGTCGGTGATCGCCGAGCTTGCGACAAACTCATCGTTTTCGTCACGTTCATAAGCCGCTTCCAGGGCGTCTACAGCATTGGTATATTGATGTAGGGACTCGCCTTGGGTGATCAAATCATAGGCTAGGGTCACACGATCCCAGCGATTATCACGGTCCATTGCGTAATAGCGGCCTATCACTGAAGCGATGCGGCCTGTGCCTAATCTAGTAAACAGATCATCAAAATGAGCCAAGCTAGATTTTGCACTGCGTGGTGGAGTGTCGCGACCATCGAGAAAAGCGTGCAGATATACCTGCTTAGCACCGCGTTCGACTGCCAGGCGGCACATGGCCTCGATATGATTCTCATGGCTATGTACACCACCTGGAGACAGTAGCCCCATTATGTGTACAGCACCCTCTTTGGCGATAGCCTGATCTATGGCGTCGAGTAGTGCCGGGTTTTGCTGAAACTCACCGTCATCAATTGCCTTGCCAACTCTGGTAAGCTCTTGATAAACAATGCGTCCTGAGCCGATATTGATATGACCAACTTCGGAATTACCCATTTGACCATCGGGTAGTCCCACATCTAAGCCTGAAGCTGAGATTAGATTGTTAGGGTATTGGGCATTGAGTCGATCCAAAACTGGGGTCTTTGCATGGAAAATGGCATTTTTGTGCGTGTTTTCGCGGTAACCCCAGCCATCGAGGATCAGCAATGCCAAAGGGCGTTTACGTGTCGTCATGGTAGTACCTTTTTAAGTTTGAAAGATAAAGTTGAAAATAGAAATTGGATAAATATTACTACGGAAGGCCTGATTGAAAAAGGAATTTACCTAGATTGAGATAATCGAGTTTGCATCTATCTTACCAAGACGCTTCATTCACAGGTTTTTCGTCCTTCAACAAGATGCTGCAATCTCCTATCGCGGTGGTATACTCTGTGCCCTAATTGTATTTTCAGCCCTAAGAAGTAGGCAGTTCACCATGCAAGAATATATCGAATTTTTGAAAGCTAACCCTATGCTCAGCTTAGCCTGGATAGGTCTTTTGATTGGTCTTATCGTCAGCGTGTTCAAATCCAGTATCTCTAAGGTCACCACGGTCGATCACCAACAGGCTACGCTGCTTATCAATAAGCAAAACGCTAAAGTGATAGACGTAAGGGAAAAAGGGGAGTTTAAGAAGGGTCATATCGTCGATGCTTTCAATGTGCCTTTATCTGAAATTAAAAATAATCAACTTTCAGCCCTTGAAAAGTTTAAAGCAAGTCCCATTATAATGGTATGCAACGCAGGTATGGTGTCATCACAAGCCTCGCAGTTGATGGTTAAAGCAGGTTTCGAATCTGTACATAATCTCAAAGGCGGTATGGGTGAGTGGCAGTCGAGTAATCTGCCAGTAACGAAAAGTAAGAAATAACAATAACCCGGGATGGTGTCTGAGAGCGAGTTACAGGTCTCAAGTAACAAAAGCCCTTAAATTGGCTTCAATTTTGAAGCCTAATAAATTGGATAGGTAATATTATGGCTGAAGTAGCAAATAACGAAAAACAAGATCCTCAATTCAATATCCAACGTATATACACCAAGGATATATCTTTCGAAACTCCAAACAGCCCGGCTGTTTTCCAGAAAGATTGGAACCCTGAAGTTAAGCTAGATCTTGATACTCGTAGCGCTAAGCTAGCTGACAACGTTTTTGAAGTTGTCCTGTCTCTGACTGTTACTGCTAAAAATGGTGATGAAACTGCATTCCTTTGTGAAGTTCAGCAAGCTGGTATCTTCGCAATCAATGGTCTGACTGAGCAGCAACTTGCTCATTCACTAGGCGCATATTGTCCTAACATCCTATTCCCATATGCTCGTGAAGCAGTGGGTAGCCTGGTTTCTCGTGGTACTTTCCCACAGCTAAACCTAGCACCAGTTAACTTCGATGCGCTTTTCGCTCAGTACGTTAACCAGCGTCAAGCCGGTGCTGAAGAAGCTAAGACTGAAGAAGCTAAGGCTGAAGAAGCTAAGGCTGAAGAAGCAAGCGCGTAATTAAAAACTGAACGTATCTGTTCAGCATTTTTCAGTTGCTGCTCAGATAGTTGCTGATTCATTCGAGCATTAGACTCGAATGAATTGGCATTAAGCGAGTCGTTATATGAAAAATACTGCCGATATTACGGTATTAGGGGCGGGGTCTTATGGCACCGCCCTTGCTATTTCTTTAGCCAGTAATGGCCATCGAACTCTGCTGTGGGGCCATGACCCTGAGCATATCGAGAACCTCAAGCGTGACCGTGCTAATGAGGCATTTCTCCCAGGGATAACACTTCCCGACCTACTTATTCCTGAAGCCGACTTGGCGACGGCGCTGGCCGCATCGAATAATATCCTAGTCGTGGTTCCCAGCCATGTATTTGGCATGGTGCTGAGTCAAGCTAAGCCTCTGCTACGTGAAGATTCACGCATAGTCTGGGCGACAAAAGGGCTTGAGCCTGAGACCGGACGTCTATTACAAGAAGTTGCCGGAGATGTGTTAGGCGATAAATATCCTTTAGCCGTACTTTCCGGACCTACTTTTGCTAAAGAACTGGCGGCGGGAATGCCGACGGCTATCTCTGTTGCCGGAACCCATGCTGCATTTACCCAAGATCTGGTCGAGCTATTACACAGCCCCAAGCGGCTACGTGTTTATGCCAACGATGATTTTATCGGCCTGCAACTCGGCGGTGCGGTTAAAAATGTCATCGCCATCAGCGCCGGTATGTCGGATGGTATCGGCTTCGGTGCCAATGCCAGAACCGCATTGATCACCCGAGGCCTAGTTGAACTGTCTCGTTTAGGTGAGGCTATGGGGGCCAAAACCAGTACTTTTATGGGCATGGCAGGCTTAGGCGATCTGGTACTTACCTGTACAGATAACCAATCTCGTAACCGTCGCTTCGGACTGGCTTTAGGCCGAGGGCAAGGTGTCGAGGAGGCTCAGAAAGAGATAGGTCAGGTGGTCGAAGGCTATCGTAATACCAAAGAAGTTTATGCCCTAGCTAAGCGACTGGGTGTAGAGATGCCTATCACCGAACAAGTTTATCGGGTGCTCTATGAGGGCGGTACGCCCCGAGAGGCTGCCGTAACCTTGTTAGCCAGAGATATAAAATCTGAGACCCAAGATAGCGAGTAATCAAACCTTAGCTTGATGCTTCTGGGCATGTTAAAGATAAAAAAGGGTGCTAAAATAGCACCCTTTTTGTGTCTGGAACACTTATGCCACAGCCCATTGATGGGTAGCTGAGGTATCTTGTGTCTGGCCAAAATTATTCCTGGTTCAGTATTTGTATTTAAATTTGAGGCAATAAAGTGAAACATCATGACGTCATAATTATCGGTGCGGGCGCCGCAGGCCTGATGTGCGCCGCTACAGCGGGTTACCGTGGGCGTGATGTGTTAGTGCTGGATGCAGCAAAGCAGGCGGGGAAGAAGATCCTCATCAGCGGTGGTGGACGATGTAACTTCACTAACCAGAAAGTTGAGCCAAATAACTTCATCTGTGACAATGGGCATTTTGTAAAGTCTGCCCTGGCAAGATATCCTAGTAGCGACTTTATCGAGTTGGTCGAGCGTCATGGCATCGAGTACCACGAGCGGGATCACGGTCAACTGTTCTGTAATGACTCGGCCAAAGAGATAGTCACCATGCTACTGACCGAGTGTGAGTGGGCCGGTGCTAAGGTAAAACTCCGCACCGAGATTGGCAAGATCACTCAAACAGATTCTGGAAAATTTGAAATAGTGACCGACAAAGAGGTCTATAGCTGTGATTCGTTAGTGGTAGCCACAGGCGGTCTCTCCATGCCTAAGCTAGGTGCCAGCCCACTGGGTTATCATCTTGCCGAGCAGTTTGGTTTAAAGATGCTGCCTACCTATGCTGGTCTGGTGCCTTTTACCTGGCAACCCGAGCAGAAACTGAAGTTTGAACCACTGTCAGGCATTGCAGTACCCAGTACCATCACGGCAAAAGACGGGACCCAGTTCAGTGAAGCCTTACTCTTCACTCACCGCGGCCTATCAGGCCCTGCAATTCTGCAGATATCAAACTTTTGGAAGCCAGGCGAAACCATCAGCATTAACTTGCTTCCCGGTATCGATGCCAGAGCCGCCATCGACTTAGTGCTGGCAAACCATCCGAAGCAGAACCTGAGAAATACCCTGAGCCATTGGTTACCTAAACGTCTGGTCGAGGCCCTGTTCGATGAAGCTCTGCTTAACAAGGCGCTGAATCAGTTGATCCATAAAGAGCTGGATCAGCTTGCTGTGGATCTCGAGTCCTGGGAAATTCTGATGAATGGCACCGAGGGCTACCGCACCGCCGAAGTCACACTCGGCGGTATCGATACCGATGAGCTGTCGTCGAAAACCATGCAAGCCAAATCAGTACCTGGGCTGTTCTTTATTGGTGAAGTGATGGATGTCAGTGGTTGGTTAGGAGGATTCAACTTTCAATGGGCATGGTCATCGGGTGTCGCGGCAGGACAAGCGGTTTAATCTTCCCAGTGAAGAAGATATTAAGGAATCATACTGAGTATACTTTCTTTGAGGCACAGATGTGTTTAGACCTATTTCCATCTTAGTTATCGTGCTTATATTGTTTATGTCCGGGTGTTCGAGTCAGTTGCCGGAGCTGATTGAAACAGACGCGTCATGCGGGTATCTACCTGAGTGACTCGAAGTTTTTGCATGCATCGACGAGCCAAGGTGTGATGATATCCAGCTTAAATAATAGCTATTGGCAGCATAAGTATTGGCTGTCCAGAAGCTTGTAGCCTTGATTTTTCGTGTCGGTCTGCTAGTTCAAACCTTATCGTTCATGCCCTGTTGTTCAGGATCAAATACTTAGCTAGCATTTGATTGTTAATATACAAGGTATCAGCTCTCATTTTTGTCGATAAGCCAGATATAATGGCCGCGAATCATGCTAGTTTAGATGCAACTAATATCTCCAGCTTCGGTGCCATCGATAGGGCTTGCCGAAGATAACACCACCAGTAGGACTTAAGATGACTAAAGCTAAAATCGGTATCGTAACTGTCAGTGATAGAGCCAGTGCAGGCGTCTATGAAGATCTCTCTGGTAAGGCGATTATCGAAGTATTAAACGAGTATCTGACTTCCGAGTGGGAGCCTGTCTATGAGGTTATCCCCGATGAGCAAGATGTGATTTCCGCGACGCTTATCAAGATGGCTGATGAGCAGAACTGTAGCCTGATCGTTACTACCGGCGGTACCGGTCCATCTAAACGTGATGTTACCCCAGAGGCGACGGAAGCCGTTTGTGACCGTATGATGCCAGGTTTCGGTGAGCTCATGCGCGCCGAGTCACTCAAGTTTGTGCCTACCGCTATCCTGTCACGTCAAACTGCCGGTCTGCGCGGTGATACCTTGATCGTTAACTTACCAGGTAAGCCAAAGTCGATTCGTGAATGTCTCGATGCCGTGTTCCCCGCAATTCCATATTGTATCGATCTAATGAACGGCCCATTCCTCGAGTGTGACGAGTCGGTGATCAAGCCATTTCGTCCAAAGGCCAAGTAAGCATATCTTGAAAAGTAGTTATTAGCTTTTGATTAATTTGAGTAAATATTGGCACCCCGGGTAATTTAGACTAGCTTTGTTAAAGGGATGAAGCAGAGAGTCTAGGTCAATATGCAACGTCATTTAGTTAATCCATCTAAAAAACTGTTAGCCGCCTTAGGGGCTATGAGTGATTTTAAGGTCGCTGCTACATTTGGTGTGCGACCTTTCCAGGTAAAGTTATTGCGTGAGAAGGAGGGGATACCGGCGGTAGCATCTTCTGTTGAGGTTCATCATTTTCAGTGGACGCCTGAAGCTGAGCGATTGCTGGGGTCTATGCCAGACACAGTATTGGCAAAAAGGTTAGATACCAGCGGTGCCATTGTGAATGGTCGTCGAGCGGCGCTCGATATTTTAGCATTTGAGCGACAAGTTGTAGAAATCCCCCCTTTGATTATACAAAACCCCCATGACTGGACGGCAGAGGAAGAGGCGTTATTAGGCACCGATTACGATACTGTTATTGCTGATCTGCTTGGTATTAATAAAGATCAGGTTACCTACCGGCGGAATCGTTTGGGAATCGCCCCCTATCGGCGTGGTACCCGCATTCAGTGGACTCAGCAGATGCTAGATAATCTAGGCGAGATATCTGATGGAGACTTTTCTGAGTACTTTGGCATCTGTAAATTGTCGGTGTATATAAAGCGAATATTACTTTCGATCCCTACTTTTAACAGCCTCGATTTCCCATCACCGCCCAATATTCCAAGAGCGGCTGTTAAGTTGCTAGGGAAAAAATATGATGTAGAACTTGCCGAGGAGTTCTGTGTAAATCGTCTAAACATCAGGGTTAATCGTCTAATTCGTGGTATTGCTCCATTAGGTCGTGTGCCCAATGAACAGCAATTCTCATGGACCACAGAGATGGATTCCTTGTTAGGGCTTAAATCTGATTCAGAGGTGGGAAAAGATCTGGGGATCAGCGGTAAAGTGGTGCAATACCGCAGAAGAAAGCTGGGTATTGAGCCTGCAATGCGCAGCAGCCTACTCGTTTGGACCGCACAGATGATATCTGAGTTAGGCAGAAGCAAAGATCAGATCTTGAGCCAGGTTTGGCAGTGTGATGTTAGTCTGGTCAGAGAGAAGCGTGAGGAGCTTGGCTTGTCTGAGCATCTCGGGGCAAGGGTCTGGCTAGAGAGTGAGATAGCGCTGTTGGGGACATTATCGGATCCTCAAACGGCAAGTAGACTTGGAATAAGTGCTACTGCGGTGCGTAACAAACGTATTCAAATGAGTATCAAGCCGTTAATAAGTCACAAGAAGTTTATTTGGACTAAGGGGCGCCTAGCCTTACTAGGTACCATGGCCGATGAGCGCTTGGCTTATCAATTAACAGTGACGTCGAATGTGGTATCTAAAAAACGTGTACGGCTCAATATTCCTATTTGGAAGAGTCCTCACAAAGGCACTTGGGCCGATCCTGAGGCTATAGCCAAGTTGGGCACCATGTCAGATCCCGATTTGGCCAAACTCTTGGGAAATACCGCGCCAGCTATATGTCGTAAACGTAAGCAGCTGGGGATCCTGCGTATGTCGCTCAAGATTGATGTGAGTTCATTTCGAAAGCTGTTTATTAAGCTGACGAGTCTTAGCCCCAGAGCTTATCGAGAGAAGTTTAATACCCACACCTGCTGCTAACGTGTTTGATAACAGACCTAGCTAAGCTTTAAAGAAGGGCACTAGTGCCTTTCTTCGCTATATCTTAAACTCGCGACTTTCTTTCTTGTGTCAGAACTAGAAGCTGCTATTCCCTACAAGCCGAAGATTATTTTCTCGCTCTTGAGCGATCTTTCCATGGCGAAAGTTAGGGCTAGGGTGATAACTAAGGTTACGACCGAGGACAGTACTAGCTGTAACATGGGGATTTCTCGTCCCTTGATGAAGGCTATTAGTGCCTGTTGCTGCCCTGAGACGGGGAGCCACTGCAAGGTATCCGGGGCTATGTTGTAGCTGGCGGCCATCGACAGCATCATGGGTACTATGAGTACTAAGGTCAGATAGGATTGAGCCTCTTTAAAGCTCTTGGCCATGAAGGAGACAAAGAGTTGCAGGCTTGCGGCCATCATGGCGATGGGGAGTCCAATTAATAGCATAAGCAAGATGAAGTCTGTGCTTATGTTGACCGTAAATCCAAGCTCATGCCAGGGGACATAGGCATAGGATATTTTGGAGATGATCAGGGTTAACAGCAGACCCAACATGGCGAACACAGTAACGGCAAACACCTTGGCCAGCACTATGCTACGGGTCGATACCGGATGACTGAGTAACAAGGCTAATGAATTTCGCTCTCGTTCACCGGCACTGGTATCTATGGCCAAGTTCATGCCTGAGATAAATACCGCATAGATCATGGTCATGGTGGCGATACCTAAGATAATCCCGCCCTTAGAGTCCGGCGTGGCTTGATCTTCTATCTTCACCTTAATTGGCTGAACCACACGTGGATCTATGCCTCTGGCGATTAAGCGTAAGCTGCCCATCTCGGCGCTATAGGTCTGCAGGTTACGCTCGAGACGACGAATAGAGTTTTGCAGCTTCTCGTTAGAGTTATCGGCGATAAGTATGACTTCGGCGCTGAGGCCTTTAGCCATCTGAGCGGCGTAATCTTCACTGATCACCAGGCGGATATCTTTCACATCCAGCGGCTCACCTTGGTCATCAGTACTGCGACTATCACCATGGGTGATCCCTTGGCTGGATAGGTACTTGATGAGATCTGGGGCGTTATTGGCATGCTCTATCTTGATATTGAGGTCTTTCGGGCTCGACATCTGGCCTATGAGTAGCATAAACATGCCACACATCAATAAGGGGGTACCGATAGCGTAGGAGAGTCCGGCCATGACTGAGCGCTTGTCTCTGGCGGCATCGATAAGTTCCTTGCGAACCATGGTCATAATCTTATTCATCATGCTGCGATTCCCTCATCTGTTCCAATAAGCTGGCTTTGAAAACGCGCATCCTCCTGAGTGTGTGTTATCAAGTGCATCATGCTGCGATTCCTTCATCAGTGCCTATAAGCTGGATAAACGCATCCTCCAGAGAATCCTTACCTGTCTGGCGACACAGGTCATCCGGGCTGCCGATGGCAATGACTTTCCCGTCTGCCATCACGATCACCTGATCACAGAGCGCGGCTACTTCCTGCATCACATGACTAGAAAATAAGACGCAGTGTCCATTTTCCTTGAGGCCTCGCAATAGATCTCTCAGCACTCGGGTGCTCATCACATCTAAGCCTCGGGTTGGCTCGTCGAGTATGATGTTGGTAGGCTGGTGGACTATGGCCTGGGCCAGTGCCGTCTTCATGCGTTGGCCCTGGGAGAAGCCTTTACAACGACGGTCGGCAATATCATCCATATGTAGTTGGCTGAGTACCTTAGCGGTAGCAGCCTTGGCTTCTACTCTCGACAAGCCATTGAGCTCGGCAAAATAACTCACATACTCTCTCGGCGTCAGTCTTTCATACAGTCCGAAAGGATCCGGGAACAGCCCCAGCTGCTGTTTGGCTTCGATAGGATATTTAGACACGTCGATGCCATCTATCTCGGCGATACCTTTATCTGGCTGGAGCAGACCGAAAATGGTTCTCAGGCAGGTAGTCTTGCCCGCACCGTTAGGACCAAGTAGTCCGGTTATTTGGCCATCTTTGGCCTCGAAGCTCAGATCATCGAGTGCCTGAACCTCGCCGATACGCTTAGATAGATTAGATACTTTAATCATGGCTCGCTCCTTGGGCTAGTGCTTGCTTTGGCTTTTGTACGGGCTCTTGTTTATGTTCCTGGGCAGGGATGGCCTCGACTGTACTGGCATTGAGGTAAAAATTACGCCTCACATCCTTGTTCAGGCATTCACCGTCTAACTCCTGCACGTTGCCGCTGTCGACTAGCTCTGCGATAAGTTCGTTAGCGCAAGATTGATGGGCGACCCCGTGGGTAGCGTAGGGAGCGATAAAGTGCTTGGCATTGGTGAGTTTTTCCATGGCTAATTCACCCCAGCTCGGCGGTGTGGCTGGGTCTAGCTCTCCCGATAATACTAAGATGGGAATGTCGCTGCTAATGGGCGCAGAAAAGTCGGCATCCACGGCTGGCATATTCCAGATGGCGCAGGATTGTTCGAATGTGGTCACCATCTCCCGGCCAAAATAGGTCTGGTTGGCGGCGTCTCGCTCGGCAGCTGTGAGGCGTTGCCAATCTTCGCCACAAATAACCGAGACATGCATGCCCATGGCGATACCTGTGCTATCAATAGTGAGAGCATACATACCTAAGATAGGTTGGAAATTATCTTTAGCGGCCTCATTGATTGCATGTGGGATAAGCGCGCGGACATTAGGCATATACAGGGCCATTCTGATGGCTCCCATAAATTTGGCCCGCGTCATGGTGAGCTGAGTTGACTCGCCAGTTAACGGGTCTGGTACCTGGCTGACCATTGGCGCTATGGCTAGCTTAGCATCGACACTGGCTAAGTCTGCTTTGAGGTTGGGGAATTGAGCGCCGCAGAGCTTGTTAGTGTTGCAATCCTTGATTAACAAATCGAAGGCGCGGCTGATGGAATTGCCGATGGCCAGTACACTCTGTTGCATCGGGACTACGCCGTCTATGGTGACTGTCGATAGTACTTCCGGGTAGTGACGTAGATACAGCTGTGCCATGCGAGTGCCGTAGGAGATGCCATATACATGCAGCTTCTTATAGCCGAGATGCTTGCGCACGGCTTCGAAATCATCCAGTGCATTCAGGCTGCCGTATTGAGTGACATCGGCGTCGAGTTCATCCAGGCAGGCTTGAGTCTCAGTGGCCACGTCGAAATCTGCTTCGTTAATGGCCAATGGATCTTCGAAGCCGTCTCCTAAGCAATTTAGGATATTGGATCGTCCGGTGCCGCGCTGATCTATGAGTAAGATATCCCGACTCTGACGTATCTTGCTGAATATACGGCTGAAACCCGCGGCGTTATCTATGGCCGATTGACCCGGGCCGCCGGCGATAGCAAGAAAGGCTTCGGCATAATTACTGTTTTTTATCGCAGCCAGCACAGCATAGTGGATCTCTATCTGCTTTCCATCTGGCTTAGCTGGATTCTCCGGCACCGTGATAAAGCCGCAGCTAACTTGCTCAGATAGGCCGTCCAGATAGCAGGTTTGCTCATTCTGGCTAGCTGGAACCCTGGTGTTATTCTCGCTGTTCTCAGAATCTGCAGAGGCAGAGGCGGGAAGGCTTAGAATCATGCTGCTGATAAGGAGTGTGCCGATCAGCGTCATTAATGGCTTGCCCTTTACACTATTTATGGCCTTTCTTGTCTCAGACCTGTCTCGCTTTCCATGAAACATACGGGCTATTCCTTTGTTGAAAATCACTCAATCTATGCTAGATTATGTATCGGTGTATCAATGCATTAATACAGTATCTAAAGGCTAATGTTAGCACTAATAAATGTCAACCCCAGTAGTGGTGAACCCATATATCGACAGTTGAGCGAACAGATTGTGCGTTTAATTGTGGGTGGTCAACTAGAAACAGCACAAGTGCTGCCTTCGGTGCGGAAGATGGCCGAGCACCTGTCGGTAAACCCCATGACAGTTTCTAGGGCGGTGCAGCAGCTGGTCGAGCAGGGATGGCTGGAGAGGCGCCGTGGCCAAGCTACCAGGGTGGCTAAACGTGAACTTAGCGAGATAACTTCGAGTGCCCAGTTACTTAAGCCCGAGGTCGATGAACTCGTGTCCCAGGCCAAACAATTAGGCATAAGTCGTGATGAGTTAATGGGGCTCATCGATACTTGTTGGTAAAGCGGTAAAAGAATAAACAAAATACAGCTGTCCACAAGTATGCTGATAATTATTGCGCATTCGGCCTGGGTATCAGGAAGTTTACATGTGTTTGCTGAAGAAACTGACATTTGGCTATGGTTAGCGGGAGAGCTAACTCTAGGGGGCATATTCATGCTAACTATATGCTGGGGAATTAAAAAGTTTTGGAAAGGCGATCTAGTTTAAGGCCACAAATTTGATAAAACTGTGGCAGTACTAACGAAAATTGAGTAATTGCTCTTATTTTTCTTGAGCCATTGGCGTAAAATGTTCGCAAACAGGAACACCTGTACGCTTAAAAAGGTCCCAAATATATGTCACTCGAGCAGTATCATTTAACACGATTAATCAAGAAGCAGAGCCTGCAACTCGGCGATGCTATCGCGCTCGAAGGATACGAAATGGCGGCTCCATGGCATCAGGTGAGTTGGAGCGATTTCGATAGCATCAGCACTCAGGTCGCTCAAGCCTTGATTCATTTTGGCTTCGAGGCTCAAGACCGTGTGGCCATCCTTGCACAGAACAGCCCACAGTGGACTTGTGCCGATATTGGTTGTCTCAAGACTCGCGCCGTTGTCGTGCCTATCTATCCGACCGGCACCTTCGGCCAGGCGAGTTATATTATCGATGATGCCGAGGCGAAACTCATCTTCGCCGGCGATCAAACTCATTATGAGATGGCCTGTAAACTCACCGAAGTTTGTAACAGTCTGGTACAGGTGGTGGTGTTCGATAAGAGCGTCACCCTGCAAGACAATGCCAATCATCATCACTTCGACGATCTTATTGCCGACAGCTATCCGGCAAAGACGCTCATCGAGTTGGACAAACGACTCGAAGCGGCAAACTTGGATGACTTGCTGACCCTGATATACACCTCAGGTACTACTGGTGAGCCAAAAGGCGTGATGTTGGACCACCGTAATTTTGCCTCTATGGTGCGTCAGCACGATAGTTTCCTGCCATTTACTCCCGGTGACGTGTCTCTGGCCTTTCTGCCCCTGAGTCATGTGTTCGAACGTGGCTGGAGCTTCTACGTGCTTAGCAGTGGTGGCCATAACGTCTATTTGCAAAACCCTATGGCGGTCAAAGAAGCCATAGTCCAGGTACGTCCACACACGCTTTGTGTGGTACCAAGATTTTTAGAGAAGGTGTATAGCGCGGTACAGGATAAAGTCTCTAAGGCACCGAGTAGCCGTCAGAAGTTGTTCGTCTGGGCCATGGATGTGGGTCATCGTCAATCTGAGGTGGGTCAGGGCCGTAAGAAGGCATCACTGGCTTTGAGCCTGCAATGGAAATTGGCCGATAAACTGGTGTTTAGCAAGCTAAAACAGGTACTGGGCGGACGCCTCAAGTTTATGCCTGTTGGTGGTGCTGCGCTGGATCCTACCGTGAGCGCCTTCTTCCAGAGTATCGACGTACCTGTGTTGTGTGGCTACGGCATGACAGAAACGACTGCCACAGCCACCTGTAATACTCTGGCTAATCGCGTTCCCGGCTCTAATGGCAATGCCATACCCGAAGTCGAGATCAAATTAGGTAAAAATAACGAGATCCTTGTTCGCGGCGATACCGTGATGCGTGGTTACTATAACCGTCCACAAGAAACCGCCGATACCTTCGAAAATGGTTGGTTGAAGACTGGTGATGCGGGTCGTATCGATGAGCAAGGTAACCTGTTTATCACCGACCGTATCAAAGAGCTGATGAAGACCTCTAACGGTAAGTATATCGCCCCTCAACGCGTCGAGGGTAAGGTGGGATGTTGTCCTTTCATCGAGCAAGTTGCCATAGTGGCCGATGCTAAGAACTATGTCACCGCCTTGATCGTACCAGCATTCGAGTTATTAGAGATCTGGGCTAAAGAGAAGGGGCTGCATTATGAATCGCCCATTGAGCTGTTACGTCACAGCCATGTCATCGAGCATTTCGAGCAACGCCTCAAGACATTGCAGATTGATCTGGCTGGTTTCGAGAAGATTAAGAAGTTTACTCTGCTACCGGAAGCCTTCTCTATGGAAGCGGGTCTAATCACCCCGACCATGAAGTTACGCCGTAAGATGATTTATCATAAGTATGCGCGCGAGATCAGCGCGATGTACGGTCGATAGATCTGCTTCGCATCTCTATGCACAAGCAATGATAAAGCCGAATAACAAGAATTATAAGAGGATATTGAGATATGTCAGAGACCTTTTTTAGCTTAGAGATTCAGCCAAGATTTAACGAGACAGATGGTCTGGGCCATATCAATAATACTGTGCTTCCTGTGTGGTTTGAAACTGCACGTGAGCCAGTATTCGAGATCTTCAATCCTAGCCTGGACCTAAGTCAGTGGAACCTGATAGTGGCTGGGTTTACCATTGCGTATACTTCGCCGACTAATTATGGCAAGCCTGTCAGCGTTAAGACCTGGATCAGCCGAGTGGGTAACTCTAGCTTCGAGGTGGCCCAGCAAAGCTGGCAAGAGGGTAAGATGACTGCAGAAGCTAAGACGACCCTGGTGCATTACGATTACGGCATAGATAAGAGTCAGCCGATTTCTGCCGAGGTTAAATCTCAGCTGGCAAAGCTAACTGGAGAATAGTTAGCTTTTGTTTTTATGAAAGCTTAACAAGAAGCTATAAAAACTTCTGCACATACCAACAGCTAGCCTCCTAGTCTTTCTCGATGTTGAACCACGGGCTTATGATTTCACTTCTTCATAGGTCCTGAGGGCATCGACTAGTTCTGGGGTCAGTGTCGCTTTCTTGCCTGTGTTGAAGTTAAACATCACCACTTGTGAACTACCTAAGGTGGTGACAGCTGCTTGAGCCTTGCTGAAAACCGTATAATTCATCATGAAACGGTCGGCTTTGATATCGCCGAGCAGGTTTACCTGGCTAAAGAAATCGATCCGCGCCGTCTCGAAATATTTGAAATAGACCACGTTATTTACGTGCTGCAGGGCATCCATCTCTCCCCAGGCTACGGTGATCTCTGTGTGGACAGGGTTTTGTGCGATAAACTGTTCTAACATGATGCCTCTCGTTATTGAAACGCTTGTTTAACTTGAGGGTCAGCATAGCAGAGAGCGAACAACAGATGTAAAAAAGGGCACTCAATGCTGAGTACCCTTTTTCAAGTTTATGCTGTTAATTAGAACGTCAGTTCGGCAAAGCTAGTGATCTGCTTATGGCTGCCTGTGCGCTGGTCGTCTGAGCGAACCATCTGCAAGGTACGCATGCCGGCTTCTTCGGCGGCTTTTAGCTCTTCGACCACATCTGAGATAAACAACACCTGCTTAGGGGCTAAGCTGATGGTGTTGATGATGTTGAGGTACGCCTGTTTAAACAGCTTGTTACCGGTACGGGTATCGAAATGGCCATCGAAATGTGGGGTTAAGTCACCGCCATCACTGTGGGCAAACAATAGTTTCTGCGCTTCTGCTGAGCCTGATGAAAAGCTATATAAACGCATATTTTGCTGCTTAATCCCTTCGATAGCCTGGATAAAGTCAGGGAAGATATGACCGGTGAACTCACCTTTGGAGTAACCTTGCTTCCAGATTAAGCCTTGTAATGTCTTAAGCGGCGTGGCTTTTCTGTCTTCGGCTACCCACTGCTGCAGGATCTCAGTAACACGCTCGAGTGAGGCATCTGGCTCTAGGGCGATATCTCTCACATCACAGATGCAGTTTTCCACTAATACATTGTGCTCATTTTCTTTAAGAAAATCGGGTAGTGCCTTGGCTGAGTAAGCAAAAAGCGTGTCCTTAATAAAGCTAAGTTCGGTTGTTGTACCTGCTGTATCTACAACTATGGCTCTGATACCCATGATTACTCCACAATGTGCCTGGAATCGATGTTCCAGTAACTGATAACGTTATTTTCAATGTCGATCCTAAGCTGAAATCTCCACTATTACTAGCCTAATCTGTGAACAAGATGTATTAAATTTACTGAATATGCCAGATAAATGCTTATATGAAGCTAGATAGTGATCTATAAGTTATCTTGCCCTTTACCAAGCAGGATTGAACTGGGAGGGATTTTGCATGGATTGGACAAGGATTAGTCAAAGCTAAACAATAGTGCTAGCTTTGCCGAGATGGAAGACATCATCAAAGCCAATGCCACGCCAACCTTGGATTATCGTATCAAACGCTTCGACGGCACTTATTACATGACCCAGCCGATTTTGGCGACTGCCTACGGTATCGAGTTGTTATTCAATGATTATCACCAAGTGCTAAAACCAGATTCAGAGATTTCACGTCAAGGCCCCCAGGCGATACTCGATCATTACCAATATCTCTCAGAAGAGAAGTATGGTTTTTATGTTTGTAAGAAGTTAAAATGCAGCCGTTTTTAAGACTGTTTACTGTTATATAAATGTAGTGGGTACATCGGATGCAGTAAATAGACAAATATAGGGATAGCAATGAAACTCAACTCTCTGTTAACCGCTGGCATATTACTGGCTGCGGCGACAACACCTGCTTTTGCCGCTAAAGATCTGGGTTTTTACCTGGGTGGCCAAGTCAATAACACGGCCATAGAAGACAATATTGGTACGTTTGATGAGTCTGCCATTGGGTTCGGTGTTTATGGTGGTTATAACTTTAATGACAGCTTTGGTATTGAAGCGAGCATTTTTGCGACAGATAGCTTTGTCGATGAAATGGATTTTAGGATGGCGGCGATGACAATCTCGCCTGTGGTGCGACATGCCTTTACTGACAGTGTCACGGCTTATTTGAAGGCTGGACTGGTGGTTAATAGGACTTATAGCGACGATGACGATGTTGATGAGAGTTATCAAGGCACTGGTTGGTTATTTGGTGCTGGTGTGGATGTGACTTTAACTCAGTCTTTGGCGTTGCGAGTGTTTTATGAGATCAGTGAAACAGCTCCTGAATCCGATGAACGTGATGATGACTTTGCCGACATTAGCCTTGTTCAATATGGAGTCGGTTTACATTATCGATTCTAACAGCTTGGTATCCATGCCTCTCGCGTAGAGAAGTTATTAGCATGACTTTCGCTTTCTAACGAGAAATCCTCTAGGTTACATGTAGGAATGTTGCAATTGGCTGTTTGCTAGCGTCTCATCGATAACCAAAATTGACGGTGTCGGACTCAGTCTCAATCGTGGCTGAGTCCCCATTTGATGCGAGGGTAAGTTAGTTTACCTGCTAGCGTTAATCAGGCTAAGGGCAGTAAGAGAAAGAGCTTACTGTTTCCGAAATCCTGCGTAACTGACCTCTCTCTCTTGTACTGATGCGGTATTTTCCTGCTTTGTTAGGTGGCTCATGACCGACTCAGTTCTGCCCTTGGCTTTACCACCACAACCACATCCACCGGACTTTTTATTACCTGAGTGTTCATGAGCAGCGTGGCCACCGCAGCATCCACCGGACCTCTTTCCTATAGAGCCAGAGCCTTGAGCATCGCAGTGAACATCCGTATCACCGCTATGTGAATGAGAGCCACAACCACAGCCGCCAGACTTTCCATCTCCTGCATTGCCACCACAACAGCCACCTTTCTTCTCATGGTTGAGTGAGACTCTGCCTTGTGATGCATCGAGAAGACGCAAGTTCAGGTTTCGAGTGGTTTTTAGTAGCTCTTCGAGACAAAGAGAGCTATCGCCCTTACTGACGCTGATCCCAGCATCGAGCAGCTTGCCGAGCATACGCTCGCCTATGTGCTGCACGATTATGATGTTGGTCTTGTTATTGATTATCAGCTCTAACATTGCCTTCTTGGCGCTGCACCCTGCAGCCAGTAGTGCTGGGTTGGCGAAGCTGGCGATTAACTGATGCTGTTCGTTGAAGAAGCCGATCTGTTGGGCTTTGGTAAAGTGGCTTGCGAGCCTGTCTCGGCTCATTGGCATTGCAATAATCATAGTTATTCCTGAGCCATTATTAATGGCTTATGTTGGATTAGTATCGATTTGGCTCTCTTGGCTCTCTTGAGGAAGCACAAGCGCATGTCCGCGGGTGATAGCAGTGGCTACTTTCTTTCGTGCGCTGGCCAGCAGGTTGCCGAATGTTTGTCTGGAGATCCCCATTTTGGCGGCGGCATCGAGCTGACTCATCCTCTCTACATCGCCTAAGTTCAGCGCTTCAAATTCATCGGCTTCTAGCTGAATCTTGGTTAATTCAACCGCAGGGATCCCATTGGGCTTAAACATGCTACAGGGCACACAGGCCGATATACGGCGACACTTTCTAGGTCTGGGCATGATGAATCGTCTCTTGATTTGAGAGTAAAAAAACCAATTAGTTATTGGCCTACGCCAATAACTAAAGATTATTATATAAAATAACAGAACAAACTGTGCACTATGTCACTCTTAGGTGGATGCGTATTGGCTAAATAAGCTGATGCTGGAAGAGGGGGCTTCACTTAGTGAAGCTCTTAGAACGAGAAGTATGTAATCTTAACTGGCTGTTATATATTGATATATTTTCCGATCTAGCGGTTAAACATGGAAATTGTTTTTCATCGCAGAGCCTACAGGGAATACTTCTTATGAAATCAAGAGCCGGCGTCTCGCAGACTCTTGTTACAGTAGAGTGCACATAAGGTCGTTCATTCACAACCATATGATCACGACATTCGCATACCCCTATGCAGCACCACCGCAGGTTATAAACTCCAACAAAGCTATGGGCACCATAAAACCACCAAGTACCCATATCGCCAGATGAATAAGTTAGCTATACCCTTTGAAGCCTAATCGAAGAGATAGATAATCTGGTGTAGATGCGGCTGCGAGTTTCGGTTTCAGGGACGAAACCGTAAAGTGGCCAGGGATGGCTTTATAGCGTCTCGCAGAAGTATCTGCACATAAGCCTGCGGCAAGCAATTGATAACCATGACGCTATGGTTATCAATCAAGCTGGCTAAATACCAATGAACTATGAGAGTTCATTGAAAGTTAACTTCATCAACTTACTGATGAATCAGATGTCCTGCCTTCACTACCTCAAGGCAAGCCCCCGCCCCATAGGTATAGGACAGCTCTGCCGGTGTGGTAATATCCCATAGACAGAAATCTGCCTGCATACCGATTTCTAACACACCTACCTTATCCTCAATACCTAAGGCTTTGGCAGCATTGCGCGTCATGCCCGCAAGCGCTTCTTCCGGTGTTAAGCGGAACAAGGTACAACCCATGTTGAGCATCAACAGGCTAGAGCAAAGTGGAGAGGACCCCGGGTTATAATCGCTGGCCAATACCATAGGGACTTTATGTTTGCGCAGCAGCTCGATAGGTGGCATCTGGGTTTCACGCAGGAAGTAGAAGGCGCCGGGTAGCAAGGTGGCGCAGGTGCCGCTCTTACTCAGGGCGATAATGCCATCTTCGTCCAGATACTCGATATGATCCACCGACTTGGCGCCCAGCTTGGCCGCCATGGCTGAGCCGCCTAAGTTTGATAGCTGCTCGGCGTGGAGCTTGATATCCAGGCCGGCTTTTTTCGCGGCGCTCAGCACCCGCTCAGTCTGTTCGACGCTGAAGGCGATATTTTCACAGAACACATCGACGGCGTCGGCCAATCCAGCTTCGATGACCGCGGGTAACATCTCATTGATGACCAGATCAACATAGCCCTCAACATCATCTTTATATTTAGGCGGGATGGCGTGTGCGCCGAGGAAGGTGGTTTTCACGTCTACGTGATGATGCTTGCCGAGTTCACGGGCCACACGCAGTAATTTGAGTTCCGTTGCGGTATCCAGGCCATAGCCAGATTTTATCTCGACCGTGGTGACACCCTCTTTGGCCAGGGCGTTGAGGCGCTTGCGGCCTAGCTCGAACAACTCGGCCTCACTGGCTTCGCGGCAGGCCTTAACTGTCGAGATTATACCACCGCCGCTACGGGCTATCTCTTCATAGCTGGCACCCTGGAGGCGGAGCTCAAATTCGTTGGCTCGGCTACCGGCAAATACTAGATGAGTGTGGGCGTCGATAAGACCCGGGGTTATCCAGCCGCCCTTGCCTCTGTAAACCGGCGTTGACAAAACATCAAACTCAGGCAGCTCAGAACGTGGCCCAACCCAGACGATCTTGCCCTCTTTTACTGCTATGGCTGCATCTGTTATTGCTCCATAAGGCGCTGAAACAGAAGGAGACATAGTCGCTACATTGACGTCAATCCAGACATGATCCCAAGACATAATTTTTCCTCACTTTTGCAGTGTTGTTATTCTTGCTGAAATAAAAGTGTGATCCAGCTTGTATTTACTTGTATATACAAGCTAGGATTATAGCGGTAATTTTAATCGTTTGAAAAGCATTATTGATCGAAGACAAGTTCCTAGATTCTAGAACCTAGGTGCTAATATCGCAACATTCAGATTTAAGGATAGGTATGGCGACGCCCAAGTTTGCAGAGATTAAACAGTATATTTTAGCCCGTATCGAATCTGGTGAGTGGGAGGAGCATAGTCGTGTTCCTTCGGAGAACCAGATGGCTGAGCTGTTTGAATGCAGCCGTATGACGGCCCGCCGTGCATTGACTGAACTCACCGACGATGGCGTACTCGAGCGCTCTCAAGGCTTAGGCACCTTTGTTGCCGAGTTCAAGTCCCAGTCTTCCATGATGGCGATTCGTAACATTGCCGATGAGATCAAAGACAGGGGCCATGGTTATAGCGTCAAGCAGCTTGAGCTCACCGAGATTGAAGCCATCGCGCCTATTGCCATTGCCCTAGGATTAGAGACCGGCAGTCCTGTCTACTACTCGGTATTAGTGCATTGCGAGCAGGGTATTCCCCTACAGCTTGAGGAGCGTTTCGTTAACCCTAAGCTTATTCCAGATTATCTGCTGCAGGATTTTTCTGTGCAGACACCCCACGAATACCTGTCTCTGGTGGCGCCTCTCACCGAGGCGAGACACACATTAGAGGCCGTGGTGGCCAATAAGTATAATCAACAACAGCTGCAGATTGAGGCGAGTGAACCTTGCTTGCAGATCCTGCGTCGTACCTGGTCACGCAAAGGTGTGGTGAGTTACGCCAGATTAATTCATCCGGGCAGCAGATTTAGATTAGGTGGTCATCTGACGTTCTAAAAATCGATCTGCTGCGCATGTCGATGAATGCCACTGCGTGGCGAAGGGAAAAATTAACTGGGTAAGAGCGTTCACAATTAAGCTGGATACAGCAAGATTAAAGCCGGTATATTCGATTAATGCTATTTGGTGGGGCTGAGTAGTGGTGAATAAGTTAACTGGGTAAGAGCGTTAACAATAAAGTGGATAGGGCAAGATTGATTAGCTGACTTAAAGTGAAATGAAGATGTATATACAAGTAAAAGAAAAAATAAACGGAATCAAATATAAGCAAAGCTCTCTATAAGAGCAATTAAGAACAAGCAAATTGAAAAGAGGTTTTTCGAAATGGATAAGAGACACGATCCAAGCCGTCGCATAATCGCACCACACGGCAGCAAACTAAGTTGTAAGAGCTGGATGACAGAAGCGCCTATGCGTATGTTGATGAACAACCTGCACCCGGATGTTGCCGAGCGCCCGGAAGATCTCGTGGTCTATGGCGGTATCGGCCGAGCTGCCCGTGATTGGCAGTGCTATGACAAGATCATCGAAGTTCTGCAGCGTCTGGAAGATGACGAGACCCTGATGGTGCAGTCTGGCAAGCCAGTTGGCGTGTTCAAGACTCACAGCAATGCACCACGGGTGATCATTGCTAACTCTAACCTGGTACCACACTGGGCAAACTGGGAACATTTCAACGAGCTGGATAAGAAAGGCTTGGCGATGTACGGCCAGATGACGGCGGGTTCTTGGATCTATATCGGCTCTCAGGGCATAATTCAGGGCACCTACGAGACGTTCGTCGCCATGGCTAAGCAACACTTCGGTGGTTCATCGGCGGGTAAGTGGATCTTGACCGGTGGCCTAGGGGGCATGGGCGGCGCTCAACCGCTAGCCGGCACTATGGCAGGGTATTCTGTATTGATCTGTGAAGTCGACGAGACCCGTATCGATTTCCGTATGCGTACTAAATATGTCGATAAGAAAGCCACCTCTCTCGATGAAGCACTCGCTATGATCGATGCGGCCAATGCGAGCGGTAAGCCGGTCTCAGTTGGTCTTCTCGCTAATGCGGCAGATGTGTTCGCCGAGTTGGTGGAACGTGGGGTTACCCCGGATGTGGTTACCGACCAAACCTCTGCACATGATCCATTAAACGGTTACTTGCCACAGGGGTGGACCCTGGAGCATGCGGCCGATATGCGTAACAAAGATGAAGCGGCTGTGGTTAAGGCGGCTAAGCAGTCTATGGCCGTTCAGGTTCGAGCCATGCTTGCCCTGCAGGCGGCCGGTGCCGCGACGACCGATTACGGCAACAACATACGTCAGATGGCATTCGAAGAAGGGGTTGAGAACGCATTCGACTTCCCGGGCTTCGTGCCAGCCTATGTACGTCCCCTGTTCTGCGAAGGCATAGGTCCTTTCCGTTGGGTGGCCCTATCCGGTGATCCTGAAGACATCTATAAGACAGATGCCAAGGTGAAGGAGCTGATCCCGGATAACCCGCAACTGCATAACTGGTTAGACATGGCCCGCGAGCGTATCGCGTTTCAGGGCCTGCCGGCGCGTATCTGTTGGGTGGGTCTGAAAGATCGTGCCCGTCTGGCACTGGCATTCAACGAGATGGTTAAGAGTGGTGAGCTGTCAGCGCCCATCGTTATCGGCCGTGATCATTTAGATTCCGGCTCAGTAGCCAGCCCTAACCGTGAAACTGAATCTATGCTCGATGGCTCGGATGCGGTTTCCGATTGGCCCTTGATGAATGCGTTATTGAACACTGCAAGCGGCGCGACTTGGGTATCTCTGCATCACGGTGGTGGTGTGGGCATGGGCTTCAGCCAGCACTCGGGTGTGGTTATCGTTGCCGACGGCAGTGATGATGCTGCCGTGCGTCTCGAACGCGTATTATGGAATGATCCTGCGACTGGCGTTATGCGTCATGCTGACGCCGGATATGATCTCGCTAAGAATTGTGCCAAAGAGCAAGGCCTTGACCTGCCAATGCTAGACACTCGCTCGAAAAAAACAGCTGAAGAAGGTAAGTAGAAATGAGCCATTTAGTATTAACCCCAGGAACCCTGACCCTTGCTCAAATTCGTGACATCAGTCGTGGCAAGGTCACCCTCGAACTGGCACAGAGCGCCATTGCCGGTATCAATATCAGCTCAGGCATAGTGCAGCAGATCTTAGATGAAGATCGCACCGTTTACGGTATCAACACAGGTTTTGGCCTGTTGGCTAATACCAAAATTGCCGCCGAAGACCTGCAGTTACTGCAACGTTCTATCGTATTGTCACACGCCGCAGGTGTGGGCAAGTACATGCAGGACGCCACTGTGCGCCTGATGATGGTGCTTAAGATTAACTCCCTAAGTCGTGGCTTCTCTGGCATTCGACTCGAGGTGATCAACTTCCTTATCGCCTTGGTTAACGCCGAAGTTTACCCATGTGTACCTGAGAAAGGTTCCGTGGGGGCATCGGGTGATTTGGCGCCGCTATCACATATGAGTCTGTCGATACTCGGTGAAGGTGAGATGAGCCATAAAGGGGAGATTATCACGGCTAAAGAAGGTCTAAAAATTGCTGGCCTCAAGCCAATCGAACTCGCCGCTAAAGAGGGGCTGGCACTACTTAACGGGACTCAGGCATCGACGGCTATGGCGCTGGAAGGCCTGTTCAATGCCGAAGATCTGTTCGCGGCAAGTTCAGTTATCGGTGCCATGAGCGTCGAAGCGGCTATGGCTAGCCGTAGTCCATTCGATCAGCGCATTCATGCGGCTCGTGGCCAACTGGGCCAGATAGATTCTGCCGGTGTGTTCCGTCATCTGCTCGGTGAAGAGTCTGAGATTAGCTTAGATCACGCCAACTGTGAGAAGGTGCAAGACCCATACTCACTGCGTTGTCAGCCTCAGGTGCTGGGTGCTTGTCTGAGTCAAATTCGTCATGCGGCGGGTGTGCTTGAAGTCGAAGCGAACGGCGTGACAGATAATCCGTTAGTATTCCAGGATACGGGTGAGATTATTTCGGGTGGTAACTTCCACGCCGAGCCAGTTGCCATGGCGGCGGATAATCTGGCGCTTGCCCTTGCCGAACTAGGTTCTATCGCCGAGCGTCGTATCGCTCTACTTATCGATCCTAACTTGTCTAAGCTGCCGCCTTTCTTAGTGGAAAATGGCGGGGTTAACTCAGGCTTTATGATCGCTCAGGTGACCGCCGCCGCATTGGCCTCAGAGAACAAGACCTATGCCCATCCTGCATCGGTAGACAGCTTGCCGACATCGGCTAATCAGGAAGATCACGTCTCCATGGCGACCTTTGCGGCGCGTCGTTTGCGCTATATGTCAGAGAATACACGTGGTGTACTCGCCATCGAACTATTGGCTGCGGCACAGGGGCTGGATTTTCGTGCACCGCTACAGCCTAGTGCTGCAGTGGCTAAGGCCAAAGCAGAAATACGTGAGCTGGTGACCTATTACGATAAGGACAGGTTCTTCGCCCCGGATATTCAAGCATCGATAGATCTGCTAATGACAGCGAGCTTTAATACTTACTTACCAGCAGGTGTTTTGCCCAGTTTCTAATTAAATTGGGTGCCTAGATTCTAGTTCCTAGGCCCTAGAAATATCAAAGCCGGCGCATTTATGCTCCGGCTTTTTATTTTTCTGCATCTTTTATTAGAGGCCTAGGAACTGCTTTCCTCGTTCCTCGCACCTTCTCTAAGATCACATTCTCGAATTCATCTCGCCTATCTTGAGGCTCATTAGTTGTTTAGTCCATTGGCTGGCATCTATGCCCTGGATCCAGAAGGTTCTGCTCTGTCGCTGCTCGCCTTTACGCAGGTAAGTATCTGGTGATCTGAAGATGGCTTTCCATACCTTGATCGTTTCTGTCTTGAGTTTTCTGCCTGAGTCATCGTAGAAGGTGATATCTATCTCTACCATCACATAGTGTTCAGAGCTGGTGCTGGCTAAGTCGAAGGTGAGGCCTAGGCGACCATCGTCGTCCCATTCGCTGTTAGCAAGGGTCACTTTTACGCCTGATTTGGCTGTCGATTTAAGTAATTCGGCCTGAGACATAGCGCTGGCTGTCATGGTTTGACTGTCAGCTTGAGTGGCTTTGCTCCCCGATGTACTCGCCATATTGATAGTGCTTGTTGTATTTAGCGCAATACTTGTCACGGCTGTGGCAGCCTGGGTGCTTGTTTCGCTGGTTATGGCCGGCAGGGTTTCGAGAATAACGTATTCCCAGGTGAAGTCGTCGTTAAGGCGGACCTTGGCACCATTCTCTAAGGTGACAGTGGCTAGTGTCTCGGTGGCCGCTATAGCTAAGCCGGGGAATAGAAATACTAGCAGGGCGAGTGAGCTTAAGAGCCCTAGACGTTTATGCATGGGAATGAACCTAATAAAGTGGATAGCTCTAGTCTATATCAATCGATTATAAAGGTGTGAGCTAGTTTTATATGGGATAGGTCAATTCTCGTGCCTAATAGGCATGAGCCTGTATGCTGGCAGTTATAAGAACCAGCATGATTAAATATTTTGTCATCTACATCATCCTATCTCTGACTTTAACTGTCGATTGTTGTTAAACTTTGTACAACAGTCAATGTTGGCTTTGAATAAATTCTTATAAAAGAAATATTTGTGGTTTTATTGTTGTGTTTTTATATCGAAAACCATATTTGTGTTTGTTAAATGTAAGAGAGACCTTGTCGATATCGGTATTTCTAAGGGAAGTGAATCGTGGATCAAGAAATCAGGTTACAGATTTCTCAGTGGTTATCTAACTGGGGCATTAATACTACGCCATCAGACAGCGTATCTACGTCTTTGATGGTCATTGTCAGTCTCGTTATTGCTATGCTGGCTTATCTGTTCGTTAAGCGTGGCGTAGTGCGGGCGATGAATATTATCATACAGAGGTCAAAAGTGAGTTGGGACGATATCTTCATGCGCCATAAGGTGTTGGAGAATTTTGCTATTATAATTCCCGCTCTGGTACTCAGCATATTGATCCCTTTGGCATTGATTCAGTATGCATTCATGAGCAGCATGATTCATCGCGTCTTGAGTGTAACGATATTGGTTCTCCTGATACGTGCAGTGTATAGCTCATTAGATGCAGCCAATGAAATTGCAGATGTTAATCTGGTGAGCCGCCGCCTTCCCATAAAGAGCTTCGTGCAACTGTTTAAACTGTTCCTCTTCTTTGTCGCGATCATAGTGTCTATATCGATACTGGCTAATCAGTCTCCAGTCTATTTCCTCAGTGGCTTAGGCGTGATGACGGGTTTGGTTATGTTGGTGTTCAGAGATACCATTCTCGGCTTCGTAGCCGGAATTCAGCTGGCCGCTAACCGTATGGTCAGTCCGGGTGATTGGATTCAGATGGATAAGTATGGCGCCGACGGCTCGGTGGAAGAGGTTTCTTTGACTACGGTCAAGGTACGAAACTGGGACCAGACCATAACCATGATCCCCGCCTATGCACTGGTTTCCGATTCCTTCAAGAACTGGCGCGGTATGTCTGAGTCTGGTGGCCGCCGGATCAAGCGCTCGATACTCATAGATATTCATTCGATTCGCTTCCTCACCGAGGAGGATCAAGCGAGACTCGGTAAGATTAATCTATTGAAAAATTACCTGGCGGAAAAATCTCAGGAACTCAATGAGTTTAATGGTCATGTCCAAGATGCGGATATGCCAGTCAACAGCCGTAAATTGACCAATATCGGTACTTTTAGGGCATATTTGAAGGCGTTCGTCGCTAATCACGACAGAATACGCCAAGACATGACCTTGCTGATTCGTCAACTAGCCTCGACAAAAGAGGGGGTGCCCATCGAGATCTATGTCTTCACTAATGACACTCGCTGGACGGTTTATGAGGATATTCAGGGAGACATCTTCGATCATGTGTTAGCCATCTTGCCGGAATTTGGCCTGCAAGCATTCCAGGCTCCCACAGGATCGGATATTAGAAGTTTGCAAGGACAAAGTTAACAGATGCGAGCGTTAAGTTGACAGCTAAGAGTTGCAAGCCGTAAGTTTTAAGCTACGAGCTACGAGCTAGGGGATTGATGGTCGTTTGAATTTTCCAGAGTTAAGATTGGTTTCAAATCGTAACTCTGGATCCCGGCTAACAGCATTGCCGGGATGACACACTATTTTTACTAAGTAGATAATCTCGGTCATTCAGATAATTTTGCGCGAAACTTGCAACTTTCTTAGCTTTGTCCTGAGCTTACCGCTTAAGACTTACAACTTTTCTGTTAAGGCTAGTTTTCCCTGGTAACTAATATCGCTGCGAGTGTGATAAACACGCCGCCGCTGGTTCTGTCGAACCAGTGTAGCTTATTACTGGTTCTGAGCGTTGGAGCCAGTACATTGGCCATGCTGGCGTAGAGCATCACAAAGCTGAAATCTACCACGGCCCAAGTTGTGGCTAAAATCGCCAATTGAGGCCCTTGTGGCGCCGACATGTCGATAAACTGCGGGAACAGGGCAGCGAAAAACAGCAGATCTTTTGGGTTGCTTATTCCCACCATAAAGGCCTGTTTGAACATCTGCTTAGGCGTGCCCTTGCTCTTGATATGTTGCAGGTCGAGGCCTTGGCCACTGGCTTTGGTAAGCAGTAGCTTTATCCCCAAAAATATCAGATAGGCGGCGCCACAGTATTTTAATATGCTAAAACCATATTCGGTGGCACTCAGCAGTGCGCCCAGGCCTGCCGCAGATGCCATCATCAAGATCAATGCCGAAGTCACACTACCGAAAGCAGTTGCCAAGCACCGAGTCTTACCATAATGCATGCCATGGCTCATGGACAGTACGGCCATGGTGCCTGGAGATATGGCGATGAGTAGTACGGCGAAAAAATAGAGTAACCAGGTATCAAAACTCATTGAAATAACTCTGATAGAAACCAAGTGGCGGCACTATAGCCGCCACTTGGTCAAACGACAAGCGATTAAGGTTTCACTAGTGTTTATTTAGCGAGTAAAATCTGGAATCACCTTAGGGTGGCGTCCATTGATGGAACGGTAGAAGCTGATAATTTTATCCATGTCCTGTTGCATATCATCCGTGGTCGGTACACCCTCTGGGATAATCACAGTCTTAATGCCAAAGTCTAATCCTATGGTAACTATGGGAACGCCGGCTTTACGGGCAATATGGTAAAACCCTGTCTTCCAGCGTTTTACCGGGCTGCGAGTCCCTTCCGGCGCCAATGCCAGTGAGAAATTAGGATTTGATTGGTAGAGTTGGACCACTGCGTCTACCAAGTTATTGGATTTACTTCTATCTACCGGTGTTCCGCCGATGGCCTTAAAGAACCAGCCCCATGGAGGAATAAAAAGCTGATTTTTTCCGAGAAAATTAACCTTAGCACCCAATGCTCCGCGGGCTAATAAGCCGACGATGAAGTCCAAATTACTGGTGTGAGGGCCAAGGATAGCGATAAATTGGTGGTCCATAGGCAGTGAGCCAGAAATTTTCCAGCCCGATAATTTTAAGATGAACTTACAAAAATACTGAAACATAACTAAAGACAAATAATCCTGTTAATCAATCGAAGCCCTCAACAAATTAGCCACTGACTTTAAGACTTAACTCATTGAGTTAATATATACTATAGCCTATCTCGTCTTTATGGAGAAAACCATGTTTAAAAAAGGACTTACCACTCTATTAATACTATTGGCATTTAGTGCCTCAGCCGTGCCAACGGATGATATTGCGCATATATTGTCTGAGCAGGAGGCTGCATGGAACCGAGGTGATCTCGATGGCTACATGCAAGGCTATTGGAATAACGACAAGATGCGTTTCGTTTCAGGCAAGAAGTTTCGCTATGGCTGGGCTGAAACACTGGCGGCTTATAAGAAAAATTATCCTGATAAAGCGACCTTAGGCCAATTGAAATTCAGCATCATGGATACCAAGATGTTGAGTAACTATGCCGCCATAGTGGTGGGACGTTGGGAGCTAACCCGAGCTAAAGATAAGCCTAACGGTGTGTTCACTCTGCTGGTTGAGAAAATAGATGACCGCTGGGTTATCACCCACGACCACACTTCAGATTAGCCTTACCCTTACTTAGGGCCAGAGTCTCAACTATTTGCTTATGATATGGAATTGCTGCCGTCCTAAGTTGCGGCCTTTGCCGTCATACCTCACTTCGACGAAGCGAGTATTACCCGAGTTATCCTGCAGTAAAATGCTGGTCGAGCGGGTGCCGTATTCCTCATGCTTAATATAGATAGATGAGAGTAGTCTTTCCCACTCCAAGCCTATGCCTGTCTCTGGCAGCTCAGAATCTTGGGCGCGAGTTTCATCCTTCATTATTGTTAGCAAAGCGTCTATATCGGGTTCCTCACCACTTGAAATCGACTCTTGTAGTGCCAGTGTCCCGCGAGCCATCTTGGGCCAGATGTCATCTAATGCTCCATTGCTTATGGAGTGGAACCCAGAATCTAGCTGGGTGAGAGAATTGGCGCTGCTGTTAAAGCAGTAGAGTTCGCTGACATCACCAAAGATCAGATTGAAAGGGTTGTAGTGGCTACTGTGATCACGCAACCAACTGGTGGTGATGGGACCTTGAGATCCGAGAGCCTTGAGTACTAACTCGCCGCGGCTTCTCATATCACTCTGTTGTCTCAAGGGGTCTCTTAAGTTAGTTAATGCCGCGAATTCGCCTCGTTTATTGATGCCAAGCCAAGTGCCCCCCCGCCTCCAGATCTTTGCCGGCTAAGATCTCATTTTCTGGCGGCCAGAAGTGTACCTGCTCTGTGGGACTGTGATGAAATTCATCGCGATTAGCACAGACAATCAGCGGATACTTAGTGTGCTTATTCAGCGCTATAAACAATATGCACATAGGTTTCGACTCTAGATGGCAGTTGTTACAAGTTAATCTATTTTTTACAGAAGAGGTATTCATCTATATCAGATGATAGAAGTTATCTGCTTGAAAGATGATGAAACACATTTATTTGCAGATTTTGGCGAGGGAAGAGCAAAGAAGGTGGCGAGTCTCGAGGATTAGCCTAGGTCCTAGGACCTAGGCTTTCTAATTTAATGCTTATGTCCGCCATGATCATGGCTATGAGCCTTTGATTTTAAGAGCATGATGCGGGCCATAAACTTTCTCGGACCCAAACGTAGCAGGCTAGCGGCAAATAAGCAGGCTAGCACTATCAGAGATATCATGCTTAACGACTCAGGCATTGTCATCATCATGCCCCATTGAGGCTGGATCAGTGACGTTATGGCTAAGATGACTGTGATGAGTCCTATGACCGCAGATCTCTGTGTCCAACTCATCAACTTGAGTTGGGCTAAGTTGAAGATAGGTGCAGCCACCAAGGCCAACATAACGGCTGGGATACTCCAGCCACTGTAAGCCAAAGACAGTGCTAAAACCGCACCGCCTAAGTTACAGAATCGCATCGGCAGGAAGAGCACCATAAGCACTGCCACCTGAATAATCGGATCCTCTAATGGCACCGAAGGATGACCAATCAGGTTAGCTAAGACTAAGCTGAGTAAGACCCAAGGCGCGCTTCTGTCTACTATATGGGCGAAGCCAAAACGCAGAGGAGATTCGGGAACCGAAAGATGGGGATCCGTCGGCTCTACCCGGCTAAATGTAAGCAAGGCTCCGATCACCAATAAGCTGATTAACTGGAATAATGCGATCAGGGGGCCTAGCAGGAAAGCCGTGATGATCAGGGCCTCTGGCCCCGCGAGTCGTTGCAACCAACGTTTGCCCAAATGGCTACTCTGAGGCGACAAACCTAGCTTAAACCTGAGTCCTGCGACGGCATAACTGAGTAAGAGCACAGGCCCCAGAGTCATCATCCAGTCGACGAGTTGTTCGGTACTATGGTCATGTTGGTGGTGCTCGTGTCCACCAGAGTCCATCATCAAGAGTATAAACAGTAATCCTATGCCGAGTAAGCTACCTATACCCGCATGATACTCATATTTTTGCTGATTGCCGTTACTGGCTTCATCTGGTGAATGATGGCCATGGGGCTGATGTAAAACTACGTGCAGAATAGAGCCTGTCACGAAGGCCTGTAGATATACGGTATTATCCAGGCTGAGGTGAGTCAGCATCTGTTCTCCGGCGAAATAACCTACGCCAGTTAGCAGCATCATACCGGCTAAAACTACCATGGCCCAACGACTGCCTATTTGAGGTTTTACCAGCCACCAGATGGCAAGGCCCACAGGCAGGCGATGTAATATGATGCCCAAGGCGAGTAAAATAGAGACATCGTCCTGCTGGGCAAGCACCATGGCACCGCCATCTGTAATGGTGTGCAGCAGTAATCCGCCTACGCCTAAGATGAGGGTGAGGTTATGGGTAACCTCAGAGTAACGATGAAATAGCTTCTCACTGGCTGTCGGCCCCCACATTCCAATGATGACGAAAATTATCGCCAGGAAGCCGCCGTGCTCCAGTAGCTCAGGTAAAATATGTAGCAGCACAAGTCCGCCCAGGGAAACGAATATAAATCCGTCCAGGCCTTTTTGTAGTCCGTGTTCTGCCGAAAAGAACCGATAGAAGATAGGACCTAGTAGTAGTGCGATACAGCTGGCTATTAGATAGAGCATGATTTGTTTAGCTGGGACCTGAGAAAACGACGAGATAGTATACCAGTTTCTGGAAAATAAGCAGACAAGCCAGCATTATTTACATCGAGTGTGACCATCTTTCAGACTGAAGCTGATTTTTGCACGCTTCAAAGTACAAGTTCTATTAAAGTTTTCGTCAGGCCTGACTGAGGTTGAACGTCGGTACTGGTGATGATTGCAGATGTTCCTCGACGACTTATAGCTTCCTATCTTTTGAACTTGCAATAAGACCTTGTCAGTCACATGCTGCATATATTGTATTCAATTGTTAATGGCTTTATCAAGCTGTTTAATTTGGGATAGGTTTTCATGCTTTCTGCTCTTCTCTTATGTGTATTCAGTCTAGCGGCGCTCGATTCGGCCGAATATCGTGATCTTCTACCTTAATCAAGGTACGCCAGTCTCCATGGAGGAGCGCGATGAGCAAGGTAATTTAAAGATTGCTTCAACCTATGTAGATAAAGGTGCTTGGCATGGCTTTCATTTGCCCTATACCCCAAGCTAGGTTAATAGAGTAAATATTGTATTTTCACTGTAATTCAGACGAGAGTACTGTTAATATTTTGTACTTTTTATGTTGTTTTGGTGATTTATGAGAAGACTTCTCTCCTTAACCCGTTTTATCTTGTCTTTATCCTTGGTGTTAAGTGCTACGGCTTCGACATCTCTATTTGCGAAAGAGTTAGATACTAACAGCGCACTTGCGTCTGCTGAATTAGCTTCGGCTACATTGGCCGATGCCGGGACGATCAACAAAGAGCGGATATTATATTGGCTCATCAAGCGGGGAGAGGTTTCTGCCGACGCCAGCGAAGCTGACAAGCGTGCCGCCGTCGATAAATTCACTCATAGAGCCATCAGCTTTCAGAGTAAGGGGCGCTTGGTTGAGGCTCAGTTTGACAAGGCCAGACTCAAGTCTCTGGCTCAGAGTAAGACACTTAAGCGCAATTCGATTGCCAAGATGGATAATATGCTCGGCACCTTAGCCGATGCAGATACCACTAAGACAGTAAAAGTATTAGGCGTTTTAATCGATTTCCCAGATCTGCCATTCGATAATAATCGGTTGTCAGCCAGCGATACCTCGATGTTTTATCCTAATTATCCAGTGTCTCATTATCAGAGCATGATGTTTTCTACCACAGGATTTATCGGTCCTCAAGGGCAGAGCTTGATGACTGGGTATCAATATTATCAGGCAGAATCCGGTGAGCGTTTCAATTTTACCGGTAATGTTAAAGGCTGGTTCACCGCTGAAAATAATGCCGCCTTCTATGGTGGTAACGATGCCGATAATAACGATGATGATATGGCTGTGCCTGAACTGGTAAAAGAAGCCGTGACTCTGGCCCTGACTAACATGTCAGCTGCCGAATTAGCCAGCTATGATGTGGAAGATCCATTCGATGTCGATGGCGACGGCAACTTCGATGAACCGGATGGCGATATCGATCATGTGATGCTGTTTCATTCCAGCATAGGTGAAGAAGCCGGCGGTGGCGTGCTCGGCGATGACGCCATCTGGTCACATAGATTCTTTGTTTATACCGGTAATACGCCTGGATACACCATTCCTGGTACGGGTAAGAAGGTGTTTGGTTATACGGTGCAGCCGATTGATGCCGCAGCGGGTGTGGTGGTACACGAGTTTGGCCACGATCTGGGGTTACCCGATGAATATGATACCAGTAATACAGGTGATGGCTCTCCGGTCGGCTCTTGGTCTGTGATGTCCGGCGGTAGCTGGACAGGTAGTATTGCGGGAACTGAGCCAATAGGTTTTAGCCCCTATGCACGCTCTTATCTGCAGGACAGATATAAGGGACGTTGGATCAACGAGCTGGAAGTCTTGCTTAGCAGCATAGGCACATCGGGATTGGATGTGGTCATTAATGAGGCGATAAATCACTCATTGGTGAATCAGATCTCTATTCCACTGCCAGCGGCGACGATTCCTTTCAAGCAGCCTTATGGCGGTAGCTACCAATACTACTCTGGCCAGGGGCATCTGATTAACAATGCCCTGTCATTCGAAATTGACTTGCCAAGCTCGACGCCACTCACCCTGATAATGAAAGCCCATTGGAATATCGAAGAGGACTATGACTATGCTCAGGTCATGGTCGATAGTGTGGTGATTGCCGGTAACTATACCAAGGCTAGCAACACGATTAATACGGCTCGAGACATCATCAGCGGAAATTCTGGCGATATACTTGCTGCCGAAGGTCCCAACAATTGGGTCGATCTTGAATATGATTTGAGCGCCTATGCTGGCCGAGCGAATACTCAGATCAGTATTATTTATAAAACCGATCAGGCGGTAGGGGATTATGGTTTCGTTTTCGATGATCTGCAGATCAGCAATGGCGCATCGGTAATTTATACCGATGATGCCGAGACGCCAAATACCATGATGCTAAATGGTTTCTCACGGATCGATGATGAGCGTCCAGGAGGTGCTGCTCGCCGTTATATACTGCAACTTCGAAGCCACAATGGCGTCGATGCCGGACTAGATAGTCATTCTTACGAGCCTGGAGTACTCATTTGGTTGGAAAACTTTAGTTATACCGATAATAACTCTAGCACTCACCCCGGCGCTGGCTTGATTGGCGTTATCGATGCGGATCAGAATCTTATAGGTACTAATGCTTCTGATACTCAGGTTAGAGATGCGACCTTTAGCATGTTTGTTCAGTCTTACTACTTTGGCGATAATCATCTGTCATCTGTCTCTATGTTTGATGATCGCCAAGATTACAGCGCACCGACTCAGCCTCAGTCTGGCATTATCTTGCCAGAGCTTGGCTTGACCATGGAAGTGATAGCCCAGAGTGCCGATTCATCCACGGCGACGGTTAGATTTAACTATGGCGGCGAAACGACTCCACCTCCTCAGGTTGAAGAGCTAGTAGCTAATTTCGGTAGGATTCAAAATGACATCACTGGTTCGGTGGTGTTTATCGCGGAAGTGACAGGCGGTGATGGAAATTACGCTTACTTGTGGAGCTTTGGTGTCACCGGAGCCACCAGTGCCGAGGAGATGCCAACCTATGTCTATCAAGTGTCAGGAAGCTACACTGTTAATTTAACTGTGACCGATGGACTAGGTTCGAGCGTAATGAGTGCTCAGACTATTACGGTTGTTTTACCTGTGTCTCCTGTCGCTGGGTTTACCTTTTCGAGCAGCGATCTCAGCGTGACTTTCACCGATACCAGTACAGGTGGTGAAGGCGCTATGACTTACTCGTGGGACTTCGGTGATAGTCAGACGAGTACGGCACAATCGCCCAGTCATACTTATGCTTCAGCCGGAATTTATACTGTGATGATGACAGTGACTGATAGTTTAGCCGTGGTGAGTAGCAGAAGTATGTTAGTAACTGTGACCGCTGCTGTGGTGACGCTTTCTGTGACTACACCTTCTGGTGATTCTGGCGGTGGTAGTCTTGGTTGGTTAAGCTTAGGGTTACTGGCTCTGATAGGATTCAGAAGAAGTCGTCATTAAGCGAGTGCTAGCTGATTAAACTAAAAAACGCTCATGTGGGCGTTTTTGTTGTCATGAATTTTTTCATTAAAAAAAGAAAAAGGTTACATCTGTTCGATGATTTTTCGGGCTGCGGGCAAAAAGGTTTCACTGATGATAAGCTGCTCATCATCATAGGAAAAGTAACGGCGACGTCCCCATAGCTCCTGAGTGACTGGCTGCTTAATTGATTCGGTCAATTGGGCTAGCCGATGGCAGGGAGTAAAGTGAGCTATTTCTATCTTGCCAGGAGTGAAGTCATCGTTGGAAAAAAGTAGTTCCCCTAAGGGGCGTGTGCCAAGAGTGAGGAATTCGGTTTCCTTCTTATCGAGTAAGTTTGCCGGGATCAAGGTGCGGGCAAATATCCAAGGCACGCCGTCGAGGCAGAGTAATACTTCACGCACCCAGGCTTGTCTCTGAGCGGGAAACTCGCCACTGAAAGGTGTTATAGTTCCCTCTCCGAGTACTTTTACTTCGAACTTGGTACAGTGAGAACGTAATTTTTGGGTTAGACTTCCTGATGAAAGTAGCCATTCACTTAGCGGGGAATCTGGGAGTTCAGAGATTTGTTCTGGCGAAAACCATTGAATTGATTCACCATAGGGAAAGCTTAACCTAGTCACACTCATCTATTTCTCGGTACAATAGGGCTTACAGCAGCAGTCTAGCATGCCGTCATAGGTTAGTCAGAAAGATTCATGAGCACAAAGGAGATACAGTTTAATATGGAAAGGTTCGATATGAGATCAGGTTATCTTAGAAAACTCGCATCCCTCTTGGTTATTTTTGCCGTGAGCATCTTTAGTGTTGGTGTTTATGCGGAAGACGAGATAATAGATAACTATGCCTACTACGGGTTCGAGCCCGATCTCATCACTAACTATATCTCCAGCGGTAAAAAACTCGGCTTCGTACGCATAAGTATCGAGTTGATGGTGAAAGACCCGGAAGATCTTATTGCCCTGGAGCATCACGATCCTCTCCTACGAGCGGCGATATTGGAGATCATGGGTAGCCAAACTGCCTATAAGGTTAAATCCTTAACGGGGCGTGAGGAGATCCGCCGTGAGTGTTATGACACAGTCAATCGACTCATGGAACAAGAAGTCGGCCGGCCTATTGTGGTTAATTTGTTGTTCACTAAATATCTATACGATTAGTTAAGCCATATAAAATTTAGCTTTTATTTATGAGCCGTTGTTAATCGAGCAGCGGCTAAGATACCTATGACAAAATCAGCTCCAAAACAGACATCTAAATCGAATTTCGGAACCGAAACGGTTAAGAATAAGCAAAACCAATATCAGCCCAAATCTACTTTTCATAAGCAACATTCTAATAAACAGAAGCATAAGAGCAAGCCAGCAGATCGTAAGTCAAAGTCGGTGAAATCTGCCGACAAAAAGGGGTTCCACCAGAGAAACCTGCATAAGGATGGCTATGATTTTGACACGCTTACCGAGGCGAGCCCAGAGCTAAAGCCATTCGTTAGGCCAAATCCTTATGGCAACCTTTCTATCGATTTTTCCGATCCTCAGGCTGTAAAGGCACTTAACCTAGCCCTGTTAAAAGCTCATTATCGAATCGAGTCGTGGGACATTCCTCAGGGATTTCTGTGCCCGCCAATTCCGGGTAGGGTTGATTACTTACACTATGTTGCCGATCTACTGGCTGGAAATATTCCACAACAAGTAAGCCAAGAGCCATCAGCGGGAAGTGTTGATGGACAAAATGTCCCAGCTTTAATAAATAGTGTAACGAATGGTTTAGCTAAAGCGGCCACTAAAACCAATAGAATCCCGACTGGCTCTAAGATAAAGGCGTTGGATATAGGCACCGGAGCCAACGGTATCTATGCCATTTTAGGTATTCAATCTTATGGTTGGCAGTTTACCGCCAGCGATGTCGACCCGCTTTCTATCGTTAATGTTGAGTCGATTATCCAGGCTAACCTTTGCCTACAAGGTAAATTTAAAACTCGGTTACAAACCGATCATCAAAAAGTATTTCATGGCATCATCAATGTCGATGACCGCTTCGATGTGACCTTATGTAATCCACCGTTTCATTCGTCGCTGGCCGAGGCGAGTGAGGGGAGTCAGCGTAAGCTAAAGAACCTCGCGGCTAACCGCGTGGCAAAAGGGCATAAGAGTGAACCCGCTAAGGTTAAGGGTGCAAATGTAGATCTCAACTTCGGCGGTCAGAAGGCCGAGCTTTGGTGTGAAGGTGGCGAGAAGCAGTTCCTGCTTAATATGATCCGCGAGAGCGCCGACTTTAAGACCCAATGCCTGTGGTTTACCAGCCTAGTATCGAAGCAAGAAAACCTCAAACCTAGTTACGCCGCCCTCAAAAAGGCGGGCGCCGTTAGCATAAAAACCATAGATATGGCCCAAGGTAACAAACTCACTCGCGTACTCGCCTGGAGCTTCCTCACGCCCAAGCAACAAGCGCTATGGGCTAAATACCGTCGTTAGAAGTAGCGAGAATAAGAGTGTCGGGGGCTAAGGATATTGGGATAAAAGTTGAGATTTAAAGTAAGGAGTATCATAGGTAAAGCTTGTCTAGAGTGCTGGAGTTTTGTCATTTGTCCCTTATAAAGCATACTTAAATTCATACGGTAAGGAGACTGTTTTGAGTTACAAAATCAAGTTGATAGAAGAATTATGGCAGGTGCATGTCATTTACCATGGCATTGTAACTTTAGAGCAAAGGATACAGGCGGTGGAAGACATAGTCCTTGATTATGCAGACAAGTTGGCCCCATTAAAAATATTGGTCAATGTGTGCGATCTGCAGATGATATTAACTCTGGGTGAGCAACGTTCATTTGGTGAGTTTTTGGCAAATCATCCTAGATTATCGAACGCTAAAGTCGCAGTGGTTCATGAGCCTGACTATAATCCAAATCTATTTATAGATACCTGTGCGTTCAACAATGGTTACAGATTAGCTGAGTTTAATCGAATCAAAGCCGCCGAGCTTTGGTTGTCAGAACCTTAATGTCTAATCTCCTATCTCAGCATTTATTCACCATTCTAGCCGTATTGACGTCTTGTCAAAATGGGTTAGCTAGCTTAAATCCAACCCTTATAACTCATATCACAAGTATTTCTCTATCGGTAATAATTGTAATAAATATGATTTGATTCGTTCCGACAGGTCGGTTTCGGGCTCGACTTCCCAGATTTTTGAGCCGGAATACCAGCGGAGTTTGTCTTCATGTAAGTTCAGACGCCAGCTATTATCTTCGCTCATCGCCTGCTCTATATCATCAGCAAGGGTCTCAGCAATATGTTTATTTTCAATAACGAGTAGGGACTCGGTATTGAGGTAGGTTGAACGTAAGTTGAAATTAAAAGAGCCGACCACTGCCACTTGCCGGTCAAAAACAACTGCCTTTGCATGAAGGCCGTAGGCCGTTGTCGGTGCACATTTGGACAGGTCTCGAGTTGACTCTTCACACAGCTTTGTATCAGGTTTTAACTCGAACAATTGTATGCCGTGGTTGAGCATATCCTGACGTCGACCCGCGTAGCCAGAATGATTAGTGACTAGGTCATTAGAGGCCATAGAGTTTGTCAGTGCTTTAACCTCAATGCCATTGCTGGTTAACCTCTGTAGCGCTTCGAGTTGGCGATCATCAAATATCAGATAGGCGGATTCCAATAAGATTTCTTGGTTAGACTGGTCAGCCAACTCGGCCAATAATCTAGCTGTAGCCTTAGGCTCGCTGGTATTATCCTCATCGATAGGTACTGGTCGGTCAGCAACAAAATATGCTTGAACCCAGCTCATCTCTGCCAGCAAATCCTTTAAGAATCGATGTGCTATCTTATTTCCTTCTGGCAAAGGGGGAAAGTTTTTGTAATGGGGAGCGGCCACTTTATCTGACAGCGGCAGATCTGCTGAGACTTTATCGGTAAACAAGCTAACAGGGTAAGACCAGCGACTGTTCCAATACTGTCCAAAGCTAGCTTGGATAGCGGTTACCACAGTGCCCATAACCAGTACATCGCGGTCACGAAAATTGACTTCATCAGAAAGATCAAAATATTCATCGCCGATATTACGACCTCCAACAATCGACAGGACACCGTCGACGGTAAATGATTTATTGTGCATACGACGGTTTAAACGAGAAAAATCACTCAGTAAGTTTAGCCACTTTACAAACCCGCGGCGACTTGGGATAGGGTTAAATATGCGGATCTCTATTTGAGGATGAAGATTTAGTGCTGCTAGCAACTTCTCCCGTTCATTTAGATTGATATCATCAAGCATTACACGAACTCGAACACCACGTTCTGCAGCAGCCAATAAGCGACTTGCCAAGTAGTGTCCTGAAGCATCTGAGTTCCAAATGTAATACTGAATATCTATGCTGTGTTCAGCTGTTTCTATGAGTGCCAACCGTTGAGCCAATGCATCCCAGCCGGTATCTTGCAATAGAACCGCACTCTGTCCTTGTGTAGACTGTTCAGGCCGATAATTGTCAGTCAATCTGGATAATGTACTGCTTGTTTTGGTGACAAATGGCTCACTAGTATGTTGTATTTCCTCAGGAAGTGACGAGCATCCTGTGAGAGTAGCGATTAAGAGCATGATGACATTAATACGTTGGAGCACAGACATTTATTACATTTCCTTGTTAACTTGAATGACTAATTCTGATCTTATCTGCTCATTATTTCATTCAATTATTTTATTCAAGAGTTTCATAATACTGCTGCCAATATTTTCAGGCAAGTTAGCTACATTAGCATTTAACCGGAATCCAGACCTCTCAACTCACTAAGCAAGAGTCCGAAAACTAGCCCTACACCCATGTAGCCCTCACGAGATTTATACCAACGCCCCCTTGGGCAAGTAAATCCATTTACTTAGCCAGTTCGCTATCCTTGGCTCTCGCTCATAAGCTCAACCACCTAAGGGGATTATTCGCCTTCCAACGGGGACGGGTTGTAGCGTTAGCCTTCATTTTGAAAATCATTTAATTCGCTACGACCTCTTTTTCTTGATTTTAAATTCAGACTTTGATAACCAAACAGCAATAATTTTGATAATAAAGAAGGTAAAAAAGTGGGTTATTCAGAATAAACTCTAGCTTCTCAGTTAACGAAAGGCCTACCACAAATACAATTCTGCTTATATAAAGCTGATGAGATCGAAAAGATCGCCAATCGTTCAGGTGATATTTTCATCATATGTCGTCCGTTCAATATTCCACCTGAATGGGATAAAGCCAATGAATTCCGACCTTAAAAGTTAGCCAATACTAACCCTAAATATTACCCTCAAGTTGTCCACAAGATGACCACAGTTTATTGGGATAATTGGGACTTGCTAAATCACTGAAATAACAATATCTTGTACCTACTCGCTGAAAGCAACACTATATGATGTGTTTAATGAGTTATGTTAGATGGGATAGATTCATGAAATGGAGTTCTAGTCACTGTCAGTAATTCACCTAAGGCGACTTACTTATATACTACTAGATAAGTAACGGAAAACCGTTAAGACAAATATAAGTATGAATTGATCAATTGGCAAGCCTTTTGAGAAAAAATGCGCTGCAAGATTGGAGGGACTGCCATGCAGCCACCCATCGATCGCAAAGTCACAATTGACGTTCGTGTTACTCATGTACATGAATATCGACTGTTACCAAGCGATATAAGCATAGTCAGTTTAGTGCAGATACTTGTTGCATTATACGGCTTCATTTAAGTCATACAAAGCCCACTATATAGTGGGCTTTCTTCGGATTAAGATAGCTCAGCGGATAAATCAGGCCACCTACAAAAGAGGCTGGACAGGCATGTTTTTTTGAATTAAGCCAACCCGCAGAAATAAACAACCGGTGTAGATGCGGCTGTGAGCTTCCAAAACAGGGACGTTTTGGCAGAGCCTATAGGGATATATTTACGGCGTCTTGCAGAAGTATCTGCACTTAAGGTCGTTCATTCACATCCATGTGATCACGACATTGGCGCATCCATGCACGGCACCCACGGCAGGTGATAGATTACAAAAAGGGTCAATGCTCAAATCGACCCAATTAAATACCAATGAAGCTAGATGAAACCAAAAAAGTTATTTCAACAATTGTTAACTGACAATCTCAATTAGCGTTAGCGTCGAATAGGCCGAAGGCCGTCTACCAGCGAAGCGTCGTCTTAGCTTTACCAGCCTCGCTCCTCGTTCCTAGAGTCTAAAACCTCGAGCCTTCGGTTATGAAGGATTCCACAGCAACTTGCCACAGTCAGTCAAATCATATCCACCCAGTGAGGCGGCCAACTGTCTCGTTTGCGAGCTGGATATCATGTCGAACAGATGCTGTAACTGGCGTCTGAAGTAGATACCCTGTGGCATGACGAAGTCGAATGATTCAGTGATCAGCGGCACGAAGCTTAGGCCGCTTTCCATGGCGACCGATTGACAGCCAAAGCCTATGTCGGCATCGCCGCGGGCAATAAAACCGGCGAGTTCACGCTCGCTGTAGGCGGTGACGTTGGCATTGATATGACTCAGGGCGGCGCCTTGCTTCATGAGCCAATGTTCCAGATGTTGCTGGCTGCCAGCACCGGCTTGTCTGTCTACCCAGCGCCAGGGGAGGGAGACTATCTGGTCTTCTTGCTGACACCTATGATGCATCTCGGTACGCATCATCAGGCCTTGTTGGCGTGTGTAGCCGTGGACCATCACCCACTGCTGATGGTTCGGGTAACCCTTTAGCAGCGCCGGGTGACGGATATTGCGTTCATCTACGCTGCCCCAGTGTAAGGTGCACACATCGGCGTAGCCGCGAGAGAGGAGATCCAGGCCGAGGCGTGAGCCGGTGGAGCTGTAGCTGATGAGATCGCTCTTGCCTATCTGAGTCATCAATCGAGCGACCAGCATAGACAGTAGGGGATCATCACTGCCGGTGATGTGCATTCTGTCCGACAGCATACCGCTATGGCATGAATCCATCACCCAGCGATCGATCAAGATCTTAGGGAAGAGCCACTTACCGGTTACCTTAGTCGCGGGAAGAATGCGATCGTTCGCCATCGCATAGACCTTCTTCTCATTCAGATCTAGGTATTTGGCGACCTGTTTGGCGCTCATATAGACGAGTTTACTCGGCTCTGTCATGACTTGTTTCCATTAAGTAGTCCCTTGTTTCGGTCTATTTTTTTGAGGGGCGCTTAGCTGGTATGGCGTCGAATTCTATGTTGTCGGCACCATTGTAGATAAGGAAGTGTTTTCCCTTGGCACGGGCTATCATGGTTATCCCCATCTGTTGCGCCAGCTCTAGTCCCATCTGAGTCGCACCGCTACGTGACAGGAGTATGGGTATACCCATTTTGGCGACTTTTATCACCATTTCAGAGGTCAGGCGTCCCGTGGTGTAGAAGATTTTGTCTTCACCTGGGGTCTCTTTTAACCACATCTCGCCGGCTAAGGTATCTACCGCGTTATGGCGGCCCACATCTTCGACGAAATCGACGATCTGGTCGTCGAGGCACAGGCCACAACCGTGTACCGCACCTGCATTCTTATAGGTTTCGTTGTATTCGCCGATATTCTTCAGCAGGCTATAGATCATGCTCTGCTTAATTCGGCGTTGTGGCAGGTTTATCTCATCCAAACCATCCATAAACCCACCATATACGGTTCCCTGACCACAGCCTGAGGTTACCGTTTTTTCCGCGAGCTTCTCTTCTAAGTCTTGGATGCTTTCTGTGGTGATGATGGCCGCCGAGCTGACCTCCCAATCGACGATAATCGATTCCAGCTGCTGCAGATCTGAGATAAAACCTTGGTTCTTCAGGTAGCCTAAGGCCAGCGATTCGGGTCTGGCCCCTAAGGTCATCAAGGTCACAATCGGTCGCCAGTTCAGATAGACGGTGAGGGGGCGTTCGCAGGCGATATGCTTATCTACCTGCTCACCGTTTTCGTCGATAGCCTTAACAGCAATAGTTAACGGCACATCGGTCGCTGTTTTTATCAAGGTTGGATAGTGCTTGCTCAAGGTTCATCACTCATCATTAGAAATTGGCTAATTCAGCATAGCAATTATTGTACCCAGACGTTGAATCCTTGAGTTAATGCGTGATCTCTCTCATTACCCTCCGTTAAAACGCCCATTAATGTCCTATAAAAAATAGCAGCTAGGACAAATTGTCCTACTATTAGTGTGGAATTGATGATCTAGCGCAACTTTCCTCTATTAATTGAATGGCACATATATTGCTTAGTAATGGATATAGTAGAAAATATTAACCTCATTATCGGGCCGGGTGTTATCTGAATGATAAACCCGCTACAAGTAAGGTGAAGACTGAATGCAACATACCGAAAGCCAATGGCCCATGCATGTTTCTCTCAAGAGAATCGAAAAGTTAGTCGGGCGCTGGACCTCAGTGACCTGGGAGTTAGATCAGATATTACCAGCCACTCATGACGCCCCTGAGAATTCACACCTTATCCAGCTTGAATTACATAAAGATGAGCGCGGTAGCTACCGTATTAATTTGGATATGGACAACACCATGTTGTTCATCGTCTGCGACGAACTCGAGGACGGTACCTGGATCCCCGCGATGATCTCTGCAGACCAAAATGTCGCAGCTGGGTGTCTCGAAGGTGATACTCCTGTGTTGAATCTTCCTATGCCACAAGCTATCGCTTGTTGGATGGAAGCCTTCATTACCCGCCATGGTGAAGTTGAGATATCAGCTCATCGTCGTAAACATGTTAATCGCCGTAAGAATCAAGGTCCGAGTACCGATCACTTCCGTGAGCAGGGCAGCCGATGAGCGATAAACCAAGCGGATTATTCTCTCGCTGGACTCAACGCCGTCAGCAAGTCGAAGAGGAAAGGTTGGCTGAAGAGGCTGCCATTGCAACTGAGCAAGAAGCTTTAGCCGACGAAGTTTTGCTAGATCAAGAGTCTGAGCAAGCTTTAGATCAAGAGGCAGACGGTGAAGCTAAGGTGCTAACGGCCGAAGACCTTCCCGATCCAGACAAAATCGAAGTCGGTGGCAGCTTTGCTAGCTTTATGGGAGCAAATGTCGATCCAACGGCTAAGGCTGCCGCGTTAAAAGCATTATGGAAGCAGCCTCAATATAACGAAATCGATGGCTTGCTCGAGTATGCCTTAGATTACAGTAATCAGCCTAAGCTGAGTGCTGAGCAGTCGGCAAAAATTGCCAAGAAGATTTTTCGCTATGTGACTAAGAAAGAGGATGAAGTCGAAGAGCAACAAGCGCTTGCTCAAGCAGCTGAAGAGCATGCTACAGAGAGTGCTGATGAAAGCACGACAGCTTCTCGAAGTGATGACGCACATTTAGACAGTGAAGCACCTGAGGACATTTTGGACATCGACAGTGATGACTTGTCCCAAAATGCACCAGATTCTGCTGGTGATACAAAGGAAGTGGTCGTTTAACGTCATTTTACATAAGTTTAATAACCACAGTTTTGGTATGTGAATTGCTAGTTACTTTTAGCAGAAAGAGAAAGAACTTAGCAAGAATCGGCATGAAGCCTTGGCCCTGATGAAGCCAAAGTGTTGAACAATGAAACGCTAACTGAAGAGTGATAAGAGTATAGCGATCAGCCGATGGCAACAGCCAAACTGTTCAGGAACGCAACGTGAGCATAAATTTGAATAATGATACCCAAGTTGAACTCCAAGGGGTTCGGCAGCAAGTGTTGGCGAATACTAAGGTCATTCAAAACCTGATCCCGCCAACCGTCAGCTATACCACTGAGGGCAATGTGCTCGTTATCGGGCCGGAAGATCTGGCTCGCTTAGCGGCAGCGAGATTGTCTAATATGGGTAAAATTGCCATTTTAGCCAATGAATCGATTACCAGCCAAGATGAAGAGCATCTTGAGAGGGTGATGTCTGCCGCCGAAGATGTCGAGAGCTTCTATAACAAGCTTATCGAGATCAAAGGTTTCCTCGGACAGTTCCAGGTTAAAGTCGAATCTGGCAATGAGCAAAGTGCTACCACGACTGACTTGAGCCTGGCGGCTATTCGTAAGGCGCACTTCGATCTTATCTTAGATTTGAGCCAGTCCCCCTGTATCAACTTAGAGATGTTACCACCTGGCTATTTTTACGTGGGTCAGGATGAAGCTAAATTAGACGATGCCATTAACCAGCTTCCAGAGTTGATTGGTGAATTCGATAAGCCGCGCTACGTTAAGGTGAACAGCGAGATCTGTGCCCATAACCGTAACGGTATCGATGGCTGTAATCGTTGTCTGAACTTCTGTCCTGCCGATGCCATCCAAAGCATAAATAAAATGATAGAGATAGATCCCTACCTCTGTCACGGTGCCGGCAGTTGCACTAATGCCTGCCCAACCGGTGCGATTAGCTACGACCTGCCAACACCACAAGCCCTGCACTCTTATCTGCATAAACTGGTCACTCGCTTCAGCGAGCAGGCTCAAGTTGCTCCGGTGATCTTGTTTCATGATGAAGCCAATGGTGCAGCGCTGATAGGTGATGATTTACCTGGCGCTATTATTCCGGTTGCCATGGAAGAGATCACCGTTGCTAGCATAGATCATTGGATGTCGTCTCTGGCTTGGGGTGCGCGTCAGATTTTAGTGCTTAACACCGCCGCCACTGCGCCGACCTTGACCCAGATGCTCAAGGGTGAACTTCAGCTGGCGAACGATATTCTTAATGAGATGGGTCAGCCACAGCGTATATCCCTTATCGATGAGTCGAGTATAGCCAGTCTTGCCGACTTGGTAGCAACTAGCTCCGACTGGCCGGTGATCGTGCCGGGTGAGTTTGCTGCTACCACTAAGCGCAATACTTTGTATGCGGCGATAGATCATCTCAATGAGCAAGCGGACTCGGTGGATTCTTGCCTGACTCAGAGCAACCTTCCTTACGGCATCGTCAGCGTAAACACAGATAGCTGTACCTTATGTCTCTCTTGTGTGTCTACCTGTCCGACACAAGCTCTAACCGATGGTGGCGATAAGCCAGCATTGAACTTCCTCGAGCAAGATTGTGTGCAATGTGGCTTGTGTGAGAAGGCCTGTCCTGAGAACGCCATCAGCCTGACCTCGCAGATGAACTTAGATAAACAAGCACGCCAAACTATCAAGACATTGAAACAGGAGGACCCCTTCGAGTGTATTCGTTGTGGTACACCCTTCGCCACCAAGTCGATGATCAAACGCATGCAAGAAGTGATTGGCGGGCACAGTGCGTTCAGTGCCAACACAGAGCGTTTGCAGATGTGTAGTGACTGCCGCGTGAAAGATATGTTTGAAGACTTCCTTCAAGACCCAGAAAAGCAACTGCGATAAGAGTGTAGCTATGACCGAATTAGTCAGAGAAATATCAGAAAACGATCAGTTAAGAGCCGACATCTATCAGCTATTAGCCGCGCTATTACGCAGCCAGCCGAGTGCAGAGCTATTGCAGTTCCTTGCCAACCTCGAACTGGATGTCGATGACCCTAGTGAGATGACCAAGGCTTGGTCGGCGCTCAAGTTAGCCGCGAATCAATTTTCCAGTGAACAGCTGGAAGAAGAGTATTTCAATATTTTCTATGGTGTAGGTAGTGGTGAAATCATGCCTTATGCCAGCTGGTTTATGACGGGTTCCTTGATGGACAAGCCATTAGCCATATTACGCCAGGACCTGATACAGCTTGGCTTCGAGCGTGAAGAAAACGTCAAAGAGCCGGAAGATCATGTTGCAGCCCTGTGTGAGGTGATGGGGGTTTTATTGCTTGAAGCACCTGGCTATCGTCAACTGGGTTTCTATCAGCGTCATATCAGTAGCTGGATAGAGCGTTTTTGTACCTCGTTAGCAGCAACGCCCAGCGCAGCTTTCTATGCCACTGTCGCTCAGTTAGCTAAGGCGTTTTTCGAAATAGAAGCCAATGAATTTGAGCAATTACAGCTGAATATTCCGCTGAACTGCCCTGGATCTGAGGCCGAAAAATCTTCAGCCGCAGACGCAAGCCTTGAATCTAGCAAGCAAGAATTAGCCTAGTAAACAGCACGCTTGGCTAGCCGAATCATGACTATCAGCTCGGGCGTCAATGTACCGGGCTGACAGTCAAGAAAACCGAAGGGCAACCTTCAACAAGAGTCGGGTTAGTATACCACTCCGAGTAAGTATCTGATCATTCAGCGGGAGTTCAAAGCGCTGTAGGCAAGGCGGATGTTTGAAGCTAATAGTTACTCTATATCGAGAACATTCAACGTAGCATAAAGGGCTTTGAACCCCGCACTACGTGAGGCTCTCAGTGTTTCCACTTCTGCGTTTCATTGACTTAAAAGGGAATAACCATTTCCTCATCAATGTGCCTTGAATTGAAAAAACTGAGAGTCTCTGAACTGACCAGATACTTATATGGAATGGTATTACATAACCCAATGTTAAACATCAAATGGAAATTCAGGAGAGACTATGAAGAAGCAAGCTTCCGACATGGGTCGTCGTCAACTGTTAAAAGCTATAGCAGTAGGCAGCGCGGCTGGTGCAGTTGCAACTATTAGTGGCCAAGCTCTTGCTGCATCACCAGCTGTAGCAACGACTACAGAGAAAGGTGACGGCTACCGAGAGACTGATCATGTTCGCAGTTATTACGCATCTTTACGTAATAAGTAACAGTGGCTTTTTGATCTGATTAGTAAATATTTATATTAAATCAATAAGATTAGGAGTGTGTGATGCGACTAACTCGCAAAACAGATCAGGCAAAAAGGGCTAGCAAGCCTGCCTTAGGTCTAAACCGTCGTCAGTTCCTTCAGTCTGCAGGTCTTGCAACTGGTGGTATTGCTGCGGCGTCTATGCTTGGCGCAGGTATGATGCGCAAAGTCGAAGCTAAAGAGGTGCCACATAATGCACCGATTGAAATAAAACGTACCATATGTTCTCACTGCGCTGTGGGTTGTGGTGTCTATGCTGAAGTACAAAACGGGGTATGGACAGGCCAGGAGCCTGCATTCGATCATCCATTTAATGCCGGTGGTCACTGTGCAAAAGGTGCGGCACTGCGTGAGCATGGTCATGGTGAGAAGCGTCTCAAGTATCCAATGAAGCTGGAAGGAGGAAAGTGGAAGAAGATCTCTTGGGATCAAGCCATAGAAGAAGTGGGTGGTAGGGCATTAGAGATCCGTAAGGAATCTGGTCCTGATTCTGTATTCTTCATGGGTTCGGCTAAGTTCTCTAACGAACAAGCCTATATGTACCGCAAATTAGCAGCTGTGTGGGGCACCAACAATATCGATCACTCTGCACGTATTTGTCACTCTACCACGGTAGCCGGTGTTGCAAACACTTGGGGCTATGGTGCGCAAACCAACTCTTTCAACGATATCCGTAATGCAAAAGTGATGATGTTTATTGGGTCTAACCCATGTGAAGCGCATCCGGTTGCCATGCAGCACATCCTCGAAGGTAAAGAACGTGGTGCGAAAATCATCGTCGTCGACCCAAGATTTAGCCGAACTGCAGCCAAGTCTGATGAATATGTACATATTCGCCCAGGTACCGATATCCCTTATATCTATGGTCTGCTTTGGCATATTTTCAAGAATAAGTGGGAAGATCAGACCTTCATCGACCAACGTGTATACGGCATGGAACGTATTCGCGAGGAAGCGGCTAAGTGGAATCCTGCCGAAGTTGAACTCGTAGCAGGTGTACCTGAAGTGCAGATGCGCCGTGTGGCTAAGATGATGGCTACGACTAAGCCTGGTACCATTGTCTGGTGTATGGGTGGTACTCAGCATCACATAGGTAACGCTAACACTCGCGCCTACTGTATTCTTCAGCTAGCGCTTGGAAACATGGGTGTTGCCGGTGGCGGTACTAACATCTTCCGTGGTCACGATAACGTACAGGGCGCGACAGATTTCGGTCTGCTGTTCGATACACTGCCTGGCTATTATGGCCTTAAGACAGGTTCATGGAAGCACTGGTGTAACGTGTGGGATCTGGATTACGAGTGGGTTAAAGCCCGTTTCGACCAGAATGAATACTTAGGCCAAAAGCCGATGAATTCTACTGGTATCCCGTGTTCTCGCTGGCATGATGGAGTATTGGAAGACAAGTCTCAGATTGCTCAGAAAGACAATATTCGTATGGCATTCTTCTGGGGGCAGTCGGTTAACACCGAAACTCGTGGGCGTGAAGTGCGTGAAGCACTGGATAAGATGGACACTGTCGTGGTCGTCGATCCGTTTCCAACCATGGCGGGTGTTATGCACAATCGTACCGATGGTGTGTATCTACTTCCTGCATGTACTCAGTTTGAAACTTATGGTTCTGTTTCAGCCTCTAACCGTTCACTACAGTGGCGCACGCAGGTTATCGAGCCCTTGTTCGAGTCTAAGCCAGATCATGTGATCATGTACAAATTGGCGAAGAAGTGGGGCATAGAGAAAGAATTCTGTAAGCATATTAAGGTCAATGGTGATGAGCCATTAATCGAAGACATAACGCGTGAATTCAACAAGGGCATGTGGACCATAGGTTACACAGGCCAAAGCCCTGAGCGTTTGAAGATGCACCAGGAAAACTGGGGTACTTTTGATATTAAATCCCTCGAAGCGCCAGGTGGACCAGCCAAGGGTGAGACCTATGGTCTACCTTGGCCATGTTGGGGCACGCCTGAGATGAAGCATCCGGGTACACAGATCTTGTATCGCACCGGTCGTGAAGTGAAAGACGGTGGTGGTAACTTCCGTGCCCGTTACGGTGTTGAACACGACGGCAATAACATACTTGCCGAAGGTTCTTACTCTAAAGGCTCTGAAATCCAGGATGGTTACCCTGAGTTTACCGCTGACATGCTTAAACAGCTTGGTTGGTGGGATGACCTGACTGCTGAAGAAAAGCAACATGCTGAAGGTAAAAACTGGAAGACTGATATCTCCGGTGGTATCCAGCGTGTGGCCATTAAGCACGGTTGTATTCCTTACGGTAATGCGAAAGCCCGTTGTATCGTGTGGAACTTCCCCGATGATATTCCCCTGCACCGTGAGCCGCTTTATACGCCGCGTCGTGATCTGGTCGCTAAGTACCCGACCTATGATGACCGTATGGTTGCCCGTCTTCCTACCCTGTATAAAACCATTCAGGATCAGGACTTTGCTAAAGACTTCCCCATTGCATTGACCTCGGGTCGTTTAGTGGAATATGAAGGTGGTGGTGAAGAGAGCCGTTGTAACCCTTGGCTCGCCGAGCTTCAGCAAGAGATGTTTATCGAGATCAGTCCGGCAGATGCCGCAGATCGCGCGCTTCGTGATGGTGATGATGTTTGGGTTCACAGTCCGGAAGGTGCAAAAATCAAGGTTAAGGCCATGGTAACGCCTCGCGTTATCGCAGGTGAGTGTTTTATGCCATACCACTTCGCGGGTATATTCGAAGGTGAGAGCCTAGAGAAGAATTACCCTGAAGGCACTGTGCCTTATGTTGTTGGCGAATCGGCTAATACCATATTGACCTATGGCTATGACGTGGTTACTCAGATGCAAGAGACTAAGTCTAGCTTGTGTCAGATCACTAAAGCCTAACTGAACTTGATGAGGAGATAGCCAACATGGCAGTCATGAAATTTTTGTGTGACACCAAACGCTGCATCGAGTGTAACGGTTGCGTCACAGCTTGTAAGAACGAAAACGATTCCGCTCTCGAGTGGGGAATTCAACGTCGCCGTGTAGTGACAATTAACGATGGTGAGCCGGGTGAAGCTTCGATCTCGGTGGCATGTATGCACTGTACCGATGCGCCTTGTCAGGCAGTCTGTCCGGCCGATTGTTTCTACCGTACCGAAGACGGCATAGTGCTGCATAACAAGGATACTTGTATCGGTTGTGGCTATTGCTTGTATGCATGTCCATTTGGGGCGCCTCAGTTCCCTCAAAAGACGGCATTTGGTAGTCGTGGCAAGATGGATAAGTGTACATTCTGCGCCGGTGGCCCGGAAGAGACTCATTCAGATGCGGAGCGTCAGAAGTATGGTTCAAACCGTATCGCCGAAGGCAAGTTACCTATGTGTGCCGAGCTTTGTGCGACTAAGGCTCTGCTTGCCGGTGATGCTGGAATCGTATCGAGTATCTATAGAGATCGTATCGCTGCACGTGGTAATCCTGGTGCAATCTGGGGCTATACCCCTCAGACTGGCGCGTAGGACCAATTGGGCTGTGAGTGATTTTCACAGCCCAATTATTAGTCCTATAAAGGAGTGACTATGAATTTTAAATCACTAGGTAGGTTATTTTCTGTACTGGTTTTTCCTCTGGTATTAACGAGTGTGTTAGTGACGGGTTTAGGTATGAGCGCGACTGTATCTGCAGCCGACGGTCAAACAAGTCAACAGATGGCTAACGCTAAAACCAGTGATGCGGATCTATGGCGCGCGGTTAAAGCTGGTGATTCAGGTTTTACCACGGCGCAAGGTGTCGAAGCGAATGTGTTGATTAATGTCGTCGGTAATCAAGGTACGATCATTAAGAATGAGTACCTGACACCTGCGATGGCTGTGGCAGTATTAGGCGTTTTTGCTGCCTTCTTGGTATTTTATTTTGTTAATGGGCCTTCTAAATTAAGCAATGGCTTCTCTGGCAAGATGGTACTGCGTTGGTCTAAAGCAGATCTGATATTACACTGGATGATGGCGATCTCATGTTTAGGATTGATCTTAACCGGTCTTATCATCATGTTGGGTAAACATTTTCTGCAGCCATATGTGAGCGATGGAATATGGGCCGCGGTTATCTTGGTCGGCAAGACGATACATGATTGGGTGGGTCCGATTTTCATGGCCGCTTGGGTCTTGTGCGTCGTAAAATGGATGCCGATGCAGACATTTAAGATGTACGACCTTAAATGGTTCCTGGTTGTTGGTGGTTACATCAACTTCGGGCCATTCAAGGGCAAGCACCCTGACAGTGGCTTTGCCAACGCCGGTGAGAAGATGTGGTTTTGGACATTGACTATATTCGGTCTGTTCATCTGTGTGTCTGGCATCATGTTAGTCCTGCCAGGTCTTGAGCTTCCCCGCGAAGCCTCTATGGCGGCATTACTGATACATGCAAGCAGCGCGATCATCATCATCGCCTTTACTATCGTGCATATCTGGATGGCGACGGTATTGAGTGAAGGTGGCATCGATTGTATGAAGTCTGGTTACTGTGATGAGAATTGGGCAGTGCAACACCACAATCTTTGGTACGACGAGATCAAAGAGAATGGTACGTTAGAGTACAAAGACTAGTTTTAAGCTGTAAGTTATAAGTCTTAAAAGAGCAAGCGTCTCGACTGGTTACAGTCGGGGCGTTTTTATTTAGTTTTAGGCTGGTGATGCTGACGCATCAATGAGAACTGGGCACTATTAACAAGTGACGACACCACAATCTTTGGTACGACGAGATCAAAGAAAACGGTACTTTAGAATATAAAGATTAAGGTCAAAGATCCTAGGAACTGAACCTAGGCCCTAGGAACTTTATAAAAAGCCCCAGTCGAGGCGTTTTTATTTGGTTTTTGGCTGGTGATGCTGACGCATCAATGAGAATTGGGCACTCTTAAGAGGTGACGACACCACAATTTTTGGTACGACGAGATTAAAGAAAACGGTACGTTAGAATACACCTTCTAAGGTCGATGTTCCTAGGAACTAGAACCTAGGTCCTAGGAACTTTTTAAGTCTAAATGAAAACCATTCCCAATTATAATTCCCCTTAAGTATCAGTCTATTGCTTGTACATACAAGTAATAATTTTATTTCGCTCATTGCCATAGATTGACGTAATAAAATTAAAATAAATTGCAAAACATGATTGAGTTAACACTTTAGAAAATGGCTGGGCTTAATAGCGATCCTTATCAGCTTCAGATCAATATTCTCTCGGTAAAACTTGCTTATATTGTCCATGAAATTTATTGAATGCTTTTTACAATAAAAATCGTGCTGAGAAAGACCGCTTAACTAACGAGTGGTTAATATTCGCTCGGCATTAAATATGAGGATAAGCATTCTTAATACTTAACGATTCCTTTCCAGGAGTAACAATGAACAAGCAACAGCCTGATCTGAACCGCAGATCTTTGCTGAAAGCACTCACAGTGGGTGGTACGGCGACGGTCGCCCTTGCCGCCACAGGTATAAGTGCCGCTCAAGCAACAGAGAGTAATCTAGGCACAAAAAGTGCGAATGGCTATCATGAAACTACGCACATTCGTAGTTATTACAATAGCTTGAGAAGCTAATTAGGAGAGTTTTAGGTATGCAGTTAACTCGCAAATCTAACGAGGCAGCTAAAGTCGAGAAGAAGACTCTAGGCATTAGCCGTCGTCAGTTTATGAAGCATGCAGGTATCACCTCTGGTGGTATTGCAGCGGCTTCACTTTTGGGCACTGGCATGATGCGTCGTGCAGAAGCCAAAGATGTCCCACATGATGCACCAATCGAGATCAAGCGCACTATATGTACTGCTTGTGCGGTAGGTTGTGGTCTATATGCTGAAGTTCAAAATGGTGTCTGGACAGGTCAAGAACCTGCGTTCGATCATCCATTCAACGCCGGTGGCCATTGTGCTAAAGGTGCTGCGCTGCGTGAACACGGTCATGGTGAGAAGCGTCTCAAATACCCGATGAAGCTTGTCGATGGCAAGTGGAAGAAAATCTCTTGGGATCAAGCTTTTAATGAAGTTGGTGACAAGATGCTGGAGATTCGTAAAGAGTCAGGTCCTGATTCACTTTATTTCATGGGTAGTGCTAAGTTCTCTAATGAAGGCTGCTACATGTACCGTAAATTTGCGGCTATGTGGGGCACCAACAACGTCGATCACTCGGCTCGAATCTGTCACTCTACCACGGTAGCCGGTGTTGCAAACACTTGGGGCTACGGTGCGCAAACTAACTCTTTCAACGACATTCAGAATGCCAACGCCATCTTCTTCATCGGGGCTAACCCGGCCGAAGCGCATCCCGTTGCCATGCAGCATATCCTGATCGCGAAAGAGAAGAACAACGCAAAGCTTATTGTTGTCGATCCACGTTTCTCACGTACCGCGGCTCACGCCGATCTGCACTGTGCACTTCGTCCTGGTACCGATATTCCCTTCATCTACGGTATGCTTTGGCATATCTTTGAAAATGGCTGGGAAGATAAGACCTTTATCGAACAGCGTGTTTTCGAGATGGAAACGATTCGCAAAGAAGCGAAGAAATTCCCACCTAAAGAAGTTGAACACGTCACAGGTGTAAGCGAAGCAGATGTGTATCAAGCGGCTAAGCTTATGGCTGATAACCGTCCTGGCACCGTTATCTGGTGTATGGGTGGTACTCAGCATCACGTGGGTAATGCTAACACTCGTGCTTACTGTATCCTGCAACTTGCCCTAGGTAACATGGGCGTTAAGGGTGGCGGTACTAACATCTTCCGTGGTCACGATAACGTACAGGGCGCGACCGATTTAGGTCTGTTGTTCGATACGCTACCTGGTTACTACGGTCTTAAGACGGGCTCATGGAAGCACTGGTCTCATGTATGGGACCTTGACTTCGATTGGGTTAAGTCTCGTTTCGATCAGAACGAATATCTAGGTCGCGTGCCGATGAATACGCCGGGTATTCCTTGTTCTCGTTGGCATGACGGTGTCCTCGAGACGCCAGAAGCATTAGCGCAGAAAGATCGCATTCGCATGGCCTTCTTCTGGGGGCAATCGGTTAACACCGAGACCCGTCAGCGTGATGTTCGTGATGCATTGGACAAGATGGACACCGTTGTCGTTGTGGATCCGTTCCCGACTATGGCTGGTGTTATGCACCGTCGTAAGAATGGCGTTTACCTGCTACCTGCATGTACTCAGTTTGAGACTGAAGGTTCAGTGTCTAACTCGAGTCGTAGCCAGCAGTGGCGTGAAAAAGTTATTGATCCCTTGTTCGAGTCTAAAACCGATCTTGAGATCATGTATCGCCTGTCTCAGAAGCTAGGCTTCGCCGAACAGTTCACTAAACGTATCGCCAAAGATGCCAATGATGTTTTGGTGATCGAAGACATTACTCGCGAAATTAACCGCGGTATGTGGACTATCGGTATGACGGGTCAGAGCCCTGAGCGTCTGAAGTTACACACCCAAAACTGGGGTACCTTCAGCAACAAGACACTTGAAGCGGTTGGTGGACCGGCTAAGGGTGAGACCTACGGCCTACCTTGGCCATGTTGGGGCACACCTGAGCAGAAGCACCCAGGTACTCAGATCCTGTATAACACAAACAAGCATGTGCTCGATGGCGGCGGTAACTTCCGCGCCCGCTTCGGTGTTGAGTACAAGGGTAAGAACCTACTTGCCGAAGGCAGTTTCTCTAAAGGTAGTGAGCTCACCGATGGTTACCCAGAGTTTACCTCCCAGATGCTTAAGCAGTTGGGCTGGTGGAATGATCTAACGGCGACCGAGAAAGCCGAAGCCGATGGCAAGAACTGGAAGACTGATATTTCCGGTGGTATTCAACGTGTGGCAATGAAGCATGGTTGTATTCCTTACGGTAATGCGAAGGCGCGTTGTATCGTCTGGACCTTCCCTGATCAGGCGCCGGTTCACCGTGAGCCGCTTTATACGCCGCGTCGTGATCTTGTGTCTAAATATCCTACTTATGATGATATGCAGGTTCATCGTCTGCCGACTCTGTATAAGTCTATCCAAGAGAAAGATTCTGCGGCTAAGTACCCACTAGCATTGACCTCGGGTCGTCTGGTTGAGTATGAAGGCGGTGGTGAAGAGTCTCGTTGTAATCCATGGCTTGCCGAGCTTCAGCAGGAGATGTTTGTTGAGATAAGTCCTGCCGACGCTGCCGATCGTGGTATCCGTAACGGTGATACCGTCTGGTTAGAGGGTGCCGAGGGGGGTCGCATTAAGATCCAAGCTATGGTAACGCCTCGTATTATGCCGGGTGTGACTTGGATGCCTTACCACTTCGCGGGTGTGATGCACGGTGAAAGCCTGGCAGCTAACTACCCGGAAGGAACGGTTCCTTATGTTATTGGTGAGTCTGCGAACACTGCACTGACTTATGGTTATGACCCTGTGACTCAGATGCAGGAAACCAAGGCATCGCTTTGCCAGATTGTGAAAGCGTAAGCTAGGAGAATTGCCATTATGGCTACAATGAAATTTTTGTGTGATACCAAGCGCTGCATCGAGTGTAACGGTTGTGTCACAGCTTGTAAGAACGAAAACGACTCGGCTCTAGAATGGGGTATTCAACGTCGTCGTGTTATTACCATCAATGATGGTATGCCTGGTGAAGCCTCTATCTCGGTAGCATGTATGCATTGTACAGATGCGCCTTGTATGGCTGTTTGCCCGGCAAACTGCTTCTACCAGACTGAAGATGGTTTAACGCTGCACAACAAGGATACTTGTATCGGTTGTGGTTACTGCCTCTATGCTTGTCCATTCGGTGCACCTCAGTTCCCTAAGAAGGGCGCCTTTGGTACTCGTGGCAAGATGGATAAGTGTACTTTCTGTGCCGGTGGTCCTGAAGAGAACCATTCAGATGCAGAGCGTCAGAAGTACGGCTCAAACCGTATTGCTGAAGGCAAACTACCTATGTGTGCCGAGCTATGTGCGACTAAGTCGTTACTGGCGGGTGATGCTGAGATTATCTCATCTATCTTCCGTGAGCGTGTTGCATACCGTGGCTCTAAAAATGCAATCTGGGGCTAATATCTCGGCTACGCCGATATATTAGGTGCCACTGCGTGGTGCGATTTAATGACTATCCACAGTTTTTGGTGGCTAGTCATTAACTTTCAAGTTTATCTGTCTAGCTGCTTCATAGTGGGGAGGATAGATAAGAATATTGCTTGTAGCACCACTTCAAATCAAAGCCGTTTTTTGGCTTTGGTGTGGAAGATAAGGATGTAATATGAACAAATTGTTCAAACAGATAGGCTTAAGCTTGGTACTTATGTTTAGTGCTATCGGTTTAGCTCAAGCTGGTTCTTCACAGGCCGCTCAGCAGCCTGTTGCGACAGAGGGCCAGATTTGGTCTCAATTGAAGGCTGGGGCAACTGGTGAGACAACCTCACAGGGTCAGTTTCACAATCAAGCTATCAATACCTATGATCTACGCGTGTTAGAGCTACGTAGTGATCTTCTTGCGCCAGCTTTGATGGCGGCGCTATTTGGCATGATCATCGTTTTTATCTTGTTTATCAAGGTGAACGGCATCTCTAAGCTTCACGGTGGATTCTCTGGTAAGTTGGTTTACCGCTGGTCTAAATTGGATGTATCCATTCATTGGCTTGGCGCTATTCCATGTCTGCTACTGATTTTGACGGGTCTGTCGTTACTGGCGGGTCGTTTCTTCTTCCAACCTTATATGCCTGAGAGTATGTGGTCTGGTTTTGTTTATGCTGCCAAGCAAATACATGACTTTATGGCGATTCCTTTCATGCTAGGCTGGGCGTTGATGATCACATTATGGGCTAAGAATCAGCTGCCTAAGATGTATGACATCAAGTGGATGCTGGTGGTGGGTGGATATATCAACTTCGGTCCATTCAAGGGCAAGCACCCGGATGCTGGCTTTGCTAATGCCGGTGAGAAGCTGTGGTTCTGGGCTTTTGCTTTATTTGGACTGCTGATCTCGGCTTCTGGCATGTTAATGCTATTCCCGAACTTGTTCGAGCCTAGCCGTAACCTGAGTCTGATTGCATTGGTACTGCACTCGGTCAGCGCCATTATTATCACGGCTTTCTCTATCGTGCATATCTTTATGGCTACCGTTATGTCTGAAGGTGGTATGGAGTGTATGAAGTCCGGCTATTGTGACGAGACTTGGGCGACACAGCACCATAATCTTTGGTTCGATGAGATTAAAGAAAATGGCACGCTGAAGTATAAGGATTAAGCTTTAGCTAAGAGACGCGAGTGTCGAGCTACGAGCTACGAGTTCCTAGGCTCTAGGTCTTAGGAACTTATTAAAAACACCCCGTCAGGTAGCTGGTGGGGTGTTTTTTTATGTGTGCTGGTAAGCTGCGAGCTACGAGTATAACTGGCTCATGACTTGAAGCTAAATTGCAGTGTTTTGACCCCGATGCTATTAGAGCTGATTAACTTCCCTATTAACTACTAGTGCTTTATTGAGTAAGGGCTAAAACATGACTGGCTTAACAAAAGCCAACTGATTGTATCCTTTGCTGCCATAACTTATAACCAGTTCACGTTTTCCCTATAACTTAAGTGGTACTTTTGTGCGAGTAAATAGCATGCGTGCCTCTTTTTCGCCTCGATTCATCACGGACCTTGTTCTTTGAGATCTAGCAGTTAGGAATTTTATGTCTTCAATTATTCAGCCAAGTCACAGTGAAATTATTAAGCCTTACCAGGCCGATATTACCGTCCCCAATTGGATGCTCGGTGCTATGGAGCGAGTGATGCAGTTCTATGTGGATAAAAATCTGAGACTCGATACTCATTCTGCCGACATGATGCCTGCTCCGATAGAGGGCAAGAAATACATGCTCTATGCCCATATTCCTTTCTGTCATACGCTCTGCTCATTTTGCACCTTCCATCGTTTCCTGTTTAAGGAAGATAAGGCTCGCGCTTACTTTATCTCCCTGCGTAAAGAGATGGATATGGTTAAGGCGCTTGGCTATGATTTCGAGTCCATGTATATCGGTGGCGGCACGACAACTGTGCTTGAAGACGAGCTTGCCCGTACTATCGAACATGCTAAGAAGCTGTTTCCGAGTATCAAGGAGGTCTCTTGTGAGTCCGATCCTCAGCATCTAGATAGCCCTGGCTTTAAGCAATTAGAGGGGCTGGTGGATCGTATGTCCATCGGGGTGCAGAGTTTTAACGATGATATTCTTACTATGACTGACCGCATCGAGAAGTTTGGCTCAGGTCAGCAGACGTTCGATAAGATCATGGCGGCTAAAGAGCTGTTCCCCATTATTAACGTCGACCTTATTTTTGGTTTTAGAGGCCAGACCGATGAAATTATCCAGTATGATCTGGATATGGCCGCTAAATTGGATCCCCGTCAGATCACCACTTACCCCTTGATGATCACGCACCAGACCCGCAAGAGTGTCAAAGGTAAACTGGCTGCATCTCAGGGAGATATGGCACGTCAATATCGTCAGATCTTAAATAGTCTAAATGGACAATATACTCAGCTCTCTTCATGGGCCTTCGGTAAGGCTAACGACGAAGGTTTCGATGAATATGTCATAGATTATGATGAGTACTTAGGTGTTGGCTCAGGATCGTTTAGTTTCTTAGATGATACCTTGTATGTGAATAACTTCTCATTGCGTAAATATCATGAAAATATTGCCGCTGGGCGCATGAGCGTCGAGCAGCAAAAGAACTACAGCAAGAAAGACGTGATGCAATATCGCTTCTTATTAGGCATGTTCTCTGGTCGTTTATCGCGTAAATATTTCCGTGAGACTTTTGGGGTAAATCTTGATACCGCGCTGTTTAAAGAGATGACCTCGATGAAAATGATCGGCGCAATCAAGAATGATCCCAATGATCCGGATAACCTAATTATTACGGATAACGGCAAGATGATGGGCCTGTTGATGATGAAAGAGTTTTATTCGGGTATGGACAATGTGCGCGCTCAACTACGTAAGCCGCTCAAGGCATGTGATATGTAATTTGTGCCACATGAAGATGCATTCAAAGGTTGAAGTTTTACTTCAGCCTTTTTTTGTTTTGAGCACTGCCCAGTGCCTTTATATTTTGGCAAGTGTTTTGACCTGCTCTTCAAGATGAGCTAGCTCTAAGCGGATCTGTTTGATGAAGGGGTCATCATATTGGAGCTGGTCGAACTCATAGAGGCAGGCTCGATAACGTTTAAGCCTATTTTCGGGGCTACCGACAAGATCTAAGATCTCTTCAAAATTAATTATTGATTCCATTCAATAATCCTAAAATTCTATCCATGGTCTGAATCTATTTTACGAAATTACTTCTTTGGTAAATGCGGGATGAGATAACTATTTTCATTTAACACAGATGAAATATTGTTTTTAATTAGATAAAACAATGTGTTAGTTAGGTTTCTGGTTTTTGCTGCCCTGATTTATTAGCTATCTCTGACATGGGTTTGAGAGATCTCTTACATCGAGACAAGCTAATTAAAGTCATTGCTAATATATATGATGGTTTTATATCGATTGGTATTATACCATTCCGAGTAAGTATCTGATCATTCAGCGGGAGTTCAAAGCACTGTAGGCAAGGCGAATCTTTGAAGCTAATAGTTATTCTCGGCAACAAGCTCCTGCGTTGCTCTCGATAATTGCTCCTGCATTATTCTACCTTCACCCGTCCATGGGCTCGTACCTCCTGCATCTGACCTCCATGGTCTTAAGCGTTCCATACGCTTTCAAGACATTTCCCATATCCCTATGGGTCAGGGAAATGTCTTATTTTGTATGGAACAAAATAGACCATGCAGTCGTATATCGAAAACATTCAACGTAGCATAAAGGGCTTTGCCCTTTACTTTAAACATCAGCCGCACTGCGTGAGGCTCTCAGTGTTTCCACTTCTGCGTTACATTGACTTAAAAGGGAATAACCATTTCCTCATCAATGTGCCTTGAATTAAAAAAACTGAGAGCCTCTGAACTGACCAGATACTTATATGGAATGGTATTAGTCGGTGAAAAGCTCTGGGAACTGTTGAAAATATCTTAGTTTCAGGTAGTTTGGCATGTACTAATGATGCCACTCTTTGGCGAGGCTCCTAAAGGGAGTGATTGCCAGTCATGATTAATCTCTTTCCGGTAAATCTTTGGAGATGATAAATATGAAAATTCTATTTCAGACTGAGCGTATTATCTGCCGTGAGTTTGAGCTAAATGATCTGCAATCTTTCGCCGGCTACAGAGCCTTGCCCGATGTGGCTAAGTATCAGAGTTGGAGTGAATATAGCTACCAGGATGCTCTGTCTCTGTTCGAAAAAATGCAAAGGGTGCCATTTGGTGAGGTAGGCCACTGGTTTCAGTTGGCTATCACTACAAAAATGCCCCAAAACCTTGATGAAAACCAGTTGTTGGGCGATCTAGCGGTCCATTTTATCGATGATAATCAGATAGAGATAGGCTTTACCTTTGCGCCTGATTTTCAGGGACAAGGGTTTGCATCTGAAGCTGTACTTGGTCTGCTAACATATCTGTTTACTCAGCTGAAGTTCCATAGAGTTATAGCGACTACCGATGTCGAAAATGTCCCATCCTGGTTGCTGTTAGAGATAGTGGGCTTTAGACGAGAAGCCCATTTTATCGAGAATGTGTTTTTTAAGGGGGCTTGGGGCAGTGAATTTCAATATGCCATGCTAGCTTCAGAATGGAGATCCCTTGTTGGTTAATGCCTATGCCTGAGCTAGTTGCTAATTTATCCACTATTGAAGAAGTCGCACCCGTAGATGATTTTATCAGGTTAAGGCTCATCTCAGGGCTGACACCCAGGCCGAAAGAGGCCGTGGTGAAAGGTCTGCCTCGCAGCCTGTATGGCGTTCATATTTACCTGAGTGGTGAGAGTGAAGGCATGTATATTATTAAATAGATTTTGATCTATAACCTAATACCAATCGGTATAAGTTAATTGAATCAGAGTTGGCTAGATCGGAAAAATCCCTTACCATCATTTTATGACATCTCTATTGCGAGCCTGTTAATGGCCAATATTCTTCTAATTGCGAATTTGAACTGTGACCGTATCCTACAGCTGGATAAGCCTCTACAGACTGGTGGGCGTTTTCATTATCAGGATGGGGGGCAAAGACTGGGAGGAGGAGGTGCCAATACTGGCTTAGGCTTAGTCTGGGCGCACCATAGAGTCGCCCTGGTTAGTCAGGTGGGACGAGATAAAATTGGCGATTGGTTACTGGCGGAGGCGAGTACTCAAGGCATCGACTGTCATCTTATCCAAAGACACGATGAAGCCAGCAATGAGATGTTATTGGTGATGACGCCGGATGGCGAGCGCACCATCATCAGACCACAGAGACCCATTTTCGAATTACCCGCACCACCTGTATGGTCACAGTGGGATGCTGTGTATTTTAACTCATCTGCCGAAGGCGTGGTGAGTTGGGCTAAAACTGCCTTGAACCATAGTTTAGTCTTTGCCCAGCTGGCGAAAGATGACCGGCTCAGGCCTTGTCATATCTTGATCGCCTCTAAGACAGATATGGCAGAGCGAAGTGACCTCACTCCCTGGAAATATGGCTTGAGCATAGCTGGAGACTCCCTAAAATATTTTATCGTTACCGACGGTGGGGATGGGGCAATACTTTACTCAGGAAATGACAGCACGCATGTAGCAGCGATGACCTCTAACGTTGTCGATACTACAGGAGCAGGTGATGCCTATGCATCGGGTCTGATTCATGGCATGACAACTGGACTCACCATCATAGATGCCATGAAAGAGGGAGCTCAGTGGGCGGCATTTGCCGTGGCGACGCAAAGTTCAATCCCTGGGGAAACATTAAAGGCATATCTTGAATTGAATGCTTGAATGTGACCTATATTTTTCCTAGGAACTAGCATCTAGGTCCTAGGAGCTTGTCATAAATCTCTCATCTCTTCGCCATCTGCCTGTAACCTTGTCGTTATATCCTAAGCCCATAGAGTGACTCTTCCACTTGTTATTCGTTTTTATTATGTGCTTTGCCCTGCTCCCCAGCAGGGCATTTTTTTATCTTCCATCTGCTTGGCCCTCTATCAGGCCAAAGGGTGTGGCAGGGATCGCGTGGTGTTATCTCGGTAGCTGGGCAAGATGTCGATAGCCTCTGGTTCAGATTTGTATTAGCCTACTGAATTTACTATTCGATATAAAGGATCACTTGGATGTCGGCAAAATTGCTGGTTAAACGTTTGTCTGGTCTCTATCTGGGTGAAGAGGTGAGTGATGCCACGGGGGTCTTCAGTGGCATATCCCATAAAAAGTCTTCAGCCTCGCTATGGGTCGAAATCGATCGCATCATAGGTGATGCTCAGGCCGATCCTAAGCATCATGGCGGCTTAGACAGGGTACTGCATCATTTTCCCCGGGGCATTATGGTCAGTATCGTCGCTGGGACATGATGGCTGGTTTTATCGTGTCGTTAACGCCGGCGAGATCACCCAAGATGCCAGTGTCTATTTGCAAGAGCGCCGCACCGATATCAGTGTGCGAGATGCGATGAAAATCTATTTTGCTAGTGAATTCGATGCCCAAAGCTATGATCGTCTGGCCAGCTGTGAAGGTCTTGCCGCTACTTGGGTTAATAGCTTACATAGACGATTAGACAAGCAAAAAATTGAAAATTGGCAGATGCGTCTCTTCGGCCCTGTGTAGTCTATGAGACTAGTGTAAGTAGTTAGACTCATTATGTCAGTCAGAAACGTGTTATTAATGTGATGTTTGTCGGTATTGGTTTCATTCTGATTGGACTGCTGGCGATAGTGGATATCGTGCTAACGATTATTGCGGCCATGAAGGCCAGTGAAGGGATCAGTTATAAGTATCCCTTGTCGATCACCTTCATAAAACCACGAATATAAGTGAGTTCAACTATTAAAAGCCAAGTTCCTAGGTTCTAGAACCTAGGAACTCAAGTCTTCCTAAACCTTAAATCCAGCCACTAACGTATCTAATCGGCTCGCCAACTGATTCAAAGATTGGCTCGCTTGTGCCGCCGCATGGGCGGTATCGGATGTTCTCTGAGTGATCTCGTTGATCTCGGTGACATTACGATTGATATCTTCCACTACCGTAGATTGCTCTTCCGTTGCCGCCGCCACTTGAATATTCATATCGGTAATATGCCCTATCTGCTCGCTTATGCCTGTCAGTGACTGGCTGGCCTCGTCGACGGCGGCGACACCTTCTATGGAGCGAGCTCGGCTCTGGGTCATGGCATCAACAGCACGAGTCGCTTCTGTCTGTAATGTATCAATCATGATCTGCACCTCATTCGTCGAAGTTGCCGTGCGGGAAGCGAGATTTCTTACCTCATCGGCTACAACGGCAAAACCTCGACCCGCTTCACCGGCCCTTGCGGCCTCGATGGCTGCATTGAGTGCCAACAAGTTGGTTTGCTCGGAAACAGCACGGATAACATCTAGAATACTTTCGATAGACTTAGTGTGTGTGGCCAGGGACTCGATGACTTCACCAACTTGTTCAACGTCATCTGAAAGAAGATTGATGGTATCACGAGCGCGGGTCACCACTTCTTGGCCTGTATTAGACTGAGCGTCGGCATTCCTGGCAGTATCGGCGGCCAGGGCCGCATTGCCGGCGATCTCATTGACTGTGGCACCCATCTCGTTGATGGCGGTAACCACCATCATGGTCTGATCTTTTTGCAGCTGGCTATCGGTCAGAGTTTGCTGTGCCTGATTGGCGACATCTTTTGCCGATTGACTCAGCTGCTCGCTGGTTTCCCCGACTTCGATAATCGATGCTTGAATTTTGCTGATGAAGCTGTTGAAGCCTATGGCTAATTGAGCCAGTTCATCATTACCCTTAACGGGGAGGCGCTGGCGCAGATCGCCTTCACCTTCACCGATATCCTGTAGCATGCTAGCGACTTTAGCTATTGGCTGGCTTATTGAGCTAGCGACTAAGGCTGCCAGAGAGATGAGTATGATAGAGATGAGCAGGCTCCAGATCAGGATCTGGTAGGCTGACTCTTCGAGCATGGCGAAGACTTCGTCTTGTGGCACCTGGGCAATCAAATACCAGTCCATTGAGGGGATATAGCTGCTGGCGACCAAGATGGTTTGACCATCTTGCTCAATTTTAGTCAGACTAAATTCATCGCGGTTGAGTAGCTTGTTCGCTTGATTATTGTATATGCCACTCATTTTTTTACCGATATGGCGAGTATTCGGATGCAGTTTCACCTCGCCCTTAGCGTCGACCAGATAGACGAAGCCGCTCTTTTCAATCTTGAATGAACTGAGCAGGCTAACCATATCGTCCAGTGATTTGGCCAGTCCGACTAAACTACGTCCGTAAGGCTGCTGGTAATTAATAAATAGCTTTACCTCGCCATTGGCTTCGGTGAACACGTTGAGCATACGCTCTTGACCGCTGTTCTTATAATCGAAGAACCAGGCGTCTTGACCTGGAGTTAGCTCTCTCAGGAAACCGTCTTGGGTGTAGTAGGCGCCTGTATCCCTGTCGGCGAAGGAGGCCTGTGCGAGATCATACTGGCGGGTGATCTGCTTCAGCTGATTGACTACTAGAGCCTCTTCTGCCTCGGGTCTATCATTTTCCAGCCATTGAATCAGCATAGGGCTGTTGGCTAGCTGCTCGGCGGCATTCATCAAGGTGGAGATATCCAGCTCAACCTTATTGCGGATCTGCAGCATCATGTTTGGCAGTTCGGAGGTCAACATGCGTTGTTCTATGACTTGTTTAGCGCTGCGTTGACTCAGCACACCAACGAGTATGGTGGATAACAGCACGGCTAACGTGACCGTCAGTAATATCTTCTGTTTGATAGTAAGCATATTTAGTTTCTTTTTTTCGCAACTAGTCTGAGATTGAAGCGAAAGCTATCGCATCAATCCCATTAGGTTTGTGACCCGAGGACCTAAAACTGAGCATAAGCTTGCTCGATTAGATTAGATTAGATTAGATTTGTTTTGTAGGATATGAGTTTAAGATAGAAACTTAGCGTTTGACTATTTAGATAACGCTTTTATTAGGAATTGATATTATGGTTATTTTTAGCTTCTATGCAACCTGTTTTTTACAATCTTTACCAAAAACGCGCCATTAATGGGCGCGTTTTTGAGTCGCTTGTTTAAGCGGGACTACATATTAGGGTAGTTCGGACCACCACCGCCCTCAGGGGTAACCCAAGTGATATTCTGGCTTGGATCCTTGATATCACAGGTCTTGCAATGAATGCAGTTTTGTCCGTTGATGACGAACTTGCTCTCACCTTCCTCCTCGACGATCTCATAGACGCCAGCGGGGCAGTAGCGCTGGGCTGGTTCGTCGTATTTCACCAGGTTGATGTCTACAGGAATTCGTTCATCTTTGAGACGAAGATGACACAGCTGATCTTCCTCATGGAAGGTATTAGACAGGTAAACCGATGACAGCTTATCGAAGCTGAGTTTTCCATCTGGCTTAGGATAATCTATCTTCTTATAGGCACCAACTTCCGCCATCTGTGCGTAGTCGGGTTGCTCATCTCTTAAAGTGATAGGGAACTTACCGCCAAACCAGTTTTGGTCGATAAAGTTAAACGCCCCCCCTAGATAAGTACCGAACTTGTGCATAGCTGGGCCGAAATTGCGGGAGCTGTATAGTTCGGCCTGCAGCCAGCTCTTGTTGAAACGTTCGTTATAACAATCGAGATCTTTACCGCCTTCGACGCCAGCTTGTAAGGCATGGGCTATAGTTTCGGCCGCTAGCATGCCGCTCTTCATCGCCGTGTGGGTGCCCTTAATCTTGGCGAAGTTCAGGGTTCCAGCGTTACAGCCTATGATGAGGCCACCGGGGAAGGTCATCTTAGGCAGTGAGTTTAACCCGCCCTTAGTGATGGCTCGAGCGCCATAAGATATGCGCTCACCGCCTTGAAGATACTTGGCTATCACAGGATGTTTCTTATAACGCTGAAACTCATCGAAAGGACTCAGGTGCGGATTTTTATAGTTGAGGTCAACGATCAGGCCCACGGCAACTTGGTTATCCTCTAAATGGTAGAGGAAGCCACCGCCGGATGCGCCTTCGGTGAGAGGCCAGCCACCGGTATGAACCACTTTTCCTAGCTCATGTTGTTCACTGGGTACCTTCCAGATCTCCTTGAAGCCCAGTCCGTAGTGCTGTGGTGTCTTACCATTATCCAGATGATACTTTTCGATCAATTGCTTACCTAAGTGACCATGGCAACCTTCGCTGAATATGGTGTATTTAGCATGTAACTCCATGCCAGGCTCATAACTGTCTTTGGGTTTACCATCGGCGCCGACGCCCATGTCGCCGATTATGATGCCTTTGACACTGCTGTCTTCATTGAACAGGAGTTCACTGGCGGGGAAGCCTGGAAATATCTCGACGCCTAACTCTTCGGCGCGTTCGGCTAGCCAGCGGGAGAGGTTGCCGACACTAATGATGTAGTTGCCATCGTTGTGCATGGTTTTAGGTACGAGGGAGTTAGGCACCAGACGAGCGTGCTGATCTGAACTCAACAGGTAGATTTCGTCGTCAGTGACCTGGGTATGGAGTGGCGCGTCTTTTTCCTTCCAGTCACTGAATAGTTCCCCAAGAACCTTGGGTTCGAATACCGCTCCCGAAAGAATATGAGCACCGACTTCGGAGCCTTTCTCTACAACACAAACAGTAAGCTCGTTGCCACTGTCATGGGATATCTGCATCAGTCGACATGCCGTAGCTAAACCGGCCGGGCCGGCTCCAACAATGACGACATCGAATTCCATCGATTCGCGTTCCATCACTTCACCTCATAGGTCACTTTTCCCCGTTAAACGGGTGTTTTAATCGTTAACTCCACCTTACATTAAATTCACCTAATGGCACAGGGAATAAACAGTGATTTAAGTCTACTCGGATTCAATGAGAGGCGTGAGCACTGTCACAGATTGTTAGCGCCTGCTCTGCATTTAAATCTAATGAGCTAATGTACCAACGTGTTTCAGTGGTCGCTTTACCTGTCGTTTTTTCATGTACGTCTGATGTCACTTTGATAATGCTTTTTAAGCCAACCCACTGATATTTATTATTTAACCAACTTTTATTAACCAGCACTTGTGCCACCAAGCTTCTAATTCACCCTGTAGACCAGAATGATGACCTTTAAGCGCTAGAATATAATCAGCCTTTTGCTTAACGATTAGCTTTGCTATCTCTATTTCATCCGCTTTTAATCGGCAGATAACACGGGCAATAGTGTCATGCCGAGGAATACCTGCTTTAAAAGGACGATACTGACGAAGCCAATCAAGCTTTAGATGTCCAAAGTTTTCAATGTCTTCCCATCCTTCAGAGCCTGACATAACCGCACTTATAGCGAGTAAAATAATCTCTAATAAGTTATGTTTTTTACAACGCTCAATACGGGGATCCGCAATCGAATCAAAATGTTTTAAAAAAGTAGCAGTCATTAACATCACCAAAAAAGAGTATTTGGTGATCTGATCGCTACTTGAGCATAAAGTTCAATTTATAATGATCTTGCCGTGATCCTGAGCAAGAAATGCACTTTAAAAACTAGGGAATGAAGACAAACAAGCCTATAATTATGCACTGACGGTTCTCCGAGCTTCTTGTCCTACGTCATCAGATACGGACGCTAAGCCGTGGCAATAACGCCACCGGGGTGTGAAAAGAAATGATCACACCTCCCCAACTAGGAAAGGTGATCATGTCTCAACTACAAGACAAATTTGGTCGAAGGTTTCACTATTTGCGGCTGTCGGTGACCGACGTTTGCAATTTCAAATGCACATATTGCCTCCCCGATGGCTACCGTCCCGACGGTCGTGCTCAGTTTCTTGGACTCAATGAAATAGAAAATCTGGTCGGCGCATTCTCTGAAGTCGGCACGCAAAAGATCCGCATCACAGGTGGTGAGCCCACTATGCGTAAAGACTTCACCGATATCATTCGCGTGGTTGCCGATAACGACAAGATAAAGACAATCGCAACCACAACCAATGGCTATCGTTTGGAAAAGAATGCCAAAGAGTGGTATGACGCCGGTTTAAGACGCATCAATGTGTCGATAGACAGCCTAGATCCCCGTATGTTTTATCAGATCACGGGTCAAAATAAGTTTGATGAGGTGATGCGAGGTGTCGATGCGGCTCTCGAAGCCGGTTTCGAACGGGTAAAAATCAATGCGGTATTACTCAAGGGATTAAACGATAAAGATCTGCCGAGGTTTCTGCATTGGATTAAAAACACGCCCATAGATCTGCGTTTCATCGAATTGATGGAGACAGGTTTAGGTCGTGATTATTTCAAGGCACACCATCTTGCCGGAGCCGATATCAGAGCCTCTTTGGTTGAAGATGGCTGGAGCTTAGATACACCGGCGGTAGATGATGGCCCCGCGCAAAACTTCAGTCGTGACGACCATAAGGGACGCATCGGCTTGATCATGCCCTACGATAATCACTTCTGCGCCAGCTGTAATCGTTTGAGAGTATCGGCAAAAGGTAAGCTGCACTTATGTCTGTTTACCGAAAACGGTGTCGATCTTAGAGACCTGTTACAGCATCAAGATCAAAGGGCTGAGCTGGTCGAGCGACTCCATGGCCAGCTAGCCGCTAAGAAGGAGACTCATTCCCTTCACGATGGCATTACCGGTGTGACTCAACACTTAGCCTCCATAGGTGGCTAATCCTCTGTTGCAGCCTGGCTGGGGTATTAGCTGACGTATCATGTCCGGTAATACTGAGTGTCAGGCCTCAAATATAATTTCCACATTCATTTTTTAAGTGATTATCAAATAATAGTCATATGCAAGGCAAGGCAAGGCAAGGCATGGAATGGTATTAATTCTGTGATGCATATGAAAAGTAATTGCCGAATAAATTAAGGTTAAATCTAATGAGCAGTGAATTTACCCATATCAATGCCGATGGCAATGCCCATATGGTTGATGTGACAGATAAAGCGGTCACTGAAAGAGAAGCGAGAGCCGAGGCCTATATAGAGATGGCGCCCGAGACGCTGGAGATGATCATAAGCGGCAGTCATCACAAGGGTGATGTGTTCGCCACCGCACGTATTGCAGGCATTCAGGCGGCGAAGAAGACAGCGGATCTTATTCCTCTTTGTCATCCGCTGATGTTGACCAAAGTGGAAGTAGAACTCGAGGCTCAGCCAGAATTTAGCCGGGTACGTATTACCAGTCTTTGTAAGTTATCGGGTAAAACCGGTGTCGAGATGGAGGCCTTAACGGCGGTATCTGTGGCGGCTCTGACCATCTATGATATGTGCAAAGCAGTACAGAAAGATATGGTGATATCCCAGACACGTTTGCTAGAAAAGCGTGGCGGTAAGTCGGGTCATTTTAAGGTTTAAGTCGCTCAGTTTTTGAAGGTATATTAAAGATGATAAACGTACTTTTTTTTGCTCAGGTTCGTGAGCTATTAGGTCAGAGTAAACTTGCCGTCGAAGCCAGTGAGTCGACTGTGACTGCCGCAGGCCTGCGTGCACAGCTTGCCGAAAAAGACGATAAATGGGCTAAAGTATTAGCCGCAGATAAGTTATTGGTCGCGGTCAATCAGACTATCAGTAGCTGGGATACGCCAGTTGAAGACGGCGATGAGGTTGCCTTCTTTCCTCCTGTGACCGGAGGTTAATGTGGCAACTGAGTTAAACGCAGTCAGAGTTCAGACCGAAGATTTTAGTGTGTCCGATGAATATGCGCTGATCGCAGGTGATAATAGTGATGGCGCCGTAGTGACTTTCGTCGGTAAGGTGCGTGACTTTAACGATGGCAGCACGGTGAGCGACCTGACCTTAGAACACTATCCTGGCATGACCGAAGCGGTGCTTAATCAAATAGCTCTAGAGGCTCGTGAGCGTTGGCCGCTGAATAATGTCACCATCATTCACCGCGTCGGCACTATGGCCTTGGGTGAGCAGATAGTCTTTATTGGTGTCACCAGTGCGCACCGAAAAGCGGCGTTTGCCGCCTGCGAATTTCTGATCGATTTCCTTAAGACTAAGGCGCCTTTCTGGAAGCTTGAGGCGGGCGACAAGGGCGCAAACTGGGTCGAGGCTAAAGATGCCGACGATCAAGCTGCCAATATGTGGGAAAAACAGTAACTTAAGGGATAAAGAATAATTTGACCCTCACTTGTAGTCAACCAAAGTAAGGAAAGGCAATGAAGCACTGGTTTAAGCTAGTATCTGTATGTGTGGTGTTAGCGTCTAGTTTGGTATCTGTACCGGCCAGGAGTGACGATGTCCCGCCGATCGCCGCGGCATCGAATATCAAGTTTGCCCTCGATGAGATAGCTAACCAGTTTACCCAAGATACGGGTCGTAAGGTCAATGTTTCCTACGGTTCTTCGGGAAATTTCGTCGCCCAGATCAGGCACGGTGCCCCTTTCCAATTATTCCTCTCTGCCGATGAGAAGTATATTCATCAGCTACAGAAGTACGATGCCAGTTTAGGTGAAGGCACCCTCTATGCGGTGGGCCGACTCGCTATCGCCGCACCTAAATACTCCCCACTGGAACTCGACCCTGAATTAGAGGGATTAAAATCCCTGCTAAAAGCCGGTAAGTTGCAGAGATTTGTCATCGCAAATCCGGATCATGCTCCCTACGGCGAGCGTGCCCGAGAAGTTCTCCAGAGACTAGGGCTATGGGATAGCCTTAAGTCTAAGCTTATCTACGGGGAGAATGCCTCCCAGGCTGCACTGTTTACCGTGAGTGGCTCAACTCAAGGGGGACTTATCGCCTTGTCTCTGGCTATCGCCCCGCAGTTTCAGGCCATGGGACACTATAGAGTTATCCCCGAAGAGTTACACACTCCCCTTACTCAGCGCATGATATTGACCAAGAAAGCGGGAGACACCGCTAAAGCATTTTATCTGTACCTTCAGTCTGACAGTGCCCGGCAGATATTCAGTGACTTTGGATTCGGTTTGCCAGTTCTGGATGCATCTGAGTCTGCTGAATCTAAGCCAGTTGAATCTAAGCCAGTTGAAGCAGAACCGTTTCAACCAGAGACAGGTAACTAGTCTATGGATTGGCAAGCCCTCTGGTTATCGATAAAACTAAGCTGCGTTACCGTTATTATCTTGATCCCCTTTGCTATCTTGGCGAGTCGTTTTCTGGCCTATCATCACTTTATTGGTAAATCTTGGGTCGAAGCCTTGATCATGGTGCCCCTGGTGTTGCCACCGACTGTGATAGGTTATTACCTGCTGGTGGGCTTGGGCAGCCAGTCCTGGCTTGGGCGTTTCCTGGAGCAGGTTTTAGGTCAACAACTGGTATTCCACTTTTCTGGTCTGGTGGTTGCCTCGATTATCGTCAATATCCCCTTCGCCATTCAGCCGATCCAACGCGCCTTCGAATCAGTCCCCCAAGAGGTTCGCGATGCCGCGGCCTGTTGTGGCATGAGTCCCTTAAAAATACTCTTCAAAATAGAACTGCCTCTGGTGTGGCCAGGAGTATTGACTGCACTGGTGCTGTGTTTCTCCCATGTCTTGGGTGAATTTGGTGTGGTCTTGATGATGGGCGGTAATATTGCTGGTGAGACGAAGACCGTGGCTATCTCTATTTACGACAGTGTGCAGGCATTCGACTTTGCCAGCGCCGGGCAGATGTCCTTAGTGCTGCTGCTATTTGCCATCACAGTGCTTGCGCTGACGACAAGCATGTCGAGAAGGTTGGGGAGAGCACATGGCTCAAGACATAGTTGATCTATATCGTCATATCATCCTAGATACTGAATTGATCTTATGTGTGCTCGAGCAGATAAGGGAGCGGGTATAGTGCAAGATATTGCCGACCTTTATTGTCGTATCAAGCAAGAAAAACATATCAAGCTAGATGCTGAATTTACCTGTAAGGCGGGTGAAATGTTGGCGGTTGTCGGCCCTTCCGGCGGCGGCAAGTCTACCTTGCTACGTATGATTGCCGGTCTCAATCAGCCTGAATCGGGTGAGATACTTTATGGAAACCGAGTCTGGTATGACAGTGATAAAAAGCTAAGTCTATCCCCACAGCAGCGTCATTTAGGCTATGTGCCCCAGCATTTTGGTCTGTTTCCTAATTTAACGGCTATGGAAAATGTGGTGGCCGCACTGGACCATATTCCCAAGTCGGAACGTAAGCCCAGGGCTAAAAAATGGCTCGAACGAGTGAATTTGCATGGTTTGCCGGATCGTTTACCAGCAAATCTATCGGGTGGTCAGCGTCAGAGGGTCGCTCTGGCGAGGGCTTTAGCCCGTGAACCTTCGGTATTATTACTCGATGAGCCTTTCTCTGCAGTCGATAGGGAAACCCGTGAACGCCTCTATTTAGAGCTGGCCAGATTAAAAGAGCAGTTGGCTATTCCTGTGATCATGGTGACTCACGATCTTAACGAGGCTCTGTTGTTGGCTGATAAGATGATCCTCATCAGTCAGGGAAAGATGCTGCAACAAGGTCGGCCCCATGATGTATTGGTGCGCCCTCACAACGAAGCCGTGGCCAAGCAGATGGGGCTACGTAATATCTTCGATGCCCGTGTTATTGCTCAAGAGGAGCAGCGACAGATCACTTGGCTTAAATTTGGTGAGCATCTGATTGCCAGCACCTATTTCGAACATCTGGATATCGGCACTAAGGTGCGCTGGGTCATTCCCAATCAGGGGGTCAGATTCAATTCGATCAAGCAAGGCCGACTGTGCAAAAGTTTCAATAAGCTGGATATCACCATAGAGTCTATGTTGACCATGGGGGAGAGTGTCAGGATCATCGCCAGTGTGAGAGGAGTTCGCCACCAGATCAACGCCGAGGTACCTCTCTATCTTGCGCAGAAACTTAAGTTGGCTAAAGGCGTAGAAACCACAGTGGCACTCAGGTCAGAACTCATTCATATCTTAGCGCCAGCTTAGGCTCGTTATCTTTCATAACAGCTAAACAGGTTCCAGCGCCTATCTTTATGATCAAACATTAATCTTGATTCCATCTGGGCTTTATAGTCATGCGCCTAAAATTGGCATTAACTCAAAGGGGATCGAGTCATGTATAAGAAATTAACTGTTTTTGATTTAATACGATAAGATAGTAATATCGTAGATTTTACTGGAGGAGCCATGGCTCGTTGGTTAGTTGGTTTAGTGCTCATTTCATCATCAGGTTTTTCGGCAGCAGCTTGGGCAGAAGCGTCGATTATTGAACTACTTTCCGATGAAGGGAACCTCACTCCGCAGGCATTTTTATTACAAGTTGAGCAAGATTATCCCGGCATCATCTCAGAGTTTGAGATAGATGTGGTAAATGGTGAGCTGATCTATGAGCTGAGTATGATAGAGACCAGTGCCGAGACCATCACCGAATTTGAATTCAGGGCTAAGGACGGACGGCTGGTGACACAGGAAGTCGCAAGGTTAGAGGCCGACGATCGTGACGAACTCATCGCCGTTAACTTGATGGAAGATAAATCACTGACTTTCTACACCTTGGTGGTTAAGGCCATGAAAGACAAGCAAGCATTTATACTCGAAGCACAACTGGATCATGATCTCGGCATCAGTTATCTGGAGTTGAAACTTATCAATGTCGATGGCAAGAGTAAATTAGCCTTCGATATTAAGACCCTACGCCCCCTACCTCTGCTTAAATGGAACTAAGTTACTACCATGAAAATTTTACTCGTTGAAGATGATACGACCACAATCGAATATGTGGTTAAAGGATTTATTGAGCAGGGGCACAACATAGAAACGGCCAGTGATGGCCATCAAGGTCTGCTGCTCGCCACTAGCATGAATTATGATCTGGTGATCTTGGATCGCATGTTGCCCCAGCTCGATGGACTCAAGTTACTGGCCGCCTTAAGGGCGACTGGGAGCCAGACTCCGGTGTTAATCCTGTCTGCACTCAGCCATGTGGATGAGAGAGTCAAAGGTTTACGTGCCGGTGGCGATGATTATATGACTAAGCCGTTTGCCTTCTCAGAGCTATTGGTACGAGCCGAGAAGTTAATGCAGCGAGGCTTATCTCAGCCTGCCGAGACCGAATTATCGGTAGGTAATCTGGTGATGGAATTGCTAACTCGTAAGGTGACGCTAGATGGTAGCGAGCTGATGTTACAACCCAAGGAGTTTCAGCTACTCAAATACTTGATGGAGCACCCAAACCAGGTGGTCAGCCGTACTTTACTGTTTGAAGCAGTATGGGATTATCATTTCGATCCTCGCACCAATGTTATCGATGTACACATCGCTAAGCTCAGACGTAAGTTTGAAGAACTGGGTTTCGGTGAATTGATCGAGACCGTCAGAGGTGCCGGTTATCGCCTCCGTGAAGGGCATTAAGCCATACCAGAGTAGTGCATGGCGCATTACCATTATTTTTTCGGCTCTGGTGACTCTGATTATCGGTACCTTGCTATTTGGCATGTACCGTCAATTAATGAATGAGCAGGAGTTGCAAACAGATCAACATCTAGCCTCTGAAAAGGCGCGTTATCAGCAGATGGCGCTGACGCTAGACCGCCGAAGTTTCGGCATTCAAGTTAAAACTGCCGATCCCGATACCGCCTTAGTGGTATGGCGTAACTCATTCGATCTCGTGGGTGCATTAAGCTTAATTCCCGACGATATGCCGCTGTTGCCTCAGACCCGTGAATTTCCCATACTGACCGGTGGCCCGGATAAGTTACATATTTTGACCGGTGGCCTGGTGATCACTCGCTATGGACCGGTATTGATTGCGACTCGAACAGACCAATTAGGTACTCTTATTGAGCGCTTCGTCAATGCAGCTATCACGGCCTTGACGTTGACAATAGTGCTTACTTTAGCGCTAGGTTATCTGTTTTCTAAGGCTATTTTACGTAGGTTAGTGCAATACAACCGACTGAGTCGCTTGATTGAGAAAGGCGAGTACTCTACACGTCTACCTGTGAGTTGGCGCCAGGATGAGTTCGATATGCTGGCACGAAAATTTAACGGTGTACTCGATACGCTGGAGAATAATCTCACTGCAGTTCGAGGCGCGACTGACAACATAGCTCACGATCTCAGGACGCCACTTTCTCATCTTAGGATAGGTTTGGAACAACTTCCGGACAAGACCTCACAGGAGTTACCCGAAGCCTGCGCCATCTTGACCGAAGAGCTAGATCACTGTCTGGCGACGTTTGATGCAATGTTATCTCTGACACGGATAGAAGAGGGCCAGCAGACCTTGGAACTACAGGATCTGAGTATCAAGGATATGTGTGAAGACCTATTCGAGATGGCGGAGGCGATGGCCGAATTGAATCAACAGAAGCTATTACTCTCCACGGGTGAAGATATTAAGGTGACGGGGGATAAGTATCTGCTGTTTCAGGCACTATTTAATCTGGTGGATAACGCGATCAAGTATGCCGGCGATGGTGCGACCATAGAGATAGTGCAAGCGGGTAGAGAGATCCAGATCCGTGATAATGGTCCTGGAATTCCTGACGAGGCAAAAGACAAAGTATTCGAACGCTTGGTGCGGCTCGATCCGAGTCGACATAATAAGGGCACGGGTCTAGGTCTGTCGTTGGTGAAAGCGATACTCGTCAGACATAATGCGAAAGTGACGCTCAGCGATAACCAGCCTGGTCTAGTGGTGCGGATTAATTTTTAAGTGCCAGTCGTGTGACAGCTACAAGCCTCTTAAGTCTGGTTGGTTTAGAAGTAAGGTAATGATAGGTAATGGAAAAGAATAATGGGTGCGAGTCAATGTATCAAATAGTCGCCGATGAAGATGATTTCTTAGTGATCACTAAGTCTGCCAATGTTCATTTTCATAGCCAAGATGGCTCTGCCGGGGTGATGGCAAGATTGGAGCAAGATCTGACAATCAAGCTCTACTCTGTGCATAGGCTAGATAGTCTGACTTCGGGATTACTCCTGTTTGCTAAGAGCAGTCGCGCTGCGGCCGAGTTCACCGAGTTATTTACCCAGCATAAGGTACAAAAATACTATGTTGCCTTAGCTAAAGGCAAACCGAAGAAGAAACAGGGCTGGGTGGTTGGCGATATGGCCAAATCCAGACGTAGCATGTACAAGCTGCTGCGCACCACAAAAAATCCGGCATTAACGCAATTTTTCTCTCAGTCTGTGGCCGAAGGCCTACGCTTGTATCTGCTAAAGCCTCTAAGCGGTAAAACTCACCAGCTTAGAGTCGCCTTGGCCAGCATAGGAGTCCCTATCTTAGGAGATAAACTCTATGGCGGCGCAGAATCAGATAGAGGTTATCTGCATGCTTTTAGTTTAAGTTTTAGTTTTCGCGCTAAGGACTATCGATACTTGAATTATCCATCCCAAGGAGAGGAATTTACCGCTGCGGATACCATAAAGCAGTTGCAAATATGGTCTGAGCCTGAGAAGTTAGGCTGGCCTAAACGAAAATGATGTTATTAAGGGAGATTTTTTCATGGATACTCTTCTTCATTCTAGGTTTGCTGCATGCATTATGGTGGGCGCCCCCTCAGTGTTTCACCTGTATTACTCATTTTCTGACGACTGGGAGAGAAGCTAGGTGCCAAGTTACCGATAATTGTCGATAGATATTTAGTGGTTCTGAACAGCTGCTCTCTGTCGATAATGGTGACCGTATTGGGAATGGCACTGACTGGCTTGCCCATACGGCTGGAAGTCACTGTAATGACTTTTATATCGGACTCTTCTGCTGTCTATCCGTGTGCGGATTATTAATCTAAAAAGGTGAGAGTTGTGATTTACCTCTCTGATGATGTTGATTTAAGTGGCTAGTTGTAGCGGTTTTGTGAGCGCTTTCTTCGCGGGCGGAGTTGTTGGTTTGAATTGGTTTATTGGTATAATCATGTCATTGATAATGGCTAGGCTGTAAAAAGATGAACCGGACAAAAAAGATAACCCTGAATTTCAAGAAAAAAGCGAAAAAGGCCAATGCTAAATCGCACTCAAGCAATAAGCCGAAATATATATCCAAAGCCGAGCGTGAGCGTTTAGCTGAGATTGCTCTTTTGAGCTCAATGCCCGCTCAGAAACCTTAAGACTTTTTGTTCAATGGTGTTTAAAATGTTCAAATTAGGCATAACATTCCCTCACTACCATTAACATTTGAAGGGAAATCATACTAAAACTGTATGATTTTTACATTTCCCCTCAATATACTTCTCTTTTTTACCTTTCAATAATGTTCCATATAAGGTGAACTGTGGCACAATGTGCCGCTTCTAATCTCATCTGCGGGAATTCAGCTGATTATTCATCGCAGACAGAATAGTGGGCATAGTTTTCATTACCTATACTCCTAATTTGCATCACTGCCCAGTTTTGCATTGAGGTCGTAATGAAAGCTTTGTTCATTCAAAAAGGAGTTTCATGAATACAGTTTATTCAATAGGCGAACTAGAGTCGTTTTTAGTGGCGATTTTAGTGCTTTTTATCGGGCACTCAGTTAACCGCCATGTCGCTTTTTTTAGAAAGTACAATATTCCTGAGCCTATTGTCGGCGGTCTTATTGTCGCGGCGATCATCACAGTGTTACATTTCAACAATATCTCGTTAGAGTTTACCCTGTCGATGCAAAACACCTTGATGCTGATGTTTTTCAGTACCGTTGGACTGGCAGCGAGTTATAAATTGCTGCTCAAAGGCGGCAGCAAGGTGTTTATCTTCTTAGGGATCGCCTCTCTCTATATTGTTATTCAGAATGCCGTCGGGGTGAGTATGGCTACGGCCTTGGGCTTAGAGCCCTTGATGGGCTTGATTGCCGGTTCTATTACACTTTCGGGTGGCCATGGTACCGGTGCTGCCTGGGCGCAAACATTCTCTGAAGACTATGGCATTAATACGCTAGAGTTTGCTATGGCTGCTGCGACTTTTGGTTTGGTCATGGGCGGGATCATAGGCGGTCCTGTGGCCCAGAGGCTGATTAATAAAAATAATCTGGTGTCCTCCTATGGTGTCGGTGGCAATCACCATAAAGATCATCCTGATCTGGTGACTTACGATCAGCTAGAAGAGGATAGGGTTACCGCTAAGAGTATTCTTGAGGTGCTGTTTATCCTGCTGTTTTGTGTGGCCGGCGCTAAATGGATTGGCACTCTGGTGGCGACAATGGGCATCAGCTGGCTAAAAATGCCTGATTTTGTCTACGCCCTGTTTATCGGTGTGGTGATCACTAACATCACCGAGGTCTCGCGTGGCTATAAGATTAACAGTGAGTGCATCGATATTTTAGGTACGGTCTCTCTGTCACTGTTTTTGGCTATGGCGCTGATGAATCTTAAGCTATGGGAGATATTCGATCTTGCTATTCCCCTGTTGGTCATCCTAGTGACACAGACTGTGATCTTAGCTCTGTTTGCCTATTTCGTGACTTTCCGCGTGATGGGCAGCAATTACGACGCCGCTGTGATGGCGGGTGGTCATTGTGGCTTCGGCATGGGCGCGACGCCTACTGCCGTGATGAATATGGGAGCCTTAGTGACCAGAACGGGTCCATCACCTCAAGCCTTTATGGTGGTGCCAATTGTTGGTGCCTTCTTTATCGACATCGTTAATGCGATCATCTTGCAGGGCTACCTAAGCTTCATCGTTTAAGCCTATCAATACCAAACTCTCTCGCTTGAGGGAGTTTATCTTTTCAAATCTGTCTCTCTTTGCACTTTCTGTTTACTAAGCAAAGTCACACCATGTTAGGTGGGCGCTACGGCTCGATTCAAGGGGTTACGGCGGTGCAGATCCATAAGGGTAGAGTCTCACTTCGGGTCGAGAAAGGCTTGCTGATGGCCGAAGTCAGCAGCCTGGATTAAAGCGGGAAAAACTTAGCTTCCAGTGCCTGCCAGCTGTTCTCTTCGCTACAGCCTGGAACATGTTGCAGCATGTAGTTCATGTCACCCGTGTGTCTCAACAGGCTGAGCATCATCATGTGTTGCTGTAAGCCGGTATCTCGTTTGCCTTGATAACCATAACCATCGAGATAGGCGTGGAATATGCTGGGCTCACCCAGGGCGAGCAGTAATGCCGGTGAGGTAAATTCAAATACAGGATCGGGGCAGGCCAGGGCATCGCCAAAATCTATGATCCCGGTGAATCGATACCGCCCCTCGTGTTTTTTAACCAATAAGTTACCCAGATGCAGATCTGTATGTATCAGGTGTGCATTTGATTGATTAAGGTAAGGAAGTAATTTATCGGTATGCTGGGCAAGATAGGCATTTAACTCTTCAAGTAGAGGCTCTGGCAGGCCTTGTCTCTTACGCTTCTCATGGCATTTATCGGTTTGTAATCGGATAAAGTCTGGCCAATCCAGTCTTAAGCCTTCGATGTTTTGCTCGGGGAGCCGATGTAACTGTTTACTGAACTGACCCAGTTCCAGTGTGATATCGCATCTTTCTTCGACAGTAAGCTCTGTGAGTACAGAAGAGAGCATGACGCCATCTAGCTTCTCTATCACCAGGTAGGGCCAGTTGTCGACATCCCCGCAGTAAAACAGCTTAGGTACCCTTGACCCCCAATCTGTGGTGGTTGAGTAACTTGAGGCTCAGGTATTCGCTCTGATACTGTACATGAAAGTTAGGCGCTAAAAGTTTAACGATAAAGGATTTATAAGCCTCTGGCACTCGAAGCTTGAGTCAACTCGAAGACAGGGTTAGTGCCTTCGAAGTTCTGGCTCATATGGATAGCATTTATACCATGCCTGATACAGATAGTGTCGAGGATGGGGCGCCAATCATCTAAAACCCAGTTATCGCTGATATCACAAGCCAGCTCATAGGAGGGATCTGTGGGTAATCTCGACATCTGCTCTGATGGTCCTTTTTATTCGAGTGAGTATTATACCGAGTAGTATTAACTCGTCGGTTTTGTCACGTCAGAGCTTGATTCTACACTCTTATGATCACGCTTGAACAGCTCCCACTGATCCAGAGCTTCGCCGCTTGGCAAGGTACAGACCTAGGTAGGAAGATCTAATTTATGCCATTAGTAACGAGTCATGTCCATAAAAGGGTTAATTTTCTGTGTGTTTTTGGAGATTAATTCATCTAATACGGAAAATAGCCAGCAATTGATACTGGCTAGATAGGCTGTCAGTACGGGTCAGTCCATTATCATCAGCTCAGCTGAATCGCAGGGTTTTTAATAAAATCTCGCGCTTTATTCTGTGTCATCAGTTCGGGTAGTGTCACTGTGTACCTTACTCCTTCCTGTGCCGATATATTTAACGCGCGGAGCGAAAATCTCGGGGGCTTGCCCCCGTGCTGGATAATATAGACTGGGCTTGTCTCAGTCTATATTATTCAATACATGGAACATCAGCGAAATTCACATCATATTTTCAGGTTAATGTATCACTTTGTGTGGATACCTAAGTATCGCAGAAAAGTGTTCTCAGACCCTTATCGTGAAACGATGAAAGCCATTATTCATAAAGCGGGCTTCGATTACGATATTGATATCGTTGAATTAGAAATCCCTGAAGATCACATTCATATGGTTGTGAGAAGTGAGCCGAAGATATCACCAAGTCATATTATGTATGTGATAAAAAGCATTTCAGCCCGAGAATTTTTCAAATGCTACCCAGATATCAAAAGGCGGTATTTCTGGGGTGGTAAGCTTTGGACTCAAAGCTACTTTGTTGAAACTATTGGTAACGCAAATGAAGAGGCTATTCGTGAGTATGTTCAAAACCAGTTGATTGAATTAGATAGGAAAGAGAAAAATTCAGAGCAGCTAGGGCTCTTCTAAACTCGGTCGCTTGCGGCCGATTCTTTAATAAATAATGGCTGAGATTTGATGAGTGCACCCGAGTCGTCGGCGTTGAAGGCGAAGTCTTCGATATATCTGAGTTTTAGTCAGTAAGTTCATCGTTAACTCCAGGTATTATTCGTCAGCTTTCAGTGAGTAGATATTGGGTTGTTAACCCGTTGAAAGCAGAATAATGTCTCCCACTAGGGGAGGGTTAAAGAGTTTTTCACTTTTTTAAAATTAAATTTTTAATGCCTGCTAAAACCATCCAAGCTCTAGCCGCAGACTTCACAGTTTACCTGTTTAGCCAGTTTCATCTCGCGGAACTCCATGGTCATGGCATCTATCATCAAGATGCGTCCCAGCAGAGGCTTACCCATCTTAGTGATCACCTTGATGGCCTCGACTGCCTGTAGGCAACCTATCATGCCGACGACAGGCGCGAGTATGCCAGATTCGACACAGGTGAGATGCTGCTCACCGAAGAGCTTGCTATAGCAGTGATAGCAGGGATGCTCATCCTGATAATCGAATACAGTCACTGTGCCTTCCATGCGAATAGCGGCGGCGGAAACGAGAGGCACCTTATGCCTGAAGCAGCTGCTATTGAGCTGCTCACGTACCGCCACGTTATCTGTGCAGTCCAATACCAAGCCATGTTGAGCAACTAGTTTATCTATCTCGGCATCGTCCAGCACAGCATCGATGACATCTATCTGAATATGAGGGTTGAGTCCACTCAGGGTTTCTCTGGCTGACTCGACCTTAGCTTGACCGATATTCTTGTCTTGATGTAGCACTTGCCTCTGCAGGTTGGATAACTCGACGGTATCGAAATCGACTAAAGTCATGTGACCCACACCCGCTACCGCAAGATATTGGCTGGCGGCGCAGCCCAGGCCTCCGGCACCGATAATCAGCACCTTAGCGAGTTTGAGCTTCTCCTGGCCTTCGAAATCCATCGCCTTGATAGAGATCTGGCGACTGTATCTGAGCATCTCGCTGTCAGACAAGATCTCATCGTTATTGGGTGTCGAACTCATATCTGTTTTCCTGATGCTTGTCTTGGCTAGTAATTGGCTATAAATTGGCTAGCAATCAGCTCGCGATGCCATCGCTTAAGCTAACTGCTAGCAAATACTTAATTTAGCAAAGGACTGAGTTGAAAGGCTCAACCGTAACGAGCGTACCGTCTGAGGTATCGCCTTGCTCTTGGCTAAGTATGACGAAGCAGTTCGCTAAGCTCATCGAGGTGAGCATGCCAGAGCCTTGGCCCCCGGTTAAAGTGACTTCGAATTCACCCTTATCATCTTGGCTTAAGATGCCGCGCTGATATTCTACACGTCCCGGATATTTACGCAGATCTCCCTTCAATGTGGCCTTTAGCTGTAGTGGCTTGACCTGGGGAAGCCCCTGCATCTTAATGATCAGAGGCAATACTAGCTTGTAGAAGGTCACCATGGAGGACACAGGATTACCTGGCAGGCCACAGAAGATGGCTTTACCTAGCTTACCGAAGGCGAAGGGCTTACCAGGTTTAATGGCCAGCTTCCAAAACGTGATTTCACCCACTTCATCGAGTACTTGTTTAGTGTAATCGGCATCTCCTACGGAGACTCCGCCCGAGGTGAGCACCATATCTGCATTGGCTGCGGCATTTTTGAATGCTTCACGTATCGCCTCAGGATCATCTTCAACCACGCCCATATCGATCCACTCGACATTGGCTCGGCTGAGTAGGCCGCGAATGCTGTATCGGTTAGAGTCATAGATCTGGCCAGATGCTAACTCTGTTCCTACGGGTCTAAGTTCATCTCCGGTAGAGAAGAAGGCGACTTTTACCTGACGTGTCACACGTATTTGGCTGGTGCCTATGGTGGCTAGCACGCCGAGTTCGGCGGCGCCAATCTGAGTGCCGCTGACTAATACCTTGCCACCTGTTTTAACCTCTTCGCCACGATAGCGCACGTTGGCTCCTATGGCTTTAGGGGATTGGATAAAAATAGCCGCTTCCTTCGCTTCGACCCTCTCATGCATCTGCACGGTATCGTAGCCATCGGGCAGAGGTGCACCTGTCATGATGCGAATGCAGGTATCAGGTTTCGCTTCGCCCTCGAACGGATGGCCTGCGAAGGATTGGCCAATTAACTGTAGGCTCTCATTGTGGGCAAGATCTTCGAAGCGAAAGGCGTAACCGTCCATGGACGAGTTATTGAATGGGGGCAGGTCTATGCTGGATGCTAAGTCTTCGGCCAATACTCGTCCTAGCCCTTGGGAAAGCGGCACGACTTCTGAGTCTTCTAGCGGATTCACTTGTTTGAGTAGTAGTGCAATCGCTTCATCTGGATGCATGAGGCTAGGTTGAGAGCATGGATCGGCTTTAGTGGGCATCTGGCTACCTTTTAATAAGGAATTTATAATCTCACGTGAATATACGTGACATTAGTAAAAGCGAAAGTGAGCGGACATTATGCCACGCTGATATCAGAAGACTATGATCTCCACGTTAGTTTCTGTAACGAGTGAAAATGAGTCCGTGGCTTGAGCTTGCTGTGTAGGGGGGGGCTGAACCTCAAGATGCTAGGTATGAGTATCAGGGTAAACAAGGCATTGAATATCCGGCAATAGTTGTATGAGTAGCTTAACAATAACCATTTGCATTTGGCAAACAATGGCTTAAGTAAATTTAATTGCAGTTTTTTATTTTTTTCACGATAATGCTTAGCTATATAAGATAGCTAAGCAGATATGCGTCGAGAGGAATAAAATGCTGGAAAAAACAATGATTGATCAACTGAACGCTCAGATAAATGTCGAGTTTTTCTCTTCTAATTTATACCTGCAAATGAGTGCATGGTGTGATGATAAAGGCTTCGAAGGGGCGGCTAAGTTTATGCGTGCTCATGCCAATGAGGAGATGCAGCATATGCATCGTCTATTTACTTATGTGAGTGAAACCGGTGGTTTACCTCTGCTTGGATCGATAGAGGCGCCTCAGTCTGATTTTACTTCGCTGTTGGCCTTATTCGAATACACCTACGAGCATGAGCAGATGATCACATCTAAAATCAATGCATTGGCTCATGCCGCATTTACTAATCAAGATTATTCGACGTTCAACTTTCTGCAGTGGTATGTCTCTGAGCAGCATGAAGAGGAGAAGTTATTTAAATCTATCGTCGATAAGATCCGTCTAGTGGGGGAGGATGGCAAGGCGCTGTTCTTTGTCGATAAAGATCTCGCCCAAATGGCTGCCCAAGAGTCGACTAGCGTGATGGCGGGGTAAGCCAGTAAAAAACAAGGAGCCTTGGTGGCTCCTTTATTGTTGCAGGATTATGGAGCGACTATAGCTTGGGCCTGCTGGTGGAGAAATGATGCTAGTTCTTGCGCCGGTAAAGGATGGGAAAATAGATAACCTTGGCCGAAATCACAACCCAGAGCTTGTAACATCTGCCACTGAGCATGAGTTTCTATCCCCTCGGCGACTAGCTTGAGCTCCAGACTCTGGCCCATCATAACAATGGCCTTAATCAGCTTGGCATCAGACTCACTCTCCAACATGTTGTCGATAAAACTTTTGTCTATCTTAATGACGGCAATGGGGAATCGTTTCAGGTAGCTGAGGGAGGAGTAGCCAGTGCCGAAGTCATCGATATAGATATCCAGGCCTAGGGAGCGGATCGACTCCAACACTGTCATGCACTGTTCGGTATCATCCATCAACATTGACTCGGTTATCTCTATGTGGAGATATTGGGGCTCGATATCATTTTTCTTTAGCAGGGCTTTGAGGAGACATTTAAAACTGGTTTTATTCTGGCCGAGCAGTTGTCTGCCAGACACATTTATCGCCATACTTATCTTGAATCCTAATCTGTGCCAATGGGCAAGATCGGTTAATGCCTGCTGTAATACCCACTCTCCTATAGGTTCTATCAATCCGGTTTCTTCGGCGATTGGGATAAACATATCAGGAGCAATCATGCCGAATTTGGGGTCTTGCCAACGAATGAGCGCTTCGACCCCGGTGATAGTACGATCGTCCAGATTCACTATGGGTTGATAATGCAAGCAGAACTCTTGTCGAATGACGGCTTGTCTGAGACGTTGTTCGAGTTGGATGCGTTCGAGTATATGCTCATTCATCTCAGACGAGTAATATCGATAGTTATTGCGGCCATCATTTTTTGCCTGATACATGGCTGTTTCGGCATTCCGTGTCAGTAACTCTTCACTGCTACCATTTTCCGGAAACAGGCTGATGCCGATACTGGCGGAGATCATTAAGTCATCTCCATCGACTCCAAACGGAGATGCGAGGCGAGCGTTCACCTTGTCGGCGATTGCCTGAACCTGATGCTGACGTCGGATCCGCGGCAAGATGATGATGAACTCATCGCCACCGAGGCGTGCAACAAAATCATGTTTATTCACCAGGGATTTGAGTCTGGAAGCCACTTGTCTCAATAGTTTGTTACCGACCTCATGACCGTAAATATCATTGGTATATTTGAAACGGTCGAGATTGATAAACAGGATCGCCACTTGGCGATTATTCTCTTGGGCCATTGTCATCTCTTGCTGTACTTTGATCGTGTAAAGAGAGCGATTAGGCAGCTTGGTGAGCAGGTCGTAATGGGTTTTATACCAGATATTTTGTTCATACTGTTTACGATTACTGATATCGAGGAAGAGTCCGATATGTTGAATGATCTGTCCCGCATCATCCTTAACCACTGTAATGGCTAAATATTCCGGATAGACTTGTCCATTCTTGCGTTTGTTCCAAATCTCACCTTGCCATTTCCCTTCAGTCTGTAGCGACTGCCACATCTCGTCATAGAAATGCCTGGTTTGCTGCTGCGAATTTAATACGGATGGACTCCTGCCTTTGACATCTTCTAAGCTATAACCGGTGATTTGAGTAAAGGCAGGATTAACCAGCTCGATATGGTTGTCTGCATCTGTGACTAAGATTCCCTCGGAGGAACTCTCGAATACGGCGGCGGCCAATTTGAGTTGTCGATTGGCCTTGGATCTCTCTTCCAGCATCAAATTAAGCGAGTGAGACAGTTGGGCTATCTCATCCTTACCTCTCACGGGAACTTTAAGTTCGAGGCTAGGGTCCAGGGTCATCTTCTGCATATCCTTAGCAATTAAGGATATGCTATCGACGAGGTTGCTGATCATGCTTCGCCCTATGATACAGAGTAAGATCAAGTTTATCAGCGCCGCTACGATTCCTAGTGCTAAATAGCTGAGGGATGCCGTTTGCTGTCGATAACCGAGTCTGGCTATCTTATCTGTCAGCTTATTAGTGAGACTGTGGAGCTTCTCTATTGGGGAGCTGGTCATTTCCCACCAAAATTTGCTGTCGATTTCGGGGGCTTGATATTGGAGACTCGCCAGTGATTCGAGCATAAGTTTATCATCTACGTGAACTAAGCTGTCTTGTTCCTCGATGCTCAAGCCTTGCAGCTTGAGTCGCTGCAGCTTATTTATCTGCTGATGATAGTTATCTATGGTTTCATCTATGTGCATGATGGCTGCTAGCTTTACCGGAGACAGACCATCTGATTTTTTTAACTCGTTGAGTTTAAATTTTAGCTGATTAATATTGCGATTAAAACTGGCTAAGTATCTCTGCTCTCCCCTTAACAGGTAATTCTTAAAATCATGTATCAAACCGCCATAACCCAATAGTCTACTGATCTTATAGGCCTGTTCGATAATATGGATCTGAGACTCTAACGGAGTTCTGACTCGCAGGACTTGTTGGCTGGAACTGCTGTCGAGAATTTCTCTGATCTGTCGTCTGTTTGGGGTGTCGGCAGTTAACAGGGTTTTTGTGATGGCTTGAGCCTGCAGATGCTGGATACTCTTGATCATGATAAAGGCTTTAGTGTCCAGATATTGAGCCGATAGCATGCCGTTCATCAAGCCACGCTCTTTTGCAGCTGTTTCCTGAATGGTAAGCACGTTGAGCAGATCCTCGTATGCCTTTGTCTGCTGGGCATCCTCTGTTTGTATCTCTAGCTGAGAAAGTAGTACTAATAGTTGGTGGTTGTATTCTGAGTAAAATCGAAAGGCCTCATTCTTTTGTTGTCGATCGACGCCCAAACGTATTGTGGCCATCTTATGACCACTAGTCTCGATGACTTGCAGATTTGCTCTTAATATTTGGCTGTGGTCGGTTTTCAGAGTTTGTACGAAGGCTTCCAGAGCCGGACTCTGGAATAATTTATGCCGCTGAGCGTCGGTCCGCTTCCTTTGCCGATTTAAATCAGTTAGATACTTACCTCCATGGCTACTGACATAACCGGCAGAAAGGCCTCTTTCTTTCTGTAATTCGAAGATGAGTTGACTGACTTCACGACTGACCTCGATGGAGAGTGTATTTCTTTGAGCCTGCTGATATTGGTCAAACAGGTGCAACATGCCTATCGAACCCAATAGGGCGAGTAGCAGCATAGGCATAGTGGCAAACAAGATGAGTTTTTGTTTCAGGCTCAGCCTGTTTAATACCGATGGCATGTGTCTGCTCCATGCAAAATTCTCAGCATTGATCTCTATATGAGCGCCGCTGAAAGCTGTTGATTCGAAAAGAGGTGAGAATAAGTATCATAGCCAAGTAGGACTGTCACACATATTTCATCAAAGTCTAATCTAGGTCACTAAATAAAATAATAGCGTCAAAAAGTCGACTAACGTACTATTTTTGTTGGGGTTATGTTTTTGCTGAATTGGCCAAAGTTTTTAATGAGGAGTTTTGTCTGGTGAAAATGTGGAGGAAGTAACTTAACCTTATAAATCATAAGGTTAACGTGTTCACTAAAGGGAGTTTAGTTAATGTCCTCAATAGCTAAACAAAAATAAGAATAATAGATTTTTGTTTAGCCTGATAAGCAAATGATACTGAGTTGAATCTAGCTTGCCTTCGCCATCAGCGCATGACGGAATTCAATAATATCTTCGATGGTGAGTACTGGCAGATCGTGCTTCGCGCCAAATTGAATGATCTCAGGCAGTCTCGCCATGGTGCCATCCGGGTTGGTTATTTCACACAGTACACCGGCGGGCTTCAATCCTGCCAATTGCATGAGATCTATGGTGCCTTCGGTATGGCCGCGACGGGTCATTACCCCCCCTGGCTGAGCGCGTAGCGGATATACATGTCCAGGGCGTGCTAAATCACCTGCGACTGCGTTATCGGCTGTGGCTGCCTTGATGGTGGTGACGCGATCCGCGGCTGAAACACCTGTGGTAACGCCTACCTTAGCCTCGATACTGATGGTGAATGCGGTACCGTATTGGCTGGAGTTGTCTTCGACCATAGGTGGCAAGTCCAGATGCTTGACCCGCTCGTCGGTTAAACATAGGCAGACTATGCCGCTACCTTCACGAATAAGCAGTGCCATCTGTTCATTGGTTAGCATTTCTGCCGAATAGATCAGGTCGCCTTCGTTTTCTCTGTCTTCATCATCGACGACGAGAACGCCTAGGCCTTGTTTAAGTGCTTCTAGTGCGACTTCGACGCGCTCAATTGCGGTGCCGAAAGGGGAGAGTAGTGACTGATTCATGGGTTAAATCCTTAATAAACAACATTGTTTTTTCCAGAATCAGGGCGTGCAGAAAATGACACCGACATTGACAAGCAATGGGGTGCTTAAGCTGAAGCGAGTAAGCACAGTGACAGATACCGATGAAGGTATGTCTGTGGGGCTTCTCGTTGCATCTTTACATTCTCTCTCATCCGGACTCAGACTCGCTACTTAAGCTTAAGGCTGTGAGTAGAAAGTTCATTACCGTCGACTCTGGAATGTTTTACTTAGGGTAAAAGGCACCAGATCTGCTGACCCCAGGCTGCTTATATTTATCAATATGAGCTTGCTTGGGCGCTCGCGGGCTTAAGACTCGAGTGAGATGATTAAATCGAATCGAGTACTATCACCGCCGGTGGGGAGTTACACCCCGCCCTGAGAATTTACTCGTACATCATCTTAGGTGTCAGGCCTGAGTTATCTAGTCCTATACCAGTAAGATTTAGCTGTCGAGCGCCAGTATGGTGCACTTGTTTTAAACAAATGACAAGAGTAAGGAATAGGGGGCTTGCCCTTTACCTGAGACGGCATCCTCTTTAGAATCTTATTTCGAAAGTGCCAAATGAGTCATCAATTACCAAGGATGTGTAAGATGCCTAGATACCGTCGATCCTTTGCGGATTGCAGATTAAATTTACTATTTGTGCCCTTGATACTAAGCCTATCGCTTGGGTGTACAGATACCTTGAGAGAAATACCTATGAAACAAGCCGATAATCTTCTTCCTCCGGTCGCCAAGAAAGTGCCATTTGAGCTAAATCTCCATGGAGTGAAGCGGATCGATGACTATTATTGGCTCAGGGATGATGAGAGAAAAGATTCTCAGATACTGGCACATTTAGAGGCCGAGAATCGCTACAAAACGGCTCAGTTTGCTCCCTATGAGGCACTACAGCAGACCCTCTTCGACGAATTGATTGGCCGGCTGGATAAAGACGAGTCGAGTGTGCCTTATAAGTGGCATAGCCATTGGTATTCGCGGCGTTATCAGCTTGGGTTCGAGTATCCAGTGATGATCCGTAGTGATAGTGATATGCGAGTGAGTCAGGCATCGGCGGCGATATTGTCAGAAGACGCTCAGCTAGCGTCTCAAAAACATAATAATGAACAGGTATTACTCGATGTGAATGTGCGGGCCAGTGGCCACGATTTCTATGGTTTAGGTGGTGTGTCCATCAGTCATGACGAGTCTAAGCTGGCGTTTGGCGAAGATACCCTCAGCAGGCGCATGTACAAGATATATTTCAAAGACATTGACAGCGGAGCCTTGCTCGATGATGTCTTGGATGGCACAGATGGTGGTTCTGTGTGGGCGAATGACAATCAACATGTGTTCTATATCAAGAAAGATCCGCAAACTTTACTAGGGAATCAAGTGTTTCGTCATCGGCTGGGTACCGAGCAGTCTCAGGATGTGCTGGTGTACGAAGAGCAAGACGATACCTATTATATATCACTGGGGAAAAGCTTAGATGAAACTCGTATTGTACTGTTTCATGAGAGTACCATCACCAGTCAGGTGTCTGTGCTTGATGCTGACCAGCCGTTAACTCAGTTCGAGCCATTATTGCCCAGAGAAGAGGGTCATGAATACTCAGTATCTAAGTTAGGTGATGAGTATTACATCTTAACTAATTGGCAGGCCGAAAATTTCAGGCTGATGAAAGCCAGTGAAAGCCAGATTTCAGATAAGAGTCAGTGGCAAGAGGTCATAGCCGCTGCCGCAGATACGCGTATCGAAGATATTTTGCTATTAAAAGACTATCTGATCGTGCAAACCCGCACCCAAGGTGTAAGTCAGATAGAAGTGCGTCCCTTCAATGAGCAAGCATCCTATCAGTTGACGTTTAATGATCCTGCCTATGTCGTAGGCTTGGATGTGAACGCCAGTCAGCCAAGTGACAAGTTGCGTATCTATTATTCTAGCCCGACTACGCCTGAGTCTGTCTATGAATACGACTTGAGTCAGCCGATGAATAGACGCCTGTTGAAGCAGGAGAAAGTGCTGGGAGATTTCGATAGCGAACGTTATCAAGCAGAGAGACTGTTCATTACGGCTCGAGACGGAGCTAAAGTGCCGGTGACTCTGGTATATCGCAAAGATAAGTTCACTAAGGATGGGTCAAACCCTCTGTATCAATATGGCTATGGCGCTTATGGTCATACGGTAGAACCCGACTTCGATAGCTCGGCGATAAGCTTGTTGGATCGTGGCGTGGTATATGCCATCGCCCATGTCAGAGGGGGAGAGATGCTGGGTCGCCCATGGTATGACTCGGGTCGCATGCTAAATAAGCAACACAGCTTCGATGATTTTGTCGATGTGACTAAGGCGTTAGTCGCTCAGGGATATGGCGATAGCAACAAGGTGCTCGCCGCTGGTGGTAGTGCCGGTGGTTTATTGATGGGGGGCGTGATAAATCAGGCGCCCGAACTGTATTTTGCCGTGGCTGCCCATGTGCCTTTCGTGGATATTGTCACGACTATGCTCGATGAGACTATCCCACTAACCACCAATGAATATGATGAGTGGGGCAACCCCAATGACAAGGTCTATTTCGATTATATGCTGAGTTATTCACCCTATGATCAAATGACCAGGCAGGCCTATCCCCACCTATTGGTGACCACGGGATTACATGATTCTCAGGTGCAATATTTTGAGCCTGCGAAATGGGTGGCTAAGTTGAGGGATTATAAGACAGATGATAATAAGTTGCTGTTTCATATCGACATGGAAGCGGGACATGGGGGCAAGAGTGGTCGTTATCGTCGTTATCAAGATACGGCACAGGAATATGCCTTCTTTCTTGGTTTATTAGGCCTAAATTAGGTGCTAGCACCTAGCTTGATATGATCCAGGTAAAGTGGACACTGGGTCTCACATCTTGATTTAATTGTTATGGAGTTATTGTGGTCGAGTCTAATTGGAAGTTATACATGATCCGCTGCGGCAATGGCCACCTCTATACTGGTGTGACTACAGATATAGAGCGCCGCTTAAAGGAACATCAGGCGGGGGGGATTAAGGCGGCTAAATTCCTTCGAGGCAAGGGGCCGCTCGCTTTGGCGTATTGTGAAAATGTCGGCAACCGTTCAGAGGCATTAAAGCGAGAGATTAGCGTTAAGAAATTGTCCAGACAGAAGAAACTACTCATGATTGTTGAGGCTAATGCCTGACTCGACTCTCATTTAGAAAGCGCCTAATGGCCCATCTGCTCTTAGTCCTGGTTCTGGTATCGAGTGAGTTGCATACTGGCTACGACTTTTCTGATATTTACATAGTGCAAAATGTGATCTGGGTAGCAGAGCATAGATGTGCGTATGTAATAAATTGAAGCTTTACAAGCATATTCACGGAATTTTCACGTTCGATTCATATAATGGCATCGATGAAAAATTCGGAGTCCGTTATGAACAACAGAATTTCTTCACGAGGCACTTGGAGCTTACAATCTCGTGAAATGACAGGGTATGGATTTCAATTTCTGCTACTGGCACTGTTTGTGGTGCATGTACTTACATTAAATGATGCGACCAATTTATCTCTATTTCAGAGCATTAATGCTATGGGGGCTAGATTACCCGCTTGGTTGGTCAGCGCTATTACCGATCTAGGTAATGGGACTACTCTAGGCGTAATTGTGCTCTGCTATCTGGTCAAGCGTCCCGAACTCACGTTGAGAGTGGTGGTTGCAGCCATACTTTCTTTGTTGATGGTGCCTCTGATTAAAGATTATTTCGCGGCCCCCAGGCCCGCAGCGATCTTGGAATATTTAAATATTATAGGCGAGACCCGGCATACGAATAGCTTTCCCTCGGGCCATACCGCGACGGATTTTCTGTTTGCGGTAACTATTTTCCTGGTGAGTAAGTGCAATAAAGTTAAGTTGGGTTTGATCGCCGTCGCTGCAATTGTGGGTGCTTCACGCATCATGGTCGGGGCTCATTGGCCTGCGGATGTTGTCATGGGAGCTATCGTCGGTGCTTTGTGTGCTTATGGTGCGCTATTACTTGCTCCTCTAGTGAAGCTCACAGATACACTGAGGTTGCGAAGTTACCTGGTGCTCTTGGTGGTTATCCTGCTCTGTGAACTGGATAAAGGTTATGATGCCGATGCATTTTGGCAAGTGATCATGCTGAGGTGGATCTGGTTTAGTGTATGCGCAGGATTGATTTGGCAGTTTTGGAAGCGAACTCATAGAGCCGCTAAGCTAGAGGGATAATCTGAGCTAAGTGAAAATTTTGAACTGACTTGGAATCGAGTATGATATTTGTAAGCCCACCGACCCCAATTATCTCCAGTGAGCCTGCTCCCGTATTGGCGACCATAGCGTTGAGCCCGTTAGCATCGAGTTGCATCACCTGTAGACAGTGTTCCAGAGGCTCCATGCTGGCGCCATTAACGTTAATAATGCATCCGGATAGGGCGCACGGCTAGCGCATTTTAACCCCTGACTCTAACAGGGTTGAGCGATACTCGTCGTCCAACCCTGCCATCTTCTTTTTGGCCACTATACTCGCGCGTTTTGTCTGGTCTTGCTTGAACAAGGTCATTGCTATTTTTCTCATCACATTAAAAGCAAGCGGACCTCGGCCTTTACGGATCCGTGATTCATCTTCTCTGAATGTCATCTCTAACACCCAATGCATACTTTCTACTTGCCAGTGATTTCGCACAGAAGATAACGCCTGCTCTGCATTTAAATCTAATGAGCTAATGTACCAACGTGTTTCAGTGGTTTCTTTACCTGTCGTTTTTTCATGTACGTCTGATGTCACTTTGATAATGCTTTTTAAGCCAACCCACTGATATTTATTATTTAACCAACTTTTATTAACCAGCACTTGCTGACAACGTCTTGTTTTAATTCACCCTGTAGACCAGAATGATGACCTTTAAGCGCTAGAATATAATCAGCCTTTTGCTTAACGATTAGCTTTGCTATCTCTTTTTCATCCGCTTTTAATCGGCAGATAACACGGGCAATAGTGTCATGCCGAGGAATACCTGCTTTAAAAGGACGATACTGACGAAGCCAATCAAGCTTTAGATGTCCAAAGTTTTCAATGTCTTCCCATCCTTCAGAGCCTGACATAACCGCACTTATAGCGAGTAAAACAATATCTAATAAGTTATGTTTTTTACAACGCTCAATACGGGGATCCGCAATCGAATCAAAAAGTTTTAAAAAAGTAGCAGTCATTAACATCACCAAAAAAGAGTATTTGGTGATCTGATCGCTACTTGAGCATAAAGTTCAATTTATAATGATCTTGCCGTGGTGGCGAACAGCATGGAGGTAAACCGGGAAGAGGTTCCAGCAACAAAACACCTTTCGTAGTAGCCATATCGTTGACCGATGATGGCCAGCCATTACACATGAATATGAATGTTGTGAATGGTTTTAAGACCCAAGAAATAAAGAACTGGGCAGATATGCATCTATCAGATGGGTGCACTGTAGTATCGGACGGATTGGCGTGTTTTCGAGCAGTGACACAGTCCCACTGTGCTCACGTTAGTCTTGTTACTGGAGGAGGGGCGAGTTGTGTAGAGATTGAAGCTTTTCGTTGGGTCAATACAATGATAGGTAATGTTAAAATATCCTTGCACGGTGCTTACCACTCGATTAGCGCCGAGTATCTACCGCGATATCTTGGCGAGTTTTGTTATCGGTTCAATCGGCGTTTTAATCTAACTGAATTATTGCCACGATTTATGAGTGTGGCAGTTAGAACGCCACCTATGCCATATAGACTGTTAAAGATGGCTGAGCCTCATGGGTAATCAGGTCACTACAAGATAGAGAACAAGCTGCATTATAAACGTAGTGTCAACGATGAAAACGGCCTGGTCGAAATCGATAAGACTAAGCCCTACAGTGGACCGAATCCGACGACAGAACTAAGCACAGTACAAGTCACCTATGATCATGACGATATATTTGGCCAGCAATTAAGTCTTTCGGTTTATATGAGCAAGGTAAACGTTGGCTATGAGTCGGGCTCCGAGATTGTCTCCGACAGGAGTGGTTTTAAGGCTGCCATGCAGTGGACCATAGATAACCGTAGCCGTTTAGTCTATGGATTCGAATACGGTAAGGATAATACCGAGCAAGGCAGAGATCGTGATGTCATTCTCAGCTTAGACGCAAATGGGGTTCCCATAACTGAATCTCAATATATCTGCTCTGTGTGCGATCTTACCGAGACTAAGTTGAGTCCATTCGCTCAATACTGGAATCAGATCACCGATGATCTGACTCTGCAAATTGGTCTGCGCCATGAGAACTTTGAGATAGAAGTTCCTGATTATCAAAGATACAGCAGGGGGATCCTCAGCGAGAAGCAAGGCGATACCTTAAAGTACCATAAGCCTCTGGTTAATTTAGGTCTGGTATATAGCTTGAATGACTCTACTGATGTTTTTGCCAGTTTCTCCCAAGGCTATTCTCATGCGGATATGCGTATGTTGAGAGACATGCCGGTAGACAGTGTTGCCGAGTTTTCTGCTGACATCCCGGCTACACAAACAAACTACTATGAAACTGGTCTACGCTTCAATAATCAGGATCTGCAAGGGAGCCTCTCTTTCTTCTATTCCGACATCACAGACGGTTATGCCTATGACTACAATGTCGATGCTCAAATTTCGAAACGTGTTGCCGCCGTGGTGGTTGCCGATGAGAAAGTCTGGGGCTTCGAGGCTACTCTGGATTATCGCATCAACGAGGCGATAAAGATTGGTACTTCAGTATCTCAATCTGAAGGTAAACGCACCAACAGTGAGACAGGTGTAGATTATTGGATGAACGGCACTAAAATCACCCCAATCAAGGCCTCGGCCTATGCCGATTATCGATTTAACGATATGGCTTCGGTACGCATGCAAGTTAACTATGTAGGTGATCGAGATAAGAACGCCCCAGAAAGCGAGGCTGGTTATAGCTACTATGAGTCGCCCTATGATGGCTATACCTTAGTGGATCTCATCTCTACCTTCGATACGGGTGGCTATGGACGTATCACCTTAGGCATAGATAACTTGCTCAATGCAGACTATCAGCCTCTGGTGTCGCAGATGAATAAAGAAGTTGTTTGGGAAAAATATCGTAATCAGTTTTCTGGTTATGGTCGACGTTTAGCGCTCGAATACAGTGTGGATTACTAATACCTCACATCCGAACCGATAAATCCCGGAAAAAAGACTCGCATTGATTGCGAGTCTTTCTTTGTCTGTAATACCGAGTAGCATAAGGCTCTGAGTTACTTTGATCTGAGTTACTTTTCTCTTAATACCGGGTACTTCTGGTACTGGTTATCATAGTAAGGGCTTCTCTCATAGAACCAGCGCAGGCGTGCCTTAGGGTCTGCCGCAAACTCTTCATCTTTCAGGGCTATGTCGAATGCCAACTTTAGCTTAGGGTCATCCTTGAGCATCTGAGCCGCCAGAGGCTCTACGGCATAATTTTCGATATATTCGGTGCGGGTGAATATCGGATTAAAAAATCCCCACTGCAGCAGTGAATCCGGCGACTGCGGCTCGAGTAGTAAGATAGCCAGATCGCCCAAGGGTTGCTGGGTATCGATTCTTACCGTGCCGCTAGGCAGCTTGGTCTCAATTGACTCGAGTCTTGCCTCGGCTTTCACCGTCTGTCTGCCTTCATAATCCTTGCTGCTGAACTTAGGGGAGCTCAGTTCATATTGCTGCAGTTTCATCTTTGTCGGCTGGTGTAACCTGGTCATGCGGATGCCGTGAATTTGCAAACGCTCAATCACTTCGGTCCACTGTGGCGGAATATAGTAAGCACTTGGCCGAGTCACGCTGATGTCCGGAACTGTATTAGCTATCACGGGCAGGTTAGGGTAAAGCTTGGGAACTCCGGTCCATCTGACGATCTCGTTGCCGCTGATCGGGCTTGCTTCCATGCGGTATTCCATGCCCTTAAAGTCCCAGCTTTGCTTCTGTTGCACCTGTTTCCAGGTGAGTGTCACTCTGGGCGGATAGCGGAATTTATCCTGCTTGATGGCTGATTTTAGTTTAGTGGCCTGCTGGCCCACTATTTTCAGTGTCGCTTCGAGCATCACATAGGTCCCTAGCACTCGCTGCTTGTAGGGTTTGAGGCTGTGGTTCTCTATCAAGATAGTCGGCAGGTGTCTGGCATCACCATAGCCATTGGAATAACGAGGGCTGGGATTCCACAGCGACATGCCTTTAGTGATATCTGTGTTATCTATGGCAAAGACTAAGGGGCCGGGAATATGGCCTTGGCGAGTGAGAGCCGACTCGATGGCGGGACGGTAACTCTTCTCTAACCAGGCATAGCTAGCAGGGCTGAGTCCCTGTGGTAGGTTATAGCCGAAGGTCACATCATACTGATAGTCGATGCCATCGGTGACGTGTATATCGATATAGAGATCGGGTTGCCATTCGTTGATGGCTTGTAGCATATGTTGCATCTCTAATGTATCGGCCTTGGCATAATCGCGGTTTAAATTGAGGTTATTAGCTGTTGTACGCCAGCCCATATTTACCGGGCCGCGTTGGTTTACCCGATTGTATTGGCTTGAGCGCTCGTGGCCATCGACACTGAAAATAGGTACAAACAACAAGTTGGCATTATCGAGTAGTGCACCTTTATTACCCAGAACGATATCACGCAGTAACATCATACCCGCGTCTTTACCGTCGATCTCGCCCGAGTGAATCCCCGCCTGAACCAGCACGCTAGGCTTACCGTTCTCGGCTAATACTGCTGGAGTATCGGCACCTTCGCTCGAGGCTATGATCATCCAGATATCCCGTCCTTGTGGGCTCTTACCTAGGCTAACCTTGTTTAATTTGTCTGTTTGGGCTACGAGTTTATCCAACCAGGCAAAAGTTTCAGCATAATTTGGGCTAGTCTTGAGGCCATTTTTCTCGAAGGGCGTAGCCCATTCATCATCGGCACCGAGAAGCAGGGCTTCACTCTTGCCATGCCATTCGATAGCTGGTGGCAGTATTTTATCATTAATATAGGTGTTAGCGATTTTTGGCTCGGCTAGCTGAGAAGCTGCTTCATCGTTAGCTATAGCGGAATAACTCGCAAGGCTAACCAAGATGGTGGCTGATAAGTGTTTGAAACGCATGTTAGGTACTCAATATTGATCTTATTCTTAGTCTGATATATTTCATTAAAATTGTAATGAGTACAAGGGGGGATCTTAAAGTTTGGCCACTTTATGTTGGGACACTCTTTCTGTTATTGGGTGGTGTATTGAAGGTCGTACCTTCATGGTTATTTATCACCTGCCCGGTGGGGGTTGTGCGCTCTTTATTTTGAGAAGGTTCTGCGAGACGTCGGCTCTTGATTTCATAAGAGTAGGCTCCCTGTAGGCTATGCGATTTCAAACAACGTCCATGTTTAACGGCCAGTTCGGCATCCCAGCCTCACGTTCGGAGAGTATAACTGCGTGATACCTCACCCTGTTTTGGAAGCTCGCAGCCGCATCTACACTAGGGTATTCATAAGAGGCTACATAAGTAATTGAAACTAAATATATTAAAATTCAAAATGCACTTTAACTCAATATCAAAGATGATTTTATATTATAAATTAAGTAGATAGATAATATTTACAATGATAAATTACTGATTAATAAAGACAGGAAAGTGCGAGTGCGCATTATATAAATGTCAAAGATCTTGGAGAGTGCAGTGAAAAAATTCTTCGCATATTGGATAGTTTCTTTAGTTTTTCCCCTATTGTTAGGGCTAATCGCCGCTGGTTTTGATTACTTTTTTGGTACTTTGAAAGAGGGGTATTACGCAGGGCGAGATCGCGAACAAATTTCGACCAATTCAACTCTGATTTGACGTTGATTTAACTTTATGATCTTATACTCTCTTTTGTGAGAGTAAATGATGAATATTGACACTTTTGAACAGCACTTTTGAACAGCACTTTTGAACAGCACTTTGGCCAGTTAGATGATACTCGCCAGTCGGCTAAAATAACTTACCCATTGTTTGATATTCTGTTTGCGACTCTATGCGCCGTTATTGCTGGCGCTGAAGGTTGGAAAGACATTAAAGAGTACGCAGATGGTCACCTTGATTGGTTTCAAAAACATGGATTTCTGTTATCAGGAGTGCCAGTTGATGACACTATCTCACGTATCATTGCTCGAATAAAACCTCAGGAATTCAGTCAGTGTTTTATTAACTGGATGAAATCAGTCAATAAATTAAGTAATGGTGAATTGATAGCTATTGATGGTAAGACCCTCAGAGCTTCTTACGACCGTGATGATCGTAAATCGACTATTCACATGGTCAATGCATTTGCTTGCTCGAATAATATGGTCATTGGCCAAGTGCGTACCGATGCTAAATCGAATGAAATAACGGCGATCCCTGAGTTAATCAAAATACTGGAACTAAAAGGTGCGCTGGTTTCAATTGATGCCATGGGCTGCCAGAAGAGCATTGCGAAGAGTATAATTGAGCAAAAAGCAGACTATGTACTAGCGGTTAAAGGGAATCAAGGTTTATTGCATGAGGCCATAAAATCAAGTTTTTCAAAATGCAGACAATCGACACAAAAAAACTATTGCTTAATAAGCAACATGGTCGACTAGAGGCTCGTAGCTACCATGTCTTGAGTGCTAAAGAAATTTCAGCCAATTTTCCTGAGTGGCCAAATCTTAAAACATTAGGAATGGCAATGAGTTATAGGCAGGTGAAAGGCAAGGAACCGAGCCTTGAATATCGCTATTACATCATCTCTGCCAAGTTAGACGAGAAGTCTTTTGGTGAAGCCGTTAGGAGTCACTGGGCGGTTGAGAATAACTTGCATTGGGTACTAGATGCTTCTTTAAAAGAGGATAACTGTCAGATTTATAAAGATAATGGCGCAGAAAACTGGGCCATACTTAGGCAAACATCACTAAACATGTTGAGAGCAGAGCCCACAAAAGTGAGTATACCAACGAAACAAAAAAGGGCGTGGATGAAAACATCCTTTTTAGAAAAGGTGTTACGAGCAGGGTTGGCTCAGATGAGTAAAAAGTAAACACTCATGCGGTCGCCCTGGGGTATTACGGGGAGTGCCTAAATACCCTTTTAGGTGGTTGCTTCTCTGACCCTATTGATATGTTTGGAATCTACCCTGCAGTGGCCTTCGGAATGATGATTTTAGCTTATCCCGTTTTTAGGGCTGTCATTGGTTCATTTAAGGTGGTTTTTTCTGAAAACACAGATAGTAATGAAGCTTCATAAGCGAATAAATAAGAACAGGAAATAGTTTATAGTTCTTGTCCCTCAACATTTAGTAGATAGTTTTTTTGACCATTTTAAGGGCGCTATCAAGTAGCAAGGCAGTCAAGATACAAGCTACATCGAAAGGATAACTCTTTTGCATTACTTGCCGGTGTAGGTTCAACTATGTGCTAGTTGAATCTTCATTTTGAGCTTTATTTTCAATTTGGATTATTAGGTGTTGATCTGCTTTAGCCGAGAATAAAAGGAAACATATGCAACAAGATCAAGATGAAAATTTTAAGCGACTGACACGCATTGCCAAGTTTCTGGTGCCTACATTTATCTTGCTCGGGGTCATTGTATTCAGCTGGTTTGAACTCAGTAATCAGGTGCTCAACATTACAGTTGAGAATAAAAACCTAGAGTGGAGCCAAGGTTGTTCTGCTGGTAACTGCTCGGGCGTGCCAACCTTCTATATTATTACCCCAGAGGAGAGCTTTATCACCACGGAAGCTATCTATAATCGAATCGAAGTTGGACAGGATTATGATGTTGAAATAGAAGGCTTTACCGATTCGCTGGTTCATAGAAGAATCGATTTCTTGTTTTAAACTCTCATTTAAATGGTCATTTCAATTTCAATTTCAAGGAACGAAGATGATTGCCAAATATATTCGATGTGAAGTCCCTGCTGCTAACAGGGACGATTTTTCCAAGGGCCAGAGTCTCTGGCAAGCAACGGCGCACTGCCAGGGGTTTATCTCTCAACTAGGTGGCTGGGACTTATCTAGCGGTAAGTCGACAAGCGGTAAGGCGATGATTCTGGCTCGCTGGAGTGATATGGAGAGTGTGAAAAATTTTATGAGGGTGACTCATGATCCTATCGCAGAGGAAACTAATCAGGATGGAACTTATAGCACTATCTCTGTCTCCTATTTACGGCTGGTGATGAGTATTCCAGCTTTAAATCAACATCAGAATCATCACTGTAATAGTCAAGTCGGTTGTGGTTTTATTCGCATTGCCGATTGCTATATCGACCCAGAAAAAGCCAATGAGTTTATTAAAGAGCAGGCAAGGCTGTGGAATCCGGGCATGCAGCGAGTCGAGGGAATGTTAGGCGGACAGGTATGGCTGTTTAATGATAAACCCCAGCGTTATCTGGTGACTACCTATTGGGAAAATGAAGCGGCTCATCGTCACTACGCCAGCCATTACTTCCCAGCCCTAAAGCAACAAGCTGCCACCGACATAATCCAATCCATCTCAGGCTACCACATCCAAACAGAACCAAGCTGGCAAATAACGCCTTAACTTCTCCATTTGTTTTTAGCCTGTCATATATATCCCTTCAATTCGAAGAGAGCATCTCTGTTTTTTAAATCCAGTGTAGGCGCGGCTGTGAGCTTAGATTACATGGTGAGGTATCGCGAAGTGATACTCTTCGAACGAAAGGCAGGGATGCCGAATTGGCCGTTTAACCGGGAGGTTATTGGAAACCGCAGAGCGCCCAGGGAAGGGTTTACAGCGTCTCACCGAAGTGTCTGCAAGCGATAGATAACAGTGAAGTTATGGTCCATAAACCACCTATCAAATAACACTCAATACTAAATGTTAAATATCAAACAACAAACATAAAAAATCCCAGTCCAGCCAAAGCTAAACTGGGATTAATCGGCAAAGCTATCAGATCACAAATAACCTAATAGAAAGACCGTATTAAGCATTAGGTCCGGCATGCTTAATCGAATCCGATACTTGATACTTCTCGAAGTTAGCCGTGAAGCTCTCTGCTAGTTTCTGTGCATATTCGGCATATAGCGCCTTATCTTCCCAGGTATTTACTGGGTTGAGTAGCTTAGTCTCGACGCCTGGAATGGCGACAGGAATTTTCAGGTTTAGCTTTTCTAAGTACACAGTCTCTATATCTTTGAGCCCACCACTGACAATCGCATCGACAATGGCGCGAGTCGTGGGAATGTCGAAACGGCTACCGACACCATGTGGACCGCCAGTCCAACCTGTGTTGACCAGATATACCTGACTGCTGAATGATTCGATTCGCTCCATCAGTAGCTCGGCATAGACACTGGCAGGACGAGGGAAGAAAGGTGCGCCAAAACAGGTGGAGAAGGTCGACTGAATCGCGGCGCTAGAGCCCATCTCGGTCGAGCCAACCTTAGCGGTATAACCCGAAAGAAAGTGATAAGCGGCCTGCTCTTTGGTCAGTAGTGATACTGGTGGTAGCACGCCTGATACATCACAGGTTAAGAAGACTACCGCGTGTGGCTCGGCGCCGCAGTTTTCCTCTTTTCTGAGTTCAATATGCTCGAGCGGGTAGGCCGCACGGCTATTTTCTGTGAGTGTCGAGTTGGAGTAGTCCGGAACTCGGTTCTCATCCATGACCACGTTTTCCAGTACGGTACCGAAGCGGATAGCGTCCCAGATCACCGGCTCATTCTTCTGGCTCAGATCGATACACTTTGCGTAACAACCGCCTTCGATATTAAATACACCGCCTGGTGCCCAACCGTGCTCGTCATCACCGATCAAGAAACGCTTAGGATCGGCCGATAGCGTAGTCTTACCTGTGCCAGACAGACCGAAAAATAGTGTGGTGTCGCCATCTCTGCCTACGTTAGCCGAGCAATGCATTGGCAATACGCCTTTGGCTGGGAGTAGGAAGTTTTGCACCGAGAACATAGACTTCTTCATCTCACCGGCATACTTAAGGCCGGCAAGAAGCACTTTACGTTCGGCAAAGTTCAAGATAACGGTCGCATCTGAATATGTGCCATCTCTGTCGGGATCACAGACGAAACCTGGTGCATTGATGATCTGCCAAACTGGCTTATCTGCGGCATTGAACTCTTCAGGGACAATAAACAGGTTGCGGGCAAATAGCTGGTGCCATGCCGTTTCTGTGGTGACTCGTATTGGCTGGTAATGCTCAGGGTCTGCACCGACTTCTAGCTCAGAAATAAAGAGCTCTTTATCGGCCAGATAGGCCTCTACTTTCTGCCATAGGGCGGTAAATTTAGCTTGTTCGAAAGGTTTGTTCACTGGGCCCCAATCGATATCGGCTGCTGTACTTGGCTCTTTGACTATAAAGCGATCATTAGGTGAGCGGCCTGTGCGTTCCCCTGTCTTTACGACTAACGCGCCATTAGCTGTGAGTTCACCTTCGCCGCGGGCAAGGGCTAGCTCGATGAGTTGTGCGGTCGTAGGGTTATGGTGAGTTAGTTTTGATCCATCCGCCATAGTAAGGTCTCCATGTTTGAGGTCGGAATTTCGGTGCCGTTCTTTGTCGGCTTTTTATTTTACTTTAAATAATTCTTGTACAAATATGCGTCTTAATGCGCTGCAACTCGATTGTAACTTAAGCAGAAATGAATATGTGAGGAAGATCACTTTTTTGGCAAAAAAAAGAGGACGCTCACAGGCATCCTCTTTTCATTTAAACTGTATTACTGCTTAGCTGCGGGAGCCTGTGCATCGCTGAAGATAGCTTGGATATCGATGGAGTCGAAGCTGTAGTTGGTATTGCAATACTCACAGCCCATGTCAACTTTACCTAGCTCGGCCATGATGGCATCAATTTCTGCTTTAGCGACTGTGCGAATAGCCTGAGCACTGCGTTCTTTCGAGCAGGTACAGGAGAACGTGACTTGGATCGGGTCAAAAAGACGTACCTCTTCTTGATGGTAGAGACGATGAAGTATCTCTTCAGCTTCAAGATCAAAAAGTTCTTCTGCCTTTACCGTGGCAGTCAGTTGCTCTAAATGCTCAAACTCGACGTTATGATCACCTTTGCTCGGCAGTACTTGCAACAAGATGCCAGCTGCTTGTTGGCCGTTGGCAAATAGATTGATCGAAGTTGGCAATTGCTCAGACTGAGCAAAGTATTCTTCGAGGCAGGCGGCTAAGCTGCTCTTATCTAGTGCTACGACACCTTGATAACGCTCACCATCGGTAGGCGTAAGGGTAATAACCATATGGCCTTTATCGCCGAATAGTTGCTGCAGATCGGCGTCTTGCTGCAAGTCACCATTCCAGCGAGCCACACCACGTAGTTGTTGTAGGTTGTTACCATTGATAACGGCAAGTGAGACCGCACCGTCACCCTGAAGTTGTACACCGATATCACCATCGAATTTCAGTGTCGCGGTAAGAAGAGATGTTGCCGCCATAAGCTCACCTAGAAGGTGCTGCAGCCGTACTGGATATTTGTGGGCAGATAAAATCTCTTGATAACTCTTCTCGAGTTGTACTAATTCGCCACGAACGTCTGCATTTTCAAATAGGTAGCGGTGTAAATTATCTTTACTCATCTCAATCTCACAATTACATTACTTCTGAAGCCGAATTATCGGCGTCAATTAAATAGATATATGGTGCCTGAAGGCCATTTTTTCAACGCTTAGGTCGATTTAAAGTGCATTAGCCTGCTTTAAAGCGAATGAGCTGGCGTCGCTGCTTCTTGTCTGGTTTATGATCCGGTGCGGGATTGTTGAGTACATTCAACCGCCTTGCTTCGGCATATGTCTCTCGCTTAGCTATGCTATCTGAGGTTTCCTGGTATAAAGTTTGCGCAAAAATGGCTTTTTGTCGCTGTTCAGACAGTTTTTTAATGACTATTTCTTTTTCGTCATATCCTTGTCTTAATTTTATTACAGCATCTAACTCCGCCATTTTACTCGACTTGGTTCGTTGGCCGTTATAATGAACTTTGCCGCCATTGATCATCTCTTTAGCGATGGCGCGTGTCTTATAAAAGCGGGCGGCCCAAAGCCACTTATCCAGTCGGATCGAGCTTGTGGGGTCGAGGGACTTGGTCATTGAGTCTCCGTGGCGTAACACTAGTTGCTATTTAAAGGTGGATGAGGTCACATGCTGGGTAATAAAATGTTTTTAAAAGTCGCTAATCACCTAAGATCGCGATCGGCTTCACACCGTTTGAAGGCGTGTAAAGTTAACATAATTAGCCGATTGTAGCCAATTATGCGGCGGTTATAAGCTTGTTGCGCTCTACAGTGTAGGTTAGCATGAGTCAGAATTTGCTAAATTATCATAATCAGAACAGAGACCTGTATAGAGGGTCCACATAAATATGGATTTATTAGATAAAGTTATTGCCAAGGCCGCAGGTATACCACATAAGCCTTTGAGTTCAGCTACTTTTTGGCTTGTTCTCGTGCTTGTTATTTACCTATTAGCTCAGATCACCTGGAAACTCATCCCTGTATCGGATGGATCTCAAACCTGGCGTCCAACGCCTGTCAGCAGTAGTGCTAGGAGCAATGTGAATATCGGCGAACTGCAAAAATTAGCGATTTTTGGTAGGTTGGATGCCAATGCCTCTAAGCCTAAGGTTGAGACGCTAGTCGAGATGGTCACTGATGCACCTAAAACCTCCCTATCTATTCAGTTAACGGGCGTGGTCGCCTCGACCATACAGCAGAATGGTTTAGCGATTATTGCCTCAAGCGGCTCCCAGAATACTTATAGTTTAGGGGATAAGATTAAAGGAACATCTGCATCACTTAAAGAGGTCTATGTCGATCGCATCATCATTACCAATTCGGGTCGTTATGAAACGTTAATGCTCGATGGTCTAAAATATGAAACTAACGGTCAGGCCAATAAGCAGCTTCAACGAGCCAAGTCGGTGAGGAAGATAGATCAGCGTAAAAATAAGCAGGTGGCCGAAGAGATTAAACGCTCTCGTGAGGAGTTGTTGGCCGATCCGAGTAAAATTACCGATTTCATATCCATATCTCCCGTTCGCCGTAACGGTGAGTTGCGTGGTTACCGTTTGAATCCGGGTAAGGACAGGGAACTGTTTAACCGGGCAGGATTTAAAGCCAACGATCTTGCTAAGTCTATAAACGGTTATGATCTCACCTCAATGAGCCAGTCGATGGAAGTGATGGCTCAGTTAGCTGAATTAACTGAAATATCTCTTATGGTCGAAAGAGACGGGCAGCTAATTGAGATCATGTTCAGTTTGCCGGAATAACTAAAAAATTTGAGGGTGAGACTAATTCCTGGTCCTCACACCTCATCAGTATTTGTTTGAGCCTTATGGGCGAACTAATGGGTTTATGGGAAGTAACATAATGAATAAGAAGAGTTTTCGAAGAAAATTAATTGCAGGGCTTGTGATGGGAGCCTCTCTTTTAGCTCCTCAACTTGCTTGGTCTGAGCAGTATGCGGCTAATTTTAAAGGGACTGATATTCAGGAGTTTATCAATATCGTTGGTAAAAATCTGCAGCGTACCATTATTGTCGATCCCACGGTTCGCGGTAAGATCAATGTCCGCAGCTATGATCTTCTCGATGATGAGCAATATTATCAATTCTTCCTCAATGTGCTTCAGGTCTATGGTTATGCCGTCGTGGAGATGGATAACAACATCATCAAGGTGATCAAGGATAAGGATGCTAAAACAGCATCGATTCGTGTCGCCGATGACGATGCTCCCGGTGTCGGCGATGAGATGGTGACTCGTATCGTCGCCTTATATAACACCGAAGCGAAACAACTCGCCCCCCTGCTGCGTCAGCTCAATGATAATGCCGGTGGCGGTAACGTGGTTAATTATGATCCCGCCAATGTCTTGATGATTTCCGGCCGCGCGGCCGTGGTCAATAAGCTGGTAGAAATAGTTCGCCGCGTCGATAAGCAAGGCGATACCGAAGTGCAGGTGATACCACTGAAATTTGCATCAGCGGGTGAGATCGTGCGTATTATCGAGACCTTAAATCGTGTCACGGGTAACAAGTCTCGGTCGGGCCAAGTTCCTAAGGTGGTTGCCGATGAACGCATGAATGCCGTGATTGTCAGCGGTGACGAGAAGGGCCGTCAACGTGTGGTCGAACTGATCAAGAAGTTAGATGCGGAGCAGGCTAGTACAGGTAATACTAAGGTGCGTTATCTGAAATATGCCAATGCCGAAGATCTTGTTGAAGTATTGATGGGTTTTGCCGATCATCTGTCCAGCGATCAAGATGGTGGTAAGTCGAGTGGCGGCAAGCGCCGTAAAGATATCAATATCATGGCCCATGCCGAAACGAACGCCCTGGTGATCACCGCGCAGCCAGATCAGATGCGCACCATAGATAGCGTGATTAACCAGCTGGATATTCGTCGTGCTCAGGTATTGGTCGAAGCGATCATCGTCGAAGTGGCCGAGGGTGACGATGTTGGCTTCGGTATCCAATGGGCGACAGCGGCTGGCGGCATGACTCAGTTTAATAACTTAGGCCCGACCATAGGTGAGGTTGGTGCCGGTGTCTGGTTAGCGCAAGATCAGAAGGCGTCACAGACTTGTACAGGCTCTGGCGATACGCAGACATGTACCAAGAATCCAGATACTCCAGGTGATATTACCATTTTGGCCCAAGCATTAGGCAAGATTAACGGTATGGCCTGGGGGGTTGCCATGGGAGACTTTGGTGCCCTGATCCAGGCGATATCCAGTGATACTAGGTCTAATATACTGGCGACACCTTCTATCACGACTCTTGATAACCAGGAAGCCACATTCATCGTCGGTGACGAGGTGCCTATCTTAACCGGTAGTCAGAGCTCGAGTAACGGCAATAGTAATCCTTTTACTACCGTCGAGCGTAGAGAGGTGGGGGTCAAGTTGAAAGTGATCCCACAGATCAACGAAGGTACCTCAGTTAAACTGACTATCGAGCAGGAAGTCTCAGGTATCAATGGTAAGACTTCCGTCGATGTCACCTTCGCGACTCGCCGTTTGACGACCACTGTGATGGTGGACTCGGGGCAGATCGTCGTCTTGGGTGGTCTTATCTCCGAGGAGGTACAGGAGAGTGTGCAGAAGGTGCCTTTCCTCGGTGATCTGCCGATTATCGGCCATCTGTTTAGGTCTTCATCGAGCAGCAAGAAGAAGAAGAACCTGATGATATTCATCAAGGCAACCATTATTCGTGATGGCATCATCATGGAAGGCATAGCGGGTCGTAAGTACAATTACTTCCGTGCGTTACAGTTAGAGCAGCAACAGCGTGGCATTAACCTGATGCCGAATACCAATGTGCCAATACTCGAGGAATGGAATCAGTCCGAATATCTGCCACCTGAGGTTAGAGATATTCTGGAGCGTTATAAAGAGGGTAAAGGTCTGGAGACTAGAATGCGCGAGACAGACCCTGCCCTTAAGAGCATCTCCGAGAGCAAAGAAAAAGACAAGTCTCTGGATACGGAAGATCATGCCGATGAGTAATACTCAACCCCCTCAGAGTGATGAGTTGACTTTAGTTTCTGACGAGATTAGGCAAGACGCTGAAAATGACAGTGACGAGGAGTTTCGTTCCGATAGTAGAGAACGCTTACCCTTCGCTTTCTCTCATCGTTTCGATGTGGTGATCGATACCTGTGTCGATGGAGCTTTGACCTTGTATCATACCGCCGCAACTCCCCTGGCTGCTCTGCTCGAAGTCAGACGCTATACGGGGCGTGAATTGCCCTTAGTGCAGCTGGTTCCGGCTGAGTTTGAGGCTAGATTGACTCAGGCTTACCAGGCTAACTCTTCCGAGGCACAGCAGCTGATGGAAAATATTGGCAATGAGATGGACTTGTATACATTAGCCGAAGAGTTGCCTCAAACAGAGGACCTGCTCGAGGGCGATGACGATGCGCCTATTATCAAGTTGATCAACGCCCTGTTATCGGAAGCGATCAAAGAGGAAGCCTCAGATATTCATATCGAGACCTATGAGAAGCAGCTGATTATTCGCTTCCGGGTCGATGGCATGTTGAAGGAGGTGCTCAAGCCCAATCGTAAACTTTCATCTTTACTGGTTTCACGTATCAAGGTGATGGCACGTCTGGATATCGCCGAGAAGCGTGTTCCTCAAGATGGCCGGATCTCACTGCGAATTGGTGGCCGCGCCGTCGATGTGCGTGTGTCGACTATGCCGTCGAGTCACGGTGAGCGTGTGGTTTTGCGCCTGTTGGATAAAAATACCGGTAACTTAGACCTCATTCAACTGGGTATGACAGAGCTGATACGTCTTCAATTCGATGAACTGATCCGCAAACCCCATGGTATTATCTTAGTGACCGGGCCAACGGGGTCGGGTAAGAGCACCACTCTATATGCGGGCCTGAGCACGCTGAACTCGAAAGAGACAAATATTCTTACGGTTGAAGATCCTATCGAATATGAACTAGAGGGGGTTGGTCAGACTCAGGTAAATACTAAGATTGATATGACCTTTGCTCGTGGACTGCGCGCCATTCTACGACAAGATCCCGACGTGGTGATGATAGGAGAGATCCGCGACTTGGAAACGGCGCAGATTGCCGTTCAAGCATCATTAACGGGTCACATGGTGTTATCGACGCTGCATACCAATACCGCATCGGGTTCTATCACTCGATTACAGGATATGGGCGTGGAGCCTTTCCTTGTTTCATCGAGTCTGTTGGGCGTGCTGGCCCAACGTCTAATCCGTACCTTATGTATCGAGTGTAAGTCTGAACATGTGCCGGATCAGAGTGAACGTAAATTACTGGGTATGAGTGAAGACGATCAAAGAGTCATTTATCGCGCCGAAGGCTGTAAGTCTTGTGGCAATAATGGTTATCGCGGTAGAACGGGTATCCATGAACTGCTCATCGTCACCGACGAAGTACGTGAACTTATCCATACCGGACGTGGTGAATTGGCCATCGAAAAGCTTATTCGTCAAACCACACCGAGCATTCGTCATGATGGTATGAGTAAGGTGCTGGCCGGAAAAACTACCCTCGAAGAGGTGTTACGCGTTACTCGCGAGGAATAATTCATGCCTGTATTTGAGTATTTGTTGTTAAATAAATTAGCTAGGCCGCTATGCAAAGGTGTGGAGGTTTTCTATGCCTGCATTTGAATATAAGGCGTTAGATAAACAAGGAAAACAGCAGAAAGGCGTGATCGAGGCGGATACCGCTCGTCATGCCCGTGGCCAGCTCAGAGAACAACGCTTGATGCCGTTAGAAATCAAGCCGGTTCTCGAGAAAGAAGCTAAGGCTAAATCCGCAGGCAAGAGTCTATTTCAGCGCGGTATATCCGTGGCAGAACTTGCGCTCATCACGCGTCAAATCGCCACTCTGGTTGCGGCGGGGTTACCGGTAGAGGAAGTGTTACAAGCGGTCGGTCAGCAGTGCGAGAAAGATCGTCTGGCCAGCATGATCATGGCGGTGCGCTCTCGTGTGGTCGAAGGTTATAGCTTGGCCGATTCTATGGCCGAGTTTCCCCATATCTTCGATGATCTCTATCGTGCCATGGTGGCATCGGGAGAAAAGTCTGGTCATCTCGAGGTGGTGCTTAACCGTTTGGCCGATTACACCGAGCGTAGACAGCAACTGAAAAGCAAGATGACCCAGGCGATGATCTATCCCCTAGTATTAACCGTTGTTGCCATAGGTGTTATCGCGATTCTATTGGCGGCGGTAGTACCTCAGGTCGTTGGCCAATTCGAACATATGGGCCAGCAGCTGCCCTGGACGACTCAATTACTGATCGCTTCGTCAGACTTTGTCAGAGACTATGGGCTGCTTGTCTTAGGTGTGATGGTCGGCGGATTTGTGCTGTTTAAACGTCTACTGACTAAACCTGAATACCGCATGAAATTTGATTCCTTACTCCTTAAGTTACCCGTTATTAGCAAGATAAGTAAGGGACTCAACACGGCACGTTTTGCCAGAACCTTGAGTATCTTAGCGGCGAGCTCTGTGCCATTACTCGATGCGATGCGAATTGCCAGCGAGGTGTTGATTAATGTAAAGGTCAAGGCTGCGGTAGAAGAAGCAACGGCGCGAGTACGTGAAGGCACCAGTTTAGGTACAGCATTGACGAATACGAAACTTTTTCCGCCTATGATGCTCTATATGATCGCCTCGGGTGAGAAGAGTGGCCAGCTAGAGCAGATGCTTGAACGAGCTGCGGATAATCAGGACAGAGAATTCGAGTCTAATGTCACCATAGCACTGGGGATATTTGAGCCTATGCTGGTCGTCAGCATGGCTACCGTAGTGTTATTTATCGTTTTGGCTATTCTGCAACCAATCCTAGAGCTAAATAATATGGTTAGTGGTTAAGGTTAGGATTCATCGTACAATCGTGTTATCAGTAAAATAAGTGTTTCGTTATTCATTTTCTCTGAGCCTAACTAGAGGTTCAGAGCGTTTTAAAGAGGATGTTGTTCATGCAAACAAGAAATAAGCAGAAAGGTTTCACCCTACTCGAAGTGATGGTGGTTATCGTGATTTTAGGGATTCTGGCTTCTATGGTTGTTCCCAACTTAATGGGCAACAAGGATAAGGCCGATCAACAGAAAGCGATTTCAGATATCGTCGCCTTAGAGAATGCCTTAGACATGTATCGTTTGGACAACAGCATCTATCCAACGACCGAACAGGGTCTGGATGCCTTAGTACAAAAACCCAATAGTTCACCTGAGCCGCGTAACTATCGTGAAGATGGCTATGTGAAGCGTTTACCACAAGATCCATGGCGAAATGATTACTTGCTGCTGAGCCCGGGTGAAAATGGCAAGCTTGATATTTTCAGCACGGGTCCAGATGGCCAAGCGGGAACAGATGATGATATCGGTAACTGGAATCTACAGAACTTCCAGTAAGTACTGAAGTTACTGGTCATTTTAATCAAGAATCTGAATTGATAATCATATGAAATCTTTGAGTCCATCGTGGATATGCCAGCATATTCCAGCTTTCTCTCTCTATGGGGTTAGCCGATGAAGCAATTACGCCAGCAAGGGTTCACCTTAATGGAAGTGCTCTTAGTGGTGCTCTTAATGGGTTTGGCAGCCTCGGCGGTGACCATGACTATGGGCGGCGCCGATGGTAAGAAAGAACTCGAGAGGACTGCTCTGCAGTTTATGACTGCTACCGAGATGGTACTCGATGAGACTGTGTTCAGTGGTCACTTCATCGGTATCGTGATCGAAAAGACCAGTTATAAATATGTCTTCTACGATGAGGGTAAATGGAAGTCATTAGATGGAGATCGTATTCTGGCCGAACGGCAGATGAAAAATGGGGTTGAGATAAGCCTGGTTCTGGATGGTCTACCTCTGGTGCAGGAAGATGAAGAGCCAGATTCCTGGTTCGATGATCCCTTCATAGACGAGAAGACCGAAGCGGAAAAAAAGAAGTTTCCTGAGCCGCAGATCTTGTTATTTCCAAGTGGTGAGATGAGTGCTTTCGAGATGACATTTTTGAGTGAAGATGACCAAGGTAACGAAATAGCAGCGTTAGTGGTTGGTGATTCGCTCGGACGTTTAACTCTGGGGAGAGGCGATGAGTTCGATGGCGGTGACTATGGGCACTAATGGCATCAAGAGCGCCAAAGCCAAAGGCATGACCTTATTGGAGGTCATAGTGGCTCTGGCGGTGTTTTCCATTGCGGCTGTATCTATAACTAAGAGCCTGGGAGATCAAATCGCCAACATGCCCATCTTAGAAGAGCGTACCTATGCCCAATGGGTGGCTGATAATGTGATGGTCGATGCCAGATTGGAAGTTAAGTTTCCTGCTATTGGCAAGAAAGAGGGTGAAATGGAGCTTGCCGGCCGTGATTGGTATTGGCGTAAAGAGATAGTAAAAACGTCAGATGACAAATTCCGCATGATACGTGTCAGTGTCAGCAATGATGCTCGTTATAAACGCATTGTCGCCCAGGTGAACAGTTATGTATTCAATCCGGAATAGACCTAGTGGGGGCTTCACCTTACTCGAGATGTTGATCGCTATCGCTATTTTCGCCATGATCGGCTTGGCGGCAAATGCGGTATTGAGTACGGTGATTAAAAACGATGAAGTCACCAAAGAGTTTTCCACTAAGTTAAAGGCAATGCAGCAAGGCTTTGGTGCATTAGCGCGTGACTTAGGCCAGATGGTGGCTAGAACGCCAAGATTACTGGAAGGTGGTCGCGGCAGCACAGTATTTCAAAGCGGATCCGATATTTTGGATTCTGAATCTGAGGCTTTGGTCTTCTTCCGCCTGGGTTGGCTCAACCCGGATGGGATTTTACCCCGTGGCAGCATACAGTCGGTGGCCTACGTGGTCAGAGATGGTGCCCTCGAGCGTTGGTATTACCCATACCCTGAGCCAGAATTTGGCGCCGATCCGATTAAAACTATAGTGATGCGAGGGGTTATATCGGTGCAGTACTCCTTCTTTATGGAAGATAAGTGGGAAAGAAAGGTCGATGGCGTTAAGTTGCCTAAAGCGATAGCCATGGAAATCGAATTAGAGGGCCTAGGCAAAATCCAACGTAAATTCTTACTGCCTGTAGGCGCGCCAGTAGCTTCAAATAATAGCGGTGGGTAACTCATGGTTGAAAATTTAATGGTTAAGGCTCAATTAGCCCATGATGAGGTGGACGAGTCATTAACCTGGGCGATAAGCTTGTGAATCCGTTTCCAGCTAAACAGCGCGGCGTCGCACTTATTGTGGTGCTGCTGATCGTCGCCATGGTGGCGATTATCGCTACCAACATTAATAGTCGTAATCAGCTAACGGTGCGTCGCACCCTCAATTTGACCGAGTATGATCAGGCGTTCTGGTACGCCATCTCCGCCGAAGAGTTAGCTAAAAAAGTACTCAAGCAAGATTTCGAAGACGCGGATGATACGGTACATCTACAGCAATATTGGGCCCAGGCCGATGTGGTATTTCCCGCAGAAAATGGCGAGATCGGCGGCACAATTTCAGATCTACAGTCTTGCTTCAACCTCAATGCCTTGTCGGTCGCAAGTAAAAAGGGAGCCGGAAATAATGGCCAACCTAAATTACCACTGGCTGCGGTGCAATATAAAGGTTTACTGGTTGCATTGGGCATGGATGATTTCGGTGCCGAGCGGCTCACCCATACCCTAAAAGATTATATCGATGAGGATGCTGCGGCCAGCCCATTTGGCGCCGAAGATGCAGATTATGAATCCCGTAACGTACCCTATCGTGCGGCTAATACCTTGATGAATCATCGTAGTGAGTTAAGGGCCGTGTTGGGATATACACAAGATATCTATCTCAAGTTACTGCCTTATATCTGTGTGATACCGGGTAATCATAAACAGGTATTGAATGTGAATACCATCAAGGTTGAGCAGGCCGCGCTGCTTGCCGGCATGTTTGATAATAAGATTTCTGTGGGGGAGGCTGAAAGCATCATCAATCAGCGCCCCGGGGGCGGATTTGAGAAGACTGAGGAATTTACCGAGATCTCTTCTATTGCCAGCCTGATGACTGCGGATGCAGCTTTAAAATCAAGTTTTGCCGTCACTTCGAAATACTTCAAGTTGGAGGCGGTGGCTAAAGTTGAAAATGCTACCTTCAGGCTAGAGAGTGTATTGAAAATGAATGGTAGCAATATAGAGGTATTGACGCGTCAATTTGGCGGGCAGAAATAATCTGCTCAGTACTGGGTATCGTCGGTGAGTATAATAAAAATAACATAACCTTGTCTGAACCCGTTTGGGTGAGGGATGAAGTTAGTGGAGAAGAGATTTGAGTGAAAGACTATTAATCCGCTTAGGAACAAGTCAGGAGCAAACTTGCTCTTGGCTGGTTTGGTCTGAGCAGGATCAGGGGATTATAGGTTCTGGTGAGCTTAAAAATGCCCAGGCATTGGCTAGCCTGACAGAGAGAGCTGGCAATCGTCCCGTCGATGTCCTGGTTCCTTCGTCGGCGATAACTTTGGCACAAGTAGAGTTGCCCGAGAAGGGGCAACGTCAGGCGATCCAAGCATTGCCTTTCATGTTGGAAGAGAACCTAGCAGAAAATGTTGATGATCTGCATTTTGTCACTGGCCCTCGCGAGGGCGAGCATCTCAGCGTGGCTGTGGTTGCCCATGAGCAGATGCAAACCTGGTTAGCTTGGCTAAGTGATGCGGATTTAAAGCCGAAGCGTATCGTACCCGATTGTTTGGCATTACCTCTGCAGCAGTGCCAATGGGCGGCAATGAAATTTAATCAGGAATATATACTCAGAACAGGCGCCGGAAGCGGTGTGAGCCTGAGTGAAGACTGGTTGAATATGGCTTTACCAAGGCTACTTCCTGCGGATAACGATGCTCCGGTCACCGTCGCTGGTTACAGTGAGCTGAATTTAGCCGGTACTCAGATTCAGGCACAAGAACTCGAACTGCCTATGTTAGTGTTGGCTAAAGGGATCTTATCGGCGCCGATTAACTTACTGTCTGGCAGTTATAGGCCTAAACGTGAATATGGCAAATATATACAAATTTGGCGAAATACTGCGATTGTCATTATGGTTGCCTTGGTGCTATCCATGGTGAATAAAGGGCTCAACATCCATCAAATGAATACCGAGCAGGCGCGTCTGCGGCAGCAGAGTGAGACTATTTTTAAGCAAGCTGTACCAGGAACCTCACGCATAGTAAACCTTAGGTCTCAAATGGACAGACATCTCAGGAGCATGCAGGGCAGCGGAGGCGGAAGTGAATTCTTCTCGATGCTCGAAGGCTTAGAGGAGGCATTTACTCAGGTGCCTCAGTTAAAGCCAACTTCATTACGTTTCGATAGTGCCCGCAATGAGCTGCGTATGCAGGTGACGGCCAAGAGCTATGCCCAAGTGGAGCAGTTTAAGGAGATTGTTGCTCGCTCATATAGGGTCGACTCAGGTGCGATGAACAGCGGTGAAGATTCAGTTACTAGCACATTGACCTTAAGGAGTAAGTAAAATGGAAAATGTGAAAGTGTGGTGGAACGGTCTTATCTTACGTGAGAAGCAGCTCGTCAGCGTCTGTGGAGTATTTCTCATTATTGGTTTTCTCTATTGGGGGATCTGGACACCGATATCTAATGCGGAAATTGAGGCAGAAAAAGGCCTACAGGCACAACAGAGTACCCTTAACTTTGTTAAGCAGACGGCGAATAAGATAGCCGGTCTCAAAGAGAGTGGTAATAAAGCCAGTTTCAGGGGGAGTCTCAGTGCCGTAGTGAATCAGAGTGCGGGGGCGTTTGGCCTGGAGATCACTCGTATGCAGCCTCAGGGTAAGAAAATTCAAATCTGGATGGATGATGTCCCTTTCGATGCCTTACTCGGCTACCTCAACGAACTGGTACAAGAGAAGGGACTATCCTTAGAAAGCATAGATTTGGCAGAGTCTGATACGTTAGGTTTAGTGCGTGTTCGTCGTATTCAATTGTCGCAGTAATGATTGTTTTTTATTAAGGTGTAGTAGTGAATTTAACTAAAAAGATTATTATCGGCGTGTGCATCTATCTGGTATTTTTGCTGGCCTTGTTACCTGCAAGTGTGGTGATAAAGCTGGCGCCTCTGCCTAATAATATCAACTTGAGTGGTGTTTCTGGCTCAATATGGTCGGGAAGTATCGAGTCGGTAACAATACAAAATAGGCAATTAGAGCAGGTTCAGTGGCAGTTGAGCCCCTGGGCTTTGTTGCTGGGTCAGGCTGAGATAGATCTGGTTATTGGTAATCGAGGCTCGGCGGTTAACGGTAAGGGATTATTTATTTTTACCATGAGTGGAATCGATGCCGAAGGCCTGAGATTCGAGGCGCCTATTAGCTTCCTGTTAGGCAATAATCGCTTACCCTTCAGCACGAAAATCGGTGGCGATATCAGCTTGTTTATCGATCGTCTTGAGCAAGGGGCTCCCTGGTGTGAACAGTTAAATGGTAAGCTGTTTATTAATAGTGTCGGTGTAAAAAATCAGTTCGGCGACTATCCTCTTGGAGACATAGAGCTAGGCCTGAGCTGTGTCGATGGCAATGTGAAAGTGAAATCAGATGAGACCATGAATCAGCTCGGTTTCAGTGGAACTCTGGTGCTGCAGGCTGAGAAAGTGGTACAGCTCAGCGCTAAGATAAAAGAGACAGCTTCACAGCCCGAAGATCTGAAGAAGGCATTGGCTTTCCTGGGTAAGAAAGATAGCCAAGGTTACTATCCAATCAGTTACCAAGGCCGGATTCCCGGACTTTAACTGGAACTGCAAGAAGAGGTGTTGCCAGAAGTGTAGATGCTCTTTCGGATAACCAGTTCATGGCTGGAGAGCATATGGTCTAGCCATGCAGCCAGTTCAGTATGTTCAATGTTCAGGGACAAGCTCTTGTGGTGGGCATTGGTGACCTGGATGCGAGACTTTTTTGCGCACCTAGGGCGGACAGGAATGGCATGCTGTCCTGTCTTAACTGAATCCTATCGACTAAGGTTTTGTGCAGCACCATGATATCGAGCCGTAATTCTCTTTGCCAATAATCAACGAAGTTTCTGGTTGTAGATTAAAAATAGGATAGTAAGATTGTACTGTTAAGCACTTATCATTTGGCTCAGGGACTCCTATGAAGCACAAGAAACCGGAAATTCTAGGTTCAGAGATTATTGCGCAAAGCCGCTTGTTTAAAATCGAGCAGATAAACCTCAAATTTTCCAATCAGGTCGAGCGACAGTATGAGCGGATGAAGGGAAATAATCGTGGTGCTGTGATGGTGGTGCCTGTGCTCAATGGGGATACTCTATTACTGGGGCGCGAATATGCCGCTGGTACTCATACGTACGAGCTCGGTTTTCCGAAAGGTTTAATCGATCCCGGTGAGGAGGCACATGAAGCGGCTAATCGTGAGCTGCAGGAAGAGATAGGTTTTGGGGCAAGAAAGCTGACCCATCTGATGGAGTTGAGTCTGGCTCCTGGTTATTTCTCCAGTAAAATGCAGATTTTTATTGCCGAAGATCTTTATGAGAGCGTTCTGGAAGGAGATGAGCCTGAGCCTATCGAGATGGTTCCCTGGCCGCTGGATAATTGGCAATCTTTGCTTGAGCAGGAAGATTTTTCAGAGTCTAGGAGCGTAAGCGCCTTGTTTTTAGCTCGAAAATATCTAAAACTATAAGTGTTTAAAACATAATTATAAGAAGATTTTTTCTTATGTGTATGTGTGAGTCGGCTGTTGGAGCAGTTATGAAGCCAGAAGAGTACATAGAACAAGTAATTGATATTGCTGTTGAAGCGGGAATAAAGATACGTGATATCTATCTTGAAGGGACTTTTGAAAAAGAGATGAAGTCTGATAACACGCCAGTGACTTCGGCAGATATTGCCGCTCATGATATTATCACCGCCGCATTACAAGCCTTGACTCCCGATATTCCGGTGCTTTCCGAGGAAGATGCGCATATTCCTTTCTCTGAGCGCAAGGACTGGCAACGTTATTGGTTGGTAGACCCCTTAGATGGCACCGGGGAGTTTATCGCGGGCAGTGGTGACTTCTCTGTGATTATCGCCCTGGTAGAGCATAATCGGCCTATCATGGGGATAGTGTATGTGCCTATGACTGAGGTATGTTACTACGCCATTGCTGGACTGGGAGCCTATAAACGTGATGGCCAATCAGAGGTCAGGATCATGAGTCGTCAATTGCCTGCCGATCGGGAACCGTCGCTAAAGTTAGCCGTTAGCCGACGCCAAGACCCGCAGTCGGTACTTAAGTTATTTAGCAATACCAAACATTGCGAATTGATTGTACTCGGTGGAGCCGCTTTAAAGAGCTGCCTGGTGGCAGAAGGAAAAGCCGATTGTTATGTTCGTATAGGGCCAACGGGTGAGTGGGACACAGGAGCAGCTCAGATCATTGTTGAAGAGGCTGGCGGGCAGATCATGGATATTGAGCTTCAGCCCCTGAGTTATAATGAACGAGAATCTTTAGAAAACCCTAACTTTATTGTGGTTGGTTCTCCCCACTTAGCCTGGGACGTTCTGCTAACTGCTGAGTGCTAAACTAATATAGTTAAACAGGCGATCAATGATGGCCTGTTCTTTAAGTGCAGGATTAGCAAAATGATAGCTTATAATAATAGATAAGAGGCTAGATTTTATGATTTTGACTCGACGTTTCCTGCCCTATTTTATTACTCAGTGTCTAGGTGCGTTGAACGACAATGTCTATAAAAATATCTTATTACTCTTGGTCACCTATTCTCAACTTGCTAGTCTGCCTATCGATGTAAATTTATTTGTGAATCTCGCCGCCGGTTTGTTTATTCTTCCCTTCTTTCTTTTTTCTGCTCACGCAGGTCTGATCGCCGACAATATCGATAAAGCGATATTAATTCGACGCCTCAAGTTGTTAGAGGTGATCATCATGTGCTGTGGTGCGGCGGCAATCGTTAGCCAAAGCTACTTGATCATGCTGGTATTGCTCTTTCTGATGGGGACACAATCGGCTTTCTTTGGCCCGGTAAAATATTCACTTCTACCTATGGTGTTGAAGGATAATGAGTTGGTTAGGGGCAATGCTTGGGTAGAGATGGGTACCTTCATCTCAATCTTGACTGGCACCATAGTCGCTGGTCTGATCGTTGCCAGTGATTATACCAACACGTTAGCCGCGATAACCGTCGTTTTTTTAGCATCTGTTGGCTATATCTCGAGTCGCTTTATCCCATCGATCCCCCTAAGCTTTAAACCTAAAAAATTAAGGTTCACTCCTTTTTCCGGTTCGATAGCCAGCCTTAATAAAGCCAGGCGAACGCCTTCGATATGGATGGCTGTGCTTGCCATTAGTTGGTTTTGGTTTCTTGGTGCTACGTATCTTACTCAGTTTCCCAATTTTGCTAAGTTACACTTGCATGCAGGAGCCACAGTGGTTTCCTTGTTGTTATCCTTGTTTTCTATCGGTATAGCGGCGGGATCATTTTTATGTGATCGCCTGTCATTCAAGCAAGTCGAGCTAGGCCTTTTGCCCTTCGGTTTGCTAGGTTTGACCATTTTCGGTATCGACCTCTATTGGGCTGTACCGGACTTAAATCCTGTCGATGTTTATACTGCCAGCAGCTTCATTGGCGAGTCTCAACATTACCGGCTCATGTTTGACCTATTCATGGTTGGGGTCAGTGGTGGTCTATTTATCGTGCCCTTGTATGCATTTATTCAGGCGAGGACCAAGGAGGGGGAGTGTGCTCAGGCCATTGCGGCCAATAACATAATGAATGCACTGTTTATGGTGATGTCAGCAATCTTCGCCATCATCTTCTTGGGCCCTCTGGGTGGGAGTATATTGCACTTGTTCTTGGTGCTCGCCCTAGCAAATGTAGTGGTTGGAGCCCTGCTGTTTATCAGACTAGCTGAGCTGAGATTGAGGCTGGTAACTTATCTCTTGGCTAGGTTCATACATCCACTCTCTGTGGCTCAAGGTGATACTTTACCTAAACGTGGAGGAGCAGTATTAACTGGGTCATCAAGTTCAGCGAAAGATCTGTTTCTGATACAGAGCCTTTCTATACGACCAATATGTTTTATATTGAGACAGCCTCTAGGCACGGGGTTTCTGGCCAAGGTGTTAAGAACATCGGGAAATGTATTGGAAGCGGTATCGGGTAAACAAGGGGAGTTTGATGAGAGGAACTTGGAGTATATCCAGGGCATAGCTAAGGCATTAGCTAATGACGAGCTGGTTTATCTGTGTATAAATGATCATCTGGATGTTAGCGATAAACTAGAGGGATTGCTTGGGTCTGTACCTAGGCTGAGCATCTCATTGCAGCCTTTGCATCCCAGAGGAGACAAAAGTGTAGATAAGATGGCATCGAGTAGAAGAGTCGGCGTGGTGTTAAGCCAAAGAATAAACATACCTCTAGAAAATGACTAGAGGTATGTGACAACGGCGAGGCTTGAACATTAAGCTTATGTGCGAGCCGAATACTCGTCTAACCATTCATGCATTGCCTGATGCGAGCCCTTAAATAACACTCGATCTCGTTTCTTGTCCAATTGATACTGATACATAGGGTCGTAATATTTGTCGAGTAGCATAGATATCCACTCGAGGTGAGCCTCTGTACTGCTCGTTTGTTGTTGAATTTTCAGTGCGTTGGTAATGATGGACTGAAACTCATCATGTAACTGGCCACCGAGTCGCTTCTTAATACCTGTGATGCTTAGGCTCAAGTATTCTGAGAACGCGACCCAGCCAGCCTCTTCACCTAGACGTTCTATGTAGCCTGAATGCATCTTATGGACGTATTCATCCAATAATCTGGCATGTCTATCTTCATTGGATTCCTCTAACACTAACATCTGCGCCGTTTGCATGGCGCTGTAAAATGTCTTAGGTATCGCAGAACGACCGATGAGAAAGCTTTCATCCTCTAAGACTAAACAGCGCTCTTCTCTTTGCTGATGTCTTAATAGTTCCACTGCCAAATGATTTTCAAAATTGATCTGGGTCGGTTGGGGCTCATGGTAACGCCCGAAACTCGATCCCCTGTGATGGGCTATGCCTTCCAGATCGACGGACTCGGAACGCTTGACTAAGAAGTCAGTTTTACCGCTGCCAGTGATACCACTGAGAATCAATACCGGTTGCTGCTGAGGGGCTTCATCGATGACATCGATAAGATACTGGCGCATAGCCTTATAACCACCCTCTACATAGGGGATCTCCAAGCCAGCCTCTTTAAGCCATTGTTGAGTAAGTTGGGATCTTAGGCCGCCGCGAAAGCAATACAGGTATGCATGTGGGTTTTTCGCAAAATAATCCAGCCAAGCATCTAGTCTCTGCTGCTTTATTTTACCTTTAATCAGCGAGTGCCCGAGTTGTATGGCCGCTTCCTGACCATTTTTCTTGTAGCAAGTACCTACCTTCTGTCGTTCGCTATCTTGCATCAACGGCAGGTTAGTACTGCTTAGGAACGCGCCCTTGTTAAATTCGAGCGGTGCCCTGACATCCATCATAGGATGACTCGATAACATGATCTCTCTGTAAGCGCTCTTAGGGACTAGATGTTTGCTCATTAGATGAGTTCCACGAGCTGAGCTTGTGATGCATTGGTCATAGTACCAATACATTTAGTCGGCACATTATTCTTGGCTAGCAAGCTAATCAGCTCTTGCTCGGCATTAGCCGCTACCGAGATGAGTAAACCGCCGCTGGTCTGAGGATCACAGATAATGCCTTTCTGCTCATCTGTAAGTGTTGGCAGGTGTTCGCTGTAGCTCTCGTAGTTTCTGTGTGTTCCACCCGGTATACAACCCATCTCAAGATAGGTTTTCGCCTTAGTTAATAGTGGTAAAGCCGAAACTTGGATTTGTGCATTGAGTTTTGCTCCCAGACACATCTCGATCAGATGCCCGGCAAGTCCAAACCCTGTGACATCTGTCATGGCGTTAACACCGGAAATTTTTGCGATTGCCGGGCCTAATATATTCAGTTCGCACATGGCATCGACGGCAATGTTGATATCTTCAGGCGCAATTTTCTTCTGCTTCTGGGCCGTAGTTAAGATGCCTATGCCTAAGGGCTTAGTCAGATAAAGCTTGTCGCCAGCTTGCGCCGTATCATTTTGCTTAAGTTCGGCTAGCTGGATCTGCCCGGTCACTGCGAGCCCGAAAATGGGCTCTGGAGAGTCGATACTATGACCACCGGCCAACATGATGCCGGCGTCTGCACAGGCTTGGCGCCCGCCATCGACAACTTGCTGAGCCACTTCTGCCGGTAAGGTATTCACCGGCCAGCCTAAAATTGCGATGGCCATCATAGGTGTGCCGCCCATGGCATAGATATCGCTGATAGCATTAGTTGCGGCGATTCGGCCGAAGGTGAAGGGATCATCGACGATGGGCATGAAGAAATCTGTGGTGCTGATGATGCCGGTTTCTTCATTGAGCTTATAAACGGCGGCATCATCCCGAGTTTGGTTGCCCACTAATAGATTGGGATCTTCGAACACCGGAAGCTGAGAAGCTAATATAGTACCTAGAACTTTTGGTGAGATTTTACATCCACATCCTGCACCATGGCTGTACTCGGTAAGTTTGATTGTAGATTTTGACATGAACTCAAAAGTCCCTTGAGAAGGTAATTAGGCGCTCATGATAGACCTATCGTCTTGCTACTTCAATTAGCAGTGCTCTGGAATGAAGGCGGTGAGGAGAACTGGGGGAATAGAGATAATTTATAAGTAAGCTAGCAGATGAATCCTCTGTAAAAATAACGGCTCGATAGAGATGTTATCGAGCCGTTTTATAACAGAACTAAGCGTAAGTCGCGGTGAGTAGCTTCCAGTTCCTATGCTGTAAAATGAAACGTTGTTTCATCTCATTGACTTGCTGCGCTAATTGCTTGCTGGCTAACTGTTTGCGCTTCGCTTCGAGCAGCTCCTTTTTAGCTTGATAATAATCAGCTAGATGAGATTTTAATATCTCGTATTCTGCCTGCAGCTTGTCTAACACTTCATCGCAGTTACTGAGTGTCGAGACGCGATCTTGGGTGCGCTGCAGTTGCATCTTGAGTTTGGCACTCTCTATTCTCTCCTGGGGAGTGACCCGCAGATCTGTTGCTAGTCCACACCAATAGAGTGAGTTGATTAGCCACTTGGTTGGATCGTAGTTCCACCAATGTATGCCGTTACGATAGTCATTTTCGAAGATATGATGGAAGTTATGATAGCCTTCACCATAGGTAAGCAGAGCGATAAAGCCATTATCCCGCGCCGTGTTCTTATCCGTGTATGGCTGGATTCCCCATACATGGGCCAGTGAGTTGATAAAGAAGGTACAGTGTTGCACAACAACCAGCCTTAACAGGCCTGCCATGAGTAGCATTGCCAGAATGTCGCCATTGAGCCAGCCTAAAAGTGCGGGTAAACCTATGTTCATCAAAATAACCAAAGGTAGATAGTATTTGTGTTGCCACATCACTATCTTGTCATTCTGCAGATCGCGAACATTCTTGTAATCATGATAAAGCTGAGCATGATATTCCCTCAGCATCCAGCCTATGTGGCTGTACCAGAATCCCATCTTAGCCGAATAAGGATCTTTTTCATTATTATCGACATGCTTATGATGCACTCTGTGATCCGAAGACCAGTGAAGCGCGCTGTTCTGTAGTGCTAGCGCGCCGCCCAATGCAAACAGGAAGCGAACCGGAGCCTTGGCTTTATAGGTTTTGTGAGACCAAAGACGGTGATAGCCCGCGGTAATCGACAAGCCACTGGCAAAAGCGAAACCGATGAAAGCAAGCCATTCAGTTAAGCCGTAGCCCTGTGTCATGCCGTACCAGGGAACGAGTATGGCGGCCCCCAGGAAGGTGATCAAAAAGAAGGCTATGTTGTTCCAAATTAGCGGGGGTTTTTTCATTATTCTTATCCAGTTCAACTTTGAGCGTACACCTGTACGCTAATTTAGCTTGCAAAACGGTTTTGGTCAAGTCGGAAACACTCGTTAGGGGCTGTGTTTTAGTGTCAAAAAATGTATTATCACCGGATAATACTTAAGTTTCGGATCCACCATGACGGGTGTAAGAGCACAGCAGAAAGAGAAGACGCGCAGGGCGTTAGTCGATGCAGCATTTAATCAACTCAATGCTGAGCGTAGTTTTTCGAGTCTAAGTTTGCGGAAAGTCGCTCGCGAGGCAAAAATAGCGCCAACCTCTTTCTATAGACATTTTAAAGATATGAATGAGCTAGGCTTGACCATGGTCGATGAAGGTGGCTTAACACTCAGGCAGATGATGCGTAAGGGACGGCAGCGAGCCGAAGCTGGCGGTAGTGTTATTCGTATCTCAGTCGATACCTTTATGGAAGTGCTAGAGTCTAATCCGAATGTGTTTAGAATCTTATTGCATGAGCGTTCTGGCACATCGGCTCCCTTTAGAGCGGCGGTAGCTCGTGAGATAGAGCATTTTATTTCCGAGTTGACGCATTATACCGAGGCCACGGCAAATAGAACCCCTGAACTTGCCAGGGCTCAAGCCGAAGCCTTAGTCACTTTGGTTTTTAATGCCGGAGCGGCGGCATTGGATATGAAGCGAGTCGATAGAAAAGTACTTGCCGATAGATTAGTTATTCAGTTACGCATGGTGGCCAAGGGCTCGGAAGCTTTACAACAGAAGTTGGATAGAAGATAGCAGTGAGCTGGCTTGAAAATAAAAGGGCCTATTGATACCATTCCGAGTAAGTATCTGAACTGACCAGATACTTATATGGAATGGTATTAGGCCCTTTATCATTTGTGAAGTTAACTGAGAATTGTTCTTAGTTTACTTCTTCTCTAATAGTACACCTGATTCCATATGGTCTGTATATGGGAACTGGTCGAACAAGGCGAAGCGAGTAATATTGTGTGTCTTGGTCAGCTCGGCTAAGTTTTCAGTCAAGGTGTTAGGGTTGCAAGATATGTATACGATACGCTCATAGCCTTGCACTAGCTTGACGGTATTTGAATCTAATCCTGCTCGTGGTGGGTCAACGAAGATGGTATTACAATTATAACTGTCTAGATCTATCCCTTCCAAGCGTCTAAAACTTCTCTTCTTAGCCATTGCATCGGTGAAGTCTTCTGCAGACATACGTATGATCTGCAAGTTGTCGATCTTGTTGATTTCGATATTGTATTGCGCCGACTGAACCGAAGGTTTCGCCAGCTCAGTGGCGAGAACCCGATCGAAGTTTTGCGCTAAAGCGATAGAAAAATTGCCATTACCACAATATAGCTCTAACAGATCACCCGTGCTGTTTTTGGTGACATCTATTGCCCATTCGAGCATTTTTACCGCGACCTTGCCATTGGGCTGAGTGAAGCTATTTTCAATTTGATGATAGTGAAGCTGCTCACCGTTCACGTTTAGGCTTTCAACCACGAAATCTTTATCGAAAATGAGTTTCTGTTTTCGGGCTCTACCGATCAAGTTAACCTTGAATCTAGATGCTAGTTTCTCTTTAAGGACCTTAGCCTCTACTTCCCACTGCTGATCCAGTTGCTTATGGTAAAGTAAGGAAACTAAGATCTCGCCACTGAGAGTAGAGAGAAAGTCGATTTGAAATAATCTATGTCTTAGTATGGTGTTAGGCTTTAACTCTTCGATTAAGGCGGGCATCATCTCGTTGATCAAGCTGCTCGCAGGAAGAAATTGGTCACAACGAACCTTACTGTCTAGCGCTTTATCGAACATGTAGTAATACATGTCGTCACCGTCATGCCAGATGCGGAATTCACAGCGCATACGATAATGGGCTGTTTCAGAGCCAAAGACTTCTAACCTTGGCGTATCAAAGTCTGTGAATATCTGTTCCAGCTTGATGCGCTTTTTTTCGAGTTGCGCATCATAGGTCTTAGGATCCATTGCTGCTAAATTCATTTATTGATCACCTTGGTTTAATTTGGGGCGGAATTATTATACTAGATGAGTGATATGTCCAGTTTCTGGCTTTCGATTTATAGAATCTTGTGTGAAAATTGCATTTTACCCCTCTAAATCATCTAAGTAGTAGCAATATAGAATGTAAGGGCTATTGCTAGTAAGGTCACGTAAGTTAATGGAGAAGTGTCTTGTCTAAACCTATACTCGTTTTCGATTCAGGAATTGGTGGTTTAACTATTCTTGATGAAATAGACAAGCACTGCCTAATGAGAGCTATATATACTTGTTCGACAATGCTCGCTTACCTTACGGTGAGTTAGCTGAACAGGAACTGATTTCAGGCTGCGTCGCGCTCATTACTGATTTCGTTCAAAAACAGTCAGTATCCATGGTGGTCATAGCCTGCAACACTGCCAGCACGCTCATATTGCCATCATTGAGGGCGGTACTCAATATTCCCGTTGTTGGCGTGGTGCCGGCAATCAAGCCCGCTGCTCTTTTATCTCGAAACAAACACATAGGCTTGCTTGCAACTCCTGGCACGATAAAGCGTGCTTATACTCATGAGTTAATCGCTCAATTTGCCAGTGGGTGCTCGGTCGAGCTGTATGCCACATCGGAACTGGTCATGCTAGCGGAACAGAAGGCCGCTGGTGATCCGGTGACTCAGCAAGAGTTGGCACAAATTCTAAGTCCGATTCTTGAAAGTGAGCTCGATACTTTAGTTTTGGGTTGTACCCACTTCCCTATACTTAAACAGGAGATGCAAGAATACTTAGGGGATAGGGTATCACTGCTAGATTCTGGTAAGGCGGTTGCGGCACGAGTATTAACCTTGAAACTTCAGACTCAGCAGGAATGGGTGTTGGCTAAGCAAGATAATGAGTGCAGAGATGTGATCAGGGAAAGGGTGGAGCAAGAAAGTAAAAATATGCTTTATGGAACTGGGCTAGCCTATTATACCTCTGAAGAAATAGGGCAAGGTCTGAAAAAGACATTAGCCAAGTTTGGTTTATCTAAATCCTTTAGAGTGAGTCACTCAGAATAGAATTTAGCATACAAACTGGCTAATATCCTGCCGCCTAAGCTTTAGGCGTTTTCGTTACGTTCGCTCTTATCTGAATCTTGAGATTTAGCTTCTCTGACTTTTAAGGTACGTTCCTGGAAGTCAAACTCATTTAACTTAGACATGGCTTTCTGCGCGCCAGCTTCCGACATCTCGATGAAACCGAAACCTTTACGACGTCCAGTCTTGCGATCACGTACTAATCTGACTGAGTTTACCGGGCCATACTTACCAAATAACTCTTTTACTTCGCCTTCATGTACACGGTAAGGAAGATTACCTACATAAAGAGTCATTGTTGGACCTGTGTATTGTTCAACACTTGCGGCATTATCACCGGCTTCTGTTGATTGGCCTTTTAGGGAAAAGATAACGCTAGCAATAATGGCACCAGTAAAGAAAGCGACTGCAGCGTTTAACTCGGGAGCGACAAAATGAATCGCTACTGCGCCAAGGATGGCGATAATCAAAACAATAAGAAATGGCTTTTGCATAAATATGATCTCTGAAGAATTGATAAATACTGTTAATAGCAGGTATATGGTAATGAATTATTTAGCATTACACTAGTCCATGCCGAAAAAA
>NZ_ABIC01000009.1 GCF_000172075.1 Shewanella benthica KT99
CACCTGAACAGGTTTCTCTCGGCTTCTTTCACGCCATCTATGTGGAACGAGACGTCAACCAGGCCAAGCAATTTGTCAATGAGCCCATGAAAGAGGTACTCAGCCACTACTATATCGCTGCGGCGGTACAGAGGCACGTCCTCAACCTCTCCATGACAGAGGTCACCATGAAGATCGAAGAGATAGATATCGACTTCTTCAGAAAGCTCACTGACGACGTTACCGTTATCGTAAAGATGCAGGGACTTAAAGGGGGGGAGGCCTGGATAGACGATAGAAGCATTCGACTGCACAAAATCGGCTCGCGTTGGGAAATTATCGAAGTCTTACCCGAAAAAGGCAATCTAAACTAGCAAATAGAACAAAAAAATAGCAAGCTAAGCTTGCTATTTTTATTCCAGCACTCCACTAAATAGGTGAGCCATTCAGGCTTTTCAATTCAAGGCGCTTTAGTGAGGAACTGGTATTAACTCTCAAATTGAGGATTGTTCCCTAATCCAAAAACGCATCTTCATCCTTCTCTACGGGTAAAGACTCCATCACTTCGTCTTGTATTTGGTAGTATGCGCCTTCGTATTCTTGAACTTCCATAACAACTCCGAATCCAGTTTGTAAGGTCTGAGGCATGTCATTACTTCGATGACATTTTGCCATGATAGTAAGTGGCAGATGTTCTACTACTTCTTCAACTCATTATATCAGGCATCCACAGGTAATTACATAAAACTTTCAGTTTGGTTTCACCTGAAAGCCTAAAACATCGAAAAATCCGTTTAAAGCAACCGAATTCCGTTATAAAACATGAAAGACTTTCACGTTTTTATACGTTTGAGGCCTAAGTGTGATTTTTTTGCTGCAAAAAAAATCTAGGCTTCGGCCCTCGAACTGCTATCAATTATGCTATCAATTAAGGATACCTATTAATATTTGTGGGAACGTCGTTGAGTTTTTTGGAGGACGGAATAATGAATGCGCTTGTTAAATTTGAAGCTGAAAAACTGGTTGACCTATTTGGTCAAGGTGACACACTCAACATATTCATGTTTATGGACATGATGAACATGCCAATTGATGTACAGGAAAGACTCTTCTCTGAAATATCGGCCTTAAAATATATAGATAAAACAAAAGTAGAGCATATTATCGAGTCCCATGGTCAATCGACGATCCATGAAAGACTGGGTTATTGATGCTTTAGCTAGACTCGCTAACTCGAGAATATCTGTTATCAAAATACCCATTCTACATTCGAACGAGCACTTGACTATTTACTTCTAAAACAGTGACTTAAGTTTTTACGTCTGTATTTTAGCACCTTGAGCGCTTTGTCTTTACTGATGTCCGCAAAAACACTTGGATTAGCCAGCTGCTCAACAAATTCTAAACTAGGGCTAAACTCTGCAACTTGCTGCATCAGAAAATCGATAGTCAACTCCGGCGCATTGAGACACAACAACACCTCACCGTCTTCGGTCAACAGCTCAGGCAGACGTTTCAACAGTCTGGAGTAATCTTTTGTCGCCACGAAGCTGCCTTTTTGATCGCTTGGCGGATCGGCGATAATCATCTCATAGGGGCCAAGTTTGGTTAACTTACCCCAAGACTTAAAGATATCATGGCCGAAAAAACGTGCGCCAGCAGTGAATCCATTGAGTAGATGATTCTGTTTACCAATCGACAGCGCCCCCTTGCTCATGTCGATATTAACGACACTATCACAGCCACCTTGCAGTGCGGCCACTGAAAATGCACAGGTATATGAAAAGAGGTTGAGTACTTTTTTACCTTGAGCATGGTCCCTCACCCATTGACGGCCATTCTTCATATCGAGAAACAGGCCATGATTCTGCCCTTTAAGCAGATGAACATGGTATTGAGCGCCGTTCTCTAGGACAGCATGCTTATCCGGGACACTTCCCTCTATCAAATCGGTTTGGGTGCGTCCGCCGCTGCGGTACTGATAAACAAGGTTTAGCGCTTTATCTCCCTTAAGGGCTTGCCACCTCTGCTTAATCAATGCTACCGACTTATCTAAGGCATCAGGTTCCAGAGGCTTAAAACTGGTTAACAGCAGTACTGGCGGGTACCAATCCAAACAGATATGCTCAGCTCCCGGATATAAGCCACCACGACCATGAAAAAGGCGATTAACCTCTTCCCCCAGAGTCATCTTATTCAACTCATCAAAAAATAACTGCATTTCTCTCACTTGTAGAAATTTATTTCTCTATAAAAACAACAAAGCCACCTATATGTGGCTTAGTTAATACTCGAGTCTCGCTTAAACGGTCTGCGACATATCCTCTTTGTCATTATCGTCCGGCTTAACATCATCAACATCATCGGCCAGCAATATCGCTAACCAGCTCCCTCCCTGACTCGATTCGAGGGCAATTTTGACAATCATGGTTAAGGGTACCGATAATAACATGCCTACAGAGCCTAATAACCAGCCCCAGAAGATTAATGACAGGAAAACCACCAAGGTAGAAAGACCTAAGCCTTTGCCCATGTATCTAGGCTCTATGAGGTTCCCCATAACCATACTGGTGCAAAAATAGAGCAGAGCCGTTACTCCTGCAGCTGTTGGGCCGAGTTGAATAAAGGCCAATAACACAGAAGGAATAGCGGCAATAATTGAACCTATATTGGGAATATAATTAAACAGGAAGGCGATGACCCCCCATAAAAGTGCATAATCCACTCCAATAATTGCCAGACCGAAGCCAATAATCACCCCAGTCGCCAGACTCACAAGCGTCTTAATCACCATATACTGATTGACCGAATGCAAAAACTTATCTATCTGCTGCATTCTCATCTCAGGATCATCCAGAGCAAAATGTAGCTTCCTAGGCAAGGTCTGAGACTCAAACAACATAAACACCACGGTGAGAATGATTAAAAACAGATTAGCCATCACGCCACCCACACCAGTTAACATATTAGTGGTCATGGATAAGGCGATACCGGGATCGAAATAGGCCAAGATCTGCTCTTTGGTGATAATAATATTGAGTGTCTGCAACTTTTGCACAATCCACCCAAATTGCTCCACCAACTGATCTCGATAGTGAGGTAACTGATTAGAAAACTCATTGATTGAACTGCCGACAATTTGCGCTAACCACAGACCCATCATGACAATAAACACCATCAAGAGGAGAACAGCCAAGGGTCTGGGTACTTTAAACCGTGTCATTGCGCCAATAACCGGATTACAGATCACCGCAATGAATGCCGAAAGCACAAATGGCACCACAATCGGGCTGGCCGCCTTAACTCCGGCCAAGATCACCACGATAAATGCCATGATCGCGAACCCTTTATACGCAACTGATTGGGTATCAACTCTTGGCATATGAATATAATCCTTCATGATTAACTAATAGATTGATAGGCTTAATAACTAATAGCGTAATAAAACTAACTTCAGCATGGAGCAATGACTAATATGAGACCTGAAATCGCCATCATCCGCATCAAAAATCTACGTCTAAGGACATTTATCGGCATCAAGGATGACGAAATTCAAAACAAACAAGATATCTTAATCAATGCTGAAATCCATTACAGCGCCGCTGAAGCCCGTAACAGTGACAACATGGATGATGCGCTGAATTATCGCACAATCACAAAAAAAATCATTGAATTAGTTGAACACAATCGATTTAATTTATTAGAGCACCTTACCGGTCAGGTGCTCAACATCGCCAGCGATCACGCTTGGGTCGAGTTTGCCAGTGTCGAAATAGACAAGCCTCATGCACTTCGTTTCGCAGATTCTGTGTCTCTCTCACTTTGCTACAGTAAAAATAACAAGATGTAATACCCGTTCCATTAAGTAGGTAATTAAGAGCGACACTCATCTAATGATTTGCACCGGTTTAACCCATATAGATAATCAAGAGCCTGGCATCTCAGGTTGTTGATTTCAGCCCGTCTACGTGCTGGAAACACCATAAATATAAAGGCTTTGTGCGACAACACACATCTCTCTGCTACAATTGAACCTATGACTAATCTCATCCTTAGAAAAGCTAAACCATGAAAATATTGCTCACAGGTGCGACAGGATTCATTGGCCACCAGCTTGTCAGAGTCTTGAGTCATGAAAATAAACTGACCATTTTAACCCGCTCTCCCGCCGTGGCTCACCACCAGCTAGGCGCAGAACATCAATACCTGGGAAACTTGACCTCACTGTCAGATTTTAATGAATTTGACGCTGTGATTAATCTTGCGGGTGAGCCAATTGCCAATAAACGTTGGTCAGAAAAACAGAAGCAATTGATTTGTCAGAGTCGCTGGAAGATGACTTCACGTATTGCTCAGTTAATTAAAGCCAGTGATAATCCGCCCTGGGTATTGGTGAGTTCATCTGCAATAGGCATCTATGGCAAGCAAGGCACTCAGCCCATAGATGAGTCCTATGTGTTAACCCCACTCGATGAAAGCACCACCAATGACTTCCCCTTAAGAGTTTGCTCTCAATGGGAGGAGCTTGCGCTATCGGCTCAGTCGGACAACACCAGAGTCTGCATCATTCGAACTGGACTGGTATTAGGCTTATCAGGCGGTGCACTGGCCAAAATGCTCTTGCCATATAAATTAGGTTTAGGGGGACCCATAGGAACAGGTCAGCAAGGGATGAGTTGGATCCATCAAGACGATCACATTAATTTAATCGTGTTTTTACTGAACCAGGAAAAATGTCAGGGGATCTTTAATGCCACCGCGCCCGCGCCCGTCAGTAATGACACGTTTTCTCAACTGCTAGGACAAGCACTCTCTCGCCCGGTATTCATGCCAATGCCCACCATTATTTTAAAGCTGCTGCTGGGAGAGATGTCAGAGTTATTAACCCAAGGTCAGTACGTACTTCCCACCAGAGCAGAGGCCGCGGGATTTAAATTTACCTACCCCGAGTTAGAGCAGGCATTTGCGTCACTGATAGATTAATACCCAATAATGCCGAAAGGAAAGAGATGAGACTATTGCCAACTCAGATCTTGGGCTCTGGCCTCGATGGCCCATAAAATATCGTACAGCCCGCTGGTATTGACTGTATTGGCAAGCCAAGCCGGAATACTGCCCGCAGGATCGGTATAGAGCCAGTACGTCGCTTGGGTACGTCCATCTTCTCTAGCCGTGAGAGACCAGCTGCCATCACACACCACTAAACGCACTATGCCCTTTATGGGTTTAGGTCCGAACTGATTCCTCTGGGTCCAATAACGATAATACTGCCCCTTCTCGGTGTCCACTTCATTGACAACCAGTAAGGTATAATCTCTTTGACTCACCAGGGGCGGATTGACCCTATGGTAGACGTAAGCTCTATCCGCTCCCTCTTGCTTGACGACCTTGATCTCCACCATATAAGGCAAAAACTTAGTGTAATGCTCAACTTGGGTCAAGGTTCGCCATACCTGTTCGATAGGTGCATCAATTATCGCCTCCAACTTCAACTCTTTAACCGAGGTACCTGGAACCTCTCGAGTCCACACGACTCCTTGCCCTCTTGCAGACGCTTTTTACCAATTATCCCCAGGGGCGGCTTGTATCCTTTGCACTTCGGCGTGTACCTCACAAGAGAAGAAAATAGCAACGATACATAACAAGAAGCCCAGCTTCAGAAAGGCCATACCATGACTTTTAGACTCACAATTAGATGTCAATACTGTGAGTATAGGCCTAGCTCCCCAATAGCTGAAACCCACTGAATAATATTAAACTTATAAACGGTTAAGATAAGCAATTTAGGGCCCATCAATCGAAAAAAAGGCGCAACCTTGCGACTTAACCTTCATCAAAGCGTCAACGCTAGCCCGCTTTGAGTAAGTCGCTGCAAGACTTTTTTAGCAAGTGTCGGCAACGCCAAACACCCAAGAGTCCGACAGTGACAGCACCACACAAGGGTGACAGGCCCCACCAATGCCAGTGCATATAGACATTCAACTCGAACACCTGAGTCTTGAGCAAGTAAAGAATAAACTCGGCAACGATCACCGCCAATAATCCGGCTATTGTGCCCAGCAAGGCAAATTCGAGTCCGGTTGCCATCCTCAATAACCAGCCTGATGCACCGAAAGTACGTAACACCGCCAGCTCTCTTTGTCTGCTCGCCATGCCCGCCTCGGTCTGCGCTATCATGACCAAGCTACTGGCCAGCACCACCAGCACTAATACCAAGGTGAGGGACAGGGAAACCTGATCGATTATCTGTCGCAACTGCTTGATCATGGTGCCCACATCTATGATGGATACCGTAGGAAATTGCTTGATGATATCCAGAATAATCTGCGACTGATTATCATCGAGATAGAAGCTCGCCATCGAGGTATAAGAAAAAGCCCCCAGTGACTCCTTGGTGAAGATCATGAAGAAATTAGGCTGCATGGTCTCCCAATGAACGGCACGAATACTGCCAACCTTGACGATTAAGGTCTGGTTATCGATGATATAGGTCAGGCTATCGCCTATCTTAAGATCCAAGCGCTCCGCAATACCCGACTCAACCGACACCTCGTCAGAGTTAGTATTAAATTCCCCTGCTAATATTTCGTTATTTGGCGGTACACTGTCTCGCCAGGTGAGGTTGAGCTCACGTGAAATGCCTTGCCTGCCTTCGACGCCAGCCGCTACCTGAGCAGATGTGAGGAACTTCTCGCCATTCACCGCCGTTAAGCGACCTCTGACCACGGGATAAATATCAGTGGTTTTAACCGTATTGGCTGCCAGATAACGCTCTAAAGGGCTAACCTCATCGGGAGCGATATTGACTAAGAAGTAATTGGGCGCATTTTCAGGCAGCTGCTTCTGCCATTCATTGAGTAAGTCTTGCCTCAAGGCGAAAATGGTCAACAATAGCACCAGGGCGCTACTGAACCCGACCAGCTGTATGGCATTTTGTTTCGCTCTACGTCTCAGACCCGCCAGGGCTAACTGCAATGGGTTAGTGGTTTTCATGCCCACGCTATGGCCCATACGGATCATCAAGAAGCCTAGCACGCTCAATAGTAAGCCCAGCAAGAGCACACCGGCAACAACCGTCAGGGTCAATACCAGACTGCCCGAATAAAGATACCCCAACAGCGCAATGGCTGTCAGACTCAATAATAAGTGCAGCCACATCCCCAGTTGCTGCCCCTCTAACTGACGCTGAAAAACCCGCAGTGGCGGAATAGATAATAACCGCATCAAGGGGTAGGCCGAGAACATAAAGGCGCTGATAAATCCGGTGGCAATCCCCAGTAATATCGGTCTGGATAAAGGCGGAGAATAGGCGGCAATTTCAGGCGGTAACAAGAAGGTTATGGCCATATCTAACACAAAACCACCGAGCAAGCCAAGCATCACACCGAGCAAGGTCACTAACAACAGGTGCATGCCAAACAAGGTGCGGATCTGTTTACCCGAAGCGCCGAATGTTTTAAGCATGGCGACGACATCATAATGACGTTGGCAATATCTCTGGGCGGCGATGCCGATTGCCGCACAGGCCAGCGCAATCCCCAACAGACTGGCTAACAAGAGGAAACGTTCCGCCCGTTTAACCGCATCGGCTATGGGTGAGTCACCGGTTTGCACATCTATCCAGCGCTGGCTGTCATTAAGCAGCGGTTTAACATAGGCTTCGAACCGTTTAAGTTGCGTCTCATCGCCGGTAAATTGCGCCAGATAGGTCACCCGACTGCCAGGCTGGATCACACCGGTTCCGGCCACATCCGCCATGCGCATCAAGACCACGGGAGAGGAAGCAAAGGGGTTAAATCCGGCGTCGGGTAAGCGTGCTATCTCCTCACTCAAGCTAAACAGAGCATTACCTAGCTCTAAGGATTTGGGGTAACCCAGCAAGCCCCCCAAACGGGTTTCAAACCAAATTTCTCCCAAGCCAGGTAAGGGAACACGACTATCCGAGTTAAGCTCTATCTTACCCTTGAGAGGATACCCCGGCTCCACGGCGCGGACCGTGACTAATTGAAATTTATCATCCGCAAATACCATAGAATTAAACTGTAAGCTTAAGACTCGCGCCAATCCTATCTCATCGGCTTTGGCAAGAATCGACTCATCAATCTTAGTCGGTGACTTGATTATCCTATCGGCAGCGATAAATTTTGAGGCTTGGCCATTGATGGCTAACTGTAATCGCTCACTGACTCGCGCTAATCCTGTCACAGATAACACAGCCAGGGTAATAGCCAACACGATGAGCACGAGTTGCCCCTGCAAGAGTTCCCGTTTAAACAAACGCCACGCCAGACTCATCTCCATTAACTTGCCTCCGCCTTAGCTGGCTGACTATCTGTTATGACTACCGCAGGCTTAGTGGCATCTGACAGCTTATTCCTAACCTCAGTTAGTTCACCCGAGTCCATCAGCAACTGACGCTCACATCGGTTAGCCAATACCAGATCGTGAGTCACTAACACCAACGTCGTCTCGCTCTCGCGGTTGAGCTCAAACAACATGTCCGCCACCTTCTTGCTATTGGCAGCATCCAGATTTCCCGTGGGCTCATCGGCAAATAACACCTTGGGCTCACAGATAAATGCTCTGGCGATGGCGACGCGTTGCTGCTCACCACCGGAGAGCTGATTGGGGAAATGATTCAGTCTATGACTCAACCCAACTCTGCCCAACATGGATTTAGCCTTCTCTTTGGCCTTAGGTATTCCAGCCAATTCGGCGGGTAACATGACATTTTCCAGGGCATTGAGTGTATCGACCAACATAAATGACTGAAAAATAAAGCTGACTTTCTGCTTGCGCATTGCCGCCTTCTTCTCCTCATCTAAATTCTGTATGGCAATGCCATCTAAGATGATCTCACCGGAACTCGGAGAGTCCAACGCCGCAAGCAAGCCGAGCAAGGTCGACTTCCCAGATCCTGATGGCCCAAGAATAGCGATACTTTCTCCATGCTTGACATCCATATTGATGCCGTTGAGGATAGTAAGCTCTCCCTCTTGGGTAGCCACTGACTTAACGAGATTCTTAACTGTGATAGCACTGATATCTGACATAAAACCCTTCTATTCCATCTTACTTAGACGCTTGCTGACTCTGCTAACCTTAACCTGCCTGCTCGTTAGCACTCAAGCATTAGCCGCCCCTATATTAATCCTGGGAGATAGCTTAAGTGCAAGCTATGGTATCGATGAAGATAAAGGTTGGGTCAATTTGTTAAGAGCCAAACTACCGGAACATGAGATAATAAACGGCTCAGTGAGTGGTGAAACCACGGCAGGAGGATTGCGTAGACTCCCCGCCCTGCTTGAATCTGGCAAGCCTAAGCTGGTCTTGATTGAATTGGGAGGCAATGACGGATTACGCGGATTTACTGCCCAACAACTGAAAGAAAACCTTACAAAAATAATCATCTTAGTCAAAGAAACCCATGCGAAAGTGCTCTTGAGTGAGGTCATGGTACCGCCAAACTATGGCCCCAGATATGCGCAGATGTTTGCCGATGTCTACAACCAATTAGCAAAGGAGCATGAAATAACCCTTATGCCCTTCTTCATGAAAGATATCGCCATCTATCCTGAATTGATGCAAAGAGACAGAATTCACCCCAATGCTCAGGCACAGATGCAGATTGCCGACTTCGTACAGCCTTGGGTGACACAAATCTTAGAGTGAGTCCGCCAACCGGCATCGAATTGACTAACCCACTCTCAAGCACAATTTTAGACTTTTAGCTATTTAAGACTAAAACTGTATAAAGAGTAATAACTCATTCAGGCCCCGCAGCGGCCTTTATTATGCTTAGTGGTTATCACTCAGTCCTAGATTAGACTTTTTAGTCTTGTGCTCAGGTATAAAGCTTAAGGACATTGCTAAATAAACGCCTCTTGACTATCTTCAAATGAGTCCATATTACCATTATTTTTGCCTTATCAAAAAAAGGACTTTTTGATGAAAAACCCTGATAAACCACTGAAGATATTGCTAGTTGAAGATAATCACGCCATGAGTACGGTAATTATAGAGCTTTTAGCCCATACTCAATTATCATTATCGGTCACGAGTACCAACACGGGGCAAGGCGCACTGAATCAACTCGATGCCAACCGATTCGACTGCGTATTACTCGACTATGAACTCCCCGACTATAACGCTAATGAGGTACTAAAACGCCTTCAGGGCAAGCGTCAGCTCAGTATGCCTATCATCATACTCACGGGTCATTCCCGGCAAAATTAACCAATGATGCATTAGCCTTAGGCGCAATCGATTTCATCACTAAGTCAGAGTGTTCACCCGAAAAACTCAAGCGTGCTATCACTTATGCCATCTCACGAAATCAATTCAGGATCAGCCAAGCTGATGAAGAGAAGGCGCAGATCAGCCGCCTGTTAGATACAGCCACAGCAGAAACTACTCATCTGCTCAATTATGATCGGCTCACACAGTTGCCCAATCGGGAGCTATTTAAGGCCTATTTGAAGAAAAGTATCGCCCGGGCTTGCCGGCACCAACTCAATATTTGTCTACTCTATATCGACATAGATAACTTCAAATGCATCAATGATTCTTTGGGTCATGACTTAGGTGATAAAGCATTAATCTCCTTCTGCCACAGGTTGCAGTCTATCATCAGGAGTAACGATGCCCTTTGCCGGGTGAGTGAAGATGAGTTTGCCATCTACCTGGACTTTATCGAGAATGAATGCGATGCCGCAATTGTTGCCGAGAAGATAATTAAACTCACCAGCATACCGATCGAGATAGATAACCACGACATCTATCTCTATTGCAGTATTGGTATCTGCCATCACAGTCACTTCACCGGAGACAGCGAAATTTTACTCAGCAATGCCCAAACGTAACCGTTCACCAGCCCCTTATTGACACGATCAATTGATGATCAATAAGGTTTGGTCATATCGCTATTGAACGATCTCTTTGCCGTGTCAAAATAGCTTCATGAAAAAGAAAAAACAATTCGCAACAGAGCCGCCTACGGTTGCTGAACTCGGTGAAAACAAAGCAAACTTACTCATTCAAGAACTGTGGGAAAAGTTACGTGAATATGAAGATCGCCTAGCATTGAGCTCTAGAAACTCATCCAAATCACCATCCTCTGACTCCCCTGCGGATAAGGCTGAGCGAAAAAAGCTCAAACGCCTCGTAGTGGAAATAAGGTTGGCGCTCAACCTGGACATACGGGGCATAAAAGACCATTAGCGGAACTCAGCGCAACCGATGAGCAAGTCGCTTGCTTACCCGATTCATGTTGTTCTGATTGTGGTGGCGAGGTCATTGCCAACCCGACTCCAAGCTATCGTCATCAGGTATTTGAATTACCTAAACCTGCACTTGATATAACTGAATACCAGTTATTTCACGGGCGTTGTCAGCAGTGCAACACCGTGAGCAAAGGAGCCTTGCCTGAAGAGGCTCCCGATGGTCAGATGGGGCCACGATTGCTCAGTTACGTGGCTGTGCTCAGTGGCTTGTATCACCTGAGCGTACGTAAAATTCAACGTTTACTGCAAGACCAATACGGGACTCATTTCTCTATCGGTCTGATTTCTGAAGCGCAAGGGCGAGTCAGTAGTATGCTGACGCCGACACACCAAGCTCTGCATCAACACATAAAAAAAGCGTCATTAGTGCATGTTGACGAGACGACGCACAATCGTAATGGTGAAGAGCATACCCGCTGGGTCTGGTTGTTATCGAGTGAGGATGCCGTATTCCAACAGGTGAAATATTTTCGTAATAAGGATGCAGCCAAATCGATATTAGGCGAGCATACCCAAGCGATTGTCGTGAGTGACCAATGTCCCAGCTACAACTGGATTGAGCCCGAACGGCATCAATTTTGCCTTGCCCATGTGCAGCGTAATTTACAACAAATGGCCGATTATTCAGGTAAGGGGCTTACCGCGAGTATCGGCAATCGACTGGTATTGCTATTCAAGTCCGTATTTCGCACTCAACATAGATATGAAGCCGGTGACGTTGACGAAATAATGTGGCGTCGGCGAATGCAACGACTAAGGCGCAATATTAAGCGCTGGCTTGAGTGCGGGGAAAATGTGCCCGCTTCACGCTACTCAGGCCGATGCCGGCATATTCTCAAATATGAGCAAGGTTTATGGGTTTTTCTCAATCACCCAGGGACACCTTTGACCAATAACGAAGCCGAGCGTTGTTTGCGTGGCAGCGTGATCATGCGCAAGATCTGCTATGGCACCAGTTCAGATAGGGGTGAGAAGTTTCGATCTCGGATCCTCTCAGTCGTTGAAACGTGCAAGAAGCGCAAGTTATCCCCGATAACAGTGATCAGCACTATCATTGCGGGCGTGGTGGGTAAATGCGACTACCCAGACGTATTTGGACTAACCTCAGCTTAGTCAATCCCCCTCTGGTGAATGCTTACGCCCAAACCGCCATGCTTTCGGTCAAGAAAAATGGTAAAAACAGTTTTGTCTATTTTTCCAATGAGATGACGATTAAGGCCAAGAAGCGATTATATCTGGAACAGGAGGTCAGGCTGGCACTCGCCAATGATGATTTTCATATGGTCTATCAACCCAAAATAGATGTAAAAACCCAGAGAATCACAGGTGCAGAGGCCCTAATTAGGTGGCATCACCCTAAAAACGGCATCATACCACCAAACGAATTTATTCCAGTTGCAGAGCAGAGCGATCTGATCCTAAAACTTGACAGCTATATACTAGACAAAGTCATCAATCAGATAAGTCGATGGCAAAAAGAGGGTCTTGAGGTCCCGGTTATCTCAGTCAACATCCCAAGCCGTGAATTTCAGCGAGGCGATCTGGTGGCCAGTGTTCAAGATACCCTAAGAAAATATCAGGTGGTTGGCAACAGACTCGAAATTGAGATAACGGAACGCTTGTTGATGGATCATTGCGAAGACAACATTAAGATACTCAACCGACTCAAAGATCTGGATATTCATATCTCCGTCGATGATTTCGGTACCGGTTATTCGTCCTTAAGCTATTTAGTGCAATTTCCCTGTGATGTGTTAAAAATCGACAAGTCATTTATCGACCAACTGCCTCAGAGCAAGGACAACTGTAAAATTGTCGAAGCCATTATCATGCTGGCCCATAAACTGGGAAAAAGCGTGGTGGCCGAAGGAGTAGAAACTGAGGTGCAATATCAGTATTTATCTGCACTCGGCTGTGACCAGATCCAGGGGTATTATTTCTATAAACCACTAAATAAAAATGATTTCGCAATCAAATTAGATAAAGTACAATTCAAGAGTTTTACTAACGTCTCTCAGATAAAAGCATGTTAACCCAGCTTTTTCCCAGTACAAGCTCCTCTATTATACCCCCTGTCATCGTTATTACCTGTGTAATACGGTGCATCTTCATCGAGTAAGTTGTTTACACCCGCTGAGATTGCCCAAGTATTCGATAAGAAATACGATGCTGAAATATCATGGTAAACAATGCTATCTGTTGACGGCGCATAACATGTAGATGGTTCACTTTGACAGACATAGCTGTCCATGCCTGAGATGTAACGAGCTTGATAATGAGCCCCCCAACTATCTCCTTCTACACCTAAATCAAAGTTTGTCTTATATTTAGCAAAACCACCACTACCTGAAGTAATTACCCCAGCATAATCGATAGACTCACCCAGAATAATTGACTCATTTTCAAGTAAGATAGTGCTATCTAAGCCCATTTTCCAGCCTAGCCCTACAGCATCGAAGGTATACGCCAAATTGATGTCGATACCTGAAGTAATCTCTGCACCTATGTTTTGCAATTGGTTATTAAAGATGATGCGATTGCCACCGCCCATCTTAGTATCAGCTGATTGACATAAGCTAGTTTCAGTGTTGATTGGATTACCTTGAGCGTCCATACACTGGTCAAGGATATATTGTGAATTCACTAAAGCTATTGAATTAGTAATTGAAATATCATAGTAATCTGTTGTGATAGAGAAACCATCAAACCATGAAGGAGAATAAACGAAACCAGCAGTAAAGGTCTCAGCTTCTTCAGGAGTCAAGTTAGGGTTGCCGCCACGAGTGACTTAGGCTTGATCTTGACCAACAGGATGTTGTACTTGGTCAAATGAAGGAGACTTACCTGAATATAGCTCATCTACTGACGGTGCTCTGAATGCTGTAGATGCTACACTTCTAAGCATAAAGTCATCAGTTACACGCCATGTTAGACCTAGCTTCCAAGTACTGTCACTACCGAATGTGCTGTAATCGAAATATCTCATCGCCGCACTTAAATCAACTTGCTCAGCAAACGGAAGACCGGATAATAAAGGGATGGCGAATTCAATATAGGCTTCGTTTACATCGTATTCACCGCCTGTTGGCTCAACCTTTGGATCATTTGCCATTCCTTGTGAAGTTAATGAATCAGGAATAAACCAAGCTTTTTCAGTACGATGCTCAAGACCTGTGGCAAAACCTAAATAACCGGCAGGTAACTCCATAATTTCACCGGATAAATCAGCTGAAACAATAAACATTTCACTGCCGCCAGAGTTAATCCCAGTATATAAATATTCAGTCATATTCTCTTGAGACCAAGATGCTTGATCAAGAGGATTGAATGTTCCCTCTGTAATACCTGTATTAACTGATCCCATGTTGATTAGATTAGCTAAACGGTCGACCGAATCATTACGGCCGAAGTTAACAGAAGTATCCCAAGACCAACCATTGTCTAACATACCATCGAGCCCGACAACCACACGCACAGTATCCACGACTTGAGAAAACTCACGATTACCGACATCAGCCATACGACGTCCATAATCCAATTTGTCACCATACTCATGGCCATGCTCTATTAAACTGGAGTATAGGAGCTACCACCACAATAAAGTTCAAGATCGCCGTTTGCATTAGTACGTTCAGCGTAGTCACACTGGGTTGAATCACGGTCGGCCATACTCGCCTCACCACGGTCCATATATTGTAATCCCATAACGACATTACCACGACCAAAACTGCCACCCATGGTTAAGTCAAAGCTGGTCTCTTGAACATCGCCGTGCCCAGAGATACCAGTCTGTACATTAGCCTCAAAACCTTCGAAGTCATCTTTAAGAATAATGTTAATGACACCAGCCACGGCATCAGAACCATAAATAGCCGATGCGCCATCTTTCAAAATCTCTACACGCTTAATCATGGATACAGGTATGGTATTTAAATCAACAGTAGAGGCTGCACCTGTACCAGAGTTAACCATACGACGACCATTAACCAAGACTAGAGTACGCTGCGAACCTAAGCCCCTAAGGTTTATGCTTGCATTACCCTGAGAACCATTATTGATACCAGGGTTGGTCATGGCTCCTCCGGTTGCTGTCATTTTCTGTAATATTTCATCGATAGAGGTTGCCCCAGAAGCCCTGCTCGCACTGGCATCAATAATAGTAACTGGACTTGCAGTTTCCATGTCCGTTCTTTGAATCCGCGAGCCAGTAACAGAAATTCGTTCAACTTTTGCACCATCATTTTGCTCTTCAGCAAACGCTAGACCAGAAAGTGCAACACTTGTTGTTGCGGCTGCTAATAAACCAACACGTACTGCTTTTGCTGTTAAGGTCATTGAGTTCATATATTCTCCCTCATCACTTAGACATTAATTAATAACTGAACGATTAATACCGGCATTGTGATAATAATTATTACTTTATTGTTTTAGTTTTTGCAAAACTGTAATTCAACAGTTAATGCCTTCGGGTTGAATATTGTTTAAATGCAGCATTTAAGTCGACCGAAATTACAATTAAACAACCTAAATGATAACGATTGATACATATACAAAAAATAACATATTCAAAAACAAACACCAAAACAAACCAAGCCGCTTAAAAACATATAGTTATGATATAAGCGTGAACAGATTTATATTAAAAACTCAACATTACAAATAACAACAACCACAAGATACAATATGAGATCTATGTAACCAATTAACACTGAAAGTTAGCAAGTTAATCATACTCAGAGTAATAAATAGCAGAGGACCAAATAAACTTAGGGTCATTGCCCACGATTAGATTAAACGACAGAATAAAAAACCAATAAGCACAATCCTCTCTATATAAATAACCTAATAATCGTATAAACAAAAACAAATAATTTTAATTAGCAATTACCCAACACATAAAGCCAACCCAGTTAACTTGTTCACCATGACATCGATCGGGAAATAAGCCTAACTCTACTGCGGTATAATTTGTTAACACATTACTTAGGGATTTAACTGGGTAGAAAGGAGGAGACGAGTAAACATTCAAAATACCGACAACAAAAAAGGAGCCATAAGGCTCCTTTTCAACTTTACTTAGCGTCGAATTAACGAGTGCGTGGACAAAGCTCTTCTGTGCTGAAGAAGTAAGCCACTTCACGCTCAGCAGAAGCAACAGAATCAGAACCGTGAGCTGCATTCTCATCGATGCTTTCAGCGAAATCAGCACGAATAGTACCCGATGCAGCGTCAGCTGGGTCAGTCGCACCTAAGATGTCACGGTGAGCCAGAACTGCGTTCTCGCCTTCCAGAGCCTGGACCATGATAGGACCAGAAGTCATGAATGCAACTAGCGCACCGAAGAAAGGACGCTCGCTGTGCTCGGCGTAAAAGCCTTCAGCTTGCTCTTTGCTTAGGTGAACCATTTTAGAAGCTATAATCTTCAGGCCTGCAGTTTCAAAACGGTTGTAAATAGCGCCAATGTTATTTTTTGCAACAGCATCGGGTTTAATGATAGAAAAAGTACGTTCGATAGCCATGAGAAGCTTCCTTCATAATAAACAGTTTTAATTTTCGCGCGGATTATACGAGGTTTGTCACAAAAAACCTAACTTTATAGCCCAAGGAATGGAATATTACGTTAACTTCATCCTGCTTCATCGCTATCCAGAGCCGATGACAAGCAAAACACTAGGGCTACCGATAACGCCATAGATAGCCTAATGGAATTGAATATCACTGCTCGGCTATCCAGCAGGCTTGGACTGCTTCCAATATGCGCTCATTACAGTGTTCTGGATCATCATCGAACGAGTCCAGCGCTAAGATCCATTCACGCAGATCGGTAAATAGAAGCCTTTCAGGATCGGTTTCCGGATACATTTCCAACAAGTCTAAGGCAATATCGAGTGAATCTATCCACTTTAATGGCATATCCAACCCCTTGAGCATAATTGTAATAACTAGAGTATAGCTGGCATCTCACCGCATAAAAAAAGCCAGTCTCAAGAGACTGGCTTAACTATCTTCGACTCATTATCTTCAAATAGACACAAGTGGCGATTTAGACTAGTTAGCCTCACTCACCATATTTACTGTGTACTTAGGAATATCGACAACGAGATCACAATTTGGCACTTTGGTCTGACAGGATAGACGGCTCTCGGGCTCGAGTCCCCAGGCTTTATCTAACATGTCATCTTCGAGCTCATCGCTTTCTGCTAACTCATCGAACCCTTCACGAACGATCACGTGGCAGGTAGTGCATGCACACACCTTCTCACATGCATGTTCGATGTTAATGCCATTCTTCAATGCTACATTAAGTACGGTTTCACCAACATTAGCTTCGACGACTGCACCATCTGGACACAGCTCTTCATGGGGTAGAAATACAATTTGTGGCATCTTTTTTACCTATTGATTACCAATTAATCTATTGATTATTTGTCAAATACTGTCAACCGATTTGCCTGTAAGTGCCAACCGGATAGAGTTATCCATACGCTTAGATGCAAAATCTTGCGTACAAGCATCTAATGTCTTAATGGCTTTTTCAATGGCATCGGTATCATCAAGAGCAGCAACTTGAGCGAGCTCAGCCATACTCTTCTCGATAACGACACCTTCATCAGCAGATATCAGATCGGCATCTTTGCTTAAAGCTGCGGTCAGGGTCTCTAATACCCGAGCCGCCTCTACTTGCTGCTCTGCTAACATGCGCCGGGTGATATCTTGCTTAGCATTGGCCATGGAATCTTTGAGCATGGCACTAATCTCCATATCGGTTAGACCGAATGAAGGTTTCACCTGAATGCTGGATTTAACTTGGGTAGACTTTTCCATCGCCGTGACGCTGAGTAAGCCATCGGCATCCACCTGGAACGTGACTCGAATATGAGCGGCACCGGCAGCCATTGGCGGTATGCCTTTCAAGGTGAATCTTGCTAAAGAGCGGCAGTCATCCACGAGTTCACGTTCACCTTGAACCACATGGAAAGCCATCGCGGTTTGGCCATCTTTAAATGTGGTAAATTCTTGCGCCTTGGCAACCGGAATGGTGGTGTTACGAGATACCACCTTCTCCACCAGTCCCCCCATGGTCTCGATTCCCAGAGACAGAGGTAACACATCCAGCAGCAGGAGATCGGACTCAGGTTTATTACCAACCAAGATATCCGCTTGAATCGCGGCGCCTATGGCAACGACACTATCAGGGTCTATGGATGTCAGCGGCGCCCGAGCAAAAAAATCGGCGACATGTTGTCTGACCATAGGTACTCGAGTCGAGCCGCCCACCATGGCAATTTCGAGTACTTCATCGATTTTAATCCCAGCATCACGCAGAGAGCGACGACAACTGCTAATGGTTTTCTTCACCAGTTTACCGATCAATGACTCAAATAAGGCTCTGGTGACCTTGTGCTGTAATTGGCTACCATCCTCTAAGGTCAATGAAGCCGTGACCTCAGTATCTTGGGTCAACTGCTCCTTGATGCGTCTGGCCTCGATAAGCAGTTGCCTGCTGATCGTCGCAGAAGGGGTGGCTAGCTGCCATTCATTTAATAAATAGTGATGCAAGAGATGATCGAAGTCATCTCCACCAAGCGCCGAGTCACCTCCGGTGGCCAACACTTCAAATACGCCTTTATTCAGGCGTAATATGGAGATGTCAAAGGTACCACCACCCAGATCATAGATGGCAATCACGCCCTCCTGACCCGAATCCAGGCCATAGGCTATCGCTGCAGCGGTAGGCTCATTCAATAGACGTAAGACCTTGACACCCAATAATCCTGCTGCATCTTTAGTACCCTGACGTTGGGCATCATCGAAATAGGCAGGTACTGTGATCACTACCCCTTCGAGATCGCCACCTAAGGTCTTCTCTGCCCGCAAGATCAGCGGCTTTAAAATTTCGGCCGAAATTTGCACCGGGTTCACCTGACCTTGCTTAGTCACAAACAGGGGAAGGCCATTTTCACTGGCTTCGAATCGATAAGGAAGATCTTGGCTGCCTGACTGAATGTCGCTGAGGCTGCGACCCATAAAACGTTTAACAGAGATGATGGTGTTTTGCGGGTCTTGTGCCGAATAAGATTCGGCTTCGGCGCCGACTTGGATGCCATCGTCCGTATAACGTACAATCGAAGGCAACGAGTGTCTCGATTGATCATCGGCCAAGGTGTTAGCAACGCCGCTACGAACCGTAGCCACTAACGAATTTGTAGTACCTAAGTCAATTCCAACAGCCAACCTATGTTGATGTGGTACTGTGCTCTGTCCAGGCTCTGCGATCTGCAAAAGGGCCATAAAATTCCAACCTAAATATTAGCCATTGAGAAAGGATAGCTAATCAAAAAAAGAGTAAACACGACTAGTCAAACTGTGCATCTTCGATGCGTTCCAGCTCGACTTGTAATTTTGCCATAAATTTCAATTTACGGATAAGGTCTGCTGCGGCTGCGAGATCCGACTCAGAATGACTGAGTAACAAGCCAGCTAAGTCCTGACTGATGCAGTTGCTATACACATTAAAAGAAGCATATAACTCGGCTATCATAGCATCGGGATCTTCACTGTGAGCAATATCTTCTAACGACTCACGCCATTCCATCTGCTGCATCAGAAATTGCGTATCCTTCACCGTGGTCGACTCGTGGCGGAGATCTATGCCTGCCAGAGCCAAGATATGTTCGGCTCTCGACAGGGGATCTTTCAGCGTCGAGAAGCCATCATTAACCTGAGCGGTTCGTTGAACGGCGATACGTTTATCTTGTTCACTGGAATTAGCAAACTTATCGGGATGAACCGCCCGTTGCAGTTCGTGATAACGTTCTGCAAGTAGGGCGGTGTCAATGTCGTAGGAGGGCGTGAGACTAAACAACTCAAAATAGTTCATGGCTTAATTCTTTCGGCTAGTTAGACTGTGAAGCTTTCGCCACAACCACACTCACCTTTTGCATTAGGGTTATTAAACTGAAAACCTTCATTGAGGCCTTCTTTAACGAAGTCCAGCTCTATGCCCTGAAGATAGATAAAGCTCTTTGCATCGATAATGATTTTAACATCTGCGACCTCGTAGACTTCATCATCGTCATTCAATTCATCGACAAACTCGATGACATAAACCATGCCTGAACATCCGGAGGTTTTAAGCCCCAGACGTAAACCAATCCCCTTACCACGGTTGCTCAGAAAGCTTTTAACGCGATCTGCGGCGGCAGGAGTCATTGAAATAGCCATCTTAACTCCGGAAAATTACTTAGCTTGCTTTGACTTATAATCTTCGATTGCTGCTTTAATGGCATCTTCAGCCAAGATAGAGCAATGAATTTTCACTGGGGGCAATGCAAGCTCTTCAGCAATATCCGTGTTCTTAATCGCTGCAGCTTCTTCGATAGACTTGCCTTTGACCCACTCGGTGATCAGTGAGCTGGATGCGATAGCACTGCCACAACCATAAGTCTTAAACTTGGCATCTTGAATCATGCCCTTATCATCGATTTTAAGTTGTAACTTCATCACATCACCACAGGCAGGTGCGCCGACCATGCCGGTCACAACTGATGGGTCATTCTTGTCGAAAGAACCTACGTTACGTGGGTTTTCATAATGGTCGATTACTTTTTCACTATAAGCCATGATACTACTCCAAAATCTTTATCCGTTGATATGCGACTTAGTGGTGTGCCCACTCAACCGTGCTCAAATCAATACCATCTTTAAACATCTCCCAAAGTGGAGACATCTCTCTCAAGTCATCGATAGACTTATTAATTGTTTCAATAGCGTGATCTATCTCTTCTTCGGTGGTAAAACGACCGATTGAGAAACGGATCGAGCTGTGTGCCATCTCATCATTCAAGCCAAGCGCACGTAAGACATAGCTTGGTTCCAGACTGGCTGATGTACAGGCCGAACCCGATGATACGGCAAGATCTTTCAATGCCATCATCAAAGACTCACCTTCAACAAAATTAAAGCTCACATTGAGGCTACCGCAATAACCTTGTGCTTTATCGCCATTGATGTAGGTCTCTTCGATATGCTTGACGCCATCCCACAATCTGTCACGTAATGTTCTGATGCGGGCATTGTCTGCTGCCATATCGGCTTTAGCGACAGCGGCGGCCTCGCCCATACCCACAATCTGATGGGTCGCCAATGTGCCGCTGCGCATACCACGCTCATGTCCACCACCGTGCATCGTCGCTTCGAGGCGAATACGCGGCTTACGGCGCACATACAAGGCACCGATACCCTTAGGTCCGTACATCTTATGGGCCGAGATTGACATCAAATCAACCTTAGTCTTCTGCACATCTATGGGTAACTTGCCCGCACTCTGGGCTGCATCGACATGAAAAACTATCTTCTTGCTACGGCAAAGTTCACCTATAGCATCGATATCCTGAATGACACCGATTTCATTGTTAACCTGCATGATGCTGACAAGAATGGTATCGTCGCGCATTGCCGCTTCAATTCGCTCGAGAGGAATGAATCCGTTTGACTCAGGCTTAAGATAAGTGACTTCAAAACCTTCACGCTCTAGCTGACGACAGGTATCCAATACCGCTTTATGTTCTGTCTTACTGGTGATGATGTGCTTACCTTTCTTATGATAGAAATGAGCAACACCTTTTATGGCCAAATTATCTGACTCGGTAGCACCCGAGGTAAATACAATTTCACGCGGATCTGCATTGAGCAGATCCGCGACCTGATTTCGAGCGATATCAACCGATTCTTCAGCCTGCCAGCCATAACGATGGGAGCGAGACGCAGGATTACCAAAATTACCGTCCATAGTCAGGCACTGCATCATTTTCTCTGCAACACGTGGATCAACCGGCGTTGTCGCAGCATAATCTAGATAAATAGGAAGCTTCATCACACACTCCGTACAGCGTAGCCTCAGAGAGGCGAAACATATGTACAAAAAATAATATAAAAATACAAAGTTAACTTATAACGTCACTCTTTGTTCCTGTTGCATTGCGTCTTGCTTCACTGAAATAAATTGAACGTCTCGTTTATTCATTAAGCCAGCAAGGCTGATCCCATTTAAGAAATCTGAAATTTGTTTGCTCAAGTCACCCCACAGGGAATGGGTGAGGCAACGGGTGCCATTCTGACAATCCCCCTGGCCTTTGCACCTAGTTACATCGACCGACTCGTCGACGGCGCGAACGACCATACCAACGGAGATATCGACAGCATCGGCACCTAAACGGTAGCCACCACCGGGTCCTCTGACACTTGAAACCAGTCCATGTCTTCTAAGTTTTGCGAAAAGTTGTTCGAGATAAGAAAGAGATATCCCTTGACGCTCAGAAATATCGGCTAAAGGTACAGGCCCTGATGTAGAATGTATAGCAACATCTAACATAGCAGTGACGGCATACCTGCCTTTCGAGGTAAGTTTCATAGCGACCATGGCTCCCAATAATGCATAGGGGAATTCAAACATACCTGAGTAATTTAGTCAAGTATTAAACCTAGTAAAACAGTTAAGTATTAATGAATTTATAGCACTTAATCATACTCTTCAATTTGACTGGAGTATTTAACCCTTTCATGTCTCAATATTCAATCAATGATTAGGGGTTCTGCCACTAAGAATCAGATAATAGGATCAAACTCATTAATTGCCTTCTCACGTTGCTTTGCCGCAGCCAACTCAGCATCACTGAAATCTTCGACATCAAGTTCTGGTAGTTTATCGGTACAAACACTGCCGCCCATGGTTTGAATCGCTTGGCAAACTTCCTGGACTTTTGAATCCATCAGATGCATATGGTCTAGCATCTGGCCGATGGCATTAGCGACCGGATCCGGGTTATCCGCAGAAACGGCGTAGGCATCGAAACCATACTTTTTGGCCATTTCACTACGTCTTTTACTCTGGGCTATATTGCTAGCATTGGGCGTTGCAACGATACGGCCTGGTATGCCTACCACTGTGGTATCTTTAGGTACATCTTTCACCACCACAGAATTAGAGCCCACACGCGCACCATCGTTCATGGTGATCGGACCCAACACCTGGGCGCCAGCACCAATCACCACATTATTACCCAACGTAGGATGACGCTTACCCGCTTGCCACGTGGTACCGCCTAGCGTCACCCCATGATATAGGGTGCAATCATCACCTATTTCAGCAGTTTCTCCGATCACCACGCCCATACCGTGATCGATAAAAAACCGATCGCCTATGATGGCGCCAGGATGTATTTCTACACCGGTCAACCAGCGGGAAAAAGTAGATAAACAACGAGAGAGCAGGCGCCATTTTCGTCGCCAAAGCTTGTGACTTACCCTATGGATCCAAATGGCCTGCATCCCTGGGTAGTTCAATAATATCTCCAAGGTTCCGTGAGCCGCAGGATCGCGATGATAGATGGAGTTAATATCATCTTTTAATCGAGCAATGACTCCCATAGTTCGATTCCTTATGCTTGTTTGTCGTCTTTCGGTGGCATCTTCTTATCTATCGAAGTCAGCATGCCTCGTAAAATATTCATCTCCTGTCTTTCAAGACGAGCGCGACTAAACAGACGACGCAATTTTGTCATGACTTGACCTGGGTGCTGTTTAACGATAAATCCAGTGCCTAATAAGGTTGATTCTAAGTGTTCAAAGAAGTTTTCACGTTCTTTGGCAAAAGGATACTCGATTTTTTCTTCGACATAATCTACCGAGCGGCCTTTATCAAGCTCTCGCTTCTCGTGCTCTAAATGAGCGACACGCGCCTCGTAACAGATGATCTGCACGGCCTGAGCTAGATTCAAAGAGGTGTATTCAGGGTTAGCTGGGATAGCAACATGATAATCACACTTCTGCAGTTCTTCATTGGTCAAGCCATTATTTTCACGACCAAATACGATTGCAACAGGACCCTCTAGTGCTGATGCGACTAATTTCTCGCCAGCCTCTCTTGGTTCAAGCATGGGCCAATCTAACGTGCGGCTACGCGCACTAGTCGCGATAACCAAGCTGCAATCGGCAATCGCCTCGGCAACGCTATCCACTATCACTGCATGTTTCAATATATCAGATGCACCCGCTGCCAGCGCTATAGAATGACCATCGGGTTGGACCCTAGGTTCAGCTAGATATAGAGTGGAGAGTCCCATGGTTTTCATTGCACGGGCGGTAGAGCCAATATTGCCAGGGTGGGATGTGCCGACGAGTACTACACGAATATTGCTGAGCATGAAACTACTTAATTTTGATGATTAAACAATGCATAGATATTAACACAGTGAACTTTGTTTGCTTAATACAAAAATCGGCATTTGATATATTCACTGGATAACGTATACTACGCCCCGATTATTATATCTGTTCTTTAACATCCAGGGGATTGTAATGCATCCGATGCAGACTATTGCCGTGCGCGCCGCTCGCGCCGCCGGCCAAACGATTATACGTGCTTTTGCTGAACTCGATAAAGTCGAAGTGACAGCGAAAGGAGTGAATGACTACGTAACAAATGTAGACATAGAAGCTGAAGCCGCCATTACATATCAGATCCGTAAATCTTACCCAGATCACACCATTATTTGTGAAGAAGGTGGAGAGAACAAAGGCGAGAATAAAGATTACCTTTGGATCATTGACCCTCTGGATGGCACTAACAATTTTGTTAGGGGCATTCCTCATTTCGCAGTATCTATAGCCCTTCAATACAAGGGCAAGACAGAAGTCGCTGTCATTTATGACCCAATCCGTGATGAACTATTTACCGCGGTACGTGGTCAAGGCGCTAAGTTCAATGATTACCGTATGCGCGTATCTAAGCGTAACGATCTCAAGGACACGATTTTAGCGACAGGCTTCCCGTTTAAAGCCAAGCAACACACAGAAACATACATGAAAATCTTCGGCTCATTGTTTACTCAATGTGCAGATTTACGCCGTGCAGGCTCTGCCGCCTTGGATCTTGCTTATGTTGCTGCGGGTCGTGTAGATGGTTTCTTCGAAATTGGCCTCAAGCCTTGGGATATTGCCGCAGGCGATCTCATCGTACGTGAAGCTGGCGGCACGGTTACCGACTTCGCTGGTAATCACGGCTATATGACTTCGGGTAATATCATAGCTGGCGCTCCGAAAACGACATCAGCTATCGTTAAAACTGTTCGCCCATTACTGAGCGAAGCACTTAAACGCTAACCTTAGCACTTAAAAGAACAGATAAAAGCCATCAGCCAGATGGCTTTTTTTGTTTCAACGAGTCTAAAAATATTACACGAATTATTATAGGTCACAGCTTGCAAGCCAACTAGCAAACGCTCGCTTGTTATCCATTCCCCTACGTATACCAATAATGTGAACCCCGTCACATAGATAAATAAGCAAAATCCTCAAATATTGCTACCATAAAAAAAACACCTGCCAGAGATCGCTATGGGAAAGCTATACAGTCAATACGGTTCGAAAAGTCTTAAAGCTGTCGAACATTTCGTGCTCATCATCATTGCCATCGCGACAATTGTCGCCATCGGTCAAGAGGTAGTACATATCATCGGCAATGCCCGGGTCGATTTAGCCGATCTATTATTACTATTTATCTTTTTAGAAGTACTGGCTATGGTGGCTAGTTATGCCGAATCTGGAAAGCTACCGATACGCATGCCCATTTATATCGCGATTGTTGCACTAGCTCGTTACCTGATATTAGATATAAAAGCCATGGATGATTGGCGAATCATAACCATAGCGTTATCTACTCTAGTACTCTCAATAACCGTTATTGTTATTCGCTGGGGTCAGCTTAAACTTCCTTACCCACGCACAGATGATCATTAACAAACCTTCTCTCACTTCGCTCATCGAGTATCCATAGGTAATACCATTCCGTATCCACTAACTTTGTTGTTAGAACAAAAATCATGCTACTTTAAAGAGCTTGTTTTTCATTCCGCATAAAGGATTTTTGATGCCAGATAATATCGAAGACTTAGGTGAACGACGCACCTCTCCCAGAATTGACCTTGAAGCCGAACGTATTATCTTGGCTTGGCAAGGTGAAAATGGCGAGGAACAGACAGACGATGGGATCTGCATCGACCTGGCGAGGCACGGGATGTTAATTGAATATAAAAATAGCTTTAAAGTGGGCGAACTTCTCGCTATAACCTTTAATCCGGATAATGATAAAAAGCATATGGTCAAAGGGCAAGTCTGTCGGACCACCCACTGTAAACCCAAAAGCTTCCATATCGCAATACAACTTATCTAAGCGTTAGTATTATGCCCCCTATGTCCGAAGAGGGAGTTTTCGGCAAAACTCTATAGTCTGCTCTATACTTAACTCTTTAAATAATCACAGATAATGAGTGCTGAAAGACATGGAGATACTTTTATGATCTTGCTTGTGGGCGGAGAAAAAGGTGGAGCAGGGAAAAGCTGTATGGCCCAAAATCTAGCTGTTCATATCACACAGAAATACCAAGCGAATGTATTAATGATTGATTGTGATCCACAACGCACAACGTCAGATTGGATTCAGGCTCGCAATGAAGATCCAGACCTTCCAACCATCAACTGTATTCAACTTTACGGAAAAATCCGTAATGACCTCTTGAGCCAAGAGAAACACTTCGATTATGTCATCGTCGATTGTGGTGGCCAAGATAATTTAGCTATGCGTGCGGCCATGTCTGTCGCAACCTATGTCATACTTCCACTCAGACCCAAGCGTAGAGACTTAAAAACCTTACCCCATATGGAAGATATGCTAAGTACCTGTAAGATGGTCAACCCAAAAATGGTCGCAACCATAGTTATGACTCAATGTCCCTCTCTACCCAGCCAATTTAAAAGAATTCTCGAAGCAAAAGAAGTGGTCAAATCATTTGGTTTACGGGTATTAAATGCAGTGACTTTCAACAGAAATATTTACGATGATAGTGAAGAACTTGGCTCATCTGTTATAGAAATGGAGCCCGATGGAAAAGCTGCCGCTGAGATACGAGCAATTGCAGATGAACTTTTTGCTATAGAACTAGAAAATTGCTATGAGCTTAACTGATCTAAAAAGGCACAAGAAGAAAACACCTCAAAATAAAGTCTCCATCGAGGATTTCATCGAAGATGCTAATAATTACGCCTTTGGCCAACCTAACGTCGTCAGCAAAAGTAGAAAAAAACTAAGCAGAGTTAAGCATAAAGGCTTAGATAAACATTCAAGCAAAATTTATAAACACGCTACTTTACTCTCTTACTGAAGATACAATAGGGATATTAGACAGAATAGCGGCTGAGAAAAAATTAGCTAAATCACGCCTCATCAGAATTTTAATTCGTGAGTTTTCAGTAAAAAGCAAACATGAGCAAAGCACGATTATCGAGTTAAACGATAACTAGGTTTCAACTAACCAATAATTCGTACTTTGATTTATATGAAGCGGTAAAATTAAAACTTAATGGGAACAGATCCTATCCGCAGCAGTCTCTATACCGGCAGCTGATTCAATAAACTTGCCCTTCTTTTCCAATAGCTCAATTAGCGCATCGGCATTCATCTCACTCGCAGAGCAAGTATGATAGCGCACCGATTCACCAAAATGTTGGTGCATCAATACTTTAAGCTCTTCTTTGGTTATTGCTTTACCTAATGTAAGCATTAACTCCATCACTTGATGGCCATGAACGGATTCGGACATAATACTGCTACCTTTAAGAGATAATAAATATATGTGTTTATAATCAATTTTTGAATTTAAAACTTTGATCCATAACCCAAGACGAATAAATAAACAAAAAAAGCCAGTCTATGACTGGCTGATTTACATCAATTTAAGGATGAAGGCTAAGCTTTCAGTATTTCTGGGGTAAATTGAACACTGCCATGCTCACTGGATAGCCAGATCTCCCCATCACTGATATTATATTGAAGCTCCATATTTCGAGTGACCAAGTCTCCCATCTGCTTCACGGCCTCTTCAGGGATATTCCACACTTTAAGATTTTTATAACGTGCTAATGCTTTTTCATTTTGTTGCCACCATATAGGAACGGCTCGTCCACCATAGGTAAATAACTGTACTTGCTTCGCCCTGCCACTGGCTTTCCTTAACCACTTCTCATCACTCTGGCCAAACTCAATCCAAAGCTCGATATCGCCCACCAGCGACTTCTCCCAAAGCTCAGGTTCATCTTCGACGCAAAGCCCTTTGCTAAATGCCAATGACTCACTGGCATTCATTGCAAAAGCCAGCAAACGGACCATCATACGGGAATCGGTTTCTGAAGGATGTTGGGCTAATGTCAGTTGATGATCGTGATAATAGCCACGATCCATATCGGCTATCTGCAGAGTGACTTTGTATACGGTAGCTTTTGGTGCCATAAATTCTAATTCTCTCAATTAATTGGCGCTAGTGTAACTCAATCTCCCGCTTAATGAGATATATCGACCTTAATTCGATGAATAAACTCGACTAACAGGATATTAGATTTTCCCGGCTCTCAAGTGTTTCGCCATGGGGAAATGGGCTTTGAATTGGGTAATAGTCTCGTTATCCGCATACACCAGACAACGTTGACCACCTTGGTATAGCTTACTCAGCTCGCTGAGAGAGGGTAACTTCCCTCTCTGGGCATCGCGTCTGATAAATTCATTGAGCATAAAAGGCAGCGATTCAAGACTAAATATATGATCGAGTTTCTGCATTAATGGCATTGCAGCTATGGGTAACAAAGAGGCTTGAGTCTCATCATCCATAAGTAAGATCTCTCCACCTATCGACAATCCTTGGAAACCGTTATCGTAATGAACAGGAGTTTCATCATCAAAATTATCACCATTGGCTCTGAAGAAATGCTCCCAAAATAGCTTTCTTTGCTTAAATTCAGGTAATCTTTGTTGCACTTCTTTGCGCTTAGCCGCAACAAAATCAAACAGAGGCGAGAGAGACAGAGGTAACCAGGACTCGAGTCTCGCCCTTAGCTCTCGAGCGAAAACGGGTGCAGCGCCGGCCGTGCTTATCGCGATTTGCAGGCGGCCTCGATCCACTATCGATGGGGTGATGAATCGGCACAATTCAGGGCTATCTACAACATTCACCCAGATCCCACGCTCATCGGCAATACTCGCAAACTTTGCATTAAGCTTGTCATCGGCAGTCGCAAGATAAATCAGATCGAACCCAGTTATATCTTCAGGCACTACAGCGCGCTTAACGAGAGTAATACGGCCTTGCTGAGCACGCTTAGACACCTCTGCGGAGATATCTGTTGCGATAACCACAATCTCAGCATAGGTTCTGGCTAACAGCGCTAATTTTCGACTGGCCACATCACCAGCACCCACCAACAAGACTTTAAGCTTGGATGTATCAACGAATAGGGGAAAGTACTGCATTAATGATAATTCCTAAACTTGTATTAATGGCAATCGTATTGGAACCTATGGGCACCAGTGAAACAGAAGACTATATGTATTGATGTGTAACTGACAGTTAGCTGTGTATCTCATCACACTCTGCGCCACACTGCCAACACAAGTCAAAACTAGCCTCATTCATTTCTTGGCACTTTACGCAGCGCCATCGAGGCCCCTCGGCGTTAAGAGATTCGAGTTGCGCTTTAGCAAGCTCATATTTAGACTCAGATACCCAGAGTTCTACATTTTGCAGATCCACTGGCAGCTCACCTATTCCACCGAGTAACGCTTCACCACGAAGCTCAACTTCAATTCCACTTGTTTCTAACAGACCTTTCCACGTGTGAGCTTGTAATAAATTACCGCCCGCAACCATTCTACTGCGCTCTTCCATGTTTTTCCCTACAACTCTTGCTCTTCTGGCAAACTTTAGATGTGACAAATATGTTAACTCATATATGAGTGCCAACATCCTACTGCTAAATAAGCGAGTCTGTCGAGGATAAATGCGGCCAAGGCGGATAACAAACGAGAATTCAGTTATTAGAGTTTGGGACATTGTTGCAGCAGTCAATATATAAATGACAATAAAAAACCACCCTAAGGTGGTTTTCTTTATGCTTTGCTATATTAACAAGGCTTAAGGCATCAATTTCTCTTGATCTGCACCTTCTTTTTCTATTTCGACGGGCAACATATGCTCACGATTGATCCCAAGCTTAATCGCCAGGAAACTCGCCACATAGATAGATGAGAAAGTACCGACGAAAATACCCATCAAGAGTGCCGTTGCAAACCCATGGATCATGGTACCGCCCTTGAGGAACAAGGCGACAACCACAACCAGAGTGGTACCAGTCGTAATGATGGTACGACTCATGGTCTGAGTGATTGAAATATTAATGATCTCCTCTGGCGAGCCTTTACGCATCTTGAGGAAGTTTTCACGGATACGATCAAATACAACGATAGTATCATTGAGTGAGTAACCGACAACCGTCAAGATACCTGCCAGTACCGTAAGATCAAAATCTAACTGCAACAGAGAGAACACACCTAAGGTGATAATCACATCGTGTGCCAGTGCCGTAACGGCGCCGAGTGCTAAACGCCACTCGAAACGGAAGGATACGTAAATCAAAATACAGATCAGTGCCACTAACACGGCGAGTCCACCCTGCTCTGCTAGCTCTTGACCAATCTGAGGTCCCACCATCTCCACACGCTTCTGGATCACCTGGGGATCTAGCTTAATCGCGGCTTCCATAATCTGTGCAACTTGAGTTTCACTCTTAACCCCTTCCTTAATAGGAAGACGCGTGATCACATCACGGCTTGAACCGAAATGCTGTACCACGACACCTTCTGTTTCTTCGCTGGTGAGTTCCGCGCGAAGTGCCTGAAGGTTTGCAGTCGATGAAAATTCTAGCTCAACAACGATACCACCTGTAAAGTCTAGCCCCCAGTTAATACCTTTAGTCGCTAGCGACGTCAAAGAGGCAATAACTAAAATAAGCGACAGTATACTGATTGGCACGGCATGACGCAGAAAGTTGACTGTGCCTTTTATCGATAAAATCTGAAACATAATCAACTTTCCTTATATAGACAGTTTCTTAACGCGCTTACCACCCCAAACAGCGTTAACTATTGCGCGGGTTCCCACGATAGCGGTAAACATAGAAGTCGCAATACCTATCATCAAGGTGACTGCGAAACCTTTTACTGCACCAGTTCCGACCGAGAACAAAATAAGTGCTGTCATAAAGGTGGTGATGTTAGCATCGGCAATGGTAGAAAATGCATTAGCATAACCGTCATGAATTGCCTGCTGCACACTACGGCCGTTTCTTAGCTCTTCACGGATACGCTCATAAATCAGCACGTTGCCATCAACTGCCATACCTACGGTCAATACCATACCAGCGATACCTGGCAGTGTTAAAACAGCCCCAGGGATCATCGACATCACACCGACCACCATGACTAGGTTTGCGGTTAACGCCAGATTGGCAATCAGACCAAAAGCACGGTAATAGACTAACATGAAGATAAGTACAACGGCCAAGCCCCAGATCATCGCTTGAACACCGTTTTGAATGTTTTCAGCACCTAAGCTTGGACCAATAGTACGTTCTTCAACGATAACCACAGGAGCAATCAAGGCTCCGGCTCGAAGCAGTAGCGCTAGGTTTTGTGATTCAGAATGATCCAGACCTGTAATAACAAAATTACGTCCCAGACGTGCTTGAATGGTCGCGACTGAGATAACTTCCTCTATCTTTTCCAGCTTTATACTGCCATCCGGATTCTTAGCACCATTATCTTTATACTCGATAAACAAGGTGGCCATTGGTTTACCAATGTTATCCTTAGTCACATTCGAGAAGATTGAGCCACCCTTGGAATCTAAATTGATGCTTACCTGAGGACGACTATATTCGTCAAAACTTGGCTGTGCACCTTGAATATGGATGCCTGATAGCATGACTTCTTTATAAAGCGCAACCTTTCCACCTTGACGGCGATCGTAAACCTGAGAATTAGGAGAGACTCGACCACTGGCTATAGCGGCAGCATCGGCTTTCTCATCAACCATGCGAAATTCAATCGATGCCGTAGCACCCAGAATTTTCTTGGCGCGAGCGGTATCTTGCACACCGGGTAACTGAACGATAATACGCTCTGCACCTTGGCGTTGTACCACAGGCTCAGCAACACCCAACTCATTTACTCGGTTACGAATCGTAGTGATGTTTTGCTGTAGTGCATCCTCTTTGATCTGTTTCAGATAGTTATCACTGAGATTGGCAATCAAAAAGTAGTTACCACCCGATGAGGTATCGGTGAACACCATGTCATTGTCACGAGACTTGAGGAAACGCTCAGCCTTAGCTAAGTTCTCGGCATCACGGAATTTGATCTCTATGCCTTTGGCACTTTCACGTATACCCGCATAGCGAATTCTCTCACCACGCAGGTCGGTCCTGAAATCGGCCATCTTAGACTCGGTCATCTTACGAACCGCTTCGTCCATCTTCACTTCCATCAAGAAGTAAACACCGCCTCGTAGATCCAGACCTAACTTCATTGGGCTACCGCCCATAGCTTCCAGCCATTTTGGCGTCGCCGGCGCTAAGTTTAAGGCGACGGTGTATTTGTCACCCAGCGCAGCGGCTATCGCTTCTCTGGCAAGTAACTGTTGATCGCCGTCCATCACACGAACAAGCAATTGGCCATTTTTAAGCTCCGAACGCTTCATCGCAATATTCTTACTGGCAAGAATATCATTGACTGTCGACTGAGTCGCCACAGTCACCTCGGCTCCACGAGTGGCAACTATCTGTACCGCATAGTCTTCACCGAAGAGATTGGGAATTGCATAGAAAAAACCGACAAAGACGATGCAAGCCACCATCACGTTTTTCCACATTGGGTATTTATTTAACACACCATCGCCCTCTTGGCTTAAAGTGACTTAATAGAGCCTTTAGGCAATATGGCCGCTATGTAATCCTTTTTAATCGTAATTTCAGATGTTTCATTGATTGTCAGTAACACATAATCATTTCCTTCACTGATTTTAGCAATCTTACCTAAAATACCACCACTGGTGAGCACCTCGTCACCTTTGCTCAATGAACCCATTAAGTTCTTTTGCTCTTTGACGCGCTTAGACTGCGGGCGGAAAATCATGAAATAGAATATCAGGCCGAATATAACCAGCATGAAAATTAACTCCATGGTGCCACCAGTTGCTGAGGCATCTGCAGCGTACGCATTTGAAATGAACATAGTTTTCTCTTCTTATTTAGCAGTAGTTAAAATTAATCGAATAATTTAGGAACTTCACGACCTTGACTGGTATAGAACTCCTCAACGAAGGCGTCTAATGTACCTGTCTCGATTGCACCGCGCAAACCTTGCATCAACCTTTGGTAATACCTAAGGTTATGAATGGTGTTTAAACGAGCACCCAAAATTTCATTACAACGATCTAAATGGTAAAGATATGCCCGTGAATAGTTCTTACAGGTATAGCAATCACATTTAGCATCGAGTGTGGCAGTATCATCACGATGACGCGCATTGCGTATCTTGATCACACCTTCACTGGTAAACAGATGGCCGTTGCGGGCATTACGTGTTGGCATCACACAATCAAACATATCGACACCGCGGCGCACACCTTCAACGAGATCTTCTGGCTTACCGACCCCCATCAAGTATCTAGGTTTATCAGTAGGGATTTGAGGACAGACATGCTCTAAAATACGATGCATATCTTCTTTAGGCTCACCGACTGCTAAACCACCGACTGCATAGCCGTCAAAACCTATATCGACTAACCCTTGTAAGCTCTCATCACGCAGGTCTTCATAGACACCTCCTTGAATGATGCCAAACAGAGAGTTAGGGTTTTCTAACTTATCGAACTCATCACGTGAACGTTGAGCCCAACGCAGTGACATCTGCATCGATTTACGCGCTTCATCTTCTGTGGCTGGATACGGTGTACATTCATCGAAAATCATCACCACATCACTGCCCAACGAGTTCTGGATCTGCATCGATTTTTCCGGGTCCAGAAAAATCTTATCACCGTTGATTGGTGAACGAAAATGCACACCTGCTTCGGTGATCTTACGGATATCACCTAAACTGAATACTTGAAATCCACCTGAGTCGGTTAAAATTGGACCTTGCCAATTCATGAAGTCATGCAGACCACCATGCTTACGCATGATCTCTTCGCCCGGACGCAGCCATAAGTGGAATGTATTACCTAAAAGGATTTCGGCGCCAGTCTCTCGCACCTCTTCCGGTGTCATGCCTTTGACTGTGCCATAGGTACCCACAGGCATGAAGGCTGGAGTCTCTACTGTACCACGGTCAAAAATCAAACGGCCGCGTCTGGCACGCCCATCTGTTGTATCTAATTCAAATTTCATGATTACACCTCGCCAGATAAACAGTCTGACTCATAATTGCCTGCACTAAGCTAAATAATCGGTACAAGCTAACATTAAGACTAGAGATAAGGGCAAACAACTGAGTATCAACCCTGTATCGTTAAAAATGCACAAAAAATAGCAGAAAAAAATACCCACCTCATCTTGTGGGTGGGTATTTTAAAACAATTTTCGAAATCAGTTCGCTTTTTTAGTCACAAACATGGCGTCTCCATAGCTAAAGAAGCGGTATTTTTGCGCGATCGCGTGTCGATAGGCGTTTTTTACCTCATCGAAGCCGGCAAAGGCGCTGAGCAACATGATTAAGGTCGACTCGGGCAGATGAAAGTTTGTCACCATGGCATCGACCACTTGGAACTCATATCCGGGGTAGATAAAGATGTCGGTATCACTGCAAAATGCTTCCAGCTCAGCAGAACTTGCCTTAGCCGCACTCTCTAATGAACGCACCGATGTTGTACCGACGGCAATAACACGTTTTCCATTCGCTTTAGTTTGTCTGACTTTGTCGACAACCTCTTGAGTGACTTCGGCCCACTCAGAATGCATTTTATGCTCGAGGATATTGTCAACTTTTACCGGCTGAAAGGTCCCTGCGCCAACATGCAAGGTCACAAACGCGGCATCAACACCTTTATCTGCCAACGCCTTTAACATCGCATTGTCAAAATGTAATCCTGCAGTCGGTGCGGCAACGGCCCCCGGAGTCTTATTGTAGACGGTCTGATAACGCTCTTTATCAGCATCTTCATCGGGGCGATCGATATAGGGCGGCAAAGGCATATGCCCTACATCTTCGAGCACTTCGAGTATGGTTTTGTCCGACAGGAGTTTAAGCTCAAACAAGGCGTCGTGACGGGCAAGCATGATCATCTCATAGCCTCCATCTAAACAGATAATCGAATCGACCTTAGGGGATTTCGAACACCTAACGTGGGCCAATATGCTTTTATCATCGAGCATACGCTCGACTAATAGCTCCAACTTGCCACCGGTCTGCTTCTTGCCAAACAGTCGCGCCGGGATCACCCTGGTGTTGTTGAACACCATAAGATCGCCAGGATTGACCATATTGAGAATATCAGTAAATCGCTTGTCTGTGACCTGACCAGTATTGCCATCTAAAGAAAGTAGTCTCGACGCGGTACGTTCGGCGGTAGGGTATCGAGCAATAAGCTCATCAGGAAGTTCGAAAGAATAATCGCTCACACGCATGGTTGGTCTCTGCTTAACATAAATCCGGCGCTAGTCTATTAACAGAGACAGAGAAGATCAAGGTTCAGTTACTGCTTTTACCTTCTTCCAAGGTGTTGGACTGCTCATCGATATCAAAATCTTCCTTGCGGTAGCTATGCTGCTCGTAGGGAATATCTATTTGCACACGCTTTCGCTGAGATTGCTCTTTCTTGGGAAATACTTTAGATAACCAGTTCCACATCTTCCTTGACCCTTAAACCGATAATTGATGAGAATATAATCAAAACGATGCACATCCTTAAGAAGTCACTCTAAAATCAATTTAAATTAGAGAAAAACTATCTTAGCATCCGAGCACATGATAACGTAAAATTTGAGTTATCACCAAGAAAATTAACAACAACGTCATGAACTTCCTTGCACACTTACATCTTGCCGATAACAGTAAAACCAGTCTCGCGGCTAATCTTGCTGGTGATTTTGCCAAAGGCAATATAGCCAATTATCCTAAACACCTACAGCAAGGGATCTGGATACATAGACAAATTGACCAGCTCACAGACAGTCACGAACTCACCAAAGACTTAGTCGCTAAATTCCCCAAGAGTTTAACCAGAGCCGCGCCTATTATTGTCGATCTGGCTTTCGACCATATGTTGGCGAAATATTGGGAAGAGTATCACCATCTCACTCTGCAACAATTTGCCGAAAATGCTTACGATGCCATCGATGCTTGTGAACGCTTGCCAGAAAAGCTCAAACAACTCGCGCCGAAGATCCGCAGCGAAAATTGGCTTAGCGCATATAGAAGCAAAAAAGGTCTCCATCGAACCATTAACTCCGTCGCTCAACGCATCTCTAAGCCGGAAATTTTCCAAGGTGCTACCCAAGCGGTCGACAAGCTGGATATTGAGATAGAGATTGCATTTAGAACATTCTATCCTCAACTGATGGCCTACAGTAAGATTTGGGCTCGTAAGACCCCGGCAGAATACTTATAACGGGCTTTAGGGCTTTAGGGCTTTAGGGCTTTAGCAGCATAAAATCAGCTAAAAAGTTAGGCTTAGCAATTCTCAACTGGACCTGTTTTTGCTAGAATTCGCCGCTACAGGAGAACTCATGCAGATATTCACTTACGCCCCCCCTTCGGTCCCTTGGTTAGATATACGCTATCGAGACCGAGATATACTCGTGATCAATAAACCTTCGGGTCTACTGTCTAATCCCGGCCGTGCAGAGAATACCTACGATTGTGCGCTCACTCGTTTACTGCAGCGCTACCCTGAAACTATACTGGTACATCGTCTCGATTGTGCGACTTCTGGCATTATGGTTTTTGCGCTAAATAAGAAGGCCGAGTCCAATATCAAGACCCAATTTCAGAATAGAATGAGTAAGAAAACCTACATTGCTGAGGTTCGTGGATTATTAAGCCAAGATCAAGGCGTGATAGAACTGGCAATGAAAGCCAATAAAACCCGGCCGCCACTGCAAGAGATAGCCGCAGATGGCAAAGCCTCTAAGACCTATTACAAGGTGCTGGAGCGCAGAGAAAACAGGACCTTAGTAGAATTAAAACCCGTGACAGGAAGGACACATCAACTCAGACTTCATATGCTGGCTATAGGCCATCCAATATTAGGCGATGACTTTTATGGCGATAAAGAGGTAATAGCGGCTTCAAGCAGGCTTAGATTGCATGCAATGTCATTGAGCATCAGGCATCCCTTTTCGGCTAAAGAGATAACATTCAAGAGTTCTCACCCTTTTTAATCGGTCCATTTCAGCAAGATAGCCCTGATTCAACATGACCATGAGAGGCATAAGCATGAGTCCTTCACACTAAATACCAGTTCCATTATTAAGTTATACCGCTTTAGCCGTATAGTAACACTCGCTGGCATTACAAAAATGCAGTGAATTATCATCAGTTAACAAAAAATATTCACCAAAAATATTTCCGCCTTTATCTTCGAGTTTTAAGCCTTGCTCAGTCTGAGTGCATATCATAACATCTAAGCTATGACAGCCATCGCTTGACCAAGTCTCTAAATAAATTTTATCGTCCTGCCTATAAAGCGTTAATCTGTTTGAAGTGCCATCAATCCATCGACCAATGATGCCACGAGCCTCTAAGTCTTTATCTTGCCAACCTAAGCGTTTTCGCTTATCTACTACTGACATTTTAATCACCTTAAGTAATTCTCTGTTTTCTGTAGGGCGATCTGGGTATTGTATGACTTCAGCCACTGAGCTCATTTTCAATTAACTCCATTGAAACTAGACATGTTAACGATTTGCGCACACTTCGAGCTAAACTGATATTAAATAACCACAAGCTAGTTACCACTCAGTTTAGCTCAATAACTGACTAAAAGTGTAAACCATTTACACCATAAAAACGCGATCTAAATCACTTTTTATGCAAAATATTGGCTAATACTTACCCAGTCGCTCATTCATTCGATTTTATGACCTGAAAAGAAAGTGATGAGCATGATGTTCACCAGATAAACAAAGGTAGCACTGTCTTCCTATCTGCCGTATTGGCAAGCTCCATGCAATAACTCAGCATTCCTAAAGCAAAAAGGATAGCTGGCATGCAAAAGGCAAATTATGCAGTCACTCACTCGCATAGTCGTATGCAGAATACAAATACCCATGAATTACATGTTATCTGGATAAATAAACATGCGGATTTTGTTGGCGGAGCGGAGCGCTATATCTACGATACCGTGAAGGCATTAGCTGAAAAAGGCATTAAATCAACTCTGTTATATCAGTTAGACGGAAAAATCCATCCTAGATTCACTCATGTATTTAACAGTGTCTATCCCATCACAGAGCTTAAAACACAACTAAAAAACCAAGCCGCCACGCTTATTTATCTCCATCAACTAGACCATGTACAAGATATAGAGACTTGCGTTAACAGTGGTATTCCCAGTATTCGTTTTTATCACGACCATAAGCTCTTCTGCCTTAGGGAGCACAAATACACCACCATAGGCCTCAACACTTGTCAGCGCAAAACGGGGCCAGCCTGCTATGCCTGCTTAGGTTTTATTGGTCGAAATACCCAAGATAAATTTACCCTGAATCGACTGGGTAATTTGCGTGCTCAACAACATAGTAATCAAGATTTAGCTGGGTTTATTGTTGGATCACAATATATGTCACAGGTCCTCAAGCAACATGAGTTTGACGTTAATAAAACCCATGTGATCCCGCTATTCACCACCTCCAACATCGCAACTATCAAGCCATCACAGCCCAGATACTCGAACCAATTGCTCTACGTAGGCAGCCTGACGCGGGGAAAAGGCGTCGACCTCTTATTAGGTGCAATTGCTAGGCAGAATAAGCAGGCTAACTTACTGATCTGCGGAGAAGGTCCGCAAAAAGTGGAGTTACAACAACTCAGCCAAAAACTTGGCATTGAAACCAGAGTGGAATTTAAGGGCCAGTGTCATCCAGATACATTGGCCCAATACTACCAACAAGCATCGGCACTGGTGATCCCGTCTCGCACACCAGAAACATTTTGTTTGGCTGGTATAGAGGCACTTTCCTACGCCTGCCCCGTAATCGCAACCCGTGTCGGCGCTATCCCAGAGTGGTTACAAGATGGAGTGAACGGCACTCTAGTAGAGAGTAATAATGTTTTCGCACTCAGCGACGCTATTGAGCAGCTGCTGCTACATCCTCAAACGACTCAGGGCCATGCCCTGCATGCTCAGCAAGTTATTATGCGGCAATACAGTATAGAGACTCATATTAACCAGCTGCTACAGGTTTTTAACCATGTCCTCAAGGAAAATTCAAGCCACACCATCACGGCAAGGTCAATCACAGAAGGGAGCAGCCATGTTAACCATTAAACACGTCACTCTGCTACAAGATCCCCAAGCGGAAGCCTTTTGCCAAGATGTACTGACACAGGTGTGCGCTACCGTCGCGAGATATCTGGATAAAAACCAAGTCTGCGCCTTAGTCTTATTAGGCGGTTATGGCCGCGGTGAAGGAGGATTGATCTCGCACCCTGTGAGTGGCCGGCTCTATCCACACAATAATTTCGATCTGCTACTGATCCTTAACCAGCAGATAAATGCACATCCACAGCTAAAAAAGTCTATTAATCAGGCGTTGCAGCCTATTAGCCAGCAAGCTGGGCTGGGAATTGATATCTCTTTTACCACCCGAACTAAGATGCGTAATGCGGCTTGCCGCGTGATTTGGTATGACATGCGACACGGTCATCGAACCTTGCTAGGGGATGAAGATTTCGTGCCGTCATTAAGCCAACATACGCTACAGAACATCCCGGCTTGGGATGCACGAAACCTCTTGATTAACAGGGGGTCTCTCTTACTTATCAATCGATTCTTGTTGGCTCAAAACGAACCCGAACGTTATCGTTCTACCATCATTAAACATACCATGAAAGCGATCATTGGCTATGGTGATGCACTCTTGTTCTCCCTGGGGAAATACCATTGGTCTTATGCAGAAAAACAGCTGCGTATGGCAAATGAAACCAGCATAGAACCTGAGTTCAAACAGCTGTATCTAGAGGCAATGAATTTTCGCTTTTCTCCCAGTTATACTCGGTTTCAGGATATCAGTCTCACAGCCTGGAACGAATCCATAATAACCGCCTTGCAGCCTGTCCATCTGCGCTGTGAGCGCCAGCGTCTGAACAAACCGAATCTCACCTGGACAAGCTACCTTAAATACGCAGCCAGTGATGCCTTTTGGCATAACGACAACCAGGTTAAGAATCTGCTGAAGCGAACTCTGGGTCGACTAATGGTGGAAAGAAGGAAGACGCCAGGGCTTGCCATTATCCAACAGCCTTCTCCCTGGACCTATCTGGCATTGACTCAAGCTGAAAAACTGCCGCTGTGCTTTCCTTATGTGCTCTATCGCCAAGGGAAGCAAACAGAAAATTCTACCGATACCCTGACCCGGCGCTACCTTAAAAACTGGCAGGACTTTGTGGATGCTAACCTAAGTAACCTACTGGACGGCTTAGGCTTGTCTTTGGAGGAGGCCAACTTATGATTTATCTCAGTGCAGATATTCATCACGCCAGTTTGCGAACGGGCAATCAAGCCCATTGTGATATCTCAGAGCTAGGCACAGCAAAGTTATTTCTTCAGCGTATCGAACAGGCGCAAGTTAAGGTAACGTGTTTTATTACCGGTCGCTGTTTCGTCGAAGAATGGGCCGATACACGGGTGTTATGCATGAGTGATTGGGTTGAAATTGGCGGCCACACCTGGAGTGGGTTTACGCCACAGATTTGGCACCGCATCTGTAACAAGCTATTAGGCAGCTATAACGGCCCACACTGGTATCAATATTTAGATACTCTAGGCACCATCAAGATCATCGAAAGCAAGACTGGTAAACGGATATCCTGCTGGCGAAACCACATGTATATGCACGGTCCCCATACCGACAGAGTCTTGAGCAAACTCGGGATCAAGCTGTGCTCCGATGGCGTAAAACGCAACAACTTTCAGCCCCTAGAATCCAAGCATGGAATTTATAACTTCCCTATCAACATCATTCCTGACCATGAGCACCTCTATCACGCAGAGCGCACCCCCGAATGGGTCGAACACTGGCAAAAACGTTATTCATGGTCCGATGATTTTGGCAGCCAAAGCTACTATATCCGCGAATGGACAGAGCGGGTGTTAAGCCAACTGAAAAGTTGTGCAGCTCAGGGGCTTGATGCCAACTTATTGATCCACCCCATCACCATGTACTTATGTGACAAGTTTCAATGCTTCGACAAGATACTCGACTACATCAGTACACAAGAGACGGCTTGGCTCAGTGACTCAATCCCAGTCCCTCACCCCTCGCAGGACTTCACAGAGGAAACTCGCCATGCCTGAATCATCCTCACAAGACCATAAGAAAGCAAAAATAGTCACGTCCCTTAATTTCAGCGGCCCCAAAATCGCCATCATCATGCGCTCAAAAAACTCAGCTTGGGTCATTGCCAACACGCTTGCGGCGCTCCATTCACAAGATTTCCAAGATTATGATTTGATTCTCGTAGACTCAGGATCGACAGATACAACCCTGGAAATCGCCAGCTTTTACGACTGCCAACTGATCCATATAGAGCCAGGCGATTACTACCCAGGTAAGGTGCTCAATCAGGCCATTGAGCAATGTCAGGCTGATATCGTGGTTTTTCTCAACTCCGACGCCGTATTACTGAGGGACGACTCCCTGTCTAATTTACTCGATGCATTTAATGATCCCGACACGGTGGCAGCATTCGGCCGTCAGCTCCCCCGCCCCGAAGCCCATCAATGGGTAAAGCGCGATTATGCCACCAGCTTTCCAGCAACAGGCACTCCCCCAAGCTGGATCACCCTGTCTCTACCCTTTGCCGCCATTCGCCGACAATATTGGCTACAACATCCTTTCTATGAGGATGTCTGGGCATCTGAAGATACTGAATGGGGGCATTGGGCGCAAACTTGCGGATACAAATTAGCCTATGTCCCCCTGGCACTAGTTATGCATTCTCATAATTACACGCTAAAACAACTGTACGGTCGACGGTTTGTGGAGGGAGAAGCGGATGCGTTTATCTATCATAAAAAACATAAGTTTATCTCAGCCTGCGCCAATTTTGCCAAAGGATTTATCCACGGCTGTTATCACCACATCATCACCGCTGACTTAGCTGGGCTGCTCGCCACTCCATGTCGAGCGTTTGTCTACCACTGGGCATATTATTCCGGCTTACGCTGGGGTAACACCCGGATTAGCCAGCAGTTAAAAAATGATTCGACAGGTCAACGAGCCGTGTTATCCCGATACCAGTGATCTTAAATCTTGAATACTTTCAGAAACTCAGAGAGATGCCTACATGGCGCAAGTTATATCAGGGACCTAATATGAAAAATCGCGACAAATATCCTATCGCTCAAGTCATGCGTAGATTCCATATAAAGGAATGGGGCGGCATGGAAGGTGCCGTCTGGAATACCAGCCTGGGCTTAAAACAACAACATCACATCAATAGCCATATTTTGTGTACACAAGCACTCAATAGCGTTCCATCAGAGGTGATAGATAACATCCCTATCGAACGCTTTCGCTACCATTACCCTTACATAGGGTTAACCAAAGAAAAGAGGCTAAATCTGGATAAAAAAGGGGGCAATCCCTACTCTTTCTCCCTTAGCCAGAGACTATTGAAAGGTGAATTTCGTTTATATCATTGCCACACCATGCAGCGTATGGCTGCTATGGTGCGATATGCAGCCAGGCGGCGTGGACTCCCCTATGTCATCTCCTTACACGGCGGTCAATTTACGGTTCCTAAGAGCGAAATAGACAGCCTGAGCAAACCTTTGCAAAACACCTTCAATGCCGGTAAGGCTCTCGATCTGCTTCTGCAACCGCAGAAAGTATTGACCGATGCCAGTGGCATCATCTGTATTGGCTACAATGAATACCTAAAAACCCAAGCATGCTTCCCTGATAAACCGGTAATTTATTTGCCAAACGGAGTGAACTTTAACCATTTCTCAACACCGGTAAGCCTGGATGTACACCAACATCTGCACATACCCAAGGGCCGAAAATTACTGCTCTCCGTCGGGCGTATCGACAGTCAGAAAAACCAATTGATGCTTATCGACTTGCTCAGCCGGTTACATGCTAAGGGAGAGACTCAGTATCAACTGATATTGGCCGGCCCGGTGATCCAGTCAAGTTACTTGAGTCAATTACTCAGACGCATAGAGCACACTAGACTGCAGGCCCATGTCACGATTATTCCAGGCATTGAGCCCGATAATGAATTGCTGCCAGCACTCTATCAACAATCGTCCTGCTTCTTACTCGCTTCCACTCATGAACCCTTTGGCATTGTGGTATTGGAAGCATGGAGCGCCGGATTACCTGTGGTTGCCAGTCGTGTTGGCAGCTTAGTTCACCTGATCAGGCACAATCATGATGGCTTGCTTTTTAATCCAGACAACCTGGACTCACTGCAGGCGAATGTCAGCAAGGTATTGAACTCACCATCCTTGGCGACACGTCTGAGCGAACATGGGCTTGCTCGAGTTGCAAGCGAATACTGCTGGCCTCAGCTTGTCTGCCATTTAGAGGCATTTTATCGAACCGTAGAGAACTGGCATTACAGTAAGTAGCGAATTTCAGGTGGCAGGCTCTTAAACCAGTTCCATAGATAAGATATTAACAAGAGGGATGGATATGCGTCTTATATTTAGTGCTTGCGGCTTCGATTGCGGCAAATCAGGCATTTCTCAATATATGCAAAATGTGGTGGCTGAATTACTCAAATCACATCATGTTACTGTGTTAATCAATAACAGCGATCAACCGTTCTGGCCCATTGAACACCCCAGGCAAACACTCGTGGTACTCCCGTGGTATTTAAACCACCCCATCGCCAATATGGTTTACCACACCTGGATACTGCCTCACAGCCTCAAGCAACGACTCAAGACTAACCATTATGATGCGCTTATTTTACCGGCTGCCAACCGCCGAGTATTGAGTCATTATCCCTTACCTACGGTTGCCACGTTTCACGATTTGTCCCAATGCTATATCGCCAATAAATACGATATTCTTCGTATGCACTACATCCGTCACCTTATCCCAAAATTTCTGCAACCCATAGCGAGTCCCTACCGGCCTCATCTCATTGCCGTGAGTGACAATACCCGTAAGGATATGGAAACGTTTCTGCACATTCCGGCTCATCATATCAGTGTGTTACACAATGGATACGACAAGAGTCTGTTCAATGAGCAACAACCTCGGGATTTAGCCCAACGCTTGAAGCGCCTGCAGCTTAAACCGGATTACCTGTTATATGTCTCGCGTATAGAACATCCGGGCAAAAATCATATCGGCCTGATTCAAGCGTATGAAAAGCTGCCCGAGACAATACGTAACAAGCACCCCTTGGTGTTTGTCGGTAGTGCCTGGTCTGGTGCCGAAGTGGTATTTAAACGCATTGCCGACTCACCTGCAGCAAACTCCATTAGGGTACTTGGTTTTGTTGATAGCAGCGATCTGCCTAGCCTGTATCACGGCGCTGCAACGACTGTGATGCCCTCACTTTATGAAGGGTTCGGACTCCCTCTGGTGGAAGCAATGGCATGCGCCACACCTGTGGCTTGCTCTAATCGAGGGGCGATGCCGGAAGTAGTGGGAGAGGCAGCCCTTTGTTTCGACCCGGAAAGTTCAACAAGTATTGCCCAATGCCTAGGAAAAATACTCACACAGCCGTCTTTTCAGCAAGAGCTGATCCGGCGGGGACTCGAGCGGGTAACCGCGTTCGACTGGGGAGTTCATACCAGAATGTTACTCAATACGTTAAGCAACAAGCAGGAAAAAATGAACACTCAATAACGTAACCAAGTCTCAAAAACAACCGAGACAAGGAGATCATGATGAAGGTACTTTTTGTGACACCTTATATCCCCTATCCCCTTAACAGCGGCACGAACCAACGCGTGTTTAATCTGCTTAAGGCCGTATGTGATGAGCATGAGGTGATTTTTTTTAGCCTGACCCATAGCGATGCCGAGCTATCACGGGCCAAAGAATTACAGTCACTATTGCCATTTAGCCAGTTCCACACTGAGCCGATAAAATTAAAAGCTTGGCGCAGTCTGTCAAAACGCTTATTTGACCCTCTTCCCGATACCTTACACCACTGGTTTGATATTGAGATCAGTCACGCACTCAGGAAGTTGGTGCAATCTAATTCATTTGACCTAGTGCACTGTAGTGATATCTGTATGACTCAGTATTTTCAGGAAATAAATTGTCAATGCCCGCTAATTAACGACCATAGCAGGATAGATAGCGAATACCAATTAGAACAACTGCCCTACTTACAAGGCTGGAAACGCCGTCTGTCAGCCAGAGAGAACATGTTTAAAACGCGCCGTTTCGAGAAGCGATTAAGTACACAATTCCCCCTTCATGTCGTGTGCTCAAGAGAAGACAAAGATTATATAATGCGCCACCAGCAACTCGACACTCCTCCATTAGTATTAGAAAATGGCTTCGACAGTGACTATTTTTACCCACAACAAAAACCCATGAATAACCATCCAACCTTGGTCTTTACTGGCACCATGGACTACGAACCAAACCTAGACGGCATGCGCTGGTTTATACAAGATATCTGGCCCAAGGTATTAGAAAAACTCCCTGATGCTCACTTAATTATCGTGGGTACTAAGCCTACGACAGAAGTTTACAGTTGGCAAAATGGTGAGCAAGTTATCGTCACAGGTGAAGTCGCCGATATTCGTCCCTATTACGCCATGGCTGATGTCTATATTTGTCCCCTTCGCATAGGCGGTGGAACACGACTAAAACTAGTAGAAGCCTTAGCAATGGAGCGGCCTGTGGTTAGCACCCGGGTCGGTGCACAAGGCTTGGCATTATGCGACCAGCAACATATTTGCTACGCAGACAATGCATCCCAATTTGCGAGTAACATTTTAAAGACCCTATCCGACTTACCATTTTCTCTTAAAATTTCAAAGCAAGGCGCTGATCTCGTACGGGAAAAGTATAGTTGGAAAGATTTGGCACGACGATTGATTGGGTATTACCAGAAGCATACAAAAAACAACTGGAGCAAGGCCCATGACAAAGAAACTGACTCTTTTTACATTTATTGATGCGTTTGGTTGGGAGATTTATCAGAGATACGGGTTTCTTGAAGGGATCATCCAAGATGCCCATCCGCTACAAACCACATTCGGTTTTTCCTCCGGAGCAGACCCCTCTATACTCACGGGTCGCTTTCCGGACGAACATACCCATTGGTCATGCTTTAACTACAACCCAGAAAAATCTCCGTTTAAAGCCTTTAAATACCTAGCCTATCTTCCCAGTGCCATTTTCGATCGTGGCCGTGTGCGCCATTGGCTGAGCAAGATCATGGCCAAAGTATACGGCTATACGGGCTATTTCGAGATGTATTCAGTGCCCTTTGCTCATCTGCCCTATTTTGATTATCTGGAGAAACGTGACTACTTCGTCCCAGGCGGCATCATGGCTACCGATACGATATTCGACTGGTGTGTCAACCAAGATATTCCCTATTACTGTTCGAACTGGCGTCATAGTGAACAAGAGATTTTGGCCAGTAACCGCGCCGAAATAGAAAAAGGTGAGAGCCGATTTAACTATGTTTATCTGCCCAGTCTCGATGGCATCATGCATCAATATGGCACCAATCACCCAGCCGTTAGAAAACAGATAAATTGGCTAGACCAACAAATTCGTTCCTTATATGAACTGGCGCTAAGCCAATATGATGAAGTAGCGCTCTACATCATTTCCGACCACGGCATGAAGGATGTCACCGGTGATATCGATCTTATTCCAGATATTCAGGCGACCGGACTGGAATACGGTAAAGATTATGTTGCCATGTACGATTCCACCATGGCGCGATTTTGGTTTATGCAACCGGATGCAGAAGCCATCATTCGCCGGGTACTCGAAGAGCAAACCCACGGCGATATCGTCGAAGACGATGAACTGAAGAAGATGCATGTGTATTTTGACGACCACAGATTTGGTGAGCTGTTCTTCTTGATGGAGCCAGGAATGCTCATCACGCCTTGTTACATGGGGCTTAAATCCATTCCGGGAATGCATGGCTATCACCCAGAGGACAAAGACTCTTACGCCATGATCGCCGCCAATAAACCCATCACAGCAAACGTGAAAAGTATCACAGATATCCGCGGGATCATCGAGCATGAACTCCGTACCTGAATATTCCTCCGCCGAGGATGATCAAACTGAAACAGCTGATCTTAAGATCGATCTGGAGCTGCTTTGGTCGCAAGTTAAAGGCAAAATATGGTTACCATTCCTGGTGGCCATATTGTGCGGCGCCGTGACTTTGCTCTTGACTAAGTATTTTATAAAAGATAGCTGGAAAGCCAACACCATCATCATCCGCCATCAAAAGAACATGTCCTCACAAGCTAACATCCCCTACCTGTATCTACAAATTGATTTTAATACCATAATGCAAACGATATTGGTTCGGGATCATCTGCTTAGGGTTATCGAACGCTTGGAGATCTCCCTCACACCCGAAGACTTGTACAGAAACATCATTATCAGCCGGGGGAATCGCGCAGATATTATCAATATTACCGCTATCTGGCACCAACCAGAAATGGCTGTCAAGATGTCGGACGCTGTCAGTGCGGTCTTTCTTGAATCCTATTCCAGCGTACAAAACTCGGCAGCACAGAAGGTCAATAGCTACTTCCTCAATGAGCTTTCAACCAGCCGTAAGGCACTCATTGCGGCGCAGCAAGCAGAGTCCGACTTCAGGCAGAAACACAACTTGTTATCATTTGACAATCAGATGGCATCGAACTACCAAAAAATACAGACGTTAGAAATTAAATACATCGAAAGCCAGGTCGCCACAGACGAAAAAAGAGCCAAGCTAAAAGCGACAATCTCAAAACTCACCACCATTCCAAAGGAGATCCCACTGGAAACCATGGTTGCCGGTGCCGCTCTGAACCGTATCAATGGGCTACGTGAGAACCTGCAACTGCTCAAACTGAAATACACCTCTAAAAATCCTAAGGTCATGGCATTGGAACAAAAAATTGCCACTCTGCAGATTAATTCCGATAACACCTCTGTTACCGGCCGGGTCGACACAACAATCTATGGTCAAAACCCCCTCTATCTGGAGTTAGAGTTGGAGATGATCCATTATGAATTTGATCTTTATGTCTCAGATCAGTCATTAGCCGGTTATCGCCTAGGCATTAATAATACCAAAGACAGTCTGCAGCGACTCAGTGCCCTGAGGCAAGAACATCAACGTCATCAGGACAAAATGATTGAATATCGTCATTTGGTTAGCACATTGGAAGGACGGGTCACCGATTCTAAGCTTGCTTTAGAGTCGAATATCAGTGACTTTGAAATCATCGAAAACGCGCTGCCGCCAAAATATCCTGAACGTGCATATCGCAAGCTTATGGCCATCACAGCCGGCGTATTTGGCTTTACCGTTAGCGCACTGATACTGATCGCCAGAGTCCTTTTTGATCCAAGAGTGAAAACCCGTAATGACTTAGATCCCAAACGTTTAATCGGTGTTATTCCCGATAAAGACACCGTCGAAGAATGCCACTATTACAGCGCATTCCAGGGCCTGTTTAGTAACCTAGAGCAACTTCGAAGTGAGAGTAAAAATCGAAGTAAACTGATCACCTTAAGTAGCACTCACCAGCATGAAGGCAAGTCCACCATTGCCAATGCCCTCACAGATATTTACCTGCGTCAGGGCAAGCGCGTGCTGTATATTGAGTCAGTTGAAGAAGGCGACGGGGTCGATGAAGCCATACTCAATCCCTTCATCTACGGAAAAGAGTCCCAATGGCAGCCCCTCAATGTTGCCGATAGTATCGATCATGCTTACTTCGTTTACGATCAAGACATTTATTTAAATTATCTGGATAAAACCAGTTTCGACATCACTATCAATACCATATCTCAGGACTATGACGTGGTTATCTGGGAGCTTTTTCCTGCCCAGCGCCATTTGCAATTGTACAGCGTGATCAACAACTCTCCTGCCGCAATTCTATTGATAGCAAAAAGTCTATTTACCCGAAAAGACAACCTCAACCGTGTGAGCAATTATCTGAGCGAAAAGAATATTAAGCCCATAGGGATCATACTCACCCAAGTACCTAAGGACATCTACCATGCATAATTTCATCCTGTTCACTAGATTACTTGCACTGACGCTTGTGTTATCCAGCTGTACCAGCCTGGACCCGAGTAGTAAAGCGCCCCTTGAATTACCCTTAGCGCTACAAAAAATGGCTGATGTTGAGACTTTAGATGAGCCAATGCACATTACTCAACAGCGCCGAGAGCAAGAATTAACCAAGTTACATCAGGTAAAACCCGGTACTTATGAAATTTCAGCCGGGGATAAATTTAATGTCTTTGTTTATGGCGAGCCTGATTTAGACAGTAAACAGGCGATAGTAAAACTCGATGGTAGCCTCACTTTTAAGCTCATTGGTGATATACAAATTGCGGGGAAAACCGTGCCACAGGCCACCGCCCTAATTGAAAAAGAATTACAGCGTTATATTCACTTTCCTAAGGTGACCCTGATGCCCTACGACATGCGTAGTGCATCCATCACCATCATAGGTAAAGTCATTCACCCCGGCGTATATTACTTCGATGGTTCACTGAGAGCCGCCGAAGCCATTGGCCTGGCAGGCGGATTCTCCACGGGTATTTTTGACGACAACACCATCGAATTAGCGGATCTAGAACACTCTTATATCCAGCGAGGAGAATACTTATTACCCGTTGATTTAACCAAGCTTATTCGTAAAGGAAATATGCATCACAATGTCCCCTTAATCGACGGCGATTACGTTTATATTGCCTCTGCCATGAGCCAGGAAGTGTTCATCACGGGTGAAGTCCATAAGCCGAGCTATTATGGCTACAGTGAACGCATGACCCTAGCGCGCCTAGTGTCCAGAGCGCAAGGCCTATTACTTTCCGCCAACAGCCATGTACTGGTGATCCGCGGCAACATCAAACACCCCTTGGTCTATAAGGTCAACATAGACAAGATTCTCACCGGAGAAACCCGCGACTTTTTGATCCAGCCCAACGATTTGGTTTACGTGCCCAAGAGTATGATCGGCTCGTGGAATGCATTTCTCACTCAGTTAATGCCGACCCTGGAAACCATGCTGACAGGCTCATTACTCGAACGCAGAGTACACGACTTACAAAGTCGTAATTAAGGCGAGCGGACATGACTGAGTTTAAGTACCTCATCTTCTTCATGACCTTGATAATAGGGGTGCCTCTGGGTTACCTCTGCTGTCTGCATTCTAAAAATTGCGAGAAGTTGGTGTTCTTTCTGGTGATATTTTTTACCTGCGACATGGTCGATATCAACTTTGTATCCATGGAGACTTATCGTGGCACCACCAGAGGATTTGAGTTCGGCATGGTGGATATTTCACTGTATATTTTGTTGAGTTTAGTCCTTAAGCGCAGGCATCAATTGCCCATCGACTGGTTCCCAATGGGCTCGAGTCTATACCTGTTGTATTTTCTGTTTAGCCTGGCATCGATCATCAATGCCGATGTTGGAATCTATTCCGCCTTCGAAATACTCAAGATGTGCCGTATGTATGTCTACTTTTGGACCATTGCAAATTACCTGAGAAATGAGCAGCAACTGCAGTGGCTGATGACCACCATCGGCGCCATTATCATCTACATATTTTTCTCTGTCATGAAACAAAAATATCTGCTCGGCATGTTTCAATGTAAGGGACCCTTTCCCCATCAAAATTCATTGGTGATGTACGTTTCAATCTTCGGCTCCATGGCCCATGCCTATCTGCTCAATGTTGCCAGCAGCCGAAGTTGGTTTTGGTTCACCATCTTCGGCATGGCCTCTATCTGCATACTCGCCACCCTCTCGCGCGCTGGCCTTGCCCTGTTTATTCTCAATAGTTTAATGGTGTTTTTCATCTCGGTATGCAGTAAACAAAGCAATGCCAAGGTCAGAAAGCGTCACCTGATCTTACTGATCATCTTACCGCTGGCGGGAACTCTGGTGTTAATCAAGGCCTCAGACACCATTATGGAACGATTTTTATCCGCTCCGGAAGAGTCAAAGATAGTGAGAATTCGACTCGCCAAAGCAGCGCTTTATATGGCCAATGACAAGGTGCTTGGTGTGGGCTTAAATAACTTCGCGCATAAAATCAATCCTCCCTATTCATACTCATCACATATCCCCATGGTCGACGACAATGATCCCGATGAAAAACATGGTTTGGTGGAAACCGTTTACTTAATGATTGCAGCCGAAACAGGCTGGTTAAATCTGATTGTTTTTATTAGCTTGCTACTCTTTTTCTATATCAAAAACATAAAAAATTATTTCCGATTGAAAGGCTCACAGAGTCGCTACATCAGCATCGCCTTGATTGCCTCTCTGACCTGTATCTATCTGCAGTCCACCTTAGAGTGGGTGCTGAAACAGACCAATAATTTTTATCAATTGATGTTGGTATTTGCACTTATTGCCACCATGGACCGAATGATCCAAACAGGAGAACTACATGGCCAAGCCAAACGAAAGAGATGCTAATCATTTTATCAGCAGCTTAGCTTCTGGTTCTTGCGCCATTTCTCTCTGCTGGTGTACAGGGGGAACGACCGGTTTAAGAATTTTTACCTTGTCGATTTAATTAGGTCATGACTATGAAAAAACTCAATATCTTGATTATCAGTAACTACTACCCACCCTTTCACATCGGCGGTTATGAACTCGCCTGTAGAGATACGGTGGAATTCTTAACTAAGAAAGGACATAAGGTAACGGTACTGACGGGGAATAAAGGCAACGGGGCTCAATCAAACATTGAGCAAATGGGCGCTGTCCACCGGGAACTCACTTACATTGATTATGATAACCCAAGCTATCGCCAACGAGCCGAGGTTGAAACGGGTAACTACCAAGTCTGCCAAGGATATATTAATCAGCTATCACCCGACCTTATCTATCTGTGGAATCAGCAATACCTTTCTTTAGCACCATCACTTGCCAGCCAAAATAGTGGTATTGCTAAACTCTATGAAATTGGTGACTTTTGGCCCGCCGCTTATATTCGTCCAGGCTTTATTAATGCCCTAAAACGCAAGGTAAAACCTTGGCTACCGGGTCTGATTGGCGGAAGGTTCGATTTTGGCCCCTGCATCGCTTGCTCTCACTGGGTGGGCAAAGCCATTAAAGAGCAACTCAACGCACGAAATGTCGCCGTCATACACAATGGTACTCAACTGGGCGCAGAGCCGCAAAGAAACCGTAAGCCGCCTACCTCTTTCCTGTTTTGTGGACGACTATGTCAAATCAAGGGAATAGAGCAAAGCCTACTGGCATTTACATTATTATTAGCTAAATTCCCTAACAGACAGCTTAGCCTAACCTGTATAGGCCCGATAGAGTCCCGTTACAAGCAGGTTATCGAACAGATGATCCATAACGCGCACTTAGGTGAACATGTACAGATTTTACCCCCTACTGATGACATGAAGCATGTTTATCAACAACACCATGTGTTACTGATGCCAACCTTGATGCCTGAGCCTTTTGGGCTGGTCATCATAGAAGCCATGGCCAATGGCTTGGCAGTCATCGCCAGTGACCGTTTCGGGCCTGCCGAGATAATTAATGATGATAAACTGGGTATTTTGATCGACCCGGAGGATCCTATCGCCATAGCCGATGCCATGGCACAGCTTATCGACAACCCTGCACGTTATCATGACATCACTAATGCCGGCTATCAGCATGTCGACGCTCACTTTCGACTGGAGAGTGTCAAAGCGAAAGTGGAACAAGTTCTGCTCCAAACGGTGGAGGAACATGTATATGCCTCGCACTAAACAATTAATTAAATTAACCGCTTCAAACTATTTGGCCACCATCATCAAGTTTGTGGTGATGGTGTACTTGACCCGGGAGATGTTTCTCCAATTACCCAGGGAGTCCTATGGCTTTTGGGCCTTGCTTTGGTCCATATTTGGCTACTCGGTGTTACTGGATCTTGGTTTTGGCATCGCCTTACAGAAAAAAACCAGTGAAGTATTGGTGCATCAAGATTGGGATAGCTACAACCGCACCGCATCCACATTATTCGGTACTTATTTCTTATTAGGCTTTGTCATCGTGTTACTGACCTGCCTCAGTGCCCCCTTTTTGCATGTGATCTTTGTCTTTGAGCCGGGGCAAGGGCACATATACACCCAATGTTTTCTTTTTTTTGGTATTGGCACTGGTTTGCTTTTCCCCTTCGGCATATTTATGGAGGTGTTGCGCGGCGCTCTGTGCATCCAGGTGCGCAATCGTATCGAGGTACTCAGAGATATAGCCAACTGTATTGCCTTGGTAATAGCCCTTAGAATGCATGCTGACATACGTGTACTCGCCATTATCGCAGTCACCAGTCAATGCTTAGCGAATATTGCCATGTATATCGCCACAAAGCGTGCTTTGCCGCGTTTACGGCTCTCATGGCGTTTATACAGCCCAACGAAAATGGTCGAACTGATGAGCTTCTCACTCTGCGCCTATGTGATCACCATCAGTAACTTGATTGTTTTTAGAACCGACCAAATAGTCATCTCAGCCCTGGCTGGTGTAGGCATAGTGGCCTACTACCACGTAACGACTCGTGTGGCCGAGATGTTCCGCTTACTCTGCTCACAAATACATGACCTGCTAGCCCCTATGTCTTCAAGCTATCACGCACAACAAGATAAACAGGCGTTACGACAACTCTTACTCCGTAGTCAACGCTTTGTCTGTCTTATCGTCGTCTTACTCATTGTGCCTTCATGGTTTTTTATCGAAGATCTGCTGCGGATCTGGCTCGAGATTGATAATCAACAAACCTTTTGGTGTGCACGAATTTTATTACTGAATATCGCCATTCTGGTTATTTATCGCAATACCACCAACCAAATCTTACTCATGTGTGGTTACCAAAAACCTTTGATGTGGATAGGAATAACCGAATGCATAGCCAACCTGATATTAAGCTGTTTGCTGATACAACCCCTTGGCATCCTGGGTGTGGCTTTGGGCACACTGATCCCAAATATCCTCTTGGCCATCTTCGTCAACATCCCCATGACAAGAAAATTTACTAATACATCACATTGGCAGTCCTACAAGCCACTGATTATCGTCGGCTTTACCGTTGGTCTGCCGTTCGCCTCTGGGCTAGTTTTATTTGAACAAGTGACAGAAAATTATAACTCACTGCTGCATATCATTGCGGTCAGCGTGATCTGCGCGATCCCGGCGCTCTTTTCTGCCTACAAATGTTGTCTGTCTGCCGGTGAGCGCCATCAATTGAAACACATAATCAGTTCTATGCTGCCTAGGTGGCAGTTGAAATTGTAAATCGAGCCAATACATGACTAGTATTTATCAAACAACTAGATGAGTGAATTTTCAACATATACTTTTTGGAGAAAGAATATGACGAAAGGAACCATTATCAATATCCCCCGCAGATTCGTAAAAGATGAATGGGGCGGCACCGAAACAGTGATAACTGAAACAGCGCATCAGCTTAAGTCTATCGGATACCGACTTGAGAGCGTGACGACACTGGCGTTATCCAATAATAAGCATGAGTGTATTTTCGGTATTCCGGTTAAACGTTTTAACTATAGTTATACTCGTCTGGGCCTATCGAAGAAGCATAGACTGCTGCTCGATAAACGCGGCGGAAACATGTTTTCACTTCCGCTGTTTTTTTATCTTATCTTCAGTAAAAACATCCGCATTATCCACCTGCATACCATGGGAAGATTAGGGGCTTTGGCCCGCATCGCCGCTCGACTGAAAGGTATTCCCTATGTCGTCAGTATTCATGGGGGCTATTTGGGCCTGCCCAAAGAGCAACTGGACGATATGATGCAGCCTCTGAAAGGTAGCTTTAACTGGGGTAAACCCTTCGACCTCCTAATACAAAGCGCGAAGGTGATAGAAGGTGCAGATGCCGTTATATGTGTAGGGGAAAACGAGCGTGAGAAGATAGCGGCAAAATATCCCCAACAAAAAGTGATCTATTTACCCAATGGCGTCGACCAGCAAAGATTTGCCTCGGGTAATGCATGCGCATTTATGAGCAAGTACCACTTCAGCGAAACCGACAAGATAATCCTCTGCGTCAGTAGTTTTACCCCGCAAAAAAACCAACAAACCTTACTCAGGGCGTTCGCCAAAGCACACAAGCATTCCCCTGAGTTAAAACTGGTTTTAATTGGCGTTATCTATGATCAAGACTACTTTGACCTTTTAGAGAATCTGAGAAAAGAGCTAGGGCTGCAACAGGATGTTCGCTTTATCATCAACCTGAAATTCGATGATCCAAGCTTAGCCAATGCCTACGCCGCCGCAGAACTGTTTGTACTGCCTAGCCTCTATGAACCTTTCGGCATTGTAGTATTAGAATCTTGGGCATCTGGCACCCCTGTCCTTTGTGGTAATGTCGGAGGATTGCCTTCCTTTGTAACAAACGGCGAAAATGGCTTGTTCTTTGATGTTGAGTCTGTGGACTGCCTTTGCCAAAAAATGCTCAGCATCTTACAAAACAAGCTGCTCTATAAGTACATTCAAAGCCATGCCCTCAAAGCCGTCGAAACCTATTCATGGCAGGCCATATCCAAACGACTGGCGAACCTGTATGAAGAGATTTCATCGTGAAATATCTGTTCATTATGTTCATGTTAATTGCAGCCTGTGCGCAGCTTGGCTCCAAAGAAGTGCCCAAAGGCAGTGAGAGCAAGCTGCTAACCATAGAGACCAAACCAACCGAGGCCGCCATTTATAAAGATGGTCAATATATGGGTCATTCACCACTGCAAATCTGGCTATGGCACGGGGCTCCCAGAATCAGTCAGATTATCGCGGTGCCGCTGTACCAACATCAGTTCATCCAGATCCAGAGCCTGCGCATACCGACAATTCCAACTCAACTGACTTTTTATATGACGGAGCCGAGTCCCCATGAATATGATTTTTCAGATAAGCCGACCCAAAGCAAACTAGCACAGCAGTCCAGCCCCCACTTTACACGTTTACAGCTGTTTTTTGACTTCGACCAAGACCAGCTAAACATCGGTGAAATAAAGCGCCTGACTCTTTGGTTAAACCAGTTTGACTCAGAACCCGAGCGGATAGAGGTGCACGCTTATGCCGATGAAGCAGGCTCCCAGCAGTACAATGAAGCCTTGAGCCATCGCCGATCACTCGCCATTACCCAATGTTTACAGCGCTTAGCCATCAAGCCTAAAGAATTACTGGTTATTCATCACGGCGAGCGTGTATCAGTTACCCAGGCACAGCAACTCCCCAAACAAATCGATCGCATGGTTGAGTTATTGGTTTTCTATCAAGACCATGACACCAGGGGGAATACTAGAGATAGCACAAGAGCTAACAAAAAAGCTCCCGGGTTGCAGAACCCGGGAGCTTTCAATAACTAAACTTAACTCTGCTTTAACGGATTATTCAGCTAATTTTTTCTGTTTCATTTCGGCGGCTTCACACGCTGCCGCGGTGAAAATCACATCGGTGGAACTGTTCAAGCCCGTCTCGGCCGAATCCTGAATAACACCTATGATAAAGCCTACCGCAACCACCTGCATGGCCACATCATTTGAAATACCAAATAGGCTACACGCGAGAGGAATAAGCAGTAAAGAGCCGCCAGCCACACCTGATGCCCCGCAGGCCGAAACCGCAGCGACCACGCTCAAGAGAATGGCTGTCAGCATATCAACCTGAATACCCATGGTGTGAACCGCTGCTAAGGTTAATACTGTGATAGTAATTGCCGCGCCGCCCATGTTGATGGTGGCACCTAAGGGGATTGACACTGAATAGGTATCCTCATGGAGCTTCAACTTCTCACACAGGGCCATGTTAACCGGAATGTTTGCCGCACTCGAGCGGGTAAAGAAGGCCGTGACTCCACTCTCTCGCAGGCAGGTAAATACTAGCGGGTAGGGGTTACGACGGATCTTGATGAACACTATGATGGGATTAACCACCAGTGCGATGATCGCCATCGAACCCAGCAATACCGCTAGCAGCTGGGCATAACCTGCGATAGCGGAGAAGCCAGTTTCAGCAAATGTCGCCGCTACCAGTCCGAAAATACCGATAGGAGCCAAACGTATGATGAATCGCACCATCTCAGAGATACCATGACTTACATCGGCAAACACTTGCTTAGTCGAATCACTGGCGTGATGCAGGGCTAAGCCCAAACCGACACCCCAAGCCAAGATGCCTATATAGTTCCCTGTCATCAAGGCATTGACGGGATTATCTATCACTTTAAACAACAGAGTGTGAATAACCTCACCGATCCCTTCTGGTGGGGTAGCACCTGCAGCTCCTGCCACCAATACTAGCGTCGTTGGGAATGCGAAACTCATCAATACTGCCGTAAGAGCAGCAGCGAAAGTGCCAACGAGATATAAGACCACAATGGGCTTCATATTCGTTTTAGTATTTTTCTTCTGGTTGGCAATAGAGGCGGCTACTAAAATAAAGACTAAAATAGGAGCGATGGCTTTCAGTGCTCCGACGAAGAGACCACCTAAAAAGGCAACACTCTGAGCAGCACTTTCTGAGAATGTCGCCACTAAAATACCGGCGATGATGCCAAATAAAATTTGCAGAACTAGACTGCCGTTAACAATTTTTGCTAACAGAGAACGATTTTCTTTCATTGATAGACCTATCATTATTATGTTTTATTTTTATCAGGGAGCCTAGGTTTTGACAAACCTTAACCTCACCTGAATATTCTTCCTTCACTGGGAGTTGTATCTAAATGGCCTGCTAATGTCTAGTAATACAATATAAAACGCTGACTATATTACCCTATGGCAGCATAATGGTAACAGAACACTAAACATTAGCATTGTGTTGTTCTGCCCCTCTGAGCATGGCGCTAATTAACTCATTGGCATCAAATTTGGTTAAGGCTTCATTTGCACCGACCTGATGAGCTTGGCTCACACTCATTTCACTGGACAAAGAGGTGTGCAAGATGATGTAAGCCTGAGCTAAAGCCGGCGTATTCTTGACTTCAAACGCCAGCTCATAGCCATCTAAACCCGGCATTTCAATATCACTCACCAGCAGCTGAATTGGCATACCATCATTCGCCGCCTGCTCCATGATAGCTAATGCATCTCGCCCATCTGGTGTGACTTGATAGGGGATATTGATACTGTCGAGTGCATCGGATAACTGTTTACGCGCAACTTTAGAATCATCAACTAACAATATTTTGAGAGGCCTAAGCTTCTCACGTTGGACGTCGGTCAAACTGGCTCGAGTGCTTTCCGGGCTTAGTGGAAAAACCTTGGAAAGCAGTAGCTCGACATCAAGCAGCTGAACCAGCTGATCATCGAACTTAGTTACCCCGGTTAAATACGCATTTTCACCTAAATTATTTGGAGGAGACTCGATATCTCGCCAATTACATTCAATGATCTTATCGATGGCGCGAACAAGGAAACCTATGACCATACGTTGACAGTCGGTGATAATAATATAGCTTTTCGATAACTCCTCTTGAGCTATAGGGGGATAGCCAACAGCGGATGCCATATCGATAATGGGTATGGTTTTCCCTCTTATGGTGGCGGCGCCCATGATGGTTGGATGAGACTTTGGAATAGCACTGAGAGGCGTGTAGGGAACAAGTTCAAGGATTTTAAGTGTACCCAGCGCAAAAAGTTGTGTCTGTGACAGGCGAAAAAGCAATAAGCCTTGTGATTGACGGGCCTTACTCTTCATTAGTGTACCGAATTAAGAATTAAATAATGGATTGATTCTAATCTATCACAGTGTAAAAAGGATGACGCTAATCAAAATCACCGTTATAAATTCTCTAGTTGGGACTCAAAAGGAAATAAGGCAATCAGATCTGCCATAAACTTTTTTTATTTATGCTTTAATCTTGTAATGCATAGAGCACATCAAATGCAAATTGATCCCACCCTTCTGCGCTGAAAGCGATATCCCTGACGGCACGAACTTGACTGACGGCATGTAACGGCGCGGCACCATTTTCCATCAAGTAATAAGCCATGATTAACGCCGTTCTGTCTTTTCCAGAACGACAATGGATCAATACCGGCAGATTGTTTGCTTCACATTCACGAATAAACGCTAATGCCTTGGGTAACTGCTCCACACACAGAGCCAAATCTTCTTCCTTTGGAGGAATGTTGCTTGAAAATGGAATACAGGCATAAGATAAGTCTGCATCTATAAATGCTTGGGGGTCGCAGTCTTCACCACCATTAACCGACAGCACGGCACCGATCCCCGAGCGCTTTATTTCCTTTAAATCCCACGCTTCCTTGTTAGGTCCACTGCGTCCAGCAATTTTGTCTTCAACTAACCAAAATAGATGCTGCATAACCTTTTACCACTCTTGTTTACATTGGAATATAAGGGTACTCATACTGAAAAATCATCACAGTAACCAGCACCGTCAAACATAAAATTAATTAGCTAGCCATCAACACAGCTACTTTTTCGTCCAGAATTCAGTATTCACTTTAGGTGATTTCTTACGTTTTTTCTTACCCATTCCCTCTGGGGCTGCCATAGATTTAATCTCTCTCGAGGGACAATCTAAAGGCGCCTCATCATCGGCTTCGAAACCTTCGACTTGCTCACGGTCTAACTTGATTTTATTTTTCTTCTCGATGAGCTTAAAATGCTGATATTCATCGTGTGAGATGAGTGATAGCGCCAGTCCAGCTTCACCTGCACGACCACTTCGGCCAATACGGTGCATATAGTCAACTGGGCTTCTCGGCAGCTCATAGTTAATCACCACAGGTAGCTTGTCGATATCTATACCACGAGCAGCGATATCGGTAGCGATTAACACATGGGTCTCACCATTCTTAAACGCCTCAAGTACCTTAGTTCTCGCACCTTGTGATTTATCACTGTGAAATATTTGCGCCGCAATACCCGCCTTGGCCAACTTTTGCTCGAGTCGATTACAGGTATTTTTCGCACTGGCAAACACTAACACCTGACGCCAATCATTCTCTTTAATCAGGTGTGCGAGCAGGGCTGTCTTACGATTACGGTTAACCGTATACACCTGTTGTTTAAGTGTAGTTTGCTCTTCGCTCTGAATTTGAATTTCGACTGGAGTCGATAATAAATTATCGGTAAGGGTTTTGACCTCTTCTGGGAATGTGGCTGAAAAAAGCAAGGTCTGTTTGTGTTTAGGCAACAAGGCCAGAACTTGATTTAACTCTTCGGTGAATCCGAGACTCAACATGCGATCCGCTTCATCAAGCACTAATGTTTTCACATCATCAAGCTTAATAGCGTTACTCGAAATGAGATCGAGTAATCGACCAGGAGTGGCAACGAGAACATCCGCCCCCCCTCTCATGGCTAACATTTGGGTATTAGCCGACACGCCACCAAATACAGCCTCTATTTTCAATCTAGGCTTAATCAATTGTCCGTAGCTCTTAAAGCTCTCAGCAACCTGTTGAGCAAGTTCTCGGGTCGGGACTAAAACAAGTCCGCTGACTTGATTTCCTTTAGAAACCTTAGCGCTACTCTTCGCGAGTTTCTGCAGCATAGGTAAAGCAAAAGCTGCTGTTTTACCTGAGCCTGTAATCGCTCCTGCCAGTAGATCTCTACCCGATAGAACCGCCGGGATCGTTTTCCCTTGGACTAAAGTGGGATTGAGATACTCGAGTAAGGTTAAACGTTTTAGCAGTTCCGGGATTAACCCAAGTTGTTCGAATGTCGTATCAGATGTTGCTTGTGAGGAGTCTACTTGGGTCATAAAGTTGGAAAGATCCGTAAAAAGAGGGCAATATTAAATATGGCCCATATTCTACGCTAGATCAGCAGGGAAAGCTTTTATTTTGATTTTTCCAATTTGAGCAGAGACTTTTTCATCTCGAGACCATAAGCGTAACCGGTTAAACTGCCATTTTTCCCTATCACTCTATGGCATGGGATGATGATGGCAATGGCGTTAGCCCCGTTCGCCGCCCCGACAGCTCTCACGGCCTTAGGCCTGTTTATCTTGTTGGCAATATCGGCATAACAACAGGTTGTGCCGTAATCTAGCGCTAACAAGGCTTGCCACACGGTTTTTTGAAACTCGGTTCCCTTTGGCGCTAAAGGAACTGAAAAGTGTTGTCGCTTGCCTGAGAAGTATGCTTCTAACTCCTTTTCAGCCTGAATTAAATAGCTACAAGCTTGATGATTTAGCTCTGTCCGCTCACTCATCTGCAGTTTAGCTTCGACTAAGCTCAGATGTGATAAACCATATTGATTGGCCTTAATATAGATCTCGCCCACCTGAGTTGTCATGGTTTTAGCCATGATGCTATCTGAGGTAATTGGCGAATTTTTATCGAAATGGATAAATACTGGCACCTCCGTTAATTGCTTCATGCTAAATTCCATAATTGAAACGTTAAGTAACCCTTAAAAGGCACTTTACTGAATATTTGGGGCGTGAACTAGCGGAAAACGGAACCGAATACAAAAAAGGCAAAATTAAGTCAAAGTGATCGATTTACGATATGCTAGCGGCAGAGATAATTCATTATGGTTGAGTAACAGATGTTTAAACGATTCGAGTCATGGGTAGACCCCCTCCCAGCAGCGGAGCCCGAACAGCCTCCCAAAGGAATATATGCATTTTGCCGTCATTACACCAAAGGATTCGAACGCCCGCTGATATTAATGTCCATTATTACCGCCATTCTAGCCGTATTAGAAGTCTCATTATTCGGCTTCATGGGCCAGCTGGTCGACTTATTGATAGCCAATGACCCTGATACCTTGTTTGAGAATGAAGGCCTCAAGCTGATCGGGATGACGGTGTTAGTCTTGGTGGTGATCCCCTCGTTAATCCTGTTACATGCACTCATTGTCTATCAAGGACTCCTGGGGAACTACCCCATGTCCATCAGATGGTTAGCCCATAGATATTTACTGAAACAGAGTGTTTCTTTCTATCAAAATGATTTTGCGGGTCGTATCGCCACTAAGGTGATGCAAACTTCGTTAGCCGTCAGAGAAACCGTGACTAAACTTTTAGATGTACTTGTGTACATCTTAGTTTATTTCACCTCTATGCTGGTTATGATCGCCAATGCAGATCTACGCTTAATGCTACCTATGTTTATCTGGTTAGGCTTGTATATCGGCCTGCAGTTCCTATTTTTACCTCGATTGAAGCAAGTATCCACCGAACAGGCCGATGCGCGTTCAAATATGACTGGCCGCCTCGTCGACAGCTATACCAATATCACCACAGTGAAACTGTTTTCCCACACCCAGAAAGAAGCCGAATACGCCAAAGGCAGCATGCAGACGTTTCTGGATACCGTGTATAGACAGATGCGTCTCGTTACCGGTATCAATGTCAGTGTGCAGATCATCAACTACCTGCTCGCATTTGCCATCGCAGCCGTGTCAATCTGGTTATGGACGACGAGTGCTATCACAGTAGGCGCTATTGCCATAGCCATTAGTCTGGCCTTAAGATTGAATGGCATGTCCCAGTGGATCATGTGGGAAATAAGTTCCTTGTTCGAGAATATAGGCACTGTTGCCGACGGTATGAACACCTTGTCTCAGCCGACCGAGATTCAAGATCTAAAAGATGCACCCAAGATCACTGTTGAAAAAGGCGCCATCGACTTCACCGAAGTCAGCTTTCATTATGGTAAGAATAGCGGTGTGATCGAAAAACTGAACCTCAATATAAAAGCGGGTGAGAAAGTTGGGCTAGTGGGTCGCTCTGGCGCTGGAAAATCGACATTAGTCAACCTGCTGATGCGCTTCTACGATGTAGAAAAAGGCACTATCGAAATCGACCAGCAGAACATCAAACATGTTCAACAAGACTCTCTACGTGCCAACATAGGCATGGTCACGCAAGATACGTCGTTGCTACACAGATCGATTCGCGAAAATATTCTCTATGGAAAGCCCGAAGCCAGCGAAGAAGAGCTAATGAGTGCAATTAAGAGTGCACAAGCCTATGACTTCATCCAAACCTTGACGGACGCAGAAGGGAATCTAGGCCTAGATGCTCAAGTGGGTGAACGAGGTGTCAAACTCTCAGGCGGTCAGAGACAACGTATCGCCATTGCACGAGTACTCCTCAAGAATGCACCTATCTTGCTACTGGATGAGGCAACATCGGCACTGGACTCGGAAATAGAAGCCGCGATACAAGAAAGCCTATACCAGCTAATGAAAGGCAAGACAGTAATAGCTATTGCTCACAGACTCTCCACCATCGCCGCTATGGATAGATTAATAGTCTTAGATGAAGGCAATATTGTTGAAGACGGCACCCATCAGGAACTGATAAACGATGGCGGTATATATGCTCAACTATGGGCACACCAGACGGGTGGATTCCTAGGTCTAGATTAATTCCCGTCGATAGTAAAAACATCAAAGCCATCATTCAGATGGTTTTTTTATGCTTTGGATTCAGTAAATTCAAGATACAAAAAAACCACCTGCCGGTGGTTTAGATGTCTACTCTATCCTATGCAGATATGAGCAACTAGATATGGTGGAGCCTAGCGGGATCGAACCGCTGACCTCAACACTGCCAGTGTTGCGCTCTCCCAGCTGAGCTAAGGCCCCATTTCATGCACTGGAATAAGCATGAAACTGTAAATAGTGGTATCCCCTAGGGGATTCGAACCCCTGTTACCGCCGTGAAAGGGCGGTGTCCTAGGCCTCTAGACGAAGGGGACCCAGACTTACTTGTTTAGACTCGAGTAAAAAAGAGCTTATAGGCTAATACTCAAAGGCGTGAGTATTAGCGGTACATTTAACCCGAACTGGGTGCTTTTCAAGTATTTCTAACAACAAAGTCAAAAAAACAAGAAAAATTGGTATCCCCTAGGGGATTCGAACCCCTGTTACCGCCGTGAAAGGGCGGTGTCCTAGGCCTCTAGACGAAGGGGACCCAGACTTACTTGTTTAGACTCGAGTAAAAAAGAGCTTATAGGCTAATACTCAAAGGCGTGAGTATTAGCGATACATTTAACCCAAACTGGGTGCTTTTCAAGTATTTCTAACAACAAAGTCAAAAAAACAAGAAAAATTGGTATCCCCTAGGGGATTCGAACCCCTGTTACCGCCGTGAAAGGGCGGTGTCCTAGGCCTCTAGACGAAGGGGACCCGGACTTACTTATTTAGACTCTAGTAAAAAAGAGCTTATAGACTAATACTCAAAGGCGTGAGTAAGAGCGGTACATGTCGACTCATCTTTTTACAGTCGATGAGTCTTTCACATTCAACCGAAGTAATTATCAGTTAAATAAGAATATTGGTATCCCCTAGGGGATTCGAACCCCTGTTACCGCCGTGAAAGGGCGGTGTCCTAGGCCTCTAGACGAAGGGGACCCGGACTTACTTATTTAGACTCTAGTAAAAAAGAGCTTATAGGCTAATACTCAAAGGCGTGAGTAAGAGCGGTACATGTCGACTCATCTTTTTACAGTCGATGAGTCTTTCACATTCAACCGAAGTAATTATCAGTTAAATAAGAATATTGGTATCCCCTAGGGGATTCGAACCCCTGTTACCGCCGTGAAAGGGCGGTGTCCTAGGCCTCTAGACGAAGGGGACCCGGACATTCATTCTTTAAACTCTACAAATAAAGAGTTGCCTATTAGTTGAATCCAAAGGCTAAGGATTCAAACTTGACCTACTCACTCCCACTAGACGCTAGGGTAGTTTCTTATTGTTTAGACTCTATTAAGAAGAGTGACGTTAGATGGTGGAGCCTAGCGGGATCGAACCGCTGACCTCAACACTGCCAGTGTTGCGCTCTCCCAGCTGAGCTAAGGCCCCTCACTAACAATATAACTACACTTCTGAATACGCTACTAAGCTTTTGCTTCGTTGTGTCTCAAGTGCGTGGCGCATTCTATGCAGCACACCCAAAAGTGTCAACTCGTTTTTTAAGAATTTATTCTATTTGCTACAAATTCAATCGCTTTGGAGATTCTTTGCTCGCAACGAGCCTTTCCAACCAAGAATAAGGTCAAATCAACAGCAGGAGACATGCCAGCTCCCGTAACCGCGACACGTAAAGGCATACCAACTTTGCCCATTCCTATGTCTAATTCAGTAGCTGTATCTTCAATTGCTTGATGGATTCCTGCTAAGGTCCACTCGTTTAGCTCAGCCAATTTCTTCTGAACGAGTTGCAGCGGCTCCATAGCAACCCCTCTAAGGTGCTTTTTAGCCGCAGTCGCATCAAACTCGGCAAAATCTTCAAAGAAGTAACGACTCGATGCCGCCATCTCCTTCAATGTTTTTGCACGTTCTGCCAAAGCAGTGACCACATCTGATATACTGGACCATTACTGATATCGATACTTTGATCTGTCATGTGCCACTCTAGTTGCTTGGCAACATAAACGGGATCGAGTGCTTTTATGTAGTGTTGATTCAACCAAATCAACTTATCGGTATTAAATGCCGAAGGGGCCTTATTGATATCTTCTAGCTTAAAGAGTTGCTTCATCTCATCGATAGAGAATATCTCTTGATCGCCATGTGACCAACCTAAACGTACTAGATAGTTAAGCAGTGCTTCCGGCAAGAAGCCATCATCACGATATTGCATGACACCAACTGCACCATGACGCTTAGAAAGCTTGGTACCATCATCACCTAAAATCATAGCAACATGTGCATATTCTGGAATTGGGGCACCTAATGCTTTAAGAATGTTGATTTGACGAGGAGTGTTATTGATATGGTCTTCACCTCGAACAACACAAGTGATCCCCATATCCCAATCATCAACTACAACACAGAAGTTATAGGTAGGCGTTCCTTCTGTACGCGCGATGATGAGATCGTCGAGCTCAGCGTTGGCAATTTCAATTCGACCACGAACATGATCGTCAAATACTACACTGCCCTCTTTCGGGTTTTTAAATCGGATAACAAAAGGCTCATCCGTGTTTCGGGGAGCCAGATCGCGACAGCGGCCATCATATTTTTGACTCTCGCCTTTCTCGGCCTGCTCTTCACGCATCTTCTCGATGCGCTCACGTGAACAGTAACACTTATAAGCACTGCCCTTCTCTAACATCTGAGCAATGATCTCATTGTAACGATCGAAGCGTTTCGTCTGGTAATAAGGTCCATGGTCCCAATTAAGCCCTAACCACTCCATTCCATCGAGAATTGCCTGGCATGCTTCCGGTGTCGAACGTTCAATGTCGGTATCTTCGATGCGAAGAACGAACTCACCACCGTTGGCACGAGCATAAAGCCATGAATAAAGAGCAGTACGAGCACCACCGACATGTAAAAAACCGGTAGGACTTGGAGCGAAACGCGTCTTAGTTGTCATAATGGACACTAACCTATATAGAAAAGCCTAAATTCTAGACTGTACCAATGAATGTGGCGCATATTCTAACAGCCAAACAGCCTCAGGGACATTACCAAGTGCTAAGAAGCTTATTCCGCAGCTTGATTATGTCGTCTTTATCTCGCTTTGTGCTTTAATTTAGACTTAATGCTTTATATACGTAGGATAAATGCAAACTTAAGAAATTGGAGTCGATATTCACCCTACATATTGAAGGTGAGAGCATTCGATTCAATAAAAATTCAACTCATCCCCATAACAAGCTCGCTTTGGGCAACAATGCACCAGTCAGGGTAAAATAACACCGGACACGCGTTTTTATCTAAAAAACCGTTGACACTAAATCGTTCCCCCCTATAATACGGCTCCACACAGCGAGGTCGATTAGCTCAGCTGGGAGAGCACCTCCCTTACAAGGAGGGGGTCACTGGTTCGAGCCCAGTATCGACCACCATGTTCTGTTTAATATGAAATAAACTGTGTGTAATAGAGAGTCCCAGGTCGATTAGCTCAGCTGGGAGAGCACCTCCCTTACAAGGAGGGGGTCACTGGTTCGAGCCCAGTATCGACCACCATTTTCTTACTGCTTATGAGAATAAGTGATGAAGAAAATACTCAGTACAAATGAAAGTCCCAGGTCGATTAGCTCAGCTGGGAGAGCACCTCCCTTACAAGGAGGGGGTCACTGGTTCGAGCCCAGTATCGACCACCATTTTCTTATTGCTTATGAGAATAAGTGATGAAGAAAATACTCAGTACAAATGAAAGTCCCAGGTCGATTAGCTCAGCTGGGAGAGCACCTCCCTTACAAGGAGGGGGTCACTGGTTCGAGCCCAGTATCGACCACCATTTTCAGCCTTTCCAAACAGTAAATCCCTCAACATTAATTCCGTTAAAAAATTAATATAGCATCGAATTTCTACCGCTAATTTCGATAACCTTTACTTATCGAATAACACAGCTAGTCGCTATAATATTTCCCGATATAAAAGCTATTACAGCCCCATTCTACCTAAGTTCAACTATTCTTCAGATATAACATAAATTGAGATCTATCCTATGGCAGATGTCAGTCAATCCGCCTCCCTGAGCAGTATAACGGCTTACCTTAAGCTCACTCAAGATTGTGATGAAACCACAGCACTTGTTGAAGCGAAAGAAGTCATACACAATCTTGTCAGTATGAGACAGAAAGGATTTATAACTGGCTGGTATTTCGATGAACAGGGCCATTTAGAATTACTCCCGAGCGACACTATCTCAAAACGTATTAATCCAGAAAAATAATCAATAACGAACAAGCATAGTTAGCCATTGCTAGCATGGGCTGACAATATCATCGGCTCATCCTTAGTCAATCTCAGTAAAACCAGGCTCAAGAGCACCATAACCAAACTGGAGCCAAGCACCACGCCTTCCCAGCCCCAATGATGCCAAAATGGCATCAACAAGGGTCCACCCAAGGCGGCTCCCAGATAATAACTACACAGATAAAGAGACGTTGCCTTGGCTCTGTGACGCTTTGCCCTGTGGGTCACCCAGGCATTACAACCACTGTGGATAAAGAAAAAACCGAATGCTGTCATCAGGAAGCCCAAACAGATAAACACGCCAGTATCGACTAGAGTCATCAAGGAGCCTAAAAACATCAGCAACAGAGATAATCGAAACAGAGTCCGACGCCCGAAACGCTTAATCCAACGGCCGGAATGATAAGACGCCCAGGTACCACTCAGATAACAGAGGAAAATAAGGGTCACTTCGAAGCGGCCCCAGCTAAACGGTGCCGACATCAGGTGGAGTTGAATGAAACTGAATTGATTCACCATCACCAGAAAGGCCAAGCCGCCAACCAGATAAATTTGTCTGAGCTTGGCATCACGCAGATGCACCACAAAGCCATTAAGATCTTCAGCACTGAACATGCTGCCCCTCGCTTTGGGCTCCTCTTGGCTGTTTAACTTAGTGGTATTGGGCAGTAAATAATGTACCAAGAGCACACCCGCTATCGAGATAGCTAAAATAACCAGGATCACTTGCTGCCAATGCAAGTGCAATGACAGGGCGCCGCCAAGCAAACGCCCGGAGATCCCGCCGATACTGTTCGCAGCAATATAGATTCCCCCCGCCTTCAACATGGATGCTTGGCTCAGTTCGTCCTTAAAATAGGCCATGGCAATGGCAGGAACGGCCGCGAGCAAGACTCCCTGTAACAGGCGTAAGAGTACCAGAGATAAAAAATCTGTCACAAAAATCATCAGCACATCGGTCAACAGCAACAGGTATAAGCTGATCATCAAGGGCGCTTTACGTCCGACCCTGTCGGATAGCAAGGCATAAAATAGCAGTGAAAACGCCATGGCAAAGCTGGTGACCGAGAGCAATAAGGTCGAGTGACTGATATCAACATCGAAGGTCTCGGCAATCAAAGGCAAGATGCCTTGCACTAAATAGAGGTTGATATAGATGACCACCGAGGCAATTGACAAGCCCCAGATCAGTCTTACCTCTTTGTTTTTATTATTTATATTATCAGTTAAAGACATAAGCCCATACAAGTCGATGATCGAACTCCATAGACATAGGTTAGCACCGACGTTAACATAACAATAATAGATTAAAACGATAAAATGTATTGATTTTTGTTATGGATATACGACAACTTAAGCATCTCGATGCCCTGGTTAAAACAGCCAGCTTCACTAAGGCGGCCCAGAGCCTGAATATGGCCCAGCCAGCCTTAAGCCAAAGTATCAAACGCCTTGAGAGCTCCTTAGGCGTCACTCTGGTCAACAGGGCAACCTCAGGCAACAAACAGCTTAGCCTCACCGCAGAAGGTAAGGTGCTGCATCAGCATGCCCTGTTAATCATCAAGCAACTGAAGCAGGCCGAGGCCCATATCAAGTCAATGGCAAACTTGACCAAGGGAGAGGTAAGAATTGGCGTGCCGGGTATGCTTGGCTCCTTCTACCTCCCCTCACGCCTGATGGCATTTCGCCATCAATACCCGGATCTTAAACTGTGCCTGTTCGAAGGCGGAACCCGGGACTCGCTCAAGATGCTTGCCCGTGAAGAGGTGGATATCGCCATCATCACCGCCCAAGATCTTAGTCCTGAATTTGACAGTCACCTGTTGCTAAGGGAGCAGTTGGTAGTCGCCATGGGAACCGACCACCCACTGGCAGAACAGCAAAGCATCAGCTTAGAAGCCTTCTTCGAACATGAGCTGGTGATGTTCAAACCTGGCTACTTTCATCGGGAATGGATGTTAACCCAAGCAAAATCCTTGGGGCTCAGCGCCAATATTGCCTTCGAAACCAACCTTATCAACCTCATTAAACAACTCGTATCACAAGGTTTTGCCATCACCAGCGTGCTGGAGATGGTGATCGGCGATAAGGACGATATTTTGGCTAAACCTTTTCGGCCGCAAGTGTTTCTCGATCTGCATATCGCCTGGAAGAAACAACGCCCCATCAGTCAGGCAGACAAGGCCTTCGTCGATTTCTTGATGAAAAACAGATGACTAACTCTTATTAATAGCTAGACGGCATCAAACTGATTTTCTGGCATGGCTTGGATAAATGCATCCAGTTGATTACAATTTTCGCTGACTCGCAAAATATTGGCATAGCGGGTCAAATCCACCTTGAAGCGATGAGCGTTGTATACCTGTGGAATTAAGCAGAGATCCACTAAGGTGACGCTGTCACCGAAGCAGAAACGTCCGGCATGCTGCTCGAGTTGTTGTTCCAATGCACCGAATCCCTCATGGATCCAGTGATGATACCAGGCAGATTTAGCCTCATCGGCTATGCCAATCTCGCCAGTCAAGTACTGTAGCACCTTAAGATTGTTGAGCGGATGAATTTCACAGGCGATAGACAATGCGAGCGCGCGCACTAGTGCCTTAGATTTTGCGTCAGTAGGAAGCAAAGCACTCTGTGGATAGCTGTCTTCCAGATACTCGAGAATAGCCATAGATTGCGACAACACCAACTCATTACCACTGTCATCGATATCGACTAAGGTCGGCACTAACTCCTGAGGGTTTAGCTTGGCATAGTCGGCCTTATGCTGCTCACCGCCATCTTTCACCAAGTGCACTGATAACAAGTCGGCATCGAGTCCTTTAAGGTTCAAGGCAATTCGGACTCTATATGCGGCGCTCGAACGCCAGTATCCGTATAGTTTCAACATCATACTTCCTTAAAAATCTGGGCTTAAAAGTCTGGGCTTACAAAAACGGGGCTAATCCAATTGAATTAGCCCCGCTCTATCACATATTGTAAAAGTTAACCTTTATACTCGACGACTTGCTGATCGATTGAACCAAAAATAGTCTGCTCATTATCATCGAGCATCTCGATACGCACCCGATCGCCAAACTTCATAAATGGGGTCGATGGTTTACCATCGGCAATCGTTTCTAGCATGCGCGTCTCGGCCAAACAGCTGGAACCCGCCGAACGATCATAGTTTGAGATGGTACCCGAACCTATGATGGCACCAGCGCCTAAGGGTCTGGTCATGGCAACATGTGACACCAACTGACTAAAGTTGAATGTCATGTCGACGCCGGCATTAGGGCGACCGAACAGCTCATTGTTGAAATATGTGATAAGTGGCAGATGCACTTTCGAGTCTTCCCAGCGAGCACCCAGCTCATCAGGCGTCACCGCCACAGGAGAGAAGCTGCTCGATGGCTTGGCCTGGAAGAAGCCGAAGCCCTTAGCCAATTCACCCGGGATCAAGTTACGCAGAGACACATCATTCACTAACATCAGCAACTTGATATGCTTCTGGGCAGAATCTGCAGATACCCCCATAGGTACATCATCGGTAATAACGGCAATTTCGGACTCGAAATCTATGCCCCACTCTTCACTCGCCAATGGAATATCGGCTTTAGGCGCGATAAAGCAATCTGAGCCGCCTTGATAGACCAAAGGATTGGTCCAGAATGTCTCTGGCATCTCGGCGCCACGAGCCTTACGTACCAGCTCGACGTGATTAACATAGGCACTGCCATCGGCCCATTGAAAAGCACGGGGTAGAGGGGATAAACATTTGGCTTCATCGAAATCGACGGCATTATCGATCAGGCCATCGTTTAACGCTTCATACAGCTCTTGCAGTTGTGGCTGCAGTAGCTCCCAGGTATCGATTAGCTGCTGCATCGTATGAGCAATTGCAGGCACAGCCACAGTTTTAGAAAGATCTTTACTCACTAACATCAACTGGCCATCACGACGACCATTGTTATAACTGGCTAACTTCATACCCGCTCCTATCCTAAATCTGCACCCGACTGAGTTCTGATCTCAGTCGAGTATCATGTCTATTACAATAATGACTGTATATACCATTCCATATAAGTATCTGGTCAGTTCAGAGACTCTCAGCTTTTTCAATTCAAGGCGCATTGATGAGGGAATGGTTATTCCCTTTTAAGTCAATGCAACACCGAAGTGGAAACACTGAGAGCCTCACGCAGTGCGGCTGATGTTTAAAGCAAAGGGCAAAGCCCTTTATGCTTACGTTGAATGTTCTCGATATACGACTGCATGGTCTATTTTGTTCCATACAAAATAAGACATTTCCTCCTTCCATGGAGGTCAGATGCAGGAGGTACGAGCCCATGGACGGGTGAAGGTAGAATAATGCCGGAGCAATTATCGAGAGCAACGCAGGAGCTTGTTGCCGAGAATAACTATTAGCTTCAAACATTCGCCTTGCCTACAGTGCTTTGAACTCCCGCTGAATGAGTAGATACTTACTCGGAATGGTATAAGTACCCTAAGCATAGCCAGATAGGAATAGCGTGACCTAAATCACATGAGCCCCAATAAGCCCCTATTCCGTAAAGATATAATTACACTCGCTCTTCTCAGCTAAAATAGGGGCTTTTCACCGAAAACATGCTGAAAAAACCGTCACTGAGTGGCAATAATCTGTTACATCTATTTTTGCTTGCTGATCTTATACTCTCTGAGTTTATTGGCGATAGCCGTGTGTGAAACCCCCAACTTCTTAGCCAGCTGACGCGTGCTTGGGTATGCTGGGTAGAGTCGTCTTAGCAGGCTGGATTCAAATTGTTTCATCGCCTGATCTAAGCTGCCCTCAAATTCATGGTCAAAATAACCAAACCCTTCCGCATAGGAAGGCAATTTCAGGTGCTCCACCGATAACTCGGCAGATCCATCCCACATAGACACTGCCCTGAAGATGGCATTCTTAAGCTGACGCACATTCCCCGGCCAGGCATAGTTGAGTAAGAGCTCCCGGCATTGAGCCGAAATACGCCTGATTGGAATAGACAGTTGTTGGCTATAATGCTCGAGAAACATCTCCGTCAGCGGGATCACATCGACCTTGCGCTCACGCAGTGAAGGCATGTGAAAACTCAATACATGGATTCGATAAAACAGATCTTCTCTGAACTCGCCGGTCTGACATAACTCAGCCAGATTCTTCTGAGTCGAACAGATGATCCTGACATCGGCCCTCACCTCATTGTCTCCGCCTAACCGTCTGAAGGTTCCGTCCTGAAGTAAGCGTAGCAGTTTAACCTGTGCCGATTTAGACATCTCGGCAATCTCATCGAGAAAAACAGTACCGCCCTTGCCCTCCTCGAAGAAACCTCTCTTCACCACAGTGCCGTTACTGACGAAGCCAAACAACTCCTCTTCGGCGGCACTGTCCGGCAGGGCCGCGCAGTTGATGGCAATAAAAGGATGCTCTCTACTCATACTGGCATCGTGACATGCTCTGGCCATCAGCTCCTTACCCGTCCCAGTCTCGCCGGTGATCAACAAGGGGGCATCGAGTTGCGCTATACGACGTGCTTGAACCAGCACCTCTTTCATCTTGTCACTGGTCACAAGCACGTTTTCGAAACCCACAGTTTGACTCTGGAGAGCATTGAACTGCTTACCCACTCGCGCCGGCGATTTCAACGAGACTACGGCGCCTGCGAGTATGCTTTTCTCATTCTCATCGGGCAGATAGATGGGTAGCATCTCGGCTAGATATTCATTTTGTCCTATGCTGACTCGAGTCGCCTGCGCCAGCACTAAGCCCTCACTGAGCCAACGACTAAAGTTAAACCCCTGAACCCAGTGATTGAGCGGTTCATCTATTATTTCATGTTCTGCCATACCCACCGTCATGAGTGCAGATTCATTCACGATCCGCACCCGGCCTTTCACATCCAGTGAAAACACAGAATCGGGTAGAGTTTTGAGCAAAGTTTTTAAGGCGTAATGTTCCTGCTCCGATGGCATAAAGGACACGGTGCGGACATCATGCACCCCTGCCACTTTCCTGATCAGCGGCAATAATTCACTGAGCACATCGAAATTGACTTCGGCGAACTGCAGATAGAGGAAACCTTGGTTACTGGCATCTATCGCGATAAGATTGATGCCATAACCTTCTAAAATCATCAAAATATCTTTGGCCAGACCGACCCGGTCCAAACAACATACTTCAAGGCGCATACTGTCAAATTTCCCTTTATTAATAATATTGTTATTGGGATAACTCACAAATAAAAAGCCGTCTATTTCAAATATGAAACTCGACTTTCAGCAATTCATCAAATGCTTATACGTTAGAAGGTTATAATAAATGTGGCAAGTCTTGTTTACAGCACGAGGAACCGCTTTGAAAAAAACGAGCAAGCTATATAGTCTAACCTGCTGGTTTTACATGAATAAACATTAAGTTAATAACTGGTCGGTCTTGGCCGCCATGATGAAATCGTTCTTATGCAGCCCCTTAATGGAATGAGACCACCAGGTCACAGTGACCTTGCCCCACTCGGTTAAGATCCCCGGATGATGAAATTCAGCCTCGGCCAGTTCTGCCAGCGCATTGGTGAATACCATGGCAAGTTTAAAGTTTTTGAACTTGTAGACGCGCTCTAACTGCATCACGCCATCACGCACTTCGACTCCCCAATCGGGGATCATTCTTATCAGATCCGCGAGTTCACCGTCAGAGACTTTAGGTGCGTCGGCCTGACACGCTTCACATTTCATTTCCGATAACTTGGACATTATTCTTCCTTCTTATTTAATGATCTTAAACTAAGTGACAAAGGTGACACTTAGAAATGGAACTGGTATTACTTAGCTGGCTTTAGATTTCGGCTGATACAGGGGGGCAAACATGCCTAGCTGTTTAGCTTCTGCTACGGCTCCCATGATATCCATCGCAACGATTTCATCGAGAAACGATAAGCCCTCTATGGCGTAATAGACAGGCTGCATGATATCGATACGATAAGGTGTTCTTAACACATCGACGAGGTTAAAAGGTTTAATCTGTGGCTCCCCCCCCATCGCATATAAGGTTTCCCCCGGTGAACTCAATATACCACCGCCATAGATTGACAAGGCATTCTCTCGATTGCGGATCAGGCCGAACTCGACGGTAAACCAGTACAAACGAGCCAGTAATACCCTGTCCTCCTTGCTGGCCGACAGACCCAAGTTGCCATAGGCATGTGAAAACTTGGCGAACGACTCGTTAGTTAGCAGAGGACAATGACCAAAAATCTCATGGAAAATATCAGGTTCTCTTAAATAATCAAATTCATCTTTACTGCGGATAAAAGTGGCAACAGGAAACTCCCGATTAGCCAGTAGCTCAAAGAAGCGCTCGAAAGAGATCAATGCGGGCACTGCGGCGGTTTTCCAGCCCGTCAAATCCAACAACACCTTATCGATATCCTTAAGCTGTGGAATATTACTGTCCGATAAGCACAGATCGATCAGACCTTGTTGATACTCGTTACAGGCGTATGCAGATAAATTCCCCAGCTGTCTCGAATACAAGGCTTGCCAGATATCATGTTCTGCTTGAGGGTAATCTATGTGGCCATCTGCATCAGGTAATCGAGCCACATACTGTGTATTTTTACTCATGTCTTTTTATATTACTCATTATGGTTCCCTTATTCATACTCGATCAATCGAGCTTTTTTGTTAACTCCCTCACAGTTTATTGTTTGCCTAAATCCACACCAATTTTGTAATCTTTTTGTTACATCCTAAGTGATGGGTATCATAACCTACTAGAACTAATGGTATTAACCTGTACCTTTAACTTTACAGGGTATTATAGAAATGCACTTTTACTCCTAAGTAGGATAATAATATGGCTTTTCCTTGTCAGTTTATTAAAATAGAGCAATGAGGCTGTAATTATCACTGACTAATTACCATTCCGAGTAAGTATCTACTCATTCAGCGGGAGTTCAAAGCACTGTAGGCAAGGCGAATGTTTGAAGCTAATAGTTATTCTATATCGAGAACATTCAACGTAGCATAAAGGGCTTTGCCCTTTTCTTTAAACATCAGCCGCACTGCGTGAGGCTCTCAGCGTTTCCACTTCTGTGTTGCATTGACTTAAAAGGGAATAACCATTTCGTCATCAATGCGCCTTGAATTGAAAAAACTGAGAGTCTCTGAACTAACCAGATACTTATATGGAATGGTATAGTGATAAGCGACTAAACTCAGCACGTTAAGCTGGTTTTGCAACCGAGACAACGAAGCAAAGGATAAAAATGAAACAAGCGCAAATACGTAAAGCTGTGATCCCGGTTGCGGGACTAGGAACAAGGATGCTTCCAGCGACTAAGGCCATTCCAAAAGAGATGCTGCCCGTCGTCGATAAGCCGCTAATTCAATATGTTGTCAATGAAGCCATCGCCGCAGGTATCAATGAAATCGTCCTGGTTACCCATGCCAGTAAGAATCCGATTGAAAACCATTTCGATACCAGTTTCGAACTCGAGGCCCAGCTAGAAAGACGAGTAAAACGTCAACTATTAACCGAAGTGCAGTCCATCTGTCCAACCGGTGTAACTGTGATCAGTGTCAGGCAAGCCCAGGCGAAAGGGTTAGGCCATGCTATTTTGTGCGCTAAGCCTGTGATAGGAGATGAGCCCTTTGCCGTACTACTGCCCGATGTTATCGTCGATGAAGCCAGCTGCGACCTCAGCCAAGATAACTTGGCTGAAATGGTGCGGTTATTTAATTCAACCAATATCGGCCAGATCATGGTTGAAGGCGTGCCCTTAGAGCGAGTCAATCAATATGGTATCGCCGACGTCAATGGCCATCAGTTAACACCTGGTGATTCGGCGCCTTTAGCTCAGCTGGTAGAGAAACCCAGCATAGATGAGGCTCCATCAAATCTCGCTGTCGTCGGGCGTTATATCCTCCCCGCAGATATTTGGCCATTACTGGCTAAGACTCCAGCAGGGGCGGGAGATGAGATTCAGCTCACCGATGCCATCGCCATGATGATGAAAAAGCAGACGGTCAATGCCTATTACATGAAGGGAAAGAGCCACGATTGCGGCAACAAGCTGGGATATATGCAGGCCAACATAGAACATGCCCTGCGCCATAAAGAGATAGGCCAAGATTTCAAACAATACCTAATCAATCTAGTTTCAGAGTTAAACGAGGAAAAGCAGTCATGAGCATATTAGTCACAGGTGGCGCGGGTTACATCGGTAGCCATACAGTGGTAGAACTGTTAAATGCGGGACAAGACGTGGTTATCGTCGACAACTTAGTTAACTCAAGTATCGAAGCCTTACATAGAGTAGAAGAGATCACTGGAAAATCAGTCACATTTTATCAAGGTGACGTGCTCAATAAAGCCTTCCTGCAGAAGGTGTTCAGTGACCATCAAATCCACTCTGTGATCCATTTCGCCGGGCTCAAAGCCGTTGGTGAGTCTGTGGCCCAGCCATTACGCTATTATGAGAACAATGTCACCGGCACCTTAGTCCTATGCGAAGTCATGATGGCTAACCATGTTAAAAATCTCGTCTTTAGCTCGTCGGCCACCGTTTACGGCGATCCTGCCAGCCTACCTATCACCGAAGACTTTCCCACAGGTGCAACTAACCCCTACGGTCAGTCTAAGCTCATGGTCGAGCATATATTACAAGATCTGCATCATTCAGATCCAAGCTGGAACATCGCCATACTGCGCTACTTCAATCCCGTAGGCGCCCACTCGAGTGGCCGTATAGGTGAAGACCCTAATGATATACCCAATAACCTGATGCCGTTTATCGCTCAGGTAGCCGTGGGGAAACGTGATAAACTCAGCGTATTCGGTGATGATTATGACACCCATGATGGCACCGGAGTTCGCGACTATATTCATGTGGTCGACCTGGCTGTCGGTCATCTAAGGGCGTTAGATAAACTCAACACTCAGTCTGGCTTGGTAACCTATAACTTAGGCACAGGCCAAGGCTACAGCGTCATCGACATGGTGAAAGCCTTTGAGAAGGCCTGCGGAAAGCCCATCAAGTATCAAGTTGTCCCACGCCGCTCAGGAGATATTGCCGCTTGTTATGCAAACCCGGATAAAGCCCAGAGCGAACTTAACTGGAAAGCGACTCATAGCCTGGATGATATGGCCAGTAGCAGCTGGCACTGGCAGTCGAGTAATCCTAATGGCTATGGGCAATAGACTATAAGTTAAGCTCCTAGGTTCTAGGCTTGAATATAAGATGGTTCTAGGACCTTAGTTTTCACTTAATAAAGCAGTAGCAAATGAATCATATTAATCCGAGTCGTCGACGCCTTTTTAGTCGAAAAAAGTCCAACGCCATACGACCGCCATGGAGTAAAACAGATATCGAGTTTACCGATATCTGCACCCGCTGTGATAAGTGCATCCAGGCCTGCGAGACACAGATTATTTTCCGGGGTGATGGTGGTTTTCCTGAGATTAACTTTGCCGATGACGAGTGTACCTTCTGTAATAAGTGTGCCGAAGTTTGCCCTGAGCCCTTGTTTCTCGATACCGAACACCCCCCCTGGGAATTAAAGGCTGTGGTACAGGAGACCTGTCTGGCGTATAAAGGGGTGTGGTGCCAAAGCTGTAAAGATGCCTGCGATGAGCGCGCCATCGGCTTTAAATCCGCCATAGGCCAGGCACCTAAACCTGTGATAGACACAGACCTATGCACCGGCTGCGGCGCCTGCGCTGCCCCCTGCCCCACCGATGCCATCAATTTTCTTTCCCTTGACCAATAAACAGAGCGATTGCTATTGCCGATTCAAACAAGCCACAGCCAAAAAAATGATTTGAATGTGTCAAAATTTAGTGGTTTGTTTACAGTTAGTTTAAGGTTATTATTAGCTTAATCATGATCTATTTGTAGAGCATTATGTTCGGAAATAAAAAAAACAGCACAGGACTCACCTTCGTGGCTCAGGGCACAAAACTCTCGGGCGAGAGTCACTTTGCCGGAGAGGCACTCATAGGTGGTGAAGTGTACGGCAAGCTGAGTTCAACGGGAAAAATAACCATAGAAGTTGATGGTTATATTGAAGGAGAACTGAACTGCGAAGAGTTGAAAGTCTCGGGTAATTTCAAGGGCAAGCTCAAGTGTAAAAAGCTCAATATCACCAGCACAGGTACCGTTGAAGGTGAGATAGCCTGTGAGTCTATGGAGATATTTGCGGGCGGCCAGTTTATCGGTATGCGGGTAAGAGAAGATATCGCCTTATTGAACACAGTCCCACAAAACGAAGACGGTCACACTGGGCCAGAGGCTGATATTCGCGGTGAGCTGCAAGCAAATTGAGCGTTCCAGATGTAATTCGTATAGGGTACGAGTTACATCTGTACACTTTTGTATCTGTCGCAGAGGCTGTCCCAAGTATCTGCCTACAAGTTTATTCTTGGCTCTGTCTTACCTTTAACCGGTATTCTCTGAGCAGTTTAACAAACTCATCTGCGGGTCTGTCCAGACAATCTACGGGGATATAAATATGAAACCCCATGTTTTTACTTAACATTTCACATCTGTGACCGAACATAGCCAACACACCTCTGTAGCGCTCATCATTAACCACTAATGGGGTAAACTCTGAGTTCATATAGGCTTCCAACTCGATTAAGTCTTCATCTAGGGTGACCGCAGACATCAAGAGTGGTCGCTGCTCGGTTAACAGGCCTATGGCCAGTCGACCGGGTATGATATCCAGCACTGGGTTGATGCGTTTGAGCTTGAGGCCTATGTATGGCAATGGGATCGAGTCGAAACCATTCAGTCCGCGGGGAATGTCTATCCTCTGTACATTATCCCACTCGATGAAAATACTGCCGCGTCTGTGGTGATACTTAAGCCCTTCTTGGTTAAGCTCCAGGCTGATTTCAGGCTCGAGAATTTTGGACACCCCAAGTACTAAAGAGATCACCCCTAATGAGAAGCAAAGCATACCTGGGGCAAACATGGCTGTAGAGGACAAAAGCAAGCCTATGCCTATTGTCAGTGCTATCACGCCGACTAAGGTCAAGGTTCTGCTGTTGCGTTTAAATTTAGTGTTTATCTGTACTAATTCAATATCCAAGAGTTATCCTAAAAGATCTATTACTGCTATTGGGTTTCAATTTTTACATCAGCCCTAGTCACTTTCATATTTAAGCGTAAGCCAGAGCCTGCCGACATATTCATGAATGGCGCGCTGAGAAGAGAGTAAATTATTGGCATCCAGCTGCCACCAATAGCCTTGTCTGGTGATAAAGTCTGTGGGAGCGGCTTCGGGGCTTAAACCTTGGCCTTGAAAAATGGCCATAGATCTTGGCATATGAGTCGCTGAGGTGACGAGCCTAAATGGATAGCTACCCACATCCCATTTAAGATATTGAGCTTCTTCTATGGTGTCTTTTGCTAATGGGAAAGTAATAATTCGATCTTTAGGGATCCCAAGCTGCATGGCAGCTTCAGCCATGATTTTAGCATGAGGGGTCTTAGAGGCACTGCCTCCCCAGCCGCTCACAATCAGAATACAATCTTTGCCCAATTGATACTGGCGCACCCCTTCGGTTAATCTAACCAAAGCCGTGGCCGATAACTGATGCACGGCCCCCCCGGGGATCTCATCGTCGTGGCCACTGCCGAGCACCATGACTAAACAGCCGGCATCGATGGCTTGGTTATTGACTCTATATTGGTTTTCAAGAGAAGCCGTCAATAAATTACTCCCCACCGAGCTAGTCAAAAAGACCAGAATGACCACGGCGACAGCCAATACAAAACGAACCCGTTTACGGTTTCTCAGCATCAGGATGCAAAATAGCAATAAGAGAACAACCAAAGGAATTGGCATAAAGAGTTGCGAGATTGCTTTTTTAAGCCAAAACATCATGTTGCTAGCCCGGTGAACCTAATTTCAGGCTAGTTTAACATAAGTTGTTATCTCTTTAGCTTTAGGTACTTTATTCCCACAGCCAGGCGGCACCCCGCACTCCAGATGAGCAACCATAAAGGTTCTGCACCACAGGGGTGCGACACTCGCCGCCAAGCACATATTTTACCAATATTTCGGGTAATTTAGAATAGATGGCATCGATATTGGACATGCCACCCCCCAACACGATCACATCAGGGTCTAGGGTATTGATCACATGGGCCAAAGATCTGGCCAACCTGTCTAAGTAGCGCTCAAACGCCGCCACGGCCAGTGCGTCACTGGCATCGACCAACGCCATGATCTCAGCGCCTTTGCTCACATTGCCTCCGGCCTGGTTATAATCGCGCACAAAGCCAGTGCCGGAAATAAAGGTCTCGATGCAGTCATGATTACCACAGAAACACGAGGTGGAGTTAAACTCCTGTTTCGACATCCATGGCAGCGGATTATGGCCCCACTCACCACCTATGCCATTGCCGCCACTGTGTACCCGGCCATTGATGGCGATGCCTCCGCCACAGCCTGTGCCTATGATGACGCCAAACACCACACCTTTGCCTGCGCCCGCCCCATCGGTGGCTTCAGAGACAGCGAAACAGTTAGCATCATTAGCAACCCTGACTTCACGACTCAAACGATGACCTAAATCGATATCCAGAGGTTTGCCATTAATCCAGGTCGAGTTGGCATTCTTGACTAGGCCTGAAAAGGGCGAGATAACCCCTGGGATGCCAACACCGACACTTCCCGTCATAGCCAATGTCGTCTCGGCTTCCTCCACTAGACTCACTATGGTATCGAGTGTCGCCTCATATTCCCTAGGTGTAGGCAAACGTTTCCTAAACAGCTCTTTCCCCTCAGCATTCAAGGCTAGCAGCTCTATTTTAGTTCCACCAAGATCAACGCCCATTCGCAACATCTGTCTTACTCCACTATCGACTCTGATTAATTATCACTATTTTAGCCTGACCGGCACGCTCGGCTTTTATTGCAAGCATGATAACTCTGCCTGTAAACCTCTAAGATATTTAATAACATTTTCATCAAAGTACATCGGAAAAGTACTAGTTGACCTCATCTATACTCAGCAGATTAAGTTAACCCACAAGTGAAAGATAGTCACCTCAGTTTAATGACACGATACATCCGCGTGTTCACCGGTTAAAGGCTCAATACTAATATTTGAAAATACCAAACTTAATTTCCCGGCACTGGACAAGGAAAACGCAGTCCTCACCGGCTCAAGATTCACACCAGCCTGAGTGAAACAAGCAAGATCGACAGTAAACTCTTGCCACTGATCTGCAGGCTGCTCAAAACGGGCTGCCTTACTCCCTCGCTACCAATCATTAACTGCCAAGGCGCCTTAACAGAGCCCATAACCGTAGGGAAACAAGGGAGTGTAGTCACGATCAAAACGATTGACCTTAGTCTGCTGTGCAGTGGCAGGCCATGAATATGACAACTTGCCCGTCATGGCATAATTCACGCTTCCATCTAGTTTGGAAAACAGGACCTGTGCACCACCTTCGCTGCCCGGCAACCAAGCCTCCACAAACGCATCGGATGCATTGAGCTCAGCATTAACCCAGAGGGGCCTACCCGTTAAAAACACCGAGACCACGGCAATACCGCGATAGATGGAGGTGCCTCCAGGGTTGCTGTTGTTGGTTCCCTGCCAGGTAATGCTCCAGCCACCGGACTGTTTACCTATGTTATCCGCACCATCGCCGGCAATTAAAACACGTAACTTGGGTGACAGGAGCAAAATATTGCTTTAATTTTTAAGCATCACCAGCGACTCTCGCAGCGCTTGTCGGGCAATACTGCAAATCTGCATCAATGACTTGATAAAGCGAGAAAACGAATAGCATTGCCTATGGTTTATAAAATCCACATCAAAGTATGCCTACATTGGACGGCGTACTTTGATTATCAAGATCTTGCTAACAAGAGTAAAACAAGCTGCAATCACACATTACACCGAGCAAACAGATGTAAAACATGGCGATACAAAAATTAATTCCCCCCTAATATTCTACTCAATATTGTCATGAAGTACTGAAATCACTTAGAATCCCCGTCAATGACATAAAGGATCACCATGAAACTCAACATATTATCTACACTGCTACTTCTTACATGTGCATCAGCACAAGCCGCCTGGTGGGTCGAACCTGACGACCTTGCCCTAAGAGCCGACATTCAATTGCTCGCCGATAGCGGCATTATTTTGCAGCCAGTGACGACATACCCCTTGATGTGGGCAGGGCTAAAGCAAGATATGGATAAGGCAGTTAAAAAATTATCATCTATGCAGGCCAGTGCCTATGACCGTGTCATGGCCGCCTATAAAAAAGATCATCACAGCTTCAATGCCGAAGTTAAACTCGCCGCGGCAACGGATAATGCCCGCTTTCTAGGTTTTGGTCATGACTACCGAGATAAAGCGGAAACCACAGTGAATGCCGAAATCACCAAAGACTGGTTCAGTGGCCGAGTTTCTGCCAGCTATCATTACGATCCTATCGATGGTAACAGTGCCCGTTTAGACAAGAGTTTCGCCGCCGTCATGTTAGGTAACTGGATTGTCAGCGTCGGTGCCCAGCAAAAGTACTGGGGACCGGGTTGGGATACGGGTCTCATTCAGACGACTAACGCCAGACCTATGCCAGGCATCACCTTTAGCCGCAATAACAGCCAGGCCTTCGAAACACCTTGGCTAAACTGGATTGGCCCCTGGACCTTCACCACCAGCTTCAGTCAGATGGAGAGCGACCGTTACGTGCCAGAAGCCAGGCATTGGGGCGCTCGCGGCACACTCAGGCCCATCTCAAAATTAGAGGTTGGCTTCTCCTGGACCATGCAATGGGGCGGTGAAGGCTATGGCAATAACTTAAGTGACTGGTGGGATGGGTTAGCTAATGGGGGTGGCACAGAAGCCGAACTTGAAAATGGCCAGGAAAACATGCTCGCCGGCTATGATTTTCGCTGGTCAGATACCGCCTTCGGTATCCCCTACGGTATCTACTATGAGCGTACCCATGAAGATTATCATAACGAAAAGAACAAGCTGATCAACGCGTCTAACATGGGCGGAATTGACTTGGTGTTGGCCAATATCAATACCCGAGTCTTCATCGAATATGCAGATACTGCAGCCTCTTGTGGCCTTGATGACAAGGTTTACAACTGCATGTATGAGCATGGTTTCTACCAAGATGGCTATCGTTATTATGGCAAGACTTTAGGTAGCACCTATGACAATGACTCAAGAACATTGGTCATAGGTGGCATCACCCAGTTGGGTGGCGGTCAGAGCATCACCAACAAACTGAGATTGCTAAAACTCAATTTCGATGGCACAGATACATCTAACCCTGAAGGAGGCAACTCTGTATCACCTGGTGAGTATGAACGTATGGTTCAGTTCGATACCAGCTATCACAGACCCTTCTATGAAGGTACGCTAAAAGTCGGTGGCACCTTAGGTTATAGTGAATATATGACTAGCGGTGGTGATGATTGGGATACCACGATTTACGCAGCCTGGGAAAGAAGTTTTTAATTTGTAGAAGAGCCTAGGACCTAGTTCCTAGGCTCTTAATTAATCTAGGACTTTTCTTGATAAAGCTCAGCAAAATCATCCACAGTCTTATGCCCTCTCTTAGCGAGAAATGAAAGCAAGGCCTCTGGACTTCGATTCAATAATCGCTCTTGGGGATATTCCGCTTCCTCTATGATTGCCAGCGCTTGTGAGAACTCGCCTAAACTAAAAGCGACATGAGAATCTGAGCCCATCACTAACAAGCCACCGGCATCTCGAACGGCTTTTGCTATTGCGACGCAGTTAGCCTCACTGCCTTTGCGGGACATCTTAAACGAAGAGTTATTGATTTCGAGTGCCACATGAGATCTGGCCGCTGCGGCGGCCACAGCCGTGATATCGATAGGGTAAGCCGGGTTTCCCGGATGAGTAATAATATCCACATTGCCACTTTCGATGGCATTGATCATTGCCCGAGTGTGGGCCTGTTTATCTGCAGGGGGAAAAACGGGTTCGTGAAAGCCGGCCAGCACTATATCTAACTCTTGCAGGTAATCTCCAAAGTAATCAATATCTCCCGCATCATTTTTAATATTCGCCTCTATGCCTCTTAAAATACCAACGCCATCTAGAATTCTGGGCAATACTCTCAAATTGACAAAATGCCAGAAATGAGGGGCATCGGCCATATCCGGACCATGATCGGTTATGGCAAATAACCGCAAACCTTTCTCTTTCGCCACAGCAATGTAATCATGAATCGTACTATAAGCATGAGTAGAAGCGATGGTGTGGGCGTGAGTGTCAACAAGGTACTTCATAATGGTTCTTCTTATACCAGTTTCATTGAAAATATCAGTGCCCAAGATTCTACGCTGATATAATCACTTAGCCTAATTTTCAGAAACCGCCCCTTGTAATTCATCCCATCCCTGACGCTTTCGGTAAATCGTCGAAGCACTGATGTCTAACAGGGCTGCGGCTTTAGGTACATTCCCGCCACACTGCTCAATGGCCGCCTCAATCGTCTGTTTCTCTGATAACCAGAGTGGTATGATTGTCTCAACGTTATCGATTCCTCTGTCTGCTGCTGGCAGGTTTTTGCTGCTGGCCTGCTCATCCATGGCGAGTGACTCGCGGTTATTGATTGAAGAAGCCTGATTAGCCCTGGTAATGGAAATAACGGGCTTAATTTGCGCCAGACTGTTGCCCGAGTTTGATTTAAATAACGAAGGTAGCATAGACTCATCAATAATATCGGCGGAATTAAGCACCACCATCTGTCTGATTATATTTTGCAGTTGGCGGACATTTCCCGGCCAATGATAAGTCTGTAGTATTTTCTTCACACCACCACTGAAACTTTTAAACGGCTTACCTTCCTCGGCGTTATATTCTTTTAAGAATTTTTGCGCGAGTAATAATATATCTTTTCCGCGCACTCTTAACGCGGGTAACTCAATAGGTATCACGTGCAATCGATAGAATAGATCTTCTCTAAATCTTCCGGCTTTCACTTCATCCCAAGGGATGCGGTTCGTCGCACTGACAAAACGCACATCGACTTTCTCCTCCTTGGTGCCACCGACTCTTTGAAAGATCCCCGTTTGAATAAAGCGTAAAAACTTGCTTTGCAGCTCAAGTTCCATCTCGCAGACTTCATCTAAAAACAGCGTCCCCCCATGTGCACGAGTCGCTGCGCCATCCCGGTTAGCAATGGCTCCGGTAAAAGCACCTTTAGTATGGCCAAAGATCTCACTTTCTATCAAATCTTTAGGAATTGAGGCACAGTTAAGTGCGATAAAAGGTTTATCACGGCGCTTGCCAGCATGATGGATGGCCTGAGCACAGACCTCTTTGCCTGTGCCACTTTCTCCTATGATAAAAACCGAAGCCTTACTATTGGCAACGCAATCTATGGTTTTATATACGGTTTGCATCGCGAGAGATTCACCGATAAACCCCATGTAGTTAGCCTTAGGTAAGCTTTTCTCATAATTGGCAACGAGATTAACCAGCAGCCTCTGTTTCAGCGCGTTGCGGACAGTGATGGAGAGACGCTTAGCATCGAATGGCTTAATGATAAAATCGAAAGCACCAGATTTCATCGATTCGACGGCGAGATCTATGCTGCCATGGGCGGTGATCATAATCACGGTAATATTGGGATACTGAGATTGAACTTTCTGCAGTATATCCATGCCTGACATGTCGGGTAACTTGATATCCAGCACCAGCAGATCTGGCTGCCAAATCGTCAGTTCAGTTAACGCATCTTCCCCATGATTAACATGGGTCACTTTCGCGCCTTCGCCGCGGAGATACTCGGTATACAATGCCCCCAACGACATGCTGTCTTCAACAAGTAAAACGGTAAATGAGTGCTTAATTTCCATATTTTCTTTACCTATTCCCTATACCAATTTATTGACTTATGGTGTTGTCCATATTCCTATCGATGAGTCTAGTGAGCCAAGCCTAAGCGGCAAAGCGCTCCCTGAAGGCTTTTATGGTCCGCTCTCCAATCTCTTGTACTTCTAACATATAAGACTCGACCTCATTTTTATCTTTATCTCGGGCACTTTGTTCCAGACATTTAGCCACTTCATAAAGGGCATGAGCGCCAAAACTGCCTGAGCTACTTTTCAAGGTATGAGCCTGATCATCTATCTCGTTAAAATTCATCGACAGTTTCAACGATGCTAACTTCTCTAAACGCTCATGGGTTTCTTCAAGGTAGACATTGAACATGCCTTCCATGGACTCTGCTCCCAGGGCATCGACCAGCTCAGACAGCACTAGCTCGTCGAATAATCTGTCCAACAGGAGCGTTTCATTATTTGTCACATGTGGGCCATCCGTTTTCACATTCATGATATCGTCTATGGTGGATTCTTTAATCAAGCTTAATTCCTCAACACTGGCTTCACAAGGTTTGTCAAAATTTTCCTCTTTAGCCAGAGTATGTTTGCTTTGCAGCTCAACGACATCTGAGTAGGGAAGCCATTTGTTGATCGCCTTCACTAGTTCAAGCTGATTTACCGGTTTCGCGACAAAGTCTTTCATGCCGGCATCGAGGCAAGACTCTACATCCTCTTTCGACACATTGGCCGTCATGGCCAATATCACGGTATCGGGCTGAGCGAGCAAAATCTCTCGCGTCGCTTCGACACCGTCCATCTCAGGCATGCGCATATCCATCAATATCAAGCCGTAATCATGTTCGGCTGACATCTTAACCGCCTCTTTGCCGTTATGGGCGAATTCAACTTCGAAACCCGATTTCGCTAACATGGCCCCGGCTATGACTCGATTTGACGGGCTGTCTTCTGCTAGCAATAGACGTTTATTCCTCAATGTTAACTCAGGTAATAAGGTCTCGACCTCTCTGGTGTCTGATTCATCCAGACTCTCGCCACTGAGTAAACCAAGCAACATCTCTCGACTCAAGGGTTTATTGATCACTTGCTCTAAGCCGATATCGGCCATAACCACAGGCATCTCAGGACTTAATCCCGACATCAAGGCGGCAATTAAGCCATCTTCGGACAGAAAATCTCGCTTAAATTGATTCGATAAATTTAAGCTCAGCTGAGATAAACTAGTATCATCGATCAATATAAGATTAAACCTACCTTTCACCGCTTCTATTTTGAAAATGTCCGTGAGTTGACTCACATTGACGGTCTGCACCCCATACTGGCTGTACTGTTTTCTGACCAGATGAGAAAAGGTCTTATCGGGGTGAACCAGCAAGACTCTCGCATGTGCAGGAATGTGGGTAAAACTGCCTCTTTGTTCCTCTAGCTGTAAGCGTACGTTGAATCTGAAACAACTGCCATGTCCAAGACGACTACTCAGCTCGATCTCCCCCCCCATCATGGTGATTAACTCGGAACAAATGGCTAAGCCTAATCCGGTGCCAGTGTAATTGGTATTATGTTGATCATGAACCTGACTAAACTCTTGAAACAGTTTCTTCTGCGCCGACAGACTAATGCCTATGCCTTCATCGGTGACGGCACAATGAAGTTGCACCTCCTGGTGATGACCATCCGGGATCCACATCTCTACCGAAATGCAGCCACCACTGGAGAATTTAATCGCATTATCGACGAGGTTATGCAGTACCTGACGCAATCGTTGTGCATCTCCCTTGACGAGAGCAGGGACATTCCGATTAATAAATGTCGCTAAGTTGACGCCTTTCTCATTGGCTTTAGGCGCTAAAATCTGCATCACCTGAGCCACCATCTTAGCCGGCGAGAAGCTCATATTTTTCAACACCATCTGTCCCGCTTCAATCTTGGAAAAATCTAAAATATCGTTGATGGTACTCAGTAGGGCGGTACCGGCCTCTTTAGCCGTATGCGCATAGATACGTTGATCTTTATTCAGCTTAGAGTCCAGCATTAGCTCGACGCCACCTAACACGGCATTCAATGGGGAGCGAATTTCATGACTCATGGTGGCAAGGAATCTGGATTTAGCCTTACTGCCTAATTCAGCCTGCTCCTTAGCCTGTTTTAACTCAGTCTCATACTGCATACGCTCTGAAACATCGTGTAAAAAGGCTGTGAGTAAGATCTCATCACCCAGCTGCACCGGGATCATCTTCATCTCGACTGGAAAGTGAGTGCCATCGGCCCGAATGGACATGAGTTCTACGCTCTTCTTTATGGCTGGACCACAACCGGTTTTCCTGAAAACTTCCAACTCTTCCTTGAACGCCTTTCTCTCGATATCGACAAAAATCAGCTCCTCGAAAATCTCCCCCAGAGCCTGTTCACGACTATGGCCAAACAGCTGGCTGGCCGCTTCATTAAACTCTTGAATACGCCCGGTGATGTCTATGGTAATGAGTGCATCTTGGCTCGCCTCGAGTGTCGCCAGTAGAATCGACTCGGTTCGTTTAGCCTCCGCCTCTTTGCGTTTTATATCACTTAAGTCTTTCACTAAACCCAATAACATGACGTCGCCATCGATCAACATCTTAGAGACGGACAGGTCGATGGGGAAAAGCTTACCACTCTTATGTTGCGCCACCAGCTCCCTTCCCTTGCCTTGTAACCCCCCTCTTTTAGAGTTAATAAAACGCATCAGGAAATCATTTTGCATGTGTCGTTCGTGACTCGGCATGAATATGGATACGTTGTGGCCAATCAAGTCATTGTTATCATAACCAAAAAGGTGACCGACGGCCGGGTTAACCTGAACGATGATCCCTTGGGTATCTATGATGATAAAGCCATCCACGGCGGCTTCTAAAATCGTACTGAGGCGAATATTGGCACTCTCAAGATCCTGAGCATTTTTCTCAATTTTTTCAATCATACGATTGAATGCCTGAGTAGTTTGACCTATCTCATCATGACTATTCACCGGAATTTGAACCCCGGTTTCCCCCTGGAGTATTCTCTTCGATGCCCGTTTCAACTCACTCAAGTTCTTGGTCAAATAACTGCCCAATAACCAAGAAAAAAGCGCAACTAACAACATTTCTAACCCGGCAATAGAACTAAAACGCGTCGTGGCCCTGGCTAAAAACTGATCGAACTCATGGATACTGATCCCCAGTTCAACACGGCCGAACACAAATCCTGACTCAATAATATCGGCCTTCACATCGAGCACACCATCCTCGATATTGACAAAGCCACCAGCCACTTTAGCTAACGTCTCGTCATTGGAGAATGATCGATCGCTAGCCGAAATTAGGCTTGGTTCTCCCGCGCTGACAAGCAAGTTATTCCGATCATAAATGGCCACATATAAGACCTGAGTACTGTCGAGTAGCTCGCTGGACAACTCCTGTAAAGTGGAGATATCAGTGCTAATAACCGCATCTTTAGCCGCCGCTGCAAATAACGTCACCACTGAACGCGCACGTTTTTCAATCTCAGCCTGATTGGAACTCTTGAGATAATCGACACTGGTATAAACCAGCAGCATCAAAAGTACGCCCTCAATTAGCGCGATGCCTAATACCGTTTTGAGTCTAAACGTCATGAGTAACCTCCCTCTTATCTCTATCTCTAAGCTATAAGCTATAGGCTATAGCAATAAGCGGTTCATCATTATTTATCATTGGTCTCTAAGGGCTGAGAGAAACCCCCCTACTCCTAACGCTCTCACATCATTCCAATCACTGCTCTTAGCGGCTTCGAAAGGGTTAAACCCTAGTCCTTGCAGTAGCATGCTTCCTGCTTGAATCGCAGAGAATTGAATGAACTTTATCATTAATTCTTCTCTGACACCGACGGGCACTCTTGGATGAATCGCCACGGCATGGGGAGTGTATCCAGGCGTTTCCCACAGCACTCGCAGCTGCTTGGTCACCTCTTTATCCATGGTTTTAAAGGTTCTCTTCACCCCTCCGCCACCAGCCACTAACCCTTGAGCTACGGCGAGATAAACGGAGTCATGAGATCCAGATTGTTAATGCCCTTTATCTTCAAGTTGGCTCTGGGCAGCACACTCGCTGCGAAGGCGGCGGGAGCTGGGAAAGCCAATAACTGGCCATCGAGATCTGACAGGGACTGAGCTTTAGCACGCTTCTGCACCACAATAATCCCTGTTATTTTTTTACCTTGTTCTTTTACCAGCGCCTGATAACCGGGAGATTCATTAAACACGGTAAAGTGATAGGGGTTCATATAGGCAATATCATACACCCCCTTAGCCAAACGCTTCTCAAACGTGGGAATGTCGGGAGCCGTCGCAAAATGCAATTGAAAATTTGCATTTTGCGACAAGGCTGCCAGTAAGGGAGACCATTTTCTTGCCAGCGTGCTAGCGGCTTGTTGTGGCACCACGCCAAAGGTGAGAATCGAAGGTTGGTTAACTGTGTGTTTTGTATCAGATGCTTGCGTCGCAAAAACACCACCAAAAAACAAGGCAATAGAGAAGAGCTGATGCGTGTTGAACCATGGTGATATTTTCATTATGCGTATCCTTACCAGTGACGACCCTAGATACTGGAGCAAAGCCTATGCCAAATCTCAGCAGGCTTAATCACAAGTCACCATGCTTTATAAAGACTAACAACAAGATAGGGTCATAAGCTTAGGCTATGGCACAAAGATTGCCTTTATTTTGATAACATCTATAAGGTAATGAGCCTGCTTATGACTTCAAATGCAACACTTAGAATGTCCACAGCTGCTGTCAAGTTTCGCTTAGACACACTTTCAGTGCTACTGGTTGAAGATACTCAGAGCGAGCGCAACTTTATAGTCAATCTACTGCAGAGCATGGGAATGAACGTCTCGAGCTGCGCTAGCGCTGAGGAAGCAATCGAGTTATATCAAAGTCAGATGCCCGATATTGTGATCAGTGACTGGCGAATGCCAGGTTTAACCGGCCCCCAGTTATGCCAACGACTCAAGCAGGCCCCATCTCCACCTTACATCATCTTGCTAACCGCCAACAATCAGGCAAAACACATGGTAGAAGGCATTGAATCGGGTGCCGATGATTTTCTCAGCAAACCTTTTATACCTAGCATATTGAAAGTGAGGCTGTTAGCTGCGGCGCGCATCGTCAAGATGCAACAGCACCTGACGGATCAGAATCTGGCTCTCAACGATGCCCTGTCTAAGGAGCAAGCCTACTTAGCACAAGTTCAAGCAGATCTCGATAGCGCCGCCAGACTACAGAGTTCGTTACTGCCAACCTCGAGCAAGTTGACCAATCAATGGCGCCTGGCGACCCGATTTCAACCCGCCCAGGATCTGGCTGGCGACATATTCCAATGCTTTAACATCGACGATTCTCATCTGGGTTTCTATCTGCTGGATGTCACCGGTCACGGCATCGCAGCCTCGATGCAAAGTTTTACACTGGCCCAGAGACTCAGCTGTAAGAGTTGTCACTGGGACAGCTTAGATCCTGCGTTAATTGTGACTGAGCTTAATGCAGATTTTGAAGACCCTGAAAATGCCGGGCGATTCGCTACCTTGATTCTGGGAATAGCCAATACTGACAGTGGCCAAGTGAGAATAACGATGGCAGGCCACCCACAGCCAATCTTGCTCGCTAATGATAGCGCCACCATAATGAGCCTGGATTCAGGCCTGCCCCTGGGGATCGATAATCAATTTCAATACCAGTACAACTCATTCTTCTTAGGCGATGAACAGCACCTGATGCTCTACTCAGACGGTTTATATGAGTGCCAACACCCCACCTATGGCGAATTTGGCCAACAGAGGCTAGTCAAGGCCTGCTCAGATGCACACCAACTATCACCGGAAGCTCTGTTGCATCACCTCAGTCACGTCATCGACCTCTGGCAACAAAACTCCCCCCAGGATGATATCTCGATGATGATAATTTCCACTTCGAATATGTCGATATAAACACGTTAGCCCAGACCAGTTGGAGGCAATATGAACAGCATACAATTAAATCTATCGCAAAAAATCTGGAGCAGTAAGCTCTTATGTGCCGAGTTCGAACAGTTTCTGCAACAAAATAATGTGCCGACCCAACAGAGATTTAAAGTCATAACCTGCATTCTTGAGGCATTATCCAACGTCTTAGAGCATACCGACAGCCGTCTGGAACAGATAGTCGTCATTCTGCATTGCGATCAAGAGCTCATCATCATAGATCTGCTCGATAACTCCCCTTACACCCCCATAGACAATCAGGTAGATTGTCCCTCCCCTTTCTCACTCTCGGGGAGAGGCTTATGGATCATACAGAACTGGATGGATCAGATGAGGTTCCAGAGCTCAGTCGCAGGCACTCACCTCAGGTTGAGCCTGTTGCGCTAATCTCCCTGTAGGAGGGTCTTTAGATGTAGGAGGGTCTTCAGGCCCGAATCTTTGCTTGTTTCAATCAATCGCGGCTAAAGCACGCTCCTACAATGTGTTCTCTCGCGGCTAAAGCCGCTCCTACAACAAACAAGGGTTTCCAGCTTTGCAAATTGCAAGGCAAATCAAATAGGAACGAGGTGATTGCCTTTCGTATAGATACCCAAGTAAAGATTTTAAACAATTAAATCAACTAGTTAATAATTGGCCCGACTTGTGCTTATAAATTATTATGTATCTATGATAAACAAGACGATTCTTTTAAGGAGCTAGTTATGAAGTTCTCTCCCTTGGCCCTCGAAAATGCATGCTTAGTCACCTTACCTAAAGAGATGATCATGGCTCAGACGCCAACAATAAGAGCCGCTATTTCTCGTCAAATAGAAACCGGCAGTACCAAGCTGGTGATGGATCTACATCAGGTGGAATATATCGACTCCAGTGGCCTGTCTATTCTGATCTCGGCACATAAACTCACCCAGAAACATTCTGGAGAAGTGATATTGCTCTCACCTTCGGCTGGCGTACGCGCCCTGATTGAACTCACACGGCTACATCATGTGTTCACTATTTTCGAAGATAGAGATGCGGCAATCGAACATATATGTACTCTCTGATTGTCAGCCTGTTCTCTCTGAGTTCGGCACAAGTGCTGGGGCGGATCATTAGATTTGCATCTAACATATTTCCATTAGGATCCAACCTTGATCCCGCCTATGATACTCATGGCAACAAGCTATTTATTATTTACCTTCGGCATGCTTAATGCGACATCTAATCTAAAGGAAAACAAGATACCTGTCGTCTGCCAAGCCATTCTATGGCAGACCATAGCCGACGGTGTACTCACAGCCTGTTTAGCTTTGCTCGGTTTGGGAGTCTGGGCCATTATTATTCCTAAGGTATTAGGGATCCTTATATGGGTCGGGATCCACAGGTATTATACCCCCTTAGTTTATGGTTCAGACTCCCAGAGTCCTCCTGCCGAGCACGTTTATTATCAATAATCTCTCTTATATCCTCAAACCAAGCACATATGACAGCATTAACCGTATTTCAAACAATCAACGACATCTTCTTCAAAAAGCAACTCAGTCAAAATGCAAACTGCGAAAAATCACCATTAGACTCAGTAAAAACGGCACGAGAAACAAACCAACTACTTGTTAAATAACAATTTATAAAGATGGCCTAGATTATGCTTCATCCTAAAATATGAATTGAACTCTAGCATCGAATAGCAATCTCGCTTAAGGCTGGAAAAATGATAACAAACACTCAAGTAGAAACGGCTAATATCAGAGATCATATGCTCAGAACCGTCGACATTATCCTTGCCCTGCTACTCATCATAAGTGCAGCGCCGGTATTAGTATTTAAGTCTCTCTATCGCAAATATCACCATGGCTCGGCCATAGAACGTGTTTATATTCACGATGCAAAAGACGGAAAAATAGGTCTATATCAATTCACCGGTGAAGGAAGATGTTGCCAATGGCCCTATTTAATCAACTTACTCAAGGGTGACCTTTCCCTGCTGGGTAGCGACAAAAGATATTACCTTGAACCTGAGCAAGGAGCCGGTCAACCATCTTATCATCATCTTAATAATCAACGAATTAGCAAGCCAGGTCTACTCTCTTTTGAGCAGATGCATCACAGGTTAGGCATTAATTTCGAGGACAAGGCAGCACACCTGCATGACGCACAAAGCAATCTATTATCTTATCTTATGGCAGCATCGAGAATCGTACTGACATCGATATTCTCAGCCCATAAGGCTAATAGCTCGGCGCAATCCATTCCCTTATTCAATTTACAACTCTGTAATCTCACCATGAAAGAGATGTTGGCAGAAATAATCATTCAATGCCAACACTACCAAGCGTTAAAGCTGACGCGACATCCTGACACTACTCACTCAGGCACAGGACATTCACTCGGTATGCTTCAATATGCCTTCGTCAATGCAGCTTGCTTGAATCTCAGTGTCAAAGACCCACTCTATCGTCGCTGTTTACAATCGAGCTGTCACAAGATATTCGCCGATGGTTCGGGCATACGCATAGCCTGCCTTTGGAAAGGCTATTCCCCTAAAGATAATCTCAATGGCACTGACATGTTTCCTAGGCTGTGCGAGCAACTATCAAAAAACAATTTATCTGTCTTTCTTCTCGGTGGAGCCCCAGGCATTGCCGCCAAAACCGCTGAAAATATGAGCCGTCAATACCCCAACTTAGCTATCGCAGGAACTCACCATGGCTATTTAGATTCATTAACCAATGAACAATCTGTGATTGAGCAGATTAATGCCTCAGGTGCGAGTGTTTTACTGGTCGCAATGGGTGCACCAAGACAAGAAGTTTGGCTAGAAAAACACCAAGCTCATCTGGATGTCGCTGTGGGCATTGGCGTAGGCGGATTATTTGATTTTTACTCAGAGAAAATCATCCGCGCCCCATTATGGGTAAGACAAATAGGCATGGAATGGGTTTGTCGCCTCGCTGAAGAGCCAAAGAGAATGTGGCAGCGATATATCTTAGGCAATCCACTGTTCTTATATCGTGTGTTGCAAGAAATACGGCAACAAAAGCAACACCGCCATCCGATAATATCGGCTGCACAGACAACAAAAGATCCATTATTAACAGACTCAATATATGCCAACAAGTTGGAAGATTCAGGCACTAACAAACATATCCAGCATCCCAATTTAACCAACCAGCACTCATTAAATGCTCAGGCTAAACAACGCTGCAAACGAAATAGAGCGCTAGCGAGATTTAATATCCACTTAAAGCGCGGACTCGATCTCTTCTGTGCTGCTTTACTACTGGTACTTTTATTGCCGTTGCTGCTATGTGTGTCATTGCTAATACGCCTGGAGTCTAAGGGGCCTGTGCTGTTCAGCCAACAAAGGGCTGGGAAACATAATATCCCTTTTACAATGTGGAAATTTCGCTCTATGTACCCAGATGCAGAACTGCGCCGGAGAGCACTGCAATCGGCTAATGAGATGCAAGGCGGCATCCTGTTTAAAATGAAACAAGATCCAAGAATCACCCGCATCGGCAAAGTGATCAGAAAACTATCAATCGACGAGCTGCCGCAATTATGCAACGTGATATGCGGTGATATGTCCTTGGTTGGGCCAAGGCCCGCACTATTGGCTGAGGTGGAGCAATATAGCCTGCATGACAGAAGGCGGCTTGCTGTTAAGCCTGGCATCACTTGTATATGGCAAGTCAGCGGCCGCTCTGATATCCCTTTCGATCGACAGGTTGAATTGGATGTTGACTATATCTACCAGCAATCATTCTTTACCGATGTTAGCTTACTGATTAAAACCATACCGGCAGTGATATTTGCCCGAGGCGCCTATTGATAACCAAAATTAACGCAATAAGTCATCAACAGACAAGGGCGAGACAGTCTGTAACAAATCAGGGCTAACTATGGAGAACTGCGCATGCAAGCCATCATTTTTGCAAACAGAACCGGTGATGAATTAGCACCACTCAATGACCATTACTGTCCGGCACGACTTCCTGTTGGTAATAAAGCCGTGATTGAATATACCTTAGAGGACATAGCCAAATCCGGGATCACGCAGATAAAGTTAATTATTTCTTCTCAAGCCAGAGAGATTGAAAAGCTCCTTTGCAATGGTGAAAAGTGGGGACTAGAAATAGAATACTTTTTAAGTAAACCCCAAGAAGAAACCCGCTCAGTATTAAAGCGTCTTGCGCTCGACCCCGATGAAAGTCTATTGCTCGTAAGAGGAGATATTTTTCGCTCTCCCTCTATTTCTCAATTCATCGACTTTTCTAAAGCGTTTCCTCGTGACTTTGTACAAGCCAAGATGGAGAGCCAAAATGCAGGCATGATGTTACTGCCCGCAGCTCTCCCCTATCTTGCCGATATCGACTGGCCTTTTTTGCCACATTTCGACAGCACCAGCGTGGTGACACTCGTCTTACACGGACGCAGCTTCATGCTTGATAGCTTTCACTCGTATATGGATGCAAATTTGTGTTTAGCCAAGAATGAACTGCCTACATTAACGCCTAGCGAACGTAGTTACCTGTCTGCTAATGCACAACAAGACTTTTATGTTGGTACTAAGACCCATACTGGTGATTTAACCAGCCAAAATGGTTGGGGGATCATAGGTAACAACTGCCGAATAGAGGAGAAGGTACAGTTAAAAGAGTCAGTGGTGATCGGCAATAATTGTTTAATCGACAAAGAATCTAGCATTGAGAACAGCTTGATCCTGCCAAACACCTATGTAGGAGAAAGGTTAGAAGTTAAAAATAGCATTCTCTGCCAAGATCTGCTTATAAACCTGCAGCACTTAGGTGTCATTCAAATTAAAGATCAAGCCTTGATCGGCGCAAATGAGATCAATGCCAAGCCCGAGGGAAATAAAACGAGCACACTTACCCGACTATTTTTATTGATTATTTTTATACTAAGCTTACCCCTATGGCCCCTGTTATCGGTTTACTCCTCATTAAGAAACACTTTTAACAAGCAGTCTGAACACTCGACTATTTCAGATACCTGTATCGACAATTTAGGACAAACCTTTAAAGCTTGGCGATGGAACATACCAGGCCCGATCTCGGCCAGATTGCCGCAGATATATCATGTACTCACCGGAAGGCTTGATCTATTTGGCGACACTCCAGAAGCGAGATATGCCACAGGAAAAGATGATCGTCGCTTAGGCGTACTGGGCCCGGTTCAGTTACTGCTGGACAAATCGGCTCCTAAAGAGGAACGTCAACTGCTAGAACTTGAGTTCGATGCAGATAACAGAGCCAGTAAATACTTGCATCTACTTTGGCGCGCATTACGATCACAGCCACAGACAATCACAGCGTCACATCTTTTGTAGGAGCGGCTTCAGCCGCGAGAAAGCAAACCTAAGAGGTACTCACCATAACCACTATTGAGCAAGGGCTTAGCCAGTTCTCGCAACTGTGCATCATCAATCAAACCTAGACGGTAAGCGACCTCTTCAGGACAGTTAATCTTGAGGCCTTGTCGCTTTTCGATGGCAGAAATAAATTGCGTCGCTTCGGCAAAAGCATCTGGGGTACCAGTATCGAGCCAGGCAGTGCCTCTGCCCAGTATCTTCACATGTAAATCGCCGCAACTTAAATACCTATTAACCAGATCGACAATCTCGAGCTCACCTCGCTCAGAAGGAGAAATTTGTTTAGCAAAATCAGAGGCTAGCTTGTCAAAAAAATACAATCCAGGCATGGCATAGTTAGATTGTGGCTTAACGGGTTTCTCCTCAATCGAGAGTGCACGCCCACAATCATCGAAGTTAATCACGCCATAATCTTGTGGGTTAGACACATGATAAGCAAACACGCTAGCACCGGTTTCAGTAGCACAGGTCTGAGTTAATAACCAAGTTAACGAGTCACCATAAAAGAGGTTATCGCCTAAGATTAAGGCGCTAGGTCCTCCATCGAGAAACTCTTCCGCTATGATAAGGGCCTCAGCAAGCCCATTGGGCTGAGCTTGCTCGGCGTATTGCAGCGATATGCCCCATTGAGTACCGTCCTGCAACAGGGCGCGAAACAGAGGCAAGTCATCGGGCCTACAGATAAGTAGCATCTCTGTTATCCCGGCCTGCATAAGAGTCGAAATAGGGTAGTAGATCATAGGCTTATCATAAACTGGCAGTAACTGTTTACTCACAACCTGAGTCATAGGAAACAACCTGGACCCGGTACCACCAGCTAAAACAATGCCTTTTCTCATATTGGAGTTACATCTCAAAAATTAGCTAAAAACAGGTGATATCTTATCACACTGTAGGAGCGGCTTAGCCGCGATTGATTGCAACCAGCACAGCCTCGAGCCTGAAGACCCTCTTACACAAGCAAACAATTCACCAGCATTCATTGTAGAAGCGTGCTTTAGCCGCGATGTTCTTCTAAAATTAATAAATTGATTGCAATCAAAACAAGGCTAATGATGGAACATGGAAGTCACTTGCGGCTTGGAAGATACAGTAACGAAAATAACATCTACTTCGTGACGACCAATACCCATGAAAGAGAACCCTTGTTTAATGATTTTGGCAGTGCTCGAATAGTCATTAATAATTTGAAATTGTCTGATGACAAAAAAATAACGTCGACAATAGGCTATTGCCTAATGCCAGATCACCTGCATTGGCTGTTCATACTCAATGATGTCACTGATTTAAGTCGTGCTATAGGTTACATGAAAGGCAGGAGTGCCAAGCAGATAAATACTCATCTGCAACAGAATATTAACGTGTGGCAACCAGGATTTTACGATCATTGCTTGAGGCAAGATGAAGAAATAAAGGAAGTGATGAGGTACATAGTTGCTAACCCATTGAGAGCACGTTTAGTAGACAATATTGGCAATTATTCACATTGGGATTGCATATATTTAGCTGAGATTGATTGATGCAAACAAAAGATTCACCGTAGGAGCGGCTTTAGCCGCGAAAGAACACGACATCAAAGCATCGGGGCTGAAGCCCCTCCTACAAAAAAGACCCTCCTACAAAAGATGACGGTTTATGTATAAAACTCTTCTACTGTTTTAATCAATCTATTCAGGTCAGCTTTAGCTAATGCATTGATCCCTGCGGCTGCGGCCCGACCGCCGCCGGTATCAAATTGGCTACAGATATCGCCCGCTCCCTGCTTATTGTTTAATGGTGCCCGTAAAGACACGGTATAACTGCCATCATTATTATCGGTTAACACCCCATGGGCAGAATCGGGATCTTGATTAGCCAAGTCGTTGCCGTATACACCGCTAATGCGTCTCGCCCAGGCACTATCGGGTAATTCAAACACAGATAAATTGGCACTACGATGGCAAGACTCTACGGCCAATGCCTTATCCATGTCTTGTCTATACGCGCTTTTAAGCGGGTAGAAAGGCGAATCGACATCGGCTATCACATCGAAAGGATTAGCATACTTAAGCAAGGCTAGATATAGATCTGCGGGATGAAAATGAAGGTCTTGAGTTTTACTGCCGTAACCATTGTAATTAATCAGGGTACCAAGCTCATTGAGCTGCTCAGCTTGGTCTTTAGATAGACCCGCTTGTTCGGCTAATTTATCGGCCTTAGCGATAAGGTTATCACCGAAAGCTGCCGTGATCGCCCAAAGATGGAATTGCCCCTCTAAAAGCTGATCGATAATCAGCGCAGTACAGGTATTGGCATCTAAATCTATGTGGGCCTGCAAATTTTGATGCTGAGGAATAACACCATATCTGTGATGATCGGCGTAATACACAGTCGCACCGACTTCGAGAGCAGCTTGCAGAGCGTGTCGATTCTTCTCCATCGAGATATCGAGTACCGTCAGGCTATCTCCAGACCTCACGGTCACTTTCTCCAGCAACTGGATGTCACGTTTAACGCCTGTCACCAACTCACTCTCGACAGGGTTCGCCAATCTAAGCTGCAACAAGGCGATGATGCCATCGGCATCACCGTTAAAAATATCGTAATTCATTTACACCCTTTCGATTTAAGCAAAGATTCGGGCCTAAAGACCCTCCTACAACGAGACAGATTTTAAATAACCATGACTTTTAAGGTGATCTATCACCTGCTTGGCACAGGCTTCTACCGACTGCTTCTCAGTCTTGACGTGTACCTCTGGGTTCACCGGCAGCTCATAGGCTGAATCTATGCCGGTGAAGTTCTTAATCTCGCCTGCACGGGCTTTCTGGTATAAACCTTTTGGATCTCTTAGCTCACAGATCTCAATCGGCGTGTCGATAAATACCTCGACAAACTCCCCTGCCTTTAACTGACTTCGAACCTGCTCTCTATCAGCCAGGAATGGTGAGATAAATGCGGTTAAAACCAGTTGACCGGCATCGACAAACAACTTGGACACTTCACCTATACGGCGAATGTTCTCGACTCTGTCTTCATCCGAGAAACCCAAGTCACCATTCAAGCCATGACGAACGTTATCGCCATCTAACAGGTAGGTTTTACAGCCTATGTCATGCAGCATCTTGTCTACCGCATTAGCCAGCGTAGATTTTCCCGAGCCACTTAGGCCGGTAAACCAAAGCACGGCTGGGCGATGGCCATTACTCGCGACTCGCTCTGCATGAGACACACTCGCCTGATGCCAAACGACGTCGGAGGATGACTCGCCTAACGTCTCAACATTCTTATAGGGAGACACATCTGCTATTTTATCTATCTTTACTGTCATCATATATCCAATTTTGATTATCTTGATCATTCTTCTCGGGGCTAAAGCCCCTCCTACACAAAAGATACAACCGACACCACCAGAATGAACAGAGCGTAACGTCCATGTGGCCGAAGGCCATTCCGTAAGCGCAGCGTTCTGTAGTCGCTTGCGACGTTCGTCTTACCTTGTAGGAGCGCGCTTTAGCCGCGAAGGAATAAACCGCGATTGATTTAAACAACCAAAGCCTCGGGCCTAAAGACCCTCCTACATCTAAAGACCCTCCGACACCATCACACAATTCGCCAGCATCACCTAAACGGGAAAAACACAGGTACGGCCACGAGTACTATGACGCCATAAGTCAGGCTCACAGGCAGTCCGACTCTGACAAAATCGATTATTCGATAATGTCCGGCGTTATACACCATCAAGTTCGTCTGATAACCATAGGGGCTGATGAAACTGCCACTCGCCGCAAAAGCCACGGTCATAACGAAAGGTAATATGTCCACACCAAAGCCTAAGGCGATACTGTAAGCGATAGGAAACATTAATGCCGCGGCGGCGTTATTGGTAATCAGCTCAGTCATCAGCCAAGTTGCGACATACACCAATACCAGCGCCAGATAGAGGTGGTCTTTATCCGTGACGCTATTGACCCACTGGGCCACTAAATCGGCGACGCCATTATTAACCAATGCATGTGAAAGTAAGATAGCCGTCGACACAATTAACCAGATATCGACGGGGAAACGCCTCACAACTTCGTTTACGTTGAGGCACTTACTAAAAATAAGCACGCCAAGCAGCAGCAGCATCCCTTGCAGCATCTCTATGACACCCGTGGCAGCAAGTGCGATGGTCAACACAAACCCACCGATCGAGAGCCACGCCTTGGCACCATTGATGCGAATTTCAGGCTCAACACCACTGATAACGATGAAATTTTTACTGATATTTCTGCGAGTCTTAAAATCTTCACCTACGGCTAAGATCAAAAAGTCTCCCGCCTTGATGACGACCTCGCCCAGCTTACCCGAGATCTCCTCCCCGTCACGGCGAATCGCCACCACTGCGGCATCGAACAAGGCCCTAAAGCCAGAGCCTTTCAGTGTCTTACCTATGAGTACACTTTCTTGCTTCAGCACCACTTCGGTTAAGTTTGAGTCCAGTAAGCCATTTTTCTCGGCAAACATCTCTAGGCCGGAGAATTGACTCAACTGCATCATCTTAGTGATATCACCACTGAAGATAAGCCGGTCATTTAGCAGCAAGACTTCTGTCGGTGTTACCGGGCTTATCAAACGTCCATCCCGCACGACTTCGACCAAAAATAGCGATTCAAGATGCCTAAGGCCATTATCTTCGACCGAACGGCCAATTAGCTCGGAGCCCAAGACAACTTTAGCATCAATAAAATAGCCCTTGGAGCAGGTCTCTTTATGTTCTATGTCAGGCAACCAGCGAGAGGCCAGTCTTAATACCAGGCCACAGCCTAATACCAGCAGGATACCTACCGCAGTAAACGAAAAGAAACTGAGTGACTTACCCGTGGCATCGATATAGAGGCTGTTAACGATCAAGTTGGTGGATGTGCCAATTAAGGTGAGCGTTCCCCCTAAGATAGCGGCGTAGGAGAGAGGCAGTAACAACTTGCTGGCGAAGTGATGCGGATTGTTACGAATGGGCGATAGCAAGGTCGCGACCACGGCTGTGTTATTGAGCATGGCCGAGCTTAACGCAGTAATGCCGAAGAGTCGCATCCAGGTAGAATTGTAACTGCTCACAATCACCTTGGAGGCAATCACTCTAAGCAAGCGAGTCTTCTCTAAGGCGAAGGAGCATAAGATCAACAGCACCAGAGTCACCAAACCAGGGTTGGACATGCTCGACAGCAGCTGCTCTTTCGAGACCAAATTAAGTCCGACCAAGGCTAACAGAGCCACACCGAACACCACGGCTGGACGGCTCTGAAAATGAATAAGTCCCGCGATTGTCGCGACAAATATGCCTATGGTTAAATATGCATCTAGAGACATAGGTTCCTATGATTTTTATCTATTGTAGGAGCAAAGATTCACTGTAGGAGCGTGCTTTAGCCGCGATTGATTGCAACACACAAAACCTCGGGCCTAAAGACCCTCCTACATCTGAAGACCCTCCTACAAAGAGATATCCTTGCTGCCCCAATGTGGGAAATGCTTACGAACCAAAGCATTCATCTCTAATTCAAACTCTGAATAGCTATGCTTAGACGACTGGTTGGCAGCGCTGTTGGAAGAAATGGGATTACGGATCATCCCGGCGCCAACGGTCACATTAGTCAGGCGATCGATAATAATAAATGCCCCCGTCGCACGGTTAACATCATAGGCATCAAATTGCACCGGCTCAGTGACGGCAAAATTACAGTTACCTATCTCATTGAGTTCAAGTTGCTGTGCCTCTTGCTTCTCGAGCGTATTAACATCTATCTTGTGATTGATGGCATCGACATAACCATAGACAGACTTGCTACCCACTTTAATGGCATATTCACGATCGACACACAGAGGCTCATCCGTCATCCAAACCACGTCAGCTTCGAAGTTGCTGAGTGAATGTGGCTTATCATGGGGGCGCACTAACATGTCACCACGGCCGACATCAATCTCATCTTCGAGGGTCAAGGTTATCGCCTGCCCCGCTGAGGCCTGGTCAAGATCACCATCGAATGTGACGATTGACTTGATACGCGTCTCTTTATTCGACGGCAAAACCACAACAGTATCGCCAACGCGGATCTCACCCGAAGCTAGGGTTCCACAGAATCCACGAAAATCTAAATTAGGTCGGTTAACGTATTGCACCTGAAAGCGGAATGACTCACTTTTATCTTGTGCAACCGACACGGTATTAAGTAACTTGAGTAGTGTCGAGCCTGGATACCAGATCATCTTGCTACTCTCATTTACCACGTTATCGCCCTTCAAGGCCGAGATAGGCACGAAGCGGACATCAGTGAAGCCTAATTGAGTGGAAAACTCACGATATTCTTGCTTAATATTCTGATAAATGGCCTGATCATAATCCACCGCATCCATCTTATTGATGGCGATGATCACGTGCTTGATGCCTAACAGAGAACAGATAAAGCTGTGACGTTTGGTCTGAACTTGCACGCCGTGACGGGCATCGATCAAGATAATCGCTAAATCACAGTTTGAGGCACCTGTGGCCATATTACGCGTATACTGCTCATGGCCCGGCGTATCGGCAATGATAAACTTGCGTTGCTCGGTAGTGAAGTAACGATAAGCCACATCTATGGTGATACCCTGCTCTCGCTCGGACTGCAATCCATCGACAAGCAGCGCTAAGTCGAATGGCTCGTCGGTGGTATTGAAGCGTTTCGAGTCTTTAACAATCGCCGCCAGCTGATCTTCGAAGATCATCTTGCTATCGAACAACAAGCGCCCGATTAAAGTAGACTTACCATCATCGACACTGCCACAAGTTAGCACTCGCAACATATCTTTGTTTTCGTGGACTTGAAGATACTCTTCAATGTCAGCCGCAATCAAATTCGAACTTGTGGTCATACATACTCCATAGCAAAGACAAAGTTAATCTGATTAAGTTATAAGTGGTAAGTTTTAAGCCATAAGTAAAGAGGCTGACTAAAACTGACTCTGCTTATAAATTGCTCTGCCTTATGTAATTTTGTTTTTCAAACTATTAATCATCGCCGATAACTCTCTAGTCTCAACAAGCCACTCATGGCCTTGTTGCTTAGGGAGATAACCAATATCGATGCCAATGTAAATTTGTGTCCTAGCTTCAGACAGTGAAGATATAGCTATATCTAAGAAACGTTTTTGCTCTTTAATGCTATCTCTGCTCATACCTTCGGCAATATTACTTGGCACCGAAAGGCCTGACCTAGTCAATTGGTCTCTAAAACCAAAATCTTTTAACGATGCTGTTGCTTTGTAAATCTCAGCAGAAAGTCTCGCAGAGCGTTTCCATACGTCTAAATTTTCAAAATTCATCATACATTCCTTGTATTTGACTTAAGACTTGTTCAAGCCTTAACCTCCTCGCTCTTACTTAAAGCTTACGCCTTACAACTTCTTTCTAGCCTTGCTCTCTTCGCTTTACTTAAAACTTAAAACTTACAACTATTTCTAAATCGCGCAGCGATTTAGAAATATCCTTCCATCTTCTTCTTTTCCATAGACCCCGAAGAGTCATTATCTATCACTCGGCCCTGACGCTCTGAGGTAGTACACAGCAGCATCTCTTGAATAATCTCAGGCAAGGTTGTGGCTTGTGACTCCACCGCTCCGGTAAGCGGGTAGCAGCCTAGGGTCCTGAATCGAACCATCTTCTGTTGCACCACTTCCCCTTCTTCAATCGGCATACGTTCATCATCGACCATGATTAGCGTGCCATCACGTTCGACGACGGGGCGAGTTTTCGCCAGGTACAGCGAGGGGATTTCGATACCTTCTAGATAGATGTACTGCCAGATATCGAGCTCGGTCCAGTTAGATAGCGGAAAAACACGAATGCTCTCGCCCTTATCGACTTTACCGTTATAAATATTCCACAGCTCAGGACGCTGATTCTTAGGATCCCATCTGTGCTTACTATCACGGAAAGAATAGATACGCTCTTTAGCACGAGACTTTTCCTCATCGCGGCGAGCACCACCGAACGCGGCATCGAATCCATGCATGTCCAGTGCCTGCTTGAGGCCTTCGGTTTTCATGATGTCAGTATGCTTAGCACTGCCATGGGTGAACGGACCTACTCCCATCTCGATACCACGAGGGTTTTTATGGACTATCAGCTCGAAGCCATGCTTCTTAGCCATCTTGTCCCTAAACTCGATCATCTCCTTGAACTTCCAGTTGGTATCGACATGCATCAAAGGAAATGGGATCTTGCCGGGGTAAAATGCCTTGCGCGCCAGATGCAGTAAGACCGAGGAGTCCTTACCGACAGAGTAAAGCATCACAGGGTTATCAAATTCTGCGGCCACTTCACGCATGATTTGAATCGATTCAGCTTCAAGCTGTTTAAGATGAGTTAGATGTGTAGACATATCGACTTCCGCGTAATCCCTAATCAAAGTTAATTAACAACCACTATCAATTTAGTGTAGATAACCAAAAACTTTTAACTTAAGAAGATAATAGCAGCACAGGAAATGATTAGAAGTTATAAACAGCGTTTATCTATATCAAAATGAAATATGAAGTGCAGAAACGATTTTTGAGGAATGGGTGTAGGAGCGTGCTTTAGCCGCGATTGATTAAACAAGCAAAAGCCTCGGGCCTAAAGACCCTCTTACATCTAAAGACCCTCCTACATCTAAAGCACCCAAGATAACCGCCACAGTCTTTGCTTTCCAAAAGCTTTTCAAATAAAATTGATAGATAATCATTTTGGAACTAAATCATGAACCGTCAGCAAGTTGTCAACCAAGTAAAAGCCATTATTCTCAAACATGTCCAACCTGAGAGAATTTGGGTTTATGGTTCACAAGCTATGGGGACAGCGGAAACAACAAGTGATATCGACATCGCCTTCTATGCTCCGATTGATTATGACAAAATCGAAATTATCAAGGATGAGATTGAGCAGCTAAACACCCTTATAAAAGTAGATGTTGCCAACATTCATAGAAAAGAGGATCGTTTCATCCAGCGTGTAAAAGCGACAGGTAAAGTGATCTTTAGTGCTTCAAAACAACTCAGAGCCGAAGACGCCATCTTTAACTTCGCCAGGGCCCTCAGAAAATTCAATGAAGTTAATGAATATAAACAAGATATTCTCGACAGCAATTTTGAATCAATACTACTGGATGTCATGGTTAAAAGATTTGAGTTTACCTATGAAATGTCATGGAAGGCGATTAAACACACACTAAGTTATACCGGTATCATGACAACCTCGCCGAGAACCAGCTTTAAAGAAGCCTTCCAACAAGGTTGGCTACGAGATGAGGCGATCTGGCTAGATATGATTGAGATGAGAAATATCACCAGCCATGTATATGATCTGAGTCAAACCCAAGAGTTACTAGGAAAAGTTGAATCATACCTTTTCGCTTTTAATGAGCTTTTTGAACAGTTACAACAGCAGATAGACTAATGACTTGTAGGAGCGGCTTTAGCCGCGAGAGAACACATTGTAGGAGCGTGCTTTAGCCGCGATTGATTGAAACAAGCAAAGATTCGGGCCTAAAGACCCTCCTACAGGAAAGAACACATCATAAGCGGCGACAGATAACCGAACACTGGGTTCACGGAACGCTACGCTGACAGTCAAAGAATAAACAAAAAGCCCGCCCTAAATAAATAGAGGCGGGCATCAGTGTTCATGTGGCCGAAGGCCATTGTGTAAGCGTAGCGTTCTGTAGTCGCTTGCGACGTTCGTGATACCTTGTAGGAGCCGCTTTAGCCGCGAAAGAACACAACAACCAAAGCCTCGGGCCTAAAGACCAGGTCGCCGACTGCGTCAGCTTCGAGAGCAGTCGCAAGCTCCTTTCTAGAACGCTCGCAGGCTCACTGCTAGGGCGGCCTCCGGCCTGCTATAAAATCAAAATCCAGAACGATACCCCTATCTCTTGATTGTATAGATTCTAGAAGTCGCGTAGTGACGCTCTAGCAGTGACGAAGTCACGCCCTAGCAGGGCGAAGCCCGACCTTCTTAGCTCTTAATCAACTGCTGCACATTTTTGCGAAACTCAGCCCCAAGTTTTTCATGTCTCAGGCCATACTCTACAAATGCAGTCATGTAGCCAAGCTTATCACCACAATCATGGGACTTACCTGTCATGTGAAATGCTTCTACGCTATCGGATTCAATCAACATATCGATGGCATCCGTCAGTTGGATCTCACCCCCGGCACCTGCCGGTGTTCTTGCCAGCAGATCCCAGATTTTTTCAGATAACACATAACGGCCCACAACGGCGAGGTTTGAAGGTGCCTCATCGAGAGCGGGTTTCTCAACCATCTTAGAGATAGCCGTTGATTCACCGGCGCACAGACCCACACCATCACAATCGGCGATACCATACTTACTGACGTCTTCATCGGGTACTGGTGCAACCATGATCTGACTGACCGAAGTCGCTTTGTAACGAGCAATCATGGCCGCTAAATTTTCACTGGTTTGATTGGCGGTATATTCATCTAAAATCACATCGGGTAAAACCACAGCAAAAGGATGATTACCGATACAAGGCTTAGCACACAAGACAGCATGCCCCAGTCCTTTAGCCTCACCTTGACGCACATGCATTATGGTTACACCTTTAGGGCAAATAGCCTGTACTTCTTCCAGTAACTGTCGCTTCACCCGCTTCTCTAATGTCGACTCCAGCTCATAAGAAGTATCAAAATGGTTCTCGATGGCATTTTTACTGGCATGAGTGACCAGTACAATCTCTTTAACTCCAGCTTTTACGCATTCATCGACGATATATTGAATTAGAGGCTTATCGACTAGGGGCAGCATCTCTTTAGGAATGGCTTTGGTAGCAGGAAGCATACGCGTACCAAGCCCAGCGACAGGAATAACAACTTTCATTTCTATCCTTAAAACAAAAAGCCCCGCAATGCAGGGCAAAAATAAATACTTTGCTGAATCAGATGAGTCTATTAATTAAGACGCTTGCCTGATCCAAGTCAAAATTTTCCATACGTTGCTCAGTGCCCAATTATAAGCGCTGAATAACATCAAAAATCCGGTAAACATAATCCATTCAGGCACATTATAATACTCCCCCATAACCCCTAAGAGAGCAATTAAAGTGGCTAGGATTGATATACGTACTAAAGTTTGCTTTCTGCTATAGCCTGCACGTTCAAAAATATGGTGTAGATGGTCACGATCGGGCTTAAAAGGAGAAGTCCCTTTTTTTACACGTCTGTACATGATTGCAGCCATATCCATTAATGGTATAGCAATAAGATACAAGGCGATAACCGGAGAAAATGCTTGCGTATCAACATTCGTTCCTACCACTAACAACCATACGACCGTTAGCCCTATTAGCATACTGCCAGCATCGCCCATAAATATTTTTTGAAGTTTTTCTGATGGCCAACGCAGATTAAACATGAGATAAGCAAGTAAGGCAGACACGTATAGGACAGACAACATATACCATTCGCTATCAGCTTGATAAAGCAAATATCCTAACGAAGAAAAAGTAACCACGCTTAATGTACCGGCAAGACCATCAATCCCATCAACCATATTGAAGGCATTGATAGAGCCGATGACTGCAATCACAGTAACGAAAACACCAACAAGACCAAGCTGTAAATCAAAAAAGTAAAAAATCTCCCCTAAACTAGTCAAGTAGAGCCCAGCTCCGAATATCATCATAGAAGCGATAATAACTTGTGCTACGATACGAAGCTTTACTGACAAATCATACTTATCATCCAACACACCTAAGAACAGAATTAACGCTGATGATATTAAATATAAGTTGAGTTCTTGACTTTGAGGAATAAAAACCATCGTAGCGAGCAAAATACTTAAGTAGATGGCTAACCCGCCGATAAGTGGGATCTCACCTGTGTGATGTTTTCTTTCATTTGGTGAATCGACCAACCCATATTGCGTAGCTAATGGTTTAAGGAGCTTTATTGCTAGACAAGTCATTATAAACGTAATGACAACGGGATAGATGCTACTCATTTTAAGTCCTTAAAACTAGATCTGTACGTTCAAAATTACAGAATGAAAAAACGCACGCTCAAAATCTTCCGTAATGCGGCGCGATTATAGCAAAGCTTCTTTAAGTGTAAAACTAATCTGAACCAAATAAATCTCTGGTATAAACTTTGTCTACAACATCAGCCAGTACAGTATCCATACGATTTGAAACAATCACATCTGACATTGCTTTAAACTCTGCCAAGTCAGTGATCACCCGTGAATGGAAAAATTCAGCTTCATCCAAAACTGGCTCATACACAACAACCTCAATACCCTTGGCTTTGATCCGTTTCATAATACCTTGAATCGCAGACGCCCGAAAATTATCGGAACCTGTCTTCATAATTAATCGATATATACCAACGACTTTAGGATTTCTATTTAAAATTGAATCAGCAATAAAATCTTTACGAGTTGTATTAGCATCAACAATAGCGCTAATTAACGAGTTAGGAACATCTTTATAGTTCGCTCGCAGCTGCTTGGTGTCTTTAGGTAAGCAATAGCCCCCATAACCAAATGATGGGTTATTGTAATGATTGCCAATACGAGGATCTAATCCGACACCTTCAATGATGTGTTTAGTGTCTAAATCGTGAGTTTCAGCGTAAGTATCTAATTCATTAAAATAAGCGACTCGCATAGCCAAATAGGTATTAGAGAACAATTTAACAGCTTCAGCTTCAGTGGAGTCAGTAAACAAGATATCAATATTTTTCTTAATGGCACCTTGCGCTAACAAATTGGCAAATACTTTGGCGCGCTCAGACTGTTCACCAACAATTATTCTTGATGGATGCAAATTATCATAAAGCGCTTTACCCTCACGTAAAAATTCCGGTGAAAATATTATATTGTCACAGTTTAATTCTCTCTTAATACGCTCAGTAAAACCAACAGGTACAGTTGATTTAATTATCATTACCGCAGCAGGATTAATCTCGATAACATCCTTAATGACAGCTTCAACAGATGATGTGTCGAAGTAGTTATTAATTGGATCGTAATCGGTGGGTGTCGCAATAACGACATATTGAGCATCTGAATATGCTAATTTTTTATCAAGTGTCGCTTTGAGATTAAGCGGCTTGTTAGCTAAAAAGTCTTCTATCTCACTATCAGCTACCGTCGACTGCTTATTGTTAATTAAATTAACACGATCTTCATTGATATCTACTGCAATCACTTCATTGTGCTGTGCTAGTAATACTGCGTTTGATAGGCCAACGTAGCCTGTTCCTGCTATAGCTATTTTCATTAAACTTCCATTATATTTTTATTTATTTTGAATAATAAACAAATTATGATTAAGTAGAATAACACTAATTTTTTAAATGCTTAGAAGTGAGAATCAATATCATATAGTTTAAATCTTCCGTCACTATTTATAAAAAATAGAGCAAGAGCCGCCTTCGATTGATAATATCAGCGAAGCCAACCTGTTTATCCGTGAGCTTTGGCAAAAGCTACGAGAGTATGAAGACAGGTTGATGCTCAGTTCTCGTAACTCATCCAAATCACCCTCCTCTGATTCCCCTGCGGATAAGGCCGAGCGAAAAAAGCTCAAACGCCTCGTAGTGGAAATAAGGTTGGCGCTCAACCTGGACATACGGGGCACAAAAGACCACTAGCGGAACTCGGCGAAAACGATGAGCAAATCGCTTGTTTGCCAGATGCCTGTTGCTCCGATTGTGGTGGTGAAGTGACTGCCAATAAGTCTCCCAGTTATCGTCATCAGGTGTTTGAGCTGCCTGAGCCTAAGCTTGATATCACTGAATATCAGCTATTTCATGGTAACCGTTCACCAGCCCCTTATTGACACGATCAATTGATGATCGATAAGGTTTGGTCATATAGCTATTGAACGATCTCTTTTCCATGTGAAAATGGCGTCATGAAAAAGAAAAAACAATTCGAGCAAGAGCCGCCTTCGATTGATAATATCAGCGAAGCCAACCTGTTTATCCGTGAGCTTTGGCAAAAGCTACGAGAGTATGAAGACAGGTTGATGCTCAGTTCTCGTCACTCATCCAAATCACCCTCCTCTGATTCCCCTGCGGATAAGGCCGAGCGAAAAAAGCTCAAACGCCTCGTAGTGGAAATAAGGTTGGCGCTCAACCTGGACATACGGGGCACAAAAGACCACTAGCGGAACTCGGCGCAACCGATGAGCAAATCGCTTGCTTACCAGATTCATGTTGTTCTGATGTAACCGTTCACCAGCCCCTTATTGACACGATCAATTGATGATCGATAAGGTTTGGTCATATAGCTATTGAACGATCTCTTTTCCATGTGAAAATGGCTTCATGAAAAAGAAAAAACAATTCGAGCAAGAGCCGCCTTCGATTGATAATATCAGCGAAGCCAACCTGTTTATCCGTGAGCTTTGGCAAAAGCTACGAGAGTATGAAGACAGGTTGATGCTCAGTTCTCGTCACTCATCCAAATCACCCTCCTCTGATTCCCCTGCGGATAAGGCCGAGCGAAAAAAGCTCAAACGCCTCGTAGTGGAAATAAGGTTGGCGCTCAACCTGGACATACGGGGCATAAAAGACCATTAGCGGAACTCAGCGCAACCGATGAGCAAGTCGCTTGCTTACCCGATTCATGTTGTTCTGATTGTGGTGGCGAAGTGACTGCCAATAAGTCTCCCAGTTATCGTCATCAGGTGTTTGAGCTGCCTGAGCCTAAGCTTGATATCACTGAATATCAGCTATTTCATGGGCGTTGCAAGCAATGCAACACGGTGAGTAAAGGAGCCTTGCCTGAAGAGGCTCCCGATGGTCAGATGGGGCCACGATTGCTCAGTTACGTGGCTGTGCTCAGTGGCTTGTATCACCTGAGCGTACGTAAAATTCAACGTTTACTGCAAGACCAATACGGGACTCATTTCTCTATCGGTCTGATTTCTGAAGCGCAAGGGCGAGTCAGTAGTATGCTGACGCCGACACACCAAGCTCTGCATCAACACATAAAAAAAGCGTCATTAGTGCATGTTGACGAGACGTAACCGTTCACCAGCCCCTTATTGACACGATCAATTGATGATCAATAAGGTTTGGTCATATCGCTATTGAACGATCTCTTTGCCGTGTCAAAATAGCTTCATGAAAAAGAAAAAACAATTCGCAACAGAGCCGCCTACGGTTGCTGAACTCGGTGAAAAAAAAGCAAACTTACTCATTCAAGAACTGTGGGAAAAGTTACGTGAATATGAAGACCGCCTAGCATTGAGCTCTAGAAACTCATCCAAATCACCATCCTCTGACTCCCCTGCGGATAAGGCCGAGCGAAAAAAGCTCAAACGCCTCGTAGTGGAAATAAGGTTGGCGCTCAACCTGGACATACGGGGCATAAAAGACCATTAGCAAAGCTTACAGAGACTGACGAGAGAATTGCTTGTTTGCCAGATAGTTGCTGCGCTGATTGTGGCGGTAAAGTTGTGGCTAACTCGTCGCCAAGTTATCGCCATCAGGTGTTTGAATTACCTAAACCTACACTTGATATCACCGAATACCAGTTATTTCACGGGCGTTGTCAGCAGTGCAACACAGTGAGTAAAGGAGCCTTGCCTGAAGAGGCTCCCGATGGTCAGATGGGGCCACGATTGCTCAGTTACGTGGCTGTGCTCAGTGGCTTGTATCACCTGAGCGTACGTAAAATTCAACGTTTACTGCAAGACCAATACGGGACTCATTTCTCTACCGGTCTGATTTCTGAAGCGCAAGGGCGAGTCAGTAGTATGCTGACGCCGACACACCAAGCTCTGCATCAACACATAAAAAAAGCGTCATTAGTGCATGTTGACGAGACGACGCACAATCGTAATGGTGAAGAGCATACCCGCTGGGTCTGGTTGTTATCGAGTGAGGATGCCGTATTCCAACAGGTGAAATATTTTCGTAATAAGGATGCAGCCAAATCGATATTAGGCGAGCATACCCAAGCGATTGTCGTGAGTGACCAATGTCCCAGCTACAACTGGATTGAGCCCGAACGGCATCAATTTTGCCTTGCCCATGTGCAGCGTAATTTACAACAAATGGCCGATTATTCAGGTAAGGGGCTTACCGCGAGTATCGGCAATCGACTGGTATTGCTATTCAAGTCCGTATTTCGCACTCAACATAGATATGAAGCCGGTGTAAGCATTCACCAGAGGGGGATTGACTAAGCTGAGGTTAGTCCAAATACGTCTGGGTAGTCGCATTTACCCACCACGCCCGCAATGATAGTGCTGATCACTGTTATCGGGGATAACTTGCGCTTCTTGCACGTTTCAACGACTGAGAGGATCCGAGATCGAAACTTCTCACCCCTATCTGAACTGGTGCCATAGCAGATCTTGCGCATGATCACGCTGCCACGCAAACAACGCTCGGCTTCGTTATTGGTCAAAGGTGTCCCTGGGTGATTGAGAAAAACCCATAAACCTTGCTCATATTTGAGAATATGCCGGCATCGGCCTGAGTAGCGTGAAGCGGGCACATTTTCCCCGCACTCAAGCCAGCGCTTAATATTGCGCCTTAGTCGTTGCATTCGCCGACGCCACATTATTTCGTCAACGTCACCGGCTTCATATCTATGTTGAGTGCGAAATACGGACTTGAATAGCAATACCAGTCGATTGCCGATACTCGCGGTAAGCCCCTTACCTGAATAATCGGCCATTTGTTGTAAATTACGCTGCACATGGGCAAGGCAAAATTGATGCCGTTCGGGCTCAATCCAGTTGTAGCTGGGACATTGGTCACTCACGACAATCGCTTGGGTATGCTCGCCTAATATCGATTTGGCTGCATCCTTATTACGAAAATATTTCACCTGTTGGAATACGGCATCCTCACTCGATAACAACCAGACCCAGCGGGTATGCTCTTCACCATTACGATTGTGCGTCGTCTCGTCAACATGCACTAATGACGCTTTTTTTATGTGTTGATGCAGAGCTTGGTGTGTCGGCGTCAGCATACTACTGACTCGCCCTTGCGCTTCAGAAATCAGACCGATAGAGAAATGAGTCCCGTATTGGTCTTGCAGTAAACGTTGAATTTTACGTACGCTCAGGTGATACAAGCCACTGAGCACAGCCACGTAACTGAGCAATCGTGGCCCCATCTGACCATCGGGAGCCTCTTCAGGCAAGGCTCCTTTGCTCACGGTGTTGCACTGCTGACAACGCCCGTGAAATAACTGGTATTCAGTTATATCAAGTGCAGGTTTAGGTAATTCAAATACCTGATGACGATAGCTTGGAGTCGGGTTGGCAATGACCTCGCCACCACAATCAGAACAACATGAATCGGGTAAGCAAGCGACTTGCTCATCGGTTGCGCTGAGTTCCGCTAATGGTCTTTTATGCCCCGTATGTCCAGGTTGAGCGCCAACCTTATTTCCACTACGAGGCGTTTGAGCTTTTTTCGCTCAGCCTTATCCGCAGGGGAGTCAGAGGATGGTGATTTGGATGAGTTTCTAGAGCTCAATGCTAGGCGGTCTTCATATTCACGTAACTTTTCCCACAGTTCTTGAATGAGTAAGTTTGCTTTTTTTTCACCGAGTTCAGCAACCGTAGGCGGCTCTGTTGCGAATTGTTTTTTCTTTTTCATGAAGCTATTTTGACACGGCAAAGAGATCGTTCAATAGCGATATGACCAAACCTTATTGATCATCAATTGATCGTGTCAATAAGGGGCTGGTGAACGGTTACAAGCCGGTGACGTTGACGAAATAATGTGGCGTCGGCGAATGCAACGACTAAGGCGCAATATTAAGCGCTGGCTTGAGTGCGGGGAAAATGTGCCCGCTTCACGCTACTCAGGCCGATGCCGACATATTCTCAAATATGAGCAAGGTTTATGGGTTTTTCTCAATCACCCAGGGACACCTTTGACCAATAACGAAGCCGAGCGTTGTTTGCGTGGCAGCGTGATCATGCGCAAGATCTGCTATGGCACCAGTTCAGATAGGGGTGAGAAGTTTCGATCTCGGATCCTCTCAGTCGTTGAAACGTGCAAGAAGCGCAAGTTATCCCCGATAACAGTGATCAGCACTATCATTGCGGGCGTGGTGGGTAAATGCGACTACCCAGACGTATTTGGACTAACCTCAGCTTAGTCAATCCCCCTCTGGTGAATGCTTACCATTCAAGAACTGTGGGAAAAGTTACGTGAATATGAAGATCGCCTAGCATTGAGCTCTAGAAACTCATCCAAATCACCATCCTCTGACTCCCCTGCGGATAAGGCTGAGCGAAAAAAGCTCAAACGCCTCGTAGTGGAAATAAGGTTGGCGCTCAACCTGGACATACGGGGCATAAAAGACCATTAGCGGAACTCAGCGCAACCGATGAGCAAGTCGCTTGCTTACCCGATTCATGTTGTTCTGATTGTGGTGGCGAGGTCATTGCCAACCCGACTCCAAGCTATCGTCATCAGGTATTTGAATTACCTAAACCTGCACTTGATATCACTGAATACCAGTTATTTCACGGGCGTTGTCAGCAGTGCAACACAGTGAGTAAAGGAGCCTTGCCTGAAGAGGCTCCCGATGGTCAGATGGGGCCACGATTGCTCAGTTACGTGGCTGTGCTCAGTGGCTTGTATCACCTGAGCGTACGTAAAATTCAACGTTTACTGCAAGACCAATACGGGACTCATTTCTCTACCGGTCTGATTTCTGAAGCGCAAGGGCGAGTCAGTAGTATGCTGACGCCGACACACCAAGCTCTGCATCAACACATAAAAAAAGCGTCATTAGTGCATGTTGACGAGACGACGCACAATCGTAATGGTGAAGAGCATACCCGCTGGGTCTGGTTGTTATCGAGTGAGGATGCCGTATTCCAACAGGTGAAATATTTTCGTAATAAGGATGCAGCCAAATCGATATTAGGCGAGCATACCCAAGCGATTGTCGTGAGTGACCAATGTCCCAGCTACAACTGGATTGAGCCCGAACGGCATCAATTTTGCCTTGCCCATGTGCAGCGTAATTTACAACAAATGGCCGATTATTCAGGTAAGGGGCTTACCGCGAGTATCGGCAATCGACTGGTATTGCTATTCAAGTCCGTATTTCGCACTCAACATAGATATGAAGCCGGTGACGTTGACGAAATAATGTGGCGTCGGCGAATGCAACGACTAAGGCGCAATATTAAGCGCTGGCTTGAGTGCGGGGAAAATGTGCCCGCTTCACGCTACTCAGGCCGATGCCGACATATTCTCAAATATGAGCAAGGTTTATGGGTTTTTCTCAATCACCCAGGGACACCTTTGACCAATAACGAAGCCGAGCGTTGTTTGCGTGGCAGCGTGATCATGCGCAAGATCTGCTATGGCACCAGTTCAGATAGGGGTGAGAAGTTTCGATCTCGGATCCTCTCAGTCGTTGAAACGTGCAAGAAGCGCAAGTTATCCCCGATAACAGTGATCAGCACTATCATTGCGGGCGTGGTGGGTAAATGCGACTACCCAGACGTATTTGGACTAACCTCAGCTTAGTCAATCCCCCTCTGGTGAATGCTTACGACGAGACGACGCACAATCGTAATGGTGAAGAGCATACCCGCTGGGTCTGGTTGTTATCGAGTGAGGATGCCGTATTCCAACAGGTGAAATATTTTCGTAATAAGGATGCAGCCAAATCGATATTAGGCGAGCATACCCAAGTGATTGTCGTGAGTGACCAATGTCCCAGCTACAACTGGATTGAGCCCGAACGGCATCAATTTTGCCTTGCCCATGTGCAGCGTAATTTACAACAAATGGCCGATTATTCAGGTAAGGGGCTTACCGCGAGTATCGGCAATCGACTGGTATTGCTATTCAAGTCCGTATTTCGCACTCAACATAGATATGAAGCCGGTGACGTTGACGAAATAATGTGGCGTCGGCGAATGCAACGACTAAGGCGCAATATTAAGCGCTGGCTTGAGTGCGGGGAAAATGTGCCCGCTTCACGCTACTCAGGCCGATGCCGGCATATTCTCAAATATGAGCAAGGTTTATGGGTTTTTCTCAATCACCCAGGGACACCTTTGACCAATAACGAAGCCGAGCGTTGTTTGCGTGGCAGCGTGATCATGCGCAAGATCTGCTATGGCACCAGTTCAGATAGGGGTGAGAAGTTTCGATCTCGGATCCTCTCAGTCGTTGAAACGTGCAAGAAGCGCAAGTTATCCCCGATAACAGTGATCAGCACTATCATTGCGGGCGTGGTGGGTAAATGCGACTACCCAGACGTATTTGGACTAACCTCAGCTTAGTCAATCCCCCTCTGGTGAATGCTTACAGGAAAAGGCCTCACTGCGAATATTGGTAACCGACTGGTATTGCTCTTCAAGTCCGTATTTCGCATCCAACATAGATATGAATCCGGTGAAATTGACGAAACCATTTGGCGTCGGCGAATGCAACGATTACAGCGTCGCATCAATATTTGGCTTGAACGCGGCAAAAATGTGCCCGCTTCACGCTATGCTGGCATATTCTCAAATATGAGCAAGGCTTATGGGTCTTTCTCAATCACCCAGGCACTCCCCTGACCAATAACGAAGCAGAGCGCTGCATACGTGGTAGCGTGATCATGCGTAAGATTTGCTATGGCACCCGTTCAGATCGAGGGGAGAAGTTCCGTTCTCGGCTCCTATCAGTGGTTGAAACATGCAAAAAACGGCAGTTATCACCAATCACAGTGATAAGTAAGATCGTTACAGCCGTTGTAGGCAACAGTGAATACCCAGACGTGTTTGACCTAGTGTCAGCTTAGTCAACTCCCTTCTGGTGAACGCTTACGATCAATCGACGACTTACACTAAGCAACGTTGATATCTCAGTGCGGGATTTTCCGCTATTAAATAATTCAGCCGCCATATACCGAAGTTTGAGGCTCGCATTGTTGGTATATGGAAATGAGGGATTAAATTTATTCGACAAAATTGAAATACTTTAAATTATTTTTGATACTTATATTAGATCACAATTTTAATGCGATTGGTATTAGTTGTTTTTATAGCCAAATTTAAACAGCAGCATGTCAAATAAAAATATAGGAGTTGAAATGAAATTTCTGCGCCATAATCGTTTAGGCTCTTTTAACAACCGAGGTAACCACTCTAAATGTATTTTTATCCAAAACTCTGACGGTCTATCGACTGTGCCTGCATAAAAGTCAAAAACGGCTCCAATTGAAGATGCCACCTTAAAATTTAACTTGTCTTTATATAGAAAAAGCCATTTCTCTTGTTTGGGTGCTGTCATACCAATAAACAAAACATCAGGATTAAACGAATTTATTTTATTAATAATTAATTCGTTATCTTCAGAAGAAAAATCAGGTTTGAAAGGTGGCGAATATGACTCTACTTTAACATTAGGAAATTCAACTGAAATTTTTTCTTGAATTTTGACTAAAGTACTAGGCGCTGCCCCCATATAAAAGACTGTACCGCTTTTTTTATTTAACTCTACGAGTAAATAATGATGTAAGTCTGCGCCCGCGGTTTTTTTTATATTTTCATTATGAATTTTTTTGGCTGCGAGTACAATACCACTACCGTCAGCAATAAGGATATCTGAAGATAACAGAGCCTCTTTGAATAGCTTATCTGACTTTGCTGTAACGTATGAATGAGGGTTAATGGTGTTAACGATTTTATTACGAGAATTCTCTAAGTTGATAACTGATATTTCATCCTTTAAAATCTCATAACCCATTATATTTATTGTTTTATGCATTATAACTATTTTAAAACCTCAATCAGGTTAATTTCAAATTGCTCTAAACTAAAGTTATTTAGATAGCGCTGTCGACAATAAAGAGCAGTTTCTTTATTAAGTAAGTTATGCTCTGCTTGCTCTAAAGCTTCTGATAGCTTATCAGTATCGTCGATAATGACACCGCAACTTTCATCTAGGATAAAAGGAATAGAGCCTTCATCAGTGGCAATAACAGGTACACCATAGGAAAGAGCTTCAATAACAACCAATCCAAATGATTCAAATCTATAGCGTGTAGGGAAAATTAATAAACTTGCCTGTTGTAATAGCTCTGCTTTCTCCGAGCCATTCACAAAACCATGAAAAGTGACATTTTCAGAAAGATTGTTATTTTCAATAAAATTAAAAAATAATTTTTCATCTTCCTTAGTTTGCCACCCTCCTGCAAAATGATACTGAATTGACTTATCGTTCTTTTTTTTTGCTAACTCTAATACATGATAATACCCTTTCGATTTTATCATGTTAGATAAATATAAAAGATTCAACTTTCGAGGTTTATTAAATTTTGACTCTAACATCAAATCAATTTCATTATCATCAGAAATGCTATCTACACCATTCGGTAAATATAGTACTTTATGGAATGAATTGACCTTCTCAAAATCGCCCCTTAACATCGGAGTCAACAGGATCAGATTCACTTTTTTTAGAAATATATTTGTCAACTTTAAGTTTCTATCGCAAACAGTAACAAATTCATCAACCCCTTTGGTATGATAATGATAATATACATCAACAGTTGTAAATAATTGATACAACTTCCAAAGAGAGGACAATAAGAGGTCACGATAAAATGCGATACCACGCACTGATGCCGTAAAATATATTTTATCAGGTCTAAACGTTATTAACGCAAAAAAAATCTTAAAATATAACTCAACAATATAATAGATTTTTTTTATACTTATTTTTCCAATATCAGCAATGGTGTTAGATGATTTGATTGTGATGTACTTACAATCAAAATTAGATTTTAGCTTATCGCTTGATGCTATAAAATCACCTACTTGAGCAGCCCCGTGCATAGGTGGAGAGCGATGGAGTATACATAATAGCTTAGTTTTTTTCATATACAACTCTTGTTTTTTGTTTACTCAAATAAGATATTAGAACAAATACCAATGCTAACGCTGCAGCGCTTTGTCCATTAAAAATGACATGTCCAGCAACTGCAGAGTTTATAAATATAAAAATAACGAAAGGAAAAACTCTTTTTATTTTCAATGAGTTATACGCTAATGCAATATAGAAAACACAATAAGATATAATTCCATGCAAACCATACATAAATAAAACATCAAAAAAGTCAGCTTCTAATATATCATAAACAGGTGCTGTGTTGATAGTTTGGTAAGAAAGGAAACCCCCTCCTCCAATTAAAAATCGAAATATATTATCTTCTACATTTAATAATAAGAAAGCTTCTATGATATCTCTAACCCTTGACCCCATTAAACTAGGAAGTATCTCTGGGTTCCCTATAACTCTTGATATCACAGTTGAAAACTGTTTGAGATCTATTGAAGAAAAATCTACAAAGAATATAAATAAAATAAAAACACTCAAAGTACAGGTTAAAAACAACTTAAAATTAAATAAATAAAATGCAATTATAAAATAAATAATTGAAACTTTAGTACCGATGAATAAAAGGGAACTCACAATAAATACAAAAATAAAAACATTCCTAAAACTAGGTTGGATAAAACGTTCATTCAATAAAATAGAATGGAGCACGGTTAAAGTACCAAGTGTAAAACCCAATGCGTTTGCGCCTGTAAAAAAACCAGTCGTTCCTAAGTCAGTACTTTGACCGTATGATGAAAAACCAATACCACCGAAAAAACTTACATAGAGCATTAATGAAATTAACAGTTCATAAAGAATCATTATATTAATTAGTGATTTCAAACCATTTCGACCATTTTCCTTAATAAAATGTGTCATTAAAAAGATTAAAAGAACTAAATAAACGACTTTTATACCTTGAGATACCCCTACTATGATTCCGATAGCATTCTGATGAAAAATACCTGATAAAACCTCTGTAATAATAAAGAACATGACAAGTAATAATGTATAATATTTTTTGTCTTTTTTTAATAATAAGAACATTAAGGCAATGAGCATCGTCCGCCATAGCTGACCTAAGCTGCCTACTCCACCTTCTTCTTGTATCCCTAAACTTTTTAAGACTCCCATACTAATATCTACAAAAAAACTGCCGATAAAGATCAAAATAAGCAATAAATAATATTTATTACTTAACAGATTATTCTTTACAAATGTCACCTTTATTTGACTAGCCAAAGGTACAGCTTCCTTTTTAATACAAGGTATTTATAAATCAATAAACCAATAACACTTGTCAAGCCAACAATATTGACTAAAAAAAGCTGTTGCTGCTTGTACATAGTATAAATTTGCTCTTCACTTACCCCACCAAGACTGTAGGTACAGACTTCAAAAGGTAAATAAAGAAAGCTATTACTGCCATTGTTAATTAACTCTTCATAAATACCAACCTCATCTGCAATAATTGAAAACTTAGGGTTATATTTTTTTATTGAACTTACCTTATAAAAAATACTTTGGTGACACAGAGGCATTTGATAATAAAAAGACTGTTTTTTTAGATGCTTAGGAGGGATAACTAATTTATTGAATTGTAATATCCTAGTATTACCATACACAATATTTACTTCTGAGCTTATATCTGTAAGTGATTCCATAGTACTAAGGTATCCTGAACTTGGTAAATCCCCAACATTCATGAAATTAACCCACTGACCTGTGGCCAGTTCTATGCCTTTATTCATCGCATCATAAATGCCGTTATCGGGCTCACTAATCCATTTAAAGTAAACCCCTTTCTGTTTAGCAACTTGTTCATAATGTTTAATAATCTCAACTGAATTATCAGATGAACCTCCATCAATAATTATATATTCAATATTATTATAATCCTGGTTAATTATTGACTCGATAGTTTCAGGTAATTCCGAAGCGACATTGTAACAAACTGTCACTATCGAAATTAAAGGGTTTGTTTGCATTACTTCTCACTTATTTCATTTAGGTGTATAAAATTTGACATATAAATTTTAAAGATCAATATCTCCTAAATATAGCTTTGAAAGGAATGTTACTTTAATTTAGTCGTAAAAAAATGGGTTACACTAAGCCAACATAGTATTTAACAACATAATAAAAAGTTTATATGATAAAAACAAACACCTTCAGTGTTTAACCTTTTTACATTAAAATATATTCTTATTAAGAAAAACACGAGATATTTTATTGATAATTCTAATTATAAACGGTTTTCTAAGACTTTTGTAAAAGACCTTAATACGAGAATAAGCTAATTTATTTTACTTAAACTCGCCATCAAAATACAGACGTTTATGTCAGACGACCCCTATAAACTTGAATATATCCATCAACAGGTACCACGATAGATCAACATGCTAAGAATGCACTTTAAAATTGATGTGATTTTTTGGCTATGTTCCATAATATTGTTGTCCCCCATACGCGGCTTTCAATATCTGCAGATTATCTAGTTTTGCGTTACTTTCCTTAAACCAAGCCAGATAATGTGACAAATACTTTGTGGCAACCCCCTTCATTTGCCCATTAACCCAACTCTTAAAGTGAGCGATTGCACCATTTACAGTCTGGATATGGTAAATCTTATCTATCACTCTTACTTTATTATTTATCAATCGCTTATGATCGCAGTTCTTTTGCTTTGCTATCGCTACATATGCCCAAGAGCCATCACTGCAAAGTACCGAATCTGCTGCAATGTTTTTAGACAAATTAGCCGCTATTTCTGCAGTCGTATCAGCAGATAAAATAGGGGTGATCATGTGTTTACTGCGATCTATGGATAATAGGATAGCGATCTGGCCTTCTTTAGTTCGTTTATCAATATCGCCGCCTCTCTTTCTTGCTTTTTGGGGTGTTGTTATTCTTTTTGAACCTTTTTCAGAGTATGCAAGAAAGAATTCATCGACTTCAATAATGCCTGATAGCTTGTCATCATTTTTCCCTGCTTGAGCGGTAAGAAATCTATGCCGCCATAAAAATGCAGTCTTCAAGTTAATGCCGCATACAGAGGCCGCCTCTCTCAGTGTTAACTTGAGCTGCATACAGCGAGTATAGTCAGCCCAAAGGTGGCATTTATGTAGCCTAGCTAACGGTGTCTTTGTATTGCTCCAGCCTTCCCCCATTTTTTGAACTGAGGAGAGTGGCAATGTGGGCACTGGGATAACGCATCGAAAAGTGGTTGAATGAGCTCATCGGTGGGGATCTTAGCGTTTAATGCCTGAATTGACTGGTGAACGACTTCTCTTTGAGCCGGTGTCATCGATAAAAATGTTTTTGTTATCTGGTTAAGCTTACTCACAAATAATTTTGTTTTCATTTTCTTTAACCTCAATCAATTACGCTCAATGATAAGGGTAGACAACATTTCGCTACAACAGCGCCGATTTTTTCAGGTCTATTTATCTATAAATGTATTCTATAAAGTAGCTTCCTAAACCTTATTTACCTGTAGATATTAAATTTCGCCAGAGCCATTATATCCGATATTTTCAACCGATGATATTTAGGCGGCAAAAATCCTGACACAGAAGGGGTAATACGGTTGATGGTTTATTTATTTAGAATGTCTTTATAAAGACTAATATACTGTTTTGCAACAACGACACTATCAAACTCATTAACTACCTTCTCCCTAGCCTTTTCACAAAGCTCTTCATAGTTATCATTATTAACAACCCACTCAATGCCATTAGCAAGGCTGGTAGTGCTGAACGGTTTTGCTTTATACCCATCGACTTTATGCGTAACGATATCTTTCGGCCCTGTTGCATTAAAACAGACTACTGGTGTTTTACAGGCCATAGACTCTATTAATGTTTTACCAAATGCTTCCATAATAGATGGTGCAATAAAAATAGTTGCTGATGAGTATATCAGCCTAAGGCTAATCACATCAGTTATATAGCCCATAGACCTATACTCAAAACCTAAATCAATAACACTACTCTCATCTAGGTTTCCAAAAAAGAGTAAAAAATATCTTTGTGTATCAAGTTTTTTTAGAGACTCAATACACTTATCAAATCCTTTATAGAAATCAGTAACACTGTTAGCCCCCATTAAAAGAATGTTTTTATCTGTTTTAATTCCAAGAACTTCACGAGCCTTTTTTTTCGAGATGGGAAAAAACTCTGTAGTATCAATACAATTATTGATTTGTACAACTCTTTTATCTTTGAAGAGTGTACTTCTATTTAATATTTCACTTACCCACGGAGAGATTCCTACAGCAGTAAGATTGCGTGGAAGATACTTTATCTTACGGTTAAGTATTATTCGTGATAAATCAAACTCATTATTAGAGCCTAACTGTGGACATTTTCCGCAGTTAGCTGTATATCTAGTACAATCCAACGAGTAATGACAACCTCCGGTTAGTGGCCACATATCCCGAACTGTCCAAATAATAGGTTTGTCAATATTAGCAAGAATTTTCATATTTACAAAACTACTGTTTATCCAATGTAGATGAATAATATCAGCTTCTTTATACTCATTAGTTTTAATAAAATTAAATCCTACAAACCCCATACTAAAGATTCTGTCTATTCGCTTTGGATAAAATTTAAGAACGAGAGCTTCAATTTTTCTTTTTAACACCTCAAGCACTTTCTTTTTGTCACTATTTATACTAACAGAGACTGAGGGATCATTTTTTGATAGTGTATTGTTGAAGATATGAGAGCTCTCACCAGAAGTAATCAGAGCCTTATGCAAATTATATGCACCTTTAGCAGCACCTCCAGAGAGATCTCCAGCAATTATGTGTAATACTTTCAATTTATCTCCCGAGTAACGATTTCATCGAAAAGAGTAAGCCATTTATTTTTAATGACTTCATAATCATATTTTTTAGACATCGAAAGTGCGTTATTGGAATAAATTGAGAAATTAGCTGTTATTAAAGTAACAGCATCACAAAACTCCTTATCACTCCAGTTTGAATCAAGTAAAACACCATTATTTTCAATAATATCTTTTGCAGATGTAAAGGTATTACGGATAATTAATGGAAGCCCTCTCCTCATCGCTTCAATATTTGCTAGCGGGTATCCCTCAAAATCACTTGTCATTATGTGAATAGAGTGATTATCTAAAATCTCTTTAATATCATTATTTGAAGGGTAAAGTGTCACATTGGTGATTTTTTCACTATCAATAACACCTTGGATGTATTCTTTATCGGGGCCATCACCGTAAATTGAGAGTTCATAGGTTGGCAATAGTTTCATAGCTTTTACCGCTAAATCAAGGCGTTTGTGTTTATTGTCAATTCTGCATAGTATTAATAACTTATGGTTCTCGATTTTATTAGAGGTTAGTATTTCTAAATTAGTCGTATGTCTAATAGCGCACAATTTGCTTTCTTCAATATTGAGTTTTTTTATAAACTCTTCTCGGTCAAGCGGAGATAGAACCACTAATTTAGTTAATCTTTTTTTAACCAAATCTATTAATTTTAATTCAGCATTAAAATAGTCACTTCGTTTTATATATGTATCAAATGTTTGGTGCTGCACTAATACTATTGGAATTTGAATACTGGTCAGTAGTTTTAATGTTTGAGGAGTATTTAAAATGATTAAATTGTAATGTTCTTGCCTAATTTTACGACTAAGTAACAGGTTAAATAGCTTACTATCCAATTGAAGAAGCCGCAAGATTCTAAGAAATATTTTAGCAATGATACTTGCCGGTAATAATGAAATAACATTTTTGTTTGTCTTTGTATTCGATGAGATAAAAGAGGGTATATATCCAACATTATTATCTACAAAACTAGCAATATTTTTTGTAAAAGTTTGTACTCCACCCGTTGTGGTCGGATCTATACCAATAAATAAAATTTTCATTAAAATCTCTTCTTCATTTTTTTAAGAGTATTGTATAAGCCTACTTTTTTAAGAAAATCTGATAACATTTTTAGTAATACCCTTTTACGCCACAATTTTTGTGAGTACATTTTCTCTGCTACTCGGTTTCGTACCATTTCAGAAGGATGAATAAGAGGAAATGTCATCTCTTCTATTTTATCTGAAAGAACATCAGGTAATTGTTCACTGGTATGTGTTGCGTTTTCAGAACAAAAGCCGATATTTTCAATTTGGTTATCGTAAGGGTATATTGCCAATCCTTTATTATTAAGCATGGTATAAGCCCATCGATACCCCCATGAACTGTTATCTCCGGCAACAGTTGCATCAAAAGCATCCTTATTAGCTTTATACTCAATAAAGGTTTCAAACATTTTACGAAACTGACCACTATCTACCTGCTTGGTGTAGTCTGCCATTTCAAAATCAAACTTGTTCCAAGCTTGCTTCCATGTACCCCAGCCCCAAAACGAAACATATTTAGAAAAATAATAACTCTCGTTATGAGGCTTAGGAAGTCTTTTCATCGGGCGGTAGCCACAAACAGCCATAACCTGCTCATTGTACTGATATTTAATAAGCATCTCTTCCATATATCGAAAAAAATGTTGGCTTGGAAGGCAATCATCTTCAATAATAATACCGTATTCTTCATTTTCAAAAAGCCAAGTTATCCCTTCACTTACGGATTTTTTACATCCCTGATTAGTTCCATGCCATCGCAAGTTTAGGTCGCAATCCCAATCCACATTATTTTCTATGTAATCTCTGATTTTGCTAACAGATTCATCCGATATTTTATCAGGTCTGGCACCATCACTAACGATATATAAAACAGCAGGCTTAATTTTTCGTATTTCGTTGAATACCCGAATAGTTTCATTATATTTATTAAATGTAATGAATATAATGGGTACATTATATATATTTTCACTCATGTATTATATCCAATTTCACATTAAACAAGGGCAATATTATGATCCGCTGACAGCTCATAAAGTAAACAAAGAACATTAAGTTCAATATTTAAAGGCTATTTTTCTAAAAGGTAATAGTAAAGCTTTGCTTTGCAGAATAAACGTTATGCGGGATTTTTTATTGACTACATTAAACAAATATGATGCTACAAGTTGTGAAGCTAATGTCGCAATTGCCGCTCCATAAATTCCATACTGTGGAATTAAAACCAAATTTAAACCTACATTTAAAATAGCGCCTGCTAAAGTTCGGTAGAATGAGTATATTTGCAAGCCTTCGGCAACAAACCACTTACCACTTGCAACACCTAAGAAAACAAAAACTGCTGACCAAATATGGATCATTAATACACCGCCAGCCTCATTATATTGAGCCCCATAAAGTAAATGGACCAGCCAGTCACTCAAAAAAGTCATTGGAATTGCGATTGCTATCGCCATCCAAGCCATTAGATCATAAAGCTGTTGAATACGAGAATAATATAATTCTTTTGATATTTTCTTTGCATTAAGAATTGCGGGAAATAATGACGAAGATATAACCATTGGGATAAAGTACCAGGCCTCACTTAACCTAACAGCTGCAGAATATTGTCCGACTTCAACACTACCTAACATTTCTTTGATCATGACCTGATCTATTTTCATGTACATCGAGACAACTAAGCCACTTAAAATTAGGGGCCAACTCTCTTTTAATAATGATTTGGCTACAGCTTTATCAAAACACCAATGTCTAATAGATAAACGCTTCAATACATAAAAATAAATAAAGCCACTCGCCAGTACAAAGCTATCGAAAAGGATGACATAGGCGAAAGCGATTAATGGCGCTTCATTTACAATCAAAGTAACTTTAATAATTGATGATAATAAAAGGGAAAATACATTGCTATAAACAACGTATTTACTTAGTACTTGGCTTTGAAAGTAGAAGTCGATAACATTAAAACTTTGAAAGACTGTAGCCGAGGCTATTATAAAAAAAAGTGAATTAGCTAGCAGGTCTGACGGTTGAAGAAACACAGCAATAACAAGTAATGCAAGCACTAAAAAAGCACCAATTAACTTAAGAGTAAATGCAGTACCTAGCAGTTTGTCTCTCTGGCTTTCATCTTTTACTAGCTTTCTTATTACAATACCGTCAAGCCCTAACGTCGCAAATGCTGAGAAAAGAACAACAAAACTTTGTGCGTAACTAAATAGTCCAAATTGCTCAGGGCCCAAATATCGAGCAACCCAAATACCAATAAAAAGGCCGACGGTCATCCTTAATATTTTTTCACCAAGTAGCCATGAGGTGTTTTTTAAATACTTCATAGCACCTTGGCTATCTTTTAGCTTAGATATCTTTTTTATTATCTCCATTTAGACAAAACTACCCTCTAAATTTATTCTGATTATCAATAAACCACTGATAAGCCAACCTTAAACCATCTTCTAATTCAATAGAATAACTCCAACCTAACGATTTAAGCCTATCAACATTCATTAATTTACGAGGAGCACCATCAGGCTTAGTTGCATCAAAGGTAATTTTGCCCTCAAATCCAACAACCTTAGCAACAGTTTCAACCAATTCCCGGATGGTACAATCAACACCGGTGCCGACATTAATGTGACTTAACATAGGTTCAGTGTTTTCATCGTAAATTGTTTTATCTAAATTCATTACATGGATTGATGCAGCTGCCATATCGTCAACATATAAAAACTCTCGCATCGGCTTGCCACTACCCCAGGCAACGACTTCTTTGTCGTTATTGAGTTTTGCTTCATGAAAGCGTCTTATTAGCGCGGGGATCACATGGCTATTTTCAGGATGGAAGTTATCGTGTGCACCGTATAGGTTAGTGGGCATCACACTGCGGTAATCACGGCCGTATTGACGGTTGTAGCTTTCACACAGCTTAATACCGGCTATTTTCGCAATAGCATAAGGCTCGTTAGTTTCTTCTAACGTGCCGGTTAATAGTGCAGATTCGGCCATCGGCTGCTGCGCTAATTTTGGGTAGATACAAGAAGAACCTAAGAAGAGTAATTGCTGAATATCAGCTAAATGCGCACTATGAATAATATTGCATTGGATCATCAAGTTTTGGTAAATAAAATCAGCGGGATAGGTGCTATTCGCAACAATGCCACCAACTTTGGCGGCGGCTAAATAAACTTGATCGATTTTTTGCTGTTGAAAAAACTCCAAAACAGCTTGCTGATTCATTAAGTCAAGTTCTTGACGAGTTCGCACTACTATTTCGATGTCATCTAGTTTTTCTAGTTGCCGAATAATAGCCGAACCCACCATGCCATTATGACCGGCTATAAATACTCGCTTTGTAGTACTCATTAATTAGCTCTCATTTATTGTTGGCAGTGCAAAGCCATGATTTTTTAATATTCCATGCTGTTTGGCTTTATTTAAGTCATTGGCAACCATTTCACTACACATTTCTTCAACCGTGATCTGCGGAACCCAGCCAAGTTTTTCTTTAGCTTTTGTCGGATCACCTAATAGCGTTTCAACTTCTGCTGGGCGGAAGTAACGAGGGTCTACTTTAACAATTACATCGCCTACTTTTGATGCGGGGGCGTTATCACCAGTGATTGATTTAATTGTTGCAATTTCGTTAAGCCCTTGGCCGGTAAATTCTAATTCAATACCCACTTCTTTTGCTGATAAACTAACAAATTCACGCACACTTATTTGTTTCCCTGTTGCGATAACAAAATCATCAGCAACATCTTGTTGTAACATCATCCATTGCATACGCACGTAGTCTTTGGCATGTCCCCAATCACGAAGCGCGTCCATGTTGCCTAAATAGAGACAATCTTGTAACCCTTGAGAAATATTGGCGATAGCACGGGTGATTTTTCGGGTGACAAAGGTTTCACCGCGACGTGGCGATTCATGATTAAACAAGATGCCATTACAGGCATACATGCCATAAGATTCACGGTAATTAACCACTATCCAATAAGCGTACATTTTTGCCACGGCGTAAGGCGAACGTGGGTGAAATGGGGTTGTTTCACTCTGCGGGATTTCTTGTACATCACCGTAAAGTTCTGAGGTTGACGCTTGATAAAATTTGGTTTTCTTTTCCAAGCCTAAAAAACGTATCGCTTCAAGTAAACGTAGCGTACCTAAGGCATCGACATCCGCGGTATATTCAGGGCATTCGAATGACACAGCAACATGAGACTGTGCGCCTAAGTTATACACTTCGTCAGGCTGTACTTCTTTAATAATACGGGTTAGGTTTGATGAATCGGTTAAGTCACCATAGTGTAAGAAAAATCGTTGATTATCTTCATGGCTGTCTTGATAAATGTGGTCAACACGCTCGGTATTTAGCGACGATGAACGGCGTTTTATTCCGTGTACTTCATAACCTTTTTCTAATAAAAACTCAGCCAGATAAGAGCCATCTTGGCCGGTAATACCGGTGATTAATGCAACTTTATTTTTTGACATTTTAAAACCATACTTTTAATTCTATGACAGTAAGTTACTAGTCATGAGAGACCAACTAACTCTTCGTTATACTTCTAAAACTTTGAAATGTTTATTATCGCGTTTTCAACACACAGCTTGGCAGTATAAAAACTCTCAGCTTCCGCATAAAATCGCAGTTCAGGAGCATTCCCCGATGGCCTTAGATGAATAATGCGTCCATCTGTACACATTATCCTTAGACCATCAGTTTTATCTACAGTTTGAATTTCTGCATCATCAAAACCAAGTTGCTGTAATAGTGTCTCAGGCGATTGATTGCCTTCAGCTATAATCGCTTGGCTTTTTTCTGTTGCAAAATTCTGAATACGGTCACTGTGGGTATAACGCTGTGGTAAAGCATTAACTAATTTGGATATAGTACAATCCTTAGCTGCCGCTAGTAACATTAACACTGGCAGTACTGCATCACGTGTAGGCAGAGCTTTTAAGGATTTACCATTAACTTGCACTTCACTAGCCAGTAAGAAGCCGCCATTAGCTTCAAAACCTGCGACTGACTCAAACTTACGGGATAAACGTAAAAACTCTGCGATGACATAGGGTGAACCGATTTTTGTTCGTTCAACATGAGTAAACTTACCACTAAGCTCAATCGCAGTATTACAACTTACGGGCACAACAAGGGCTTCTATATTTAATGCTGACGCAGTTAATAAGCCAAGGATGTCACCGCGTAGCCAAATGCCGTTTTCGTCAGCGACTAACGGTCGATCACCATCACCATCGGTCGAAAAAATAGCATCGAGGTTATGCTCTTGGGACCAATTGACCGCTTTCTTATGGTCTTCTTCGGATACGGCTTCGGTATCGATAGGTACAAAGTGATCGGTTCGCTCTAATGAGATAACTGTCGCGCCTAATTTTTCAAAGATACGGTAGTAAAGTTCGCGACCGGCACTCGAATGTTCATAAATACCGATACGCTTGCCTGTAAGCCAAGGAGTGTCAAATAAAGAGGTATAACGGGTGATATACTCTTCTGTGGCTCGGTTATTTACAGTTAACTCGGCTAACTCGGCTAACTCGGCTAACTCGGCTAACTCGGTAAATTGAACCTTTTCATTTATGATCCCCTGTTCATCAGCTTTAGTGATTTCACCATCTGGTCGGTAAAATTTAAGGCCGTTACGATCAAAAGGGATATGACTCCCAGTGACCATAATTGCTGGCATCACATCTTCTTGGGCTACATATGCCAAAGCAGGTGTTGGCACTACGCCGTAATACACAACATCAACATTAATTTGCTTTAACGCATCTGCACATGCTTGTGCCATCGCATAGCTGCTGGGACGGTTATCTATCGCAATAGCTACGGTATTAAAATTAAAGTCACGTTTCATCGCGGTGATAAATGCAACTGTAAATGCTGCACATACGTTAGGGGTAAATTGAGTGACTAAGCCTCTCGCACCACTGGTGCCAAAGACTACTCCGCTTTCGGCGATAACGTTTGAACTGAAGAACTTTGATTTAGTTAACATAATTTGCACCTATACTCGACCGTATCTGTCTTCAAAGCGAACAATGTCATCTTCACCAAGATATGAACCTGATTGAACTTCAATCATTTCTAACGGTAATTTCCCAGGATTTTCTAAAGAATGGATCACACCTATAGGTATGTAGGTTGATTCATTCTCAGTCACTAAAAATGTTTTGTCACCGTTAGTCACCTTGGCAGTGCCTGATACCACTATCCAATGCTCGGCTCGGTGATGGTGCATTTGGATGGAAAGTTTCTCACCAGGATTAACCGTTATACGTTTAACTTGATAACGTGTACCGTTATCGATTGAGTCATATTTCCCCCAAGGCCTATAAACCTCACGGTGGATCTTAAATTCACTACGTCCCTGAACTTTCAATTGCTCTACTATTTTTTTGACATCTTGCACTTTGTCTTTGGTCGCAACCAACAAAGCATCTTTAGTATCCACAATTACAATATTATCTAAGCCAACCGTCGCAATTAAACGCTCGCCACCATGTATAAAGGTGTTTGTTGTATCATGTAAAATAGTATCACCTGAAACGGCATTACCATCTTTGCATTTGTCATTGACTTCCCATAAAGCAGACCAAGCGCCGATATCGTTCCAGCCAGCATCTAAAGGAACAACCACAGCATCGGTTGTTTTTTCCATCACAGCGTAATCTATTGAATCATCAGGACAAGCCTCAAACTCGGCTGCATCTATACGTATGAAATCATTATCAGCTGAAATATTTTTGAGTGACTTTTTACAAGCGATAAATATATCAGGACTAAATTTTTCTAACTCTTGCAGATAACGACTTGCTTTAATTAAAAACATGCCACTATTCCAATAAAACTCACCACTTAGTAAATACTGCTCAGCCGTTGCTACATCTGGCTTTTCAACAAATTTATCTACAGTGTAACTGTCACCGACACTGTCACCCCGTTTAATATAGCCATAACCCGTATGTGCTTGTGTTGGTACAATACCGAAAGTCACTAATTTACCTTGTTCCGCTAAAGGAACTGCACGCTTAACGGCTTCAGTGAAAGCTTTTTGATCTTCGATAACATGATCAGCGGCAAGCACAAGTAATAAAGGGTTATTTTTCTCACTCACAATAGCAGCAAGTGCAATAGCAGGCGCCGTATTTCGGCCAACGGGCTCTAAAATTATTGAGCCCGTTTTTTCAATGGTACGCAACTGTTCGGCCACAATAAACCTGTGGTCTTCATTACAAATAACTATAGGCGCAGTAACTTCTAAGCCTGTTAAACGTGAAACAGTCTGTTGCAGCATCGTCTGCTCACCTGTTAAGGCTAAAAACTGTTTCGGATACAATGTGCGACTGAGGGGCCATAAGCGGGAACCAGAGCCACCAGCCATAATTACTGGAGTGATCATGTTTAGCTTTCCAATTTGTTAAATTTGTTCTGTAACTCGATTGCTTGCTTATTTTCTTGAAAGTACCATTTTGTATGAATATGTACCTTTTTATGCTCTAGTAGTTCAGTTTTACTGAACCATTTATAATCAGCATGCTGCTCTTTAGGTAATGTAGAAATAACACCTGAATATCTAACTTTATAAGCCAAGACAACATAATGGGTTGTGCAACCATCACCAAAAAAACTATCTTCATAAAAGTGTTGGTATACGCCTTTAAAATTAACTACTGTGTCAGTTAGTCCTAACTCAATATCTAATAATCGGATAAAGGCATCTTCAATAGATTCATCTTTTAGCACCCGACCACCAGGTACAAACCAATTCCCTTGTGCGGGTCGATTTGTTCGCTTACCCAGTAAAATTTGCTCACTGTCATTCATGACAATGAAATCAATCGAAACTAATGGGGTTGATGACACAATAGTTTTAAATAATTCAAGTGGTAACATGGTATCTGTACGAGCTCATTTTATATTTACAGCCACTTTTAAGTATAAGTTTCTGACGAACACTGTGTTAACGGAACGTTCGCAAGCTCTCTTACGGAATGACCTATGGTCACGGGATTACAGGATTAAAAATCTTTCCGGGAGCGAGTTTAATCTTCTTTTCTAACGAAGTGTCTTATAAGCACTAGCATCACGGCCAACATACCACCAAGCAAGGTGCCTAACACACATATTAGTGCTCGTTTAGGCCCAGCCTTTTCTTCTGGGATTAACGCCGGATCGATAGTCTTAAATACATATTCATCACGCACTTCGGCGAACATAATTGTTTTGGCTTGCTCTTCTATCAATTTGTACAAAATTGATCTTATGTCCGCGACATTAGTTAATGCGATCTGTTTAGTTAAGAATTCACTACTGCGATTAGCTTCGTCGACATCTCGCTCTTTCATCACCTGGTTAATGTCTTCAATCAACCAGGTCACCCATTGCTGAGCAACTGCTGGCGATAAATGCTCTACGGATACCATGACCATGCCAGTATCTTTATCCGAGCTCACTGACACAATTTTAGTAAACACTTTATAGGCTTCTTGCATCGAGGGTTCAGGCTTAAACGGGGCGTTAACTTCACGCAACCAGGTATTAGTGCTTAGGCTATATAACTCGTCATCGTAGCTGATGCTATTGTCGACCATGTTCCATTTATCAACTGCCATCAAGTCAGGCAAAATCTTGTGCCTTTGAATAAACTGACTGGTAAACCGACGAGACTTCATCACTTCGATTGCCATCTGAGTCTTGTCAACTCCGCCGCCACCGCCTAGGTTAATCCCCGCCATACTTGCGAGTCCGCCAAACTGACCTGCTAATGCACTTAAACCACCGCCTTGCTCTTCTGAGGCTGGTGCTAACAGCGCTTCGGATTTATATATGTTGGGCTGCATGATGGCGAAAATAACAGCACCAATAGCGAAAACTGCAGTGATGGCGATGATTAGCCATTTGCCTTGCCAGATGACAGCGAAGAGTTCGCGAAGGTCAATTTCATCGTCTGCTTTTAGCTGTTGATTTGGGTATTGGGTGAATTGTGCGTCTTGGTTTTGAATGTTGTTCATTGGTTATTTAAACTCTAGATTCTAGGACGCTTCGCGGCTAGTGCGCTTCGCTTCTATACGAGCAGGCATCTGTTGATACTCGCTTCTTGTATTAATTTGTGTTTTCTAGGCTCTAATGACTGAGAGACTAGATTCTAGGACGCTTCGCGGCTAGTGCGCTTCGCTTCTATACGAGCAGGTATCTGTTGATACTCGCTTCTTGTACTAATTTGTGTTTTCTAGGCTCTATAAGAAGAGCGGCCTTCGGCCTGCTAGTACAGCCTGCGGCTGGCGAGAGCGCTGCGCTTCTAGATTCTATACAATCAAAAGATGAGTAAAGCGAACGCCTCAGCCTAATCTTTTGCGTTTATAGCAGGACAAAGTCCGCTCTAGCAGCGAAGCGTTCTAGCCGTGAGCTTGCGAACGTTCTAGCAGCCCAAAGGGCGTACTTCTTAGCCTTTATATCTGTGACTCTTTGTTCTTGATCATTGCACCTAAGATCTTTGCGAGCTCTTTGGCTTCTTTTACCATTTCCATTGAGGAATGCTTTTCTAGATAGCCGATTTCAATTCCGATGTATAACTGGGTGACCAATTCGCCTAATGAGCCTTTGGCGTAATACAGGAAACGTATTTTTTCTTTAGCCGTTTCTCGCTCCTCGCCCTCAGCTATGTTTGAAGGTACCGAAAGGCCTGAGCGGGTTATTTGATCTTTGAAGCCCCAGTTTTGTACTTTCTCTGTAGCCTTAACTCTTTTTATCGCTCAAGGCTGTTTGCACAGGACAATCTTGAGGCTCTTTTCCAAACGTCCAGTTGTTCGAATCTCATTTGAGGGGACTCCTTTCAGTCGTCAGAGCGCTGCGCTTCTAGGTCGTGACTTCGTCACGGCTAGAGCGGCACTGCGTGCCTGATAGATTCTATACGAGCTGTCGCGAGAGCGGCCTTCGGCCTGCTAGTACAGCCTGCGGCTGGCGAGAGCGTCGCTTCGCGACTTCTAGATTCTATACAATCAAAAGATAAAAGCGAGATCATGTGTGTATCCTTTGCGTTTATAGCAGGACGAAGTCCGCTCTAGCCGTGAGCTTGCGAACGTCCTAGCAAGGAGCTTGCGACTGCCCTAGAAGATGACAAAGTCATCGTACTTCTTAGCGTTTATAGCAGGACGTAGTCCGCTCTAGCAGCGTAGCGTTCTAGCCGTGAGCCTGCGAACGCCCTAGTTCTCAGCCCTTGTAAACGGTTTCGCTCTATGGTTCTAGTTTGGTTTTACTGATGATAATAGTGCTTTGTTGTCAATATATTCCGTGATATTTCCAACAGTACTTAATAATACCGGAGTAAAGCCCAAGCAATCTTCAAATATTTTTATTAATGCATCTGCGTCATATTCGTGGGCAATGCTATTTCTAAGCTGCCTAATTTCGATAAACTGCTCACTATTAGCAATTATCCCTCTTTTTTCCGCTTTATTGATGCGATCTAAAATAGTACCTGATCCTTCGAGTTCAAGTGATTCTATTAGTCTAATCGCTTTTTGCAGAATTAGATCCGCAAGCCTTGCAAAACGGCTTGTTAATGCTTCAAAACGTTCTAATTCTTCAAAGCCTAGGTTTTCAGGTTTTAGCGCGATTAAATTACAACGTGTAAATGAAGCTTCTAGTTGTTTACTGGCCAATAGCAGATGATTACTATTTTCTTTTAACAAGGCTTGCTGTAACGCCCTCTTATTTTGTTGATTTGTCATAATAAAATCCCGTCTAAGAGTGCGAGCTGTACAAATGGTTTTTCAGTATCTTTAGCTACTAACAAGTCGACCTGTTGTTCATTAAGTTTAATAAAAAGCTGCGCTTGTATTTTTATTTTTTGTGAGAAATCAATCACTTTAGAAAGAACAAGCAAATCGATATCTCCTCCTAATGCATTATCATCGACGCGTGAACCAAACAAATAAACTTTTGCATCTGGATCTTTTTTCTCAATTTCACTTTTTATTATGGTAATTTGCTGTTCAGTTAATCGCATATGCTACCTATTCCAAAACCACGGTAAGGGGGGTTTTTTATGCTTAGCTTTGAGGCAGAGCGGCCTTCGGCCTGCTAGTACAGCCTGCGGCTGACGAGAGCGCTGCGCTGCTAGATTCTATACAATCAAGAGATGAGCAAAGCGAATGCCTCAGCCTTGAGGCAGAGCGGCCTGCGGCTGACGAGAGCGCTGCGCTGCTAGATTCTATACAAGCAAAAGATGAGCAAAGCGAACGCCTCAGCCTTGAGGCAGAGCGGCCTTCGGCCTGCTAGTGCAGCCTGCGGCTGGCGAGAGCGCTGCGCTGCTAGATTCTATACAAGCAAAAGATGAGCAAAACGAACGCTCTAGTTCTCAGCACTTATAGCAGGACGAAGTCCGCTCTAGAAGCGTAGCGCTCTAGCCGTGAGCCTGCGAACGTCCTAGCAGATGACAAAGTCATCGCACTTCTTAGCCTTTATAGCAGGACGAAGTCCGCTCTAGAAGCGTAGCGCTCTAGCCGTGAGCCTGCGAACGTCCTAGCAGATGACAAAGTCATCGCACTTCTTAGCCTTTATAGCAGGACGAAGTCCGCTCTAGCCGTGAGCTTGCGAACGTCCTAGCCTTCTGTTTTAAAGATTAGCGACTGTGGCGAATGTCACTGCGGTATTCGCCAGTATTTGGGTCACTTGCGTCCAGAGCGATAGATTATCTCTGTACTCGGTATCTAGCGGTACTATGATGGTATCACCAGGCTGAAGATTATCTTCATTGCTGAACCACATTGAATTACTTGGCATCATCACCGAACCGTTGGCCTTGATGACGTAGGTTCTGTCATCATCGGCGCGCTCTCTTACTCCGCCAGACATTGCAAGATACTGGTCTAGTGTTAAGCCCTGCTTGTATCTGTGAGTCGCGGCATGTTGTACTTCGCCCATTACCGCAATGGTCTGCTTAGTGGATGGTATGTATAACACATCTGAATCTTCAAGCTGCAAATCTGCTTGTTCGATGCCGATTGAAATGGCAGATAGGTCTACGACTAGGCGTCCGACGGCTTTAATATTCTCTAAATCAGCTAACATCAACTGTGCATCGGCGTAGTTGACCACGTTGCCGTCTTTAGATACGCCACGAGTAGCGATATCACGGCGCAGTTGATCGGCGAGCTTTTTGATCTCTAACTGCTCTTGCAGACGAACTGACTCACGTACAAAAACAGAAGATGGCAGATAGGCATATTCGGTAAAGCCACCGGCGCGCTTTAGTACATCTTTAAGTGATTCACCGCGACGTATGTTATAAACGCCTGGAAATTTAACTTCACCACGGATCTCTACCGTTTTGTTCTCTTGCCACTCAGGTGTGGTCATCACAGTCAATATGTCACGGCCTTTGAGCAAGATGTTAGCCGCCGCATCTCCCTGAATGGCACTCTTAAGATCGATATTGGCATGATGAATACTCGAGCCGCTATCGTCTGTCACCGTGCTGGTCAGTTCTGCTCTGGCAGTATAGGCACCTTCTTTAAGGCCGCCGCCAGCCTTGATTAAATCATTGACTCTGGCATTAACGGCTAAAGGATATATCCCCGGATGGCGCACTTTACCATTGATGGCAACGACCATGACGCCCTTACCCGCACGGCCCTGACTACTGAGCTTCATGACTACCGGATAGAGAAGCTCTCCTCTATTCATTACGCTACTGAGCTTAATCAGGTCTTTATCGTCAAACAGATTAAATAACATCTTATTGACTTCACCAATGATTGCAGTAGCTTCGTCGTCTGCTGGTGCTTCTTGAGCAATTATCACCCCACCTAATTCACTGCGTTGGACTAGGCCTTGTTTTTGCAACTGTGAGAAACCTGCTTTGAATACGTCATTGCCAAGCAATGAATCACCAGCCAGTTCAGTCAGCTTGGCAACTCTCTCTTTGACGAGTTTATTGAGTTCATAGCGATTTTGCGCTTCGTCGTTAAAGTTAAAGAAAATCAGCTTATCTCGAGATTTTAATAACAGGTCGTCGGCAGCGGCTTTATCACTAATCGCCAACCCTGGCGCAAACTGATGGATTTCAATATCACCATAGTCATTTATTTCACGCACGATAATAGCGTAATCAAGATCTGCCGAGGCTTGTAAGTCGCCCCATATTGATGGAAGCAGATCACTGATTTTTTGCCCTTGGTACCATTGATACTTACCGGGACGAACTACCGCGCCGATAACGGTGATGGCATTTTCATAGCGGTTCGATGCACTCTTTATTCTGATCACATCACCAGAGCGAGCTTTGGTGGCTTTGCCGCTGTCTGTGGTTAAATCTAGGTTGGTGACTGTTCTTAAGCCTTTGCTATTGAATCGCTCGACACTGCTACTTCTTGGATAGGCTCCAGGTTTAAGCCCAGCAGCCATAGCGATAATATCGCCTATGGTTTCATGCTTCTTTAACTCATAGATAGCGGGTCGACGCACTTCACCGGTGACACTCACTAACCCACCCACAGAGGGGATAAACACCACATCGCCAGAACGAAGACGCTTATCTCCTGATGCATCACCTCTCATGAGCAAGTCATAAAGGTCCATGGTGCCTATTAGCTTGCCATTACGTTTTAACTGAATGTTACGCAGTGAACCTATCTCGTTTACACCGCCGGATACGTACAAGGCTTGGGTAATCGTCGATAGACTCGATACTGTATATGAACCCGGCTTGTAAGCATCACCTGCAACAAATATTCGAATTGAACGTAGCTCACCCATGGTGATATTAGATTCAATACCGATCATTTGATGCTTGATACGTGTGGTTAACTGCTTTTTCAGTTCCGCAAAATTTAAGCCGGCGACATTAATCGGCCCTAGCTGAGGAAATTGAATTACGCCTTCACGATTGATAACCAGATCATATTGTTTATTTTCTTTGCCGTAGAGCTGAACCTTGATGTTATCTCCAGGCCCAACCATATATTCACTTGGGATTGGGATATCAGAAACAGGGGCAAAGGTTGTCGGCTCACCCCGGAACAGGTCATAACCGAAGCGCTTTAATTCCGTTTTAGCATTATCTTCATTAAAATCGAGTCTGGCTTTTTTATCTTCACCATTTCTGTTATCGAAGA